>NZ_JBBAOV010000028.1:0-1899 GCF_040401135.1 Limnohabitans sp. | reverse complement strand
CTGCAAAGGTTTTAGCTCAAATCTACTTGGATGGCGCTAGGTAAAGCAATTCACACTTGGTTTTGGCTGATTTCGCATCCTTGGCCTTCACCTCATTTTCAACACATTGTTGGATGGCTGGCTTTTTTGATTTACAAACCTCTTCTTCATAGATGTGTTTAGCCTTCGACAAGCACTTCTTGTAGATCTCCTCAGACACTTGCTTAGGCTGAATATGGTTCTCATTTGGTTGGTCAGGATTGGCCATCGCAAAACCAGATAAGAGGCAAAGAAGAAAAACAAGATTTTTCATAATGGGCTTGAAAAATTAAAACATTTTGTGGCATCAATAAAGTAAAAAACGAGTTCAACAAAAAACGAACGGAAGTAATCTGACATAAAAGGCTTCCCCGAGTTTTGCGGCAAGGGGAAGCGGATTATTAAACTTATTGAGGTTTGGCACCAGATGCGCGCATGACATCACCCAGCACGTTGTACTCGTCACGCAAAAAAGTGTCGAACTGAGCCGGGTTCATCTCCATTGGCTCTGCACCGAGTTTGGCAAAACGCTCTTTGATTTCGGTTGTTGCAAGCACCTTGTTGATTTCATCATTTAAGCGAGCTACTATTTCTTTGGGCGTTCCAGCGGGGGCCAGCAGACCCACCCAGAAGTTAAATTCACCTTTGGGAAAGCCGGCCTCAGCAATGGTTGGAACATCTGGAAATGCAGCCACGCGTTTGGGGGTGCTGACAGCCAGTGCCAGAAGTTTGCCCTCCTTGACCAGACCTGATGCGGTCGAAAGAGGCGTTAAGGTGAACTGTGTGCGTCCTCCCATGGTCTCAGTCAGTGATTCAGGTGAGCCTTTGAAGGGCACATGCACGGCATCAATGCCGGCAGCCATTCGAAATTTTTCAGCGCTGATGTGAGCGCCGCTGCCGACGCCGGCCGTTGCGTAGTTGAAGGTTCCTGGCTTGGCTTTGGCCGCAGCAACCAAATCACGCACAGTCCGAATGCCCAACGATGGCGCTACCACCAGCGCAGAAGGCAAGCTGGCCAAAGGTGCAACCCCAGCAAAGTCCTTCAGGGTGTCATAAGGAATACTTGCATAGAGCACCGGGTTGACCACGTGGCCGGATGAAATTACGCCCAGGGTGTAACCATCCGGCGGTGCTTTAGCCACGACATTCATGCCGATAGTGCCACCTGCGCCAGCCCGGTTTTCAATGGTGACAGGCTGTCCTAAAGCGACAGAGAGACGCTCAGAGATGATCCGGCCCATGGTGTCGGTGACCGAACCCGGCGTAAAAGGCACGATGATACGAATGGGTTTGGACGGATAGGTTTGTGCCAGCCCCTGGACAGGCAGCAATGTGCAAAGGCTTGCCAACCCCAAAGATGCAGCAATCAGTAAACGTTTTTTCATAGAGTCTCCTTTTTGTTAAAAAACAGTTTAAGTGAGCAGCGAAAAAAAGCCGGCATGGCGCCGACTTGGTCAGAGGTCTGAGGGGTTATTTTTTGTCGCCGCCTGGCACTTTGGTATCGATACTTTTGAATTAAAAAAATCACGCCACCAAAACACTTGTCATCGAGGACTTCGTCTTTTTTCAGGACCTACACTGCCCCATCCCCAAGCTGACAAACACTGTCGTATCTTCAATCCAAACTTAGCCGGCCGTAAAAACGGTGCGCAAGTGTGCAGACGAAAAAAAAGCAACTGCCCTGAGACAGTTGCTTTAGTTCGATGGAGGCGCGACCCAGAGTCGAACTGGGCTAAACGGATTTGCAATCCGGTGCATAACCGCTTTGCTATCGCGCCATTCACTTTGATGAAAAAGGGAAGCTGGTTAGCTTCCCTGATCAAATATGGAGCGGGAAACGAGATTCGAACTCGCGACCTCAACCTTGGCAAGGTTGCGCTC
>NZ_JBBAOV010000027.1:29777-32323 GCF_040401135.1 Limnohabitans sp. | reverse complement strand
TGCGCGCCATTCCATGGGGCTTCAGCTGGGGTCAATGCCGTTTGACCTTACCCGGCTGGTTGGGCTTTGGTTCAGCGGTGGACCAATTCATCCACAAGCACCCCACGCTCAAACCAAAAGATGCGCTGGCCTTGCTGCAAAAAATGCAACGTCAATGGCCCTTCTTCCGCTCGCTGTTGTCGAACCTCGACATGGTGTTGTCTAAGAGTGATTTGGGCTTGGCCTCGCGCTATGCCGAGTTGGTCAGCGACACGCGTTTGCGCAAGAAGATCTTTGGTCTGATCGAAGCCGAATGGCACCGCACCACAGACGCCTTGAAGCTCATCACGGGCGACAAGCAACGCTTGGTCAACAACGCAGCGCTGGAGCGCTCCATGCGCCATCGCTTCCCATACATCGATCCCTTGCACCACCTGCAAGTCGAGTTGATTCGACGCTACCGTGAAGGCAAGCGCCCACAAGATCGTGATGAGAAAGCGCAGCGCGGCATTCACATCTCAATCAACGGCATTGCGGCGGGTTTGCGTAATACGGGGTAAGTCACATCCGTGATTCATTCATGCGATTGGGTTTATTACACTCAAATGCATGAAGTCCAACACCTCACCTACCCCCGCCCCTCGACTGCTAGGCAAAGTCAGCATCATCACAGGTGCGGCCCAAGGCATCGGCTTAGCCACTGCCCTCAAATTTGCACAAGAAGGCGCAATCGTCATCGTCTGTGACGTCAAGCAAGCTGCCGTCGACGAGGCTGTGAAAAAGTGCCACGACATAGGCGCGCAAGCCCAAGGTTTTGTGGTGGATGTGACGCAGCGCGACATGGTGGACGCAACGATCAAAGCCGTGCTCGACAAATTCGGGCGCATCGATGTGTTGGTCAACAACGCAGGCATCACGCAAGACGCGCGCTTACAAAAAATGACGCTCGAGCAGTTTGACCGAGTGATTGACGTGAACCTGCGCGGCGTCTTTCACTGCGCACAAGCTGTGACCGATGCGATGGTGGCCCAAGGCAGCGGCGTGATTTTGAACGCGTCATCTGTGGTGGGCATCTATGGCAACTTTGGCCAAACCAATTACGCAGCGACCAAATTTGGTGTGATTGGTTTCACCAAGACTTGGAGCCGCGAGTTGGGGCCTAAAGGCATTCGCGTCAACGCAGTAGCGCCAGGTTTTATTGCTACCCCCATCTTGTCGACCATCCCTGAGAAAGTGATCACAGAGATGGTGAGTCGCGTCCCCCTCAAGCGACTGGGGCAGCCCGAAGACATCGCCAACGTCTATGCCTTTTTAGCAAGCGACGAAGCAGCCTACATCAACGGCACGGTGATTGAAGTTGCGGGTGGCTTGACCCTATGAGCGCAACCCACGCTCCTAGCAGTAAAACAGATTTGTTTATCTCCTTCACCTGGCTGGCGTTGCAAGGCTTTGGTGGCGTTTTGACAGTGGTGCAACGTGAATTGGTAGAGAAAAAAAGATGGCTCACGCAGGATGAATTTCTAGAGGACTGGGCGGTTGCACAAATCCTCCCGGGCCCCAATGTGGTAAACCTCGCGCTCATGATTGGCGGGCGAAGCTTTGGCATTCAAGGCGCACTGGCTGCGCTGAGTGGTTTGCTTTTAGCACCTACCGCACTGGTGCTGTTGCTGGCTGCCGCCGTCGCAGGTGTTGCAGATACAGCGGTTGCGCAAGGCATGCTGCGCGGTATGGGGGCAGTAGCTGCGGGTTTGATTGCAGCCGTGGGCATCAAGATGCTGAGCGCGCTGAAAAACAACCCCATGGGCATGCTGACCTGCATTGGCATTGGCACTCTCACCTTCATCGCTATTGGCTTGCTGCGCTTGCCACTAGGTTGGGTGCTGTTAAGCCTTGGCCCCTTAGCCAGCGTGTGGGCAGCGCATTGCATCAAGCAGCGAGGTGGCGCATGAGCATCACACTCAGCTTGGCCGATTGGGGCATGTTGTTTTTACACTTTATTTCTCTGTCACTCTTGTCCGTGGGTGGTGCCATTACCACCGCGCCCGAGATTCACCGCTACTTGGTGGATGAAACACAGTGGCTGACCGAAACACAGTTCACATCGTCCATCGCCTTAGCGCAAGGGGCGCCCGGCCCCAACGTGTTGTTCGTTGCCTTGATGGGCTGGAATGTGGGACTCAATGCAGGTGGAGGCTTGGCCGCAGGCTGGCCCGCCATTAGCTTGGCGTTGTGGGGGGTATTCATCACCATGGCAGGCATCCTGATTCCGTCTTGCACCCTCACCTTCGTGGCCACGCAATGGGCGCATCGCAACCGAGAAATGCTGGCCGTCAAAGCCTTCAAAGCAGGCATGGCCCCCATCGTCATTGCGCTGCTCATTGCCACAGGTTGGTTGCTAACCGGTAGCCACGACAACCCCGCAAAAGATTGGCCCATGTGGCTGGTCGCCGCTGCGACCACACTAATCGTTTGGAAAACCAAAACACACATGTTGGTGTTGCTAGGCATAGGCGCCTTGCTAGGCGCCCTAGGCTGGATCTAAAAAAACGCAGGCCGCAGTCTTCGGC
>NZ_JBBAOV010000027.1:6826-29677 GCF_040401135.1 Limnohabitans sp. | reverse complement strand
CGTGCAGCCGAAGCGAGCCCAGCAAAAACTAAGCAACAGTCCTCTGGCGACGCGCTTCATACAAACACACGCCACTGGCCACCGACACATTCAAGCTTTCCACCCCACCACACATGGGAATGCTAATCAGCTCGTCACACGTCTTGCGTGTGAGCTGACGCATACCGTCACCTTCAGCACCCAACACCAAAGCGGTAGGACCTTTGAGGTCGACTTGGTACAAAGTTTTGGGCGCATCGTCGCTGGTGCCAATGATCCAAATGTTGCGCTCTTTCAGCTCGTTCAAGGTACGCGCCAAATTGGTCACCATAAAATAAGGCACCGTTTCAGCCGCTCCGCTGGCCACTTTGGCCACCGTGGCGTTGATGCCCACGGCGTGATCTTTCGGAGCGATCACCGCATGAGCACCCGCACCATCGGCCACGCGCAAACATGCGCCAAGGTTGTGCGGATCGGTCACCCCGTCAAGCACCAAGATCAAAGGCGATTCAATTTTTTCGATACCTTCCAGCAACTCGTCGAGCGAGTGAACCATCTTGATTTCACTCACACGCGCAGCCACACCTTGATGGCCGTGACCGCCTGAGAGCTTAGCCAAACGAGGGCCATCGGCCTCGATCAAACGGATACCCGCTTCGGTGGCACGATCCACAAATTGACGCATGCGCGCATCGCGGCGTGTGGGATCGAAATAGATTTCGATAACGGATTGCGGCGCTGTTTTCACGCGCACACCAACGGCATGAAAGCCGAAGAGAACTTTGGGGGCTGAGGACATAGGGAGTGATTATCCCTTGACCTGCCCCGCTTCAATCGTGATGGCTTGGTCGCACCGCGCCGCTAGCTTTAAATCATGCGTCACCAACACCAGCGTGGTGCCCAATTCTTTGTTGAGTTCAAACATCAAGTCCATGATGCGCTCGCCGCTGGCGTGGTCTAAGCTACCCGTAGGCTCGTCGGCCAACAACAACGTGGGTTTAACCACAAAGGCACGGGCCAAGGCCACGCGTTGTTGCTCGCCGCCCGACAGCACCTTAGGGTAGTGGCCCAAGCGCTCGCCCAAGCCCACGCGGACCAGCATGTCTTTGGCGGTGGCTCTGGGGTTAGGCAAGCCCGCCAGCTCCAGCGGCAGCATGACGTTTTCTAGTGCGGTCATATTGCCTAAGAGCTGAAAGCTTTGAAACACAAAGCCCACTTGACGTGCACGCACGGCGGCGCGTTCGTCTTCGTCCATTGCAAACATATCCACGCCACCTAGCCACACCGTGCCCTGCGTGGGCGTGTCCAGCCCCGCCATGATGGACAACAAGGTGCTTTTGCCCGAGCCCGAAGCGCCCACGATGGCTAAGGATTGCTGAGGTGCCAGGGTGAAGTCGATATCGCGGAGAATGTGCAGATTGCCGCTGGCGTCTTGCACCGATTTGGACAAATGCGAGACAGCCATCAACGGAGAAGACGATGTGGATAATTTACTAAATGAAGGCGTGGTCATGAGTCGCAATGGGTTGTTAAGACGTGACTTTAACTTGGGCGCTCTGGGCGCAACTTTGCTGGGGACTTTGAGCCTCGGAAAAGCCGCGGCGCAACAAAGCATCATCACCTCCACCGGTCAAGGCATGGAAGGCGAAATCACCTCTACTAACCCCCACCGCCGCCGTGGTCAGCCCCCACAAAACAACGTGCCGCCGCCCG
This sequence comes from Limnohabitans sp., assembly GCF_040401135.1. GTDB lineage: Bacteria > Pseudomonadota > Gammaproteobacteria > Burkholderiales > Burkholderiaceae_C > Limnohabitans. Next base: position 27,985 of record NZ_JBBAOV010000027.1, on the reverse strand, counting down.
GCTCTGCCCCTGCACCCGGGACGTTGCCTGCGGCCACTATTTTGGTGTTGGGTGATTCTCTCAGTGCCGAATACGGCATAGCTCGCGGCAAAGGCTGGGTGGCTTTGTTGGCCGACAAACTGCAAGTCGAGCGCCCCGATGTGCGCGTGGTAAATGCCAGCATCAGCGGCGACACCACCGCCGGTGGTCGCTCACGCCTGCCCGCTATGCTGGACCAAGTGCGCCCTGTGCAAGTGGTGATCGAGTTGGGAGGCAACGACGCCCTGCGAGGCCTGGATCTTGACAGCACACACAACAACCTAGAAGCCATGATTCAAGCTTGCCGCGCCGTCAACGCCCGCGTGGTGTTGGTGGGCATGCAGATACCGCCCAACTACGGGCCCGATTACAGCGCCAAGTTTGCAGTGATGTTTGTCAACCTAGCAAAAAAACATCGCACAGGACTGGTGCCATTTTTCCTCAAAGGCGTGGCCGATGTCCCCGAGGCGGCCACTCTGTTTCAACCCGACCGCATCCACCCCAAAGCAGAAGCGCACCCGCGCATGTTGGCCAACGTGTGGCCCGAAATCAAGAAGAATTTATAAAACGTGAGTGTGAACTTTATTTCGGCGCAAGACGCCTTGGCCCGAATGGCCATTCCCCTCGGCTCACCCGGCGGCTTCAGCACCATCATCGACGCACGCAGCGAAGACGAATATGCGCTCGACCATTTGCCACACGCTGTCAACTGGCCCTCGCTCAACAACGAAGAGCGCATCTTCGTGGGCACCCTGTACAAGCAACAGGGTGCGTTTGAAGCGCAAAAACATGGGGCAGCCATGGTGGCCGCCAATATCGCTCGCCACATCCAACGCGAAGTGTTGGACCTCCCCAAAAACTGGCAGCCACTTATTTACTGTTGGCGCGGCGGTAAACGCAGCGGTTCGCTGTCGATGGTGCTGGGGCAAGTTGGCTTCAAGGTCAACTTGATCGAAGGCGGCTACAAAGCCTTTCGTGCGGCCATGGTGGAAGATATTCCTAAACGTGTGGAACCGCTGCAATTCAAAGTCATCTCTGGCCCCACGGGCTCGGGCAAAACACGTTTGCTTTATGCACTTGCTGCAGAAGGTGCGCAGGTGCTGGACCTAGAAGACTTGGCCTGCCACCGCAGTTCGGTGCTGGGCCACATCCCAGGCCAGCCCCAGCCTAGCCAAAAACGATTCGACACACTCGTGTGGCAAGCCCTGCGAAGCTTCGACTCTGCGCGTCCCGTGTTTGTGGAGTCCGAAAGCCGCAAGGTGGGCAACTTGTCTATCCCCGAATCGCTCATGCTGGCCATGCGCGACAGCCCATGTTTTGAATTGCAAATTAGCCTTGAGGAACGCGTGGCATTGTTGATGGAAGACTACAAATTTTTTGTGGACGACCATGACTCGTTTTGCCGCCGCCTAGATGCGCTGGTGGCCCTTCGTGGCAAGGCCGTGGTTGATGCATGGAAAATGCAAGTTGCCACGGGTCACATTGAGAACGTGGTGCGTGACCTGCTGGTGCTGCACTACGACCCAACCTATGCCTCATCGATGGTGCGCAACTTCACACAAACAGGCCAGGCCAAAGCGTGCGTGGCGGCTGACCGCCATCCAGAAAGCTTGCACAAAGTAGCACAGGCTTTGTGCCTGCAAGTGGGCGCTTAAGGCCTCACAGCGCGTTGGCTTCGGTCACGCGCACCGAGCCGCGGTAAGCGTGCCAGCTGGCAAAGCCCAACCAAGGCCCTACTACCAGCAAACCAACAGCTGATGGCAGCAACGCCAGCACCACCAACGCGATGATGAGTAACCCCCACACCATAGACACCGCTGTGTGATCCACAAACACGCGCATGCTGGTGATGCACGCGGTGATGGCGTCCGTGTCGCGGTCCAAAATCATCGGTATAGACACCATCATGCTGGCAAACACCAAGCCTGCAAAAAAACCACCCACGCAAATGTAGGCGGCAATGAATTCCCAGTTTTGCGGGTTAAACACGGCCTCTAACACCGAAGCCGTGTTGGGCATACCGCCCGTGTTGAAGAACACAGCAAACACAACCAACGAGGCTCGGCCCCAAAGCAATTCAAGCACCACCATGACCATGATGAGCATGCCCATGCTTTTCAAATGTGATTCCCAGCAAGTGAGAGAGCTCACCATGCTAGGAGGCTTGCCACGTTCCATATGCATGCTCACGTCATACAAACCCATCGCTAAAAAAGGACCCATGAGCAGGCAACCAGACACAGCAGACAAGGTGTACTCAGGGTTGCTTTTAAAAACATACAACACCATCAGCGCCATGAGCCAAAAACAAATACCGTAAAACAAGGTAATCCAAGGCTTAGAGACCATGTCACAGAGCCCCATCCAAAGCCATCGAAATGGATCGCTAAAACGAATAGAGGCTATATCGATGCGGTCTTGATTCTCATCGGGTACCAGTTGCTGCATATGCTCCCCTTGTGTTTTGTGTTGTTCTAGGAATTCAAGTTGACTTGTCGCAGCGCTTGCAAGATATCTTTTTGTAAATCGTTCACGTGTTCAAGGCCAATGCAAAACCGCACCACCTGTCCACCTTGCATGTGTTCGGTAGACAGCTTGCGACTAGACGCCATGTTGTAGGGCATCACCAAACTCATGGGTCCACCCCAGCTGTAACCGATCTTGAACAGCTTGAGGCTATCGCAAAAAGCATCCACTGCGTGAGCGGGAAAACGTGCATCCACCACCACACTGAAAATGCCAGCGGCCAAACCTTCGGGCTCTTGCGGCGTGACACACAGTTGCTGCCAATGTGCATGTCCGGGTGAACTGCTCAAGGCAGGATGCAGCACTTGGCTAAATGCTAATTGCGAAGCACACCAATTAGCCAAGGTACGTGCTGTCGTATCTTGCGCTTTGTAGCGCAACGGCATACTGGCCAATGAGCGCAACACCATCTCAGCATCGTTCGCTCCCACACCTGTGCCCAAACGCATGTGCGTGAGTTTCAACACACGCGCTAATTCATCGCTGCGCGTGACGATGCTGCCCATCAAAACATCGCCGCCACCGCTTGGGTATTTGGTGAGCGCATGGATGGTCAAGTCCACGCCCAAGGTTGGTTGCCCTTGAGCACTCTGCCCTGGCGTGAGGTCAAACGCATTGAACGCAAGGCCTGCGCCCCAAGTGTTGTCGAGTGCGCACAGCACACCGCGTGCTTTGCACAGTTGCACTAAGGCAATCAGGTTTGGAAACTCCATCGTCACCGAGCCGGCTGCTTCTAGCCACACCAAACGTGTGCGCGGTGTGATGCGTGAGGCCAAGTCGTTCACATCCAACGGGTCGTACACCTGATGCGTGATGCCAAACTGCGACAACTCCCCCTCGGCCAGCGACTTATTGGGCGCGTAGGCGTTATCAGGAATCAACACCTCGTCACCTGTTTTGAGCAACGCGAAATCTACATGTGCAATGGCGGCCAAACCACTGGGCGTGAGAATGCAATGCGTGCCGCCTTCGAGCGTGGCCAAGCGTTCCTCGAGCGTGAACGTGGTGGGCGTGCCGTGCAAGCCGTAGGTGTAAGCCGACTTGTCCATCCAATCGCGCGTGCGCATGGCCGCCACGTTGGGAAAGATCACCGTAGAGGCCTTAAAAACGCCTACTTGCGGTGCTTCAAATTCAGCGGGTGGTTGATAGGCGTGATGGATGAGTTCGGTGCTGCGTGACATGCACCGATATTAAACCTTCCACTTCTCCAACAAAGCCGCTGGACGCATGTTGTCATACGGTTCAAACGGTTGGTGAATCCATGGATTGGTGGGTAAATAATCGACCGAAAAGTCAGGCGCGAAGGCTGACACACCCTTGGTCCAAATTACGGCAGTGCGCATTTCGGTAATGGGCGCGTAGTTGTTTTTAAGCTGGTCCACCACCGCTTTCAACGTGTGGCCGGTATCAGCTAAATCGTCCACCAATAACACCTTGCCAGCGATTTCGCCTTTGGGTGTGGTGATGAAGCGGGCGATATCCAAGTGGCCTTGCACAGTGCCTGCATCAGCGCGGTAAGAGCTGGTGGACATGATGGCCAAAGGCTTGTCAAAGATGCGCGACAAGATGTCACCAGGACGCATACCACCCCGGGCCAAGCACAAGATGGTGTCGAACTCCCAACCAGATTGGTGAATTTTGATGGCGAGTTTTTCGATAAGGTTGTGGTACTCGTCGTACGACACATACATGTGTTTGCCGTCTTCAGTCAACATGATTGATCCTTTAAAAAATTAAGCGATGTAGGGGTGGGTCAGCAAAATCGTGTGATCACGGTCTGGGCTGGTCGACACCATGTGGATGGGCACGCCCGTGGTTTCGGCAATGCGGTTTAGGTAATGTTGTGCAGCCTTGGGTAACTGGTTGTAATCAGTCACGCCCACGGTGGTGTCGCTCCAGCCGGGAATGGTCTCGTAGATAGGTGTGCAACGCGAAATCTCGTCTGCACCCATGGGCAAGATGTCGATGGTTTCGCCGTCCAGCTGGTAGCCGATGCACAAGAGCAATTCGGTCAAGCCGTCGAGCACGTCGAGCTTGGTGATGCAAAGGCCAGTTAGGCCGTTAACTTGGGCGCTGCGCTTGAGCAAGGCAGCGTCAAACCAACCGCAGCGACGCGCACGACCGGTGGTGGTGCCCTTTTCGGCACCAATGGTGGCCATGTGATAGCCAGGGGTGCCCTCTTTTTCCCAATCGAGTTCGGTCGGGAATGGGCCGCCGCCTACGCGGGTGCAATACGCCTTAGTGATGCCCAAGATGTAGTGCAGCATGCCAGGGCCCACGCCCGCGCCTGCTGAGGCGTTGCCAGCCACGCAGTTGCTAGAGGTCACGAAGGGGTAAGTGCCGTGGTCCACGTCCAGCAAGGTGCCTTGCGCACCTTCAAACAACAGGTTGGCACCGGCTGCGTGGGCTTCGTTCAGCTCACGAGAGACGTCGGCCACCATGGGCAAAATTTCTTTGGCATAAGCCATGGCTTCGTTGTAGACCGCGTCAAAGTCCACCGCAGTTGCATGCAAGATGTCAGTTAATACATGGTTGTGCAACTCAAGGTTCTCACGCAGTTTGGTGGCGAAGCGCTCGGGGTGCTTGAGGTCTTGCACGCGTAAGGCGCGGCGTGCAATTTTGTCTTCGTAGGCGGGGCCAATTCCGCGACCTGTGGTGCCAATTTTGGCGGTACCGGCTTTCTCTTTGGCGGCTTCCCGTGCAATATCAATCGCTGCGTGGTAGGGCAAGATGAGTGGGCAAGCTTCGCTGATGCGCAGGCGTGAGCGCACTTCAACGCCGGCTTTCTCCAAGCCAGCAATTTCTTCGAGCAGCTTAGGTGCTGATAACACCACACCGTTGCCGATGTAGCACTTCACGCCGGGGCGCATGATGCCGCTGGGAATCAAATGCAAAGCTGTTTTGACACCATTGATGACCAAGGTATGGCCTGCGTTGTGACCGCCTTGAAAGCGAACCACGCCGGTGGCAGTTTCGGTCAACCAATCGACCAATTTGCCTTTGCCTTCGTCACCCCATTGGGTGCCGACGACTACGACGTTACGGCCTTTAGTTGCAGCCACGGTTTTTCCTTGGGGTGTGCTCATTTCCACTCGATTACTAAAAAAATTAAAGGGCTTGAACAGCTGGAACAGCTTGAACTGCCCACTGGCCAGCAACTTCGATCAGTTCACGATCGCAGTTAAATTCATCAACTTCACTCTCGTGGCCTGGCAACACGCAAACCACGGTTTCGCTTTGGGCACGCAGGCGGGCAATGGCCTCACGCAAACCTTTGGCCGTGCCCCAAGGCGCACGAATGGCGGCTTTGAGGGGGCGCTGGGGTACCACGCTGACCAACTCTTTCAGGTCTAAACTAAATCCTACGGCGGGACGCTTACGGCCAAACACGGCACCGACTTCGTCATAGCGGCCACCGCGCACCAAAGCGTCACTGGCACCTTGAACATAAATGGCAAAGCGCACACCGCTGTAATAGGCGTAGCCGCGCAAATCGGCCAAGTCAAAGGTCAGCGCCACATCGCTCAAGTCGGCTGCAATTTGGCGCATCTCAGCCAAAGCTTGCAGGACGATAGGCCAGGCGGCAAAGGCTTTATCGGCCTGGATCAACACCGAAGCGTCACCATACATGCCGACCAAAGCCACAAGGGCCTCTCGCACGTTTGCAGGCAAATCTTTGCTGAGCGTTTGAACGCTTGACATGTCTTTGGCGGCTAATGCGTTGTGCAAGGCATCGCGTTCTAGTGCGCTCAAGGTCACGTGGGCCAACAAAGCAGGCACGATACGCGCATCACTCAAGTCGAGCGTGAATTGGTTGATCGACACAGCCTTCAAGCTATCTAGAGCCAAGTGCAACACTTCGAGGTCGGCTTCGATACCGGCATGACCGTAAATTTCAGCACCAAACTGCAACGGCTCTCGGGTGGCAAACGGTCGGTCTGGGCGAGTGTGCAGCACAGGACCGCAGTAGCACAGGCGCGTCACACCAGCACGGTTGAGCAAATGGGCATCAATGCGGGCAACTTGTGGTGTGGTGTCTGCGCGCAAACCCAAGGTGCGGCCAGAGAGTTGGTCGACCAATTTGAAGGTTTGTAAATCAAGTGCGCGGCCAGTGCCGGACAACAAGGACTCTAGGTATTCGAGCAACGGTGGCATGACCAGCTCGTAGCCAAAGCCCCTCGCTGTGTCAAGATATAAACGACGCAGCTCTTCGATGTGCCGGGCCTCAGAAGGCAGAACATCGGCGATGTGATCCGGCAGAACCCAAGCAGACATGTAATAAAGGGAGGCTGTTAAAAACCGAATTTTACAGGGCTTATCCCCCTTAACCCAGCCACCCAAGCATCAAAAGTCCAACCAAGATACAAGCCAAGCCGAAAAAGCGAATTTGACCGTCGTGGAGCACCATGAGTTGCGACATTTTGTCGCGCCAACCTTGGGGCGACAAAAACGGGAAGATACCTTCAAAAATAAGCATCAGCCCGAACGCAAACCACAGCGTATCGCTGTCAAAACTCATACAAGACGCCTGTTACTTCTTAGGCGCTGGAGAGCTGCCACTGCCGCTGCTACGCAAGGCTTTGAAGAAATCACTTGAGGGGTCTACCACCATCACGTCGCTCTTTTTGCTGAACGTCGTTTTATAGGCTTCTAAGCTGCGATAGAACTGCGCAAAGCTGGCATCACGACCGAACGAGTCAGCATACAAACGCGCGGCTTCGGCATCGCCCTCACCTTTGATTTTTTGCGCCTCGCGGTAGGCGTTGGCTACGGCCACTTCACGTTGACGGTCGGCATCGGCGCGGATTTTTTCGCCTTCAGCGGCACCCGTGGAACGCAACTCGTTGGCAACGCGCTTGCGTTCAGCTTCCATGCGGCGATAAACCGATTCGGTAATGGCGTCCACATAATCGGCGCGGGTGATGCGCACGTCAATCACGTCCACGCCCCAAGGCTTGGCGCCTTTGACGGCGGTCAAGACTTCACGCTTGACATCGGCCAACAACTCATCGCGCTTGAGCGAGAGCAACTCTTTAACGGTGCGCTTGTTGATTTCCTCTTGAAACGCATTGCGAACCACGCGGGCTAGTTGCACAGCGCCTGCGTTTTCATCTAAACCCACGTTACGGATGTACTGCGACGGGTCAGTGATGCGCCAACGGGCATACCAATCGATGACCACGCGCTGCTTTTCAGCAGTCAGCATGGGTTCGGTGTCGGCATTGTCAAGCGTGAGCAAGCGCTTGTCGATGTAGCTTACGTTTTGAAAAGGCGGTGGAAACTTGAAATTCAAACCAGGCTCGGTGATGACGTTCTTGATTTGTCCGAAGGAGTAGACCACGCCAAACTGGCGTTGATCCACCACAAACAGCGTAGAGCTGAGCAGCGCCAAGGCCACGAAACCAGAGGAAATGTATAAACCAATTTTGTTTTGTTGCATGTTCTTATCCCCTATCAACGGCCATCACGGTCGCGTGAGCGGCCATCGCGTGCACGAACATCGCCAGCAGGCGCGCTGGTGTTGTTGGCGGCATTGTTTTGTGCAGCATCAGCGGCAGCAGGCGCTACGGCACTAGATTGACCGGCTTGTTGAATGATTTTGTCCAAAGGCAAATACAACAGATTTGAGCCTTGCTTGGTGTCCACCAGCACCTTGGTGGTGTTGGTGTAAATCTGTTGCATGGCGTCGATGTACAAACGGTCACGCATGACTTGCGGTGCCTTTTGGTATTCGGTCACCAAAGACTTGAAGCGTTGGGCATCACCCTCGGCTTGCGCCACGATACGCGATTTGTAACCATCGGCTTCTTGCTTCAAGCGCGAAGCTGCACCCACAGCGCGGGGCACCACATCGTTGGCATAAGCTTCGGCTTCGTTCTTGGCACGTTCGCGTTCTTGACCTGCTTTAAGCACATCGTCAAAAGCGGCTTGCACTTGCTCTGGAGGGCGAACGCCACCTTGTTGCAAGTTAATGCCCACCACCTCGACGCCCACTTTGTATTGGTCCAAAATGGCTTGCATGATGGTGCGAATACGTGGGCCAATTTGGTCACGCTCGTCGGACATGGCGGCGTCCATCTTCATCTTGCCCACCACTTCGCGTACCGCTGTTTCGGCGGCTTGCACCACGGTGTCGGTGGGGTTCTTAGTTTCAAACAAATAGGCCCGTGCGTCAGTTAAGCGGTATTGCACGGCAAATTTAATTTCGAGGATGTTTTCGTCTTCGGTCAGCATGGCTGACTCGCGCAAGCCCGTGGACTTGACGATGGTGTCACGCCCCACATCGACCGAGCGAATTTGCGTCACAAACACCAGTTCTTGGCGCTGGAACGGATAAGGCAAACGCCAGTTGAAACCAGCACCCACGGTGGAGTGGTAACGGCCAAACTGAGTAATCACGGCTTGCTGACCTTCTTGCACGATGAAAAAGCCAGTGCTCAGCCAAATGGCCAAAACCACAGCAGCTATCAAACCCAGCCCCAAACGAGGGAATTTGAAATTGGGGCCGAAGGGGCCGCCATTGTTCGGTGGCTCAGAGCCACCCCTTTTGTTACCGAACAGCCCCGTCAGCTTGGCATTGAAATCACGCCACAGCTCATCCAGGTCAGGTGGTCCTCCCCCGCCAGAGGGCGGGCGTTTGGGTTGGTCTTGAGGCTTTTGGCCTTCGCTGGAAGGCGGGATGGGCTGCGTGCCTTTGGGGTCAAAGGTGGGGTTGCCATCTTTGTCGCGGCCCCATCGGCCATCGTTGAGGTTGAACATGCCGAGCAGTCGAGCGCGCCAAGATTTAGGGCTGACCGTGTGGGAGTTGAAATTCATGCGCATGGTTGTTAGTTCTATGAAGTCTTTGATTGTGCCTAAGGATTCAAGTCTTAATCCAATTCCCACGATTTAACATGGTCTTCTGGCATGCTAGATAAGGCTTCTTGTGCCAAAAACTCACGCAAAGCCGCCAAACCCTCGCCCGTTTGAGCGCTGACAAAAAAACGTGGAACGATCAGTCCATCCACCTGGAAATGGTCATGCATCTGTAATGGTCGAGTTTCCGGGCTCATGGCGTCAAGCTTGTTGAACACCAATACCTGCGGCACATCGGAAGCGCCAATCTCTAACAAAACCTTTTGAACCTCGTCCATTTGCTCGGGGTAGTTGGTGTTTGAAGCGTCCACCACGTGCATAAGAAGCGTGGCATCGGCAGCCTCTTGCAAGGTGGCTTGAAAGGCATCGATCAAACCGTGCGGCAAATCACGGATAAAGCCCACAGTATCGGAGAGCGACACCGAGCGTCCCGTGCCGTCGGCATTGCCCAAATAAAGCTGGCGCGTAGTGGTGTCGAGCGTGGCAAACAACTGGTCAGCCGTATAGGCTCGCGCTTTGACCAAAGCATTGAACAAGGTCGATTTACCTGCGTTGGTATAACCGACCAGCGAAATGGTGAAGGCATCTCGGCGGTTGCGCTGGCGGCGTTGGGTGTTGCGTTGCTTTTTGACTTTTTCAAGACGCTCGCGGGTGCGTTTGATCGAATCGTTAATCATCCGGCGATCTAGCTCAATCTGCGTCTCGCCAGGACCACCGCGCATGCCGATGCCGCCGCTTTGACGCTCCAAGTGCGACCAACGGCGCACCAGCCGAGTGCTGAGGTATTGCAACTTAGCCAGTTCTACTTGCAGTTTGCCTTCGTGACTGCGAGCACGTTGGGCGAAAATTTCTAAAATCAATAAAGTGCGGTCGTACACCGCCACGCCCATGTGGCGCTCAAGGTTGCGTTGCTGCGCAGGACTAAGTGACTGGTCAAACAAAATCTCGGTTGCCCCGTGCATGAGAGCCAACTCTTTGATTTCGTCAGCTTTGCCGCTGCCCACAAAAAGCGCGGCGTCAGGCGCTTTGCGCTTGCAGGTGAGACGTGCCACTGGCTTCAAGCCCGCGGTTTCGGCCAGCAGGCCTAGCTCTTCTAGCTCAGTATCGAAATGCGGCAAACCGAAATCGACGCCCACCAAAATGGTCACGCCCGCAGTTGTTTGAGTTGTGTCGTTCAAGCGGTCAGTCTGAAAAATGAGGCGTCAAAAATAAGGCGTAAAAAAAGGGCTAGAAAGCCCTTTTTGCAGAGCGTTCAAGCTCAGACTTCAGGCGAACTGCCTGTACCGTCGGTGGGGTTGAAGTTGACAGCGCGACCAGGCACGATGGTCGAAATGGCATGTTTGTAAACCATTTGAGTCACGGTGTTACGCAGCAACACCACATATTGATCAAAAGATTCAATTTGGCCCTGCAGCTTGATGCCATTGACCAAGTAAATGGACACGGGCACATGCTCGCGGCGGAGAATATTCAAAAATGGGTCTTGCAACAGGAGGCCTTTGTTCTTTGAGTTGTCGGTGTTCACGATATGGTCCGTGTCTGGTAGGTTGAAAGAAATCAACGTTACCACAGAGCCCTAATCCCCTCAGGGTCAGTCGTCTTTGCCTGCGTAAGGGTTGCTTGAAGTCTTCATCTCAATTCGCAGGGGGGTACCTTCTAAATTAAAGGCCTTACGAAAACGACCTTCCAAGAACCGTTTGTAGGTTTCGGTCACATGCTCGAGCGAGTTGCCGTGAATCACGATGATGGGCGGATTCATGCCGCCTTGGTGGGCATAACGAAGTTTGGGGCGGTACATGCCGCCGCGCTGAGGCGACTGAAACTGCACGGCTTCTAGCAACAAACGGGTAAGCAAAGGTGTCGGCATCTTGCACATGGCCGCCTTGTGCGCTTGCGCAATGGCGCCCCATAACGGACCTAAACCTTGACGTTTTTTGGCCGATATAAAGTGCATGGAGGCGAACTTCAAAAACGGCAAACGGGTCTCAATCGAACGCATCAGCAACTCGCGCTGGTAAGAGTCAACCGCATCCCACTTGTTCACAGCCATCACAACGGCTCGGCCACTTTCCAAAATGTAGCCCGCGATGTGTGCGTCTTGATCGGTCACGCCTTGGGTGGCATCGAGCAAGAGCAAAACCACATTGGCCGACTCAATCGCTTGCAAAGTTTTAACCACTGAAAACTTCTCGATGGCTTCAAAGACCTTGCCTTTGCGACGCAAACCCGCCGTGTCGATGAGTTCAAACATTTGACCATTGCGCTCAAACGGCACGCTGATAGCGTCACGCGTAGTGCCCGGCATGTCAAAAGCGACCAAGCGCTCTTCTCCCAACCACGTGTTGATGAGGGTAGATTTGCCCACATTGGGACGGCCTGCCACGGCTAGCTTGATGATGCCGCTGTCAACATCTGCGTCGTCTTCAGTCGGATCAGCTAAATTCAAGGGGGCCAACGCACTGGCCATCATGTCGCGTATGCCTTGGCCATGCGAAGCGGACACAGGCAAAACTGCACCCAAACCCAATTCGTAAAACTCAACCAGCTGAGCGCCTTCGGTCATGCCCTCGGCTTTGTTGGCCACCAAAATCGTGGGTTTACCTAAACGGCGCAAATAGTTTGCAATGTCGTGGTCTTGGGCCGAAATGCCACCACGGGCATCCACGACAAACACCACCACATCGGCTTCGGCCACGGCTTGCTGGGTTTGACGCGCCATCTCTTTGTAGATGCCTTGGTCAGCGGTGGGCTCAAAGCCTCCGGTGTCGATGACGATGAATTCGTGTTTCTCAAAACGAGCGTTGCCGTAGTGACGATCACGTGTCAGGCCTGCAAAGTCAGCGACGATGGCGTCACGCGTTTTGGTCAAACGGTTAAACAACGTGGACTTGCCAACGTTGGGGCGGCCCACAAGGGCCAATACGGGTTTCAAAACTTAATCCTTTAACATTCCCAATTAAGGGATTTGGAGGCCCGTCACGCGACCTTCGCGTGTGACCACCACATAGCGCCCACCTGCCATGACAGGGGCGGTTGCCAACTCTTCTGAGTCAAGCTTGATACGGTTGAGCAATGCACCATCGGCCAGCGACAGCAAATACAGCCAGCCCCCGTTGTCCGCAACTAAAACACCACGCGGCGTCACCAGCGGTGCGCTCAAGATGCGGTATTTCAGGCGCTCGGTATCCCACAAGCGTTCACCTGTGGTGCGACTCCAAGCTTGCACCACGCCGTTGGACAAAGGTGTAATGAGCAGCGTGGCGTTGCCGCTTACGCCCATTTCGCCCACGGAGGGTCGGGTCCACAGGCCTTGGCCGCGCTCGGCATTGACACAACCCACCGAGGTTTGGAAAGCGCGCACGCAGACCACATCACCCACGCGGTCAAACGGGCCAACCAAGTCAACCAAACGCTCAATGTCGTTGGTACCACGTGGTGTGGCAATGGCTGACTCCCAGCGAATCACACCCGTGTTGGGGTCAAGACCTACCAATCGGCCAGACAAGCCCACCAGCAGCGTGTTCTTGAATGCCAACAACACGCCTGCTTGCTTCAACACCAAAGGCTCACCGGGGCGTTGTTGGGTCCAAAGTTGACGGCCTGTCGCACCGTCAAATGCAATCACCGAGCGGTCAGCCGTCAGCACAAACACGCGAGCACCGGCCACCAAAGGTGCGGTGAACGATTGGGCAGGCATGGTCTTGCGCCACTGCACTTTGCCGTCTTGCAGAGCGACCAGTTCATTGTTGCGGGTTACCACAGCCAACAACTGGCCATCGCTGCCCACACCTGCAGAAATAGCTTGGTCCAACTTCAAACGCCAAATGTCTTTGCCAGTCTTTGCATCCAGCACAGCCACCACACCTTGGCTGTTGGCCAAAGCAACGCGGTCTTCACGGGCTGACACGACCAAAGGAAAGTCGATCTTGCCCACGTTGGCAGTCCAACTATTGGCCATGTCTTGCAACACGGGCACGCCCTGAATGTCGGTGGGTTTAGGACGCGAGGTGCCCGAGCATGCGGCCAGGGCCAGACACACACCAGCGAGCGTAAAGCGCATCAGGAATATCCAGCGAGATGAGGTTGTAGTCACTTTTTGCTCTCCAAAGCCGCTGCTTCTTCAGGGTCAGCGCCTAAAGCGGCCAGTTTGACGGCCACCAATCGGCGGTACTCGGCGTTGGGCTCAAAGCCCTTCCACGCATTTTTGTAATGCTGAACCGCTTCGGCAGGTTGAGCCTGCAACATGGCCAAGTCGCCCAAACGGTCAGACATCAAAGGCGCAAAGGCTTCAGGGGTTTTGGCAGTGAGCTGTTTGCGGGCCTCGTCAAATGCCTTGTCTTCCACCAACAAAGCAGCCAAACGCAAACGCGCCAAAGCTTGGTAGCCCTCGTCGCTGGCTTTGTCAATGACCCAACTCAACTGCACTTTAGCGTCGGCTTTGCGATCTCTGTCGTTGTAAACACGCGCGGCCAACAAGGCAGCTTGTTGCGCATAGGTGGTGCTGGCGAACTTGTCTTTGATATCGCCGACCGAACGGTCGAGCAATGCAATGTCGCCACCGATGGCTGAGCGCTCCACTGTGTCGTACAAAGCCGCGGCTTGGGTCGATTGTTTGGCTGTATAGGACTGCCAGCCTATCCAAGCAGCATAGCCACCTAAAACGGCAATCAGTAACCAAGTGATGAGATCGCCCCAGCGCTTCCAAAAGTGCTTGAGCTCATCCAGTTGTTCTTGTTCTTCGAGGTCGAGAGGTGATGCCATGGTGATAAGGGATTGACTAAAAATTGTGCGAATTGTAGGGTGAGGCTTGGTTTAGCCAAGGTTTGAGGCTAGGACACGCCTTGCGCAAGTTTGGTGGCCACGCGAGCGGCCACGTCGGCCAAGGGCACAGCCTCTTGAGCACCTGCGCCATCACGCAAGGACTTGAGGGTGACCTCACCACGGGCCAACTCGTCGCCACCAAAAATGAGCGCGAACTGTGCGCCGCTGCCATCGGCCTTTTTGAACTGAGATTTCATGCTACCCATCCCCTCGCCTGCAGCCATTCCATGCGCCGCATGCATTTGCACAGACACGCCTTGCGCGCGCAAGATTTGAATGGTTTTAAAGACAACAGGCAAGGCCGAAGCATCAGGCACGATGGCGTACACATCTGGCCCCACAGCCTCGGGCAATGTGCCCTGCTCTTTGAGCAACTCCAGCACACGCTCCACGCCCAAAGCCCAGCCCACAGCAGGCGCGGGCTTGCCACCCACTTGCTCAATGAGATAGTCGTAACGCCCACCACCGCAGATGGTGCCCTGTGAGCCCAAACGGTCGGTCACAAACTCAAACACGGTGAGGTTGTAGTAGTCCATGCCACGCACCAAGCGAGGGTTGATGCGGTAGGCCACGCCGCTGGCATCCAAAATGCCTTTGACCGCGCTGAAGTGAGCCAGCGAAGCCTCTCCCAAGAAATCAATCAACTTTGGCGCGGCTTCAACCACGGCTTGCATGGCCGGATTTTTGGTGTCTAAGATGCGCAGCGGATTGCTGTGTAAGCGGCGCTTGGCTTCTTCATCCAGCACATCGGCATGGGCCTCTAAGTGGGCAATCAAGGCTGTGCGATGGGCTGCACGCTCGTCGGGTTGGCCCAAGCTGTTCAGCTCTAAGCGTACGTCTTGCAAACCCAGCTCTTGCCACAGCGTGGCGGCCAACAAAATAAGCTCGGCATCCAACTCAGCGCCAGGAAAGCCCAAGGCCTCTGCGCCAATTTGGTGAAACTGGCGATAGCGGCCGCGTTGTGGGCGCTCGTGGCGAAACATCGGACCCATGTAATACAGACGCTTGCCGCCGTCGTAGAGCATGTTGTGCTCAACCACCGCACGTACCACGCCCGCAGTGGATTCGGGGCGCAAGGTGAGTTGCTCGCCGTTCAAGCGGTCTTCAAAGGAGTACATCTCCTTTTCAACAATGTCGGTCACCTCGCCCAAACCACGCACAAACAAAGCCGTGTGTTCAACAATCGGCGTGCGCAGATTGCGGTAGGCGTGACGCGCCATCAAACCACGCACTTTGTCTTCCAACCATTCCCACTGGGCGGAGGCCGGTGGCAACAAATCGTTCATGCCTTTGACGGCCGTCAGCGCTTGAGCCTTGGCTGGCTTGATTGATTTCACGGTCTCAGCCGTGTTAATTGATGTGGGTTCAGAGGTCACGTTAGAGTCCAGAGGTCTTCATCGCGCTTGGGGTTTAGCCGAAGCGTTTTTCAATATAAGTTTCAACAATTTGGTGAAACTCTTGCGCGATGTTGTCGCCGCGCAAAGTCATGGCTTTTTCGCCATCAATAAACACGGGTGCTGCAGGCGCTTCACCGCTGCCAGGCAGGCTGATGCCGATATCAGCGTGTTTACTCTCACCAGGTCCATTCACGATGCAACCCATCACCGCCACCTTGAGGTTTTCAACCCCAGGGTATTGGGTACGCCAGACAGGCATTTGAGCGCGTAAGAAGTCATCAATTGACTTGGCCATTTCTTGGAAGGTAGTGCTGGTAGTTCGGCCGCAACCGGGGCAGGCGGTGACGCTGGGCACAAAGGTACGCAGACCCAAGGCTTGCAAAATTTCTGAGGCAATCACCACCTCTTGCGTGCGGGCCTCTCCGGGCTGGGGCGTGAGCGACACACGAATGGTGTCGCCGATGCCCTCTTGTAGCAAGATGGACAAGGCCGTGGCTGAAGCCACGGTGCCCTTGGTGCCCATGCCTGCCTCGGTCAGGCCCAAATGCAGCGGATAGTTGCAGCGCTGGGCCAACTCGCGATAGACCGCAATGAGGTCTTGCACACCACTGACTTTGCAGCTGAGCAAAATTTGGTTGGCCGACATGCCCATGCTTTGGGCCAAGGTGGCCGAGTCGATGGCCGAGGTAATCAAAGCCTCATACATGACTTGCTTGGCCTCAAAGGGTTGGGCACGCAAGGCGTTTTCATCCATCAACCTAGCCAGCAATTCTTGGTCTAGGCTGCCCCAGTTCACACCAATGCGCACGGGTTTGTTGTAGCGCAGGGCCGCTTCAATCATTTGGCCAAACTGTTTGTCGTGCTTGTCGCCCTTACCCACATTGCCGGGGTTGATGCGGTACTTAGAGAGGGCCTGCGCACAGTCTGGGAAGTCGGTGAGCAAGCGGTGTCCGTTGTAATGAAAGTCGCCGATCAAGGGAACGTTAACACCCATGCGGTCCAGTTGCTCACGCACATGCGGCACGGCAGCCGCAGCTTCGGGCGTGTTGACTGTGATGCGCACCAGTTCTGAGCCCGCCAAAGCCAGCTCTTTGATTTGAATAGCAGTGCCAATCACGTCCACCGTGTCGGTGTTGGTCATGGACTGCACGCGCACTGGCGCATCGCCACCCACTGTCACCACATGCTCGCCCCAAGACACACGAGCTTGCAGGCTGCGTCGTGCTTTGGGTTGCGATAAATCAATGCCTTTAGATGGTTCGTTATTTGCCATTAGAAACTCCTGATGCACTCGCGGGTATTGCCGCGCTGGCAGCTTGTGCAGATACTGCTGCTGAATGAACCGTCGTCACCACCACATGGGTGGACTTGCTGTCCGCCGCAGGTGCCGCCTCTTGTGTGGAAGGCAAGGCTGTGTTTTGGCTCGCTACTGGAACAACGAGGGTACCCGCAGCGGGCTCCTCCTTGAATACCAACAAACCATAAATTTCAGGCCACCAGCCAATCATCAAAGCCAATACCAAAACTAACAATGCTGCCCAACGCATGGGCGTGAACATGCGGGTCACGGTCAAAAAGTTGGACTGAGGCAAGAACGACGGACGGTCCAGTGGAAAGTCCAAGCCACGCTCGTTTTTAGCCGCTAAGCGCGACACATCTTGGCTAGGCAACAAGACCAAAACGGGAGCCGCATCAACCTTCAACTGACGACACACAGCCAACGCCAACGCACGGGCAAACATGGCATCGGGCAACTCGTCCAAGTGGTCGGCTTCCAACGCTTCAAGCTTGGCAGGTGCCACACGCAGGGCATGTGCCAATACCTCCAGATTCAAGCCTTGAGCTTCACGGTATTGCCTTAGTAATGCGCCTGCTGATGTGCTGTGAATGATGTAGGGGACTATTTGTTCGGTCATCGGTTTTAATTTTTCTTGACGCTCGCGTGATGTTCACGCCGAGTTGGCTGGGGTCGTTAATTATTGCGCTGGGAGGCGCAGTGGGTTGTCGGTAATGAGCAAGGCCCTTGCTTTACAAAGTGCTGTGGCTTGACGGGATTTATCGGCTTGGCGATAGTTGGACTGAGCCAAGGCTTGGTCAAACTGAGCTTGCGCATCCGTAAATCGGTTTTGCTCGCACAAGAACCAACCGTAGTTGTGTTGAATGGCAGCCAAATCTGCAGTGCGCACGGGTGACTTTGAAGCCAGCGAAATGGCTTGCTCAAAACTTGCCTGCGCTAAAACAGGGGCTTTTTCACGCTGATGAATAAGCCCAAGCAAACTGTAGGCTTCGGCAAATTGTGGGTCGATTTGCAAAGCGGCTCGCACTTCTTGCTGAGCCACGTCGTTTTGGTTTTGCTCGTAATAAGCGCTGGCTAGGCTCAAACGGCGCATGGCGCGTTGGCGTGTGCTATCGGGCTCGGCCTGGGTGAGTGTGTCAAGTTGTGGGCCAGCAGAGCGGCAAGCGCTCAAGCCACATACAGCAAAAAACAACAGGCCCATGCTGGCCACCCAACGCCAAGCACTCATGACGCCACCTGTGTGAGCGTAATCACGCGTTGCTTAGCCATGCGCTCATCCACCTTGGTGCGGTCTTTCACATCGCCCGCCAGCTGGCCGCAGGCAGCGTCAATGTCGTCGCCGCGCGTCTTGCGCACGGTGGTAATGATGCCCGCCTCACTGAGCTGCGCCGCAAAAGCTTTGACCGTGGCCGCGCTTGAGCGCGTAAGGCCCGAGGCTGGGAACGGGTTGAACGGAATTAGGTTGAACTTGCAAGGCACAGGCTCGCCAATACCTCTACCTTGTTCGCGCTTGGGCTTGACCAAATCAATCAAAGCCTGTGCGTGTTCGGGTTGATCGTTCACACCGTCCAGCATGCAATATTCAAAGGTGATGAAGTCACGTGGGGCGTGCGCCAAATAACGGCGGCACGCGTCCATCAACTCGTGCAAGGGGTATTTGCGGTTAAGCGGAACCAGGTTGTCACGCAAAGCGTCGGTGGGCGCATGCAGCGATACCGCCAAGGCCACAGGTGCGTCAAGACCCAAACGGTCCATCATGGGCACCACGCCAGAGGTAGACACCGTCACGCGGCGGCGCGATAGGCCATAACCGTGGTCATCCAACATGGCACGCAAAGCTGGCACCAAGGCGCTGTAGTTTTGCAGCGGTTCGCCCATGCCCATCATCACCACATTGGAAATGACGCGCTCGGAGGTGTTGAATTGTTTGCGCAGCGTGTGCTCGGCAAACCACAGCTGCGACAAAATTTCGCCAGTGGTGAGGTTGCGGCTAAAACCTTGATGGCCCGTAGAGCAAAAACGGCAGCCCACCGCACAACCTGCTTGAGACGAGATGCACAAAGTGCCTCGGTCATCTTCGGGAATAAAAACGGTTTCAACGGCGTTGCCATCGCCGACATCGAACAGCCATTTTGTGGTGCCGTCGGCAGAGTCGTGTCTTGAAATGGGGGTCAGTGGCTGCACCTGTGCACAGGTCTTCAGCTTTTCGCGCAACGACTTAGCAAGATCAGACATTTGATCAAAGTCTTGTGCGCCTTTTTGGTGGATCCACCGGAACAACTGTGTGGCGCGAAAGCGTTTTTCGCCCAGCTGTTCACAAAAAACGGCCAAACCGTCGAGATCAAAATCAAGCAGGTTGGCCGTCATTTTTATTCGCCAACGCAGGGGTTGCCCACTGCGTCGATTGGCTTTTAGTGACCGTAAACGTTCAGGCCAGCGAAGAAGAAGCCGATTTCAACAGCGGCAGTCTCAGCGGCGTCAGAACCGTGCACAGCGTTGGCATCGATGCTGTCAGCGAAGTCAGCGCGGATGGTGCCAGGAGCAGCGTCTTTGGGGTTGGTAGCGCCCATCAAGTCACGGTTTTTCAAGATCGCGCCTTCGCCTTGCAACACTTGAATCATGACAGGGCCAGAGATCATGAAATCAACCAAATCCTTGAAGAAAGGACGTGCGCTGTGCACAGCGTAGAACTGCTCGGCTTCGCCGCGTGACAGGTGTGCCATGCGTGCAGCGATCACTTTCAAGCCAGCAGCTTCGAAACGTGCGTAAATTTGGCCGATGACGTTCTTAGCAACTGCGTCAGGCTTGATGATGGAGAGAGTACGTTCGATGGTCATTTGGAATTTCCCTGTATTGACTGTGATTGAAACTTTTGTGCGCGATGTGCGTAGCCTGCTATTTTAACCGTTTCAAGGGATTTCCCTTGAAAAGCCAAGCGTTTTTGGGGTGTCTGCCGTGTGATTTAACGACCGCGATTACCGCCAGAGCCACCTGAGCCCCCCGTCGTGCCACCACCCGAGCGACCGCCACCAAAACCGCCACCGGCCGAGCCACCTCGGCGCGGGCCACTGCTAGAGGGACGAGGACCGCCCACCAAGCCGGCTTTGAAGGCTTTTTGGCCGTCTTTTTTGCGTTGACGCTCCACCGCATAGCTATCTGCACCGATGTAACCCACCGAGGTTTGCATAGGGTCTGGCTGAGGTGCACGCTCTGGCAGCTTGCCACCACGGCGGCGCTCGCTACGCACCAAGCGCTCTGGGCCGCTGTTGCGCTCTTCGGGAGCGCGCGGCGTGGATGGACGTGGGCCAATGCTGTTGCCACGACGACGACTGCTGGCACGTTCGGTGCGGTTGTTGTGTGACGGGCCGCTATGCACGGGGGCTTCGGCACCCGCAGCTTCCATCAGGGCTCGTATGTCGCGCTCACCCAGTTCTACAAACGCGCCGCGCTTCAAACCGCGTGGCAGCACCATGGCGCCGTAGCGAATGCGAATCAGGCGGCTCACAGCGTGGCCCACGGACTCGAACATGCGACGCACTTCGCGGTTGCGGCCTTCAGAAATGGTGACGCGGTACCAACAGTTGGAACCTTCACCACCCCCCTCTTCGATCGAGCCAAATTGAGCTGGCCCGTCGTCGAGTTGAATGCCGTTGATGAGCTGTTCTTTTTGATCTTTGCTGAGCTTGCCCAGAGATCGCACTGCATATTCGCGTTGCAAACCAAAACGTGGGTGCATCAGCTGATTGGCCAATTCACCAGAGCTGGTGAACAGCAACAAGCCTTCGGTGTTCAAGTCCAAACGACCCACCGATTGCCATTTGCCTTGATACAAACGTGGCAAACGACGGAACACGGTGGGACGGTTTTGCGGGTCGTCGGTGGTCACAACTTCGCCGGCAGGCTTGTGGTACGCAATGACGCGCGGAGGCGGCGGTGCAATGCGCACCTTGATGGGCCGTCCGTTGACCTTGATTTGGTCACCAAACTGCACACGTTGGCCGGTATGGGCCACTTCGTTGTTGACAGCCACATGCCCTTCGGCAATCAGTCGCTCCATCTCGATGCGTGAGCCCATGCCAGATTGAGCCAAAACTTTGTGCAATTTGGGAGACTCGGGCTGAGGCAAAAGCACGCGCTTTTCGGGTGCAGCTTCGGCACGGATGAGCTCGGCATCGAACTCGCCAGACACGACGTCTTCAAAATCAAAAGTCGTTTCGTCGTCGTCCAAAATCTCGTCGTTGGGTT
>NZ_JBBAOV010000027.1:0-6726 GCF_040401135.1 Limnohabitans sp. | reverse complement strand
TCTATTGGCTTGCCACCCAGGTCGTGGTTGTTAGTGTTCATTCGGTGCATCGCCGGTTTGGGCGGGATCTCTGGGTGAGGAAAGTTCAAAAATAGGGGCAGGCGTTGCGGCATCGACTGTGTCCGTCGATTCAAGCGCCATGTTCAATTGCAAAGATGGATCGTCTTCACCCAAACGGGCAAAGGCATTGGCTTGCGCCTGCGCGCTGTCAAAGACGGGTAATTGATCAAGCGAGGCCAAGCCCAAATCGTCCAAAAACTGGCGCGTGGTAGCAAACAAAGAAGGACGACCCACAGTTTCACGGTGGCCAA
Source organism: Limnohabitans sp. (assembly GCF_040401135.1). Lineage (GTDB taxonomy): Bacteria > Pseudomonadota > Gammaproteobacteria > Burkholderiales > Burkholderiaceae_C > Limnohabitans. The sequence goes on along the minus strand of NZ_JBBAOV010000027.1, from coordinate 6,415 downwards.
TAACTTCCACCCAACCGCGGTCTTCGAGCTGTTTAAGTACCAGCGAGTTAATGGTCACGCCGCGCACGTCTTCCATGTCACCACGTGTCACGGGCTGGCGGTAGGCAATGATGGCCAAGGTTTCCATCACAGCGCGTGAGTATTTAGGGGGTTTCTCAGGGTTCAGGCGATCCAAAAACTCGCGCATGTCTGGGCGGCTTTGAAAGCGCCAACCGGTGGCCACCTGCACTAATTCAACACCACGCTGCGCCCAGTCAAGCTGGAGCTCTTCGAGCAGGGTGCGAATGGTGTCTGCGCCCAAGGCGTCAGAGAACAGCACGCGCAAATCGCGAATCTGTATTGGTTGGTGTGAGCAAATCAGGGCGGTCTCAAGTACGCGCTTGGCATCCACGGTGTTCATCGTGAGAGTTCCGGGTCGAAGGTCGAGGAAAAGGCCTACGAAAATTGATCTCGAGGCTGGTAAGGGCCATGCGGGGCATGGCACGAGTCAGAGCCAAAGGGCTCACCGCTTTCACAAGCGTGAGACAACATTGTAGCGGAGGCGGCTTAAGCGGCTTCTTCGGGGCGCTTGAGGCCCAAACTTGCCAGCAATTTGACCATATCGTCAGGGATCGGGGCCTCAAATTTTAAAGACTCACCGGTGATGGGATGCTCAAAGCTCAGACGAAATGCGTGCAAGGCTTGGCGGTCAATGCCAAAGGTCATGGGGCCAGCATAGAGCGAGTCGCCTACCAGAGGGTGGCCAAAGTGAGCCATGTGCACGCGAATTTGATGTGTGCGGCCGGTATGCAAAGTGCACTGCACCAGACAAGCTTCTTCTTGGCTACTGAGGCACTCAAACGTGGTGTGGGCTTCTTTGCCTGGCAAACGCTCGAGATCGACCACCGCCATACGCAGGCGGTTGCGGTAGTCGCGACCAATCGCGGCCTCGATGTCACGCACGGTCGTACCGCTCCATTTGCGGTAGGCCACGGCTAGGTATTCGCGGTGCACCTCACGCTCGGCAATCATGGCGACCAAAGCGTCCATGGCGCGTCGCGTGCGCGCCACAATCATCAAGCCGCTGGTGTCTTTGTCTAGGCGATGCACGATGCCCGCACGCGGCAACATGACAGCTTGGGGATCTAAAGCCAGCAAGCCATTGAGCAAAGTGCCGCTCCAGTTGCCGGGAGCGGGATGCACCACCAAACCTGCGGGCTTGAACAGCACGCGCAAGTCTTCGTCTTGGTAAATCACATCAATTGGAATGTCTTCGGGCTTGAAAGCCTGGCTTTGCGGCGTGGGCCTCAAAATCAGCTGATACCGCTCACCCATGCGCACCTTGGCCGAAGCCTTGGTCATCACGCGAAGTGTGGGCAATACGCAGCTGACACAACCATCGCTGAGCAGCTGCTGAGAGAAGCTGCGCGAGAACTCAGGCAGCAACACAGCCAAAGCACGGTCTAAACGCTCGCCATGCAAGTCATTGGGAATGGAGAGTTCACGGGTTTCCACTTCAGGTCCGTCGATGAGGTCGACATGCTCATCAGGCAAAACATCCTCCGCAATGGGTGCAATGGATGGCGGCTGAGCCGATAGAATGGATTTACTTTGCTTCAAGAGGTTGACCTGTGGTGTTACGACTCAAATTATCGACTGTGTGGATGGCCATTGGCCTGTCTACCGCTATTCTTTTATCTGGATGCGCTGACAGCAACTACGACCCAACCAAGGATTGGAGCAACGACAAGCTCTACAACGAAGCCAAAGACGAAATGTCGGCGGGCGGTTACGACAAAGCCATTGGCATGTATGAAAAGCTAGAGGGCCGTGCCGCTGGCACAGCCTTGGCTCAGCAAGCGCAACTCGACAAAGCTTGGGCGCAATACAAAACCAACGAACCCGTGCAAGCCGTGGCCACACTCGACCGCTTCATCAAGCTGCACCCTGCCAGTCCTGCGTTGGACTATGCGCTCTACCTAAAGGGCTTGGTGAACTTCAACGACAACTTAGGGCTCTTCTCCAACTTCGCCCAGCAAGATTTGGCAGAGCGTGACCCCAAGCAAGCCAAAGAATCTTTTGAAGCTTTCCGCGAATTGGTGATTCGCTTCCCAAGCTCCAAGTATGCAGAAGACGCCCGCTTGCGCATGGCCTTTATCAAGAACTCGCTAGCTCGTTCAGACGTGCATGTGGCACGCTTTTACTTCCAGCGCGGTGCCTATGTGGCTGCTGTCAACCGCGCTCAAACAACCGTGCAGGAATACCGCGATGTGCCTGCGGTAGAAGAAGCCTTGTTCATCATGGTGCAGTCCTACGACAAGCTGGGCTTGGTGCAACTGCGCGACGACACCCGACGTGTTTTAGAAAATTCCTACCCCAACAGCACACTGTTGTATCCAGAACGCGCGGCCACTAAAACGTCGTGGTGGAAGCTCTGGAAATAAATTCTTGGCTCATCGCTTCTAGAGATTGCGCCAAAGCCTCTGCCGTTTGCAACTGACGCATGGGCGGCAAGGCTGCTAACAAGCGACGCCCATAACCCGTGGTCACCAGGCGGTTGTCACACAACACCAGCACCCCTTGGTCAGACTCGGTACGAATCAATCGACCTGCGCCCTGTTTCAAAGCCACCACAGCCTCGGGCACAAAGTAGTCGTTGAAAGCGCTTCGGCCTTGTGCCTCTAAACGCTTGCTGCGGGCCTCAACCAACGGATCGTTGGGCGGCGGAAATGGCAGTTTGTCAATGATGACCAACTGCAGCGCATCACCCGGAACATCAAAGCCCTCCCAAAACGTGGCCGAGGCCACCAGCACGCAACCACCCTCACCCGCCTTGCTGCCTTCACGAAAACGCGCCATCAAATGGCGCTTGGGCCACTCGCCTTGGACCAACACCTCGATGCCTGAACCTTCGAGCTGCTGCTTCATCACATCGCCAATCGCTCGCAAAGCACGCAACGTTGTGGTGAGCACCAATGTTCGGCCACCCAAACGACGCACAGCGTCACTGGCAAGCGCAGCCACTTGTGTGCTGTGCGCAGGATCGTTGGGGCGCACGATGTCGAGCGGCACAAACAGCGAGGCTTGCGAGGGGTAATCAAACGGGCTGCTCACACGCAACACGGTGGCAGACTCTAAACCGCAAGGCTCGGTAAACCAGCGTAAGCGCGGGTCATCGCCCAAAGTGGCAGACGTAAACACCCAGCTGCGGGGGCGTGCATCCAAAGCCCCCTCGCCTGCTTTGTCATCCGTCGCCGATGGCACGGCCATCGATGGCTCGTCTTGCCAAGGAGGTGGCTCTTGGTCTAGGGCGACATGGGTAACCGCAGAAGGTTGCTTCATCAACCGTTCACGCACGGTTTCGGCAATGTCTAAAGGCGCTTCCATCAAACGCATTTGCGAGGCACTGATATCGACCCACCGCACGGCATCGGGCGCACATGGGTTTAAAAAGGCATCGACACGTTTGGCCATCTCAGCCACGCGGTCGTGTAAGCGCATGAAGTCGGGGGCAATTTCGCTCACCGTGTCTAGCGCTTGTAAAGCCTGCACGCAGGCAGCACCCACATCTTGTAAAGACTGGGCCCACGCACCGTCATGAATGCCTTCTGGCGCCTCTTCGGTCCATCGCAACTTCACGGCACTGTGGCGTTTACCACCCATCAAACGCAACTCGCGTGCTGCGCGCTCTAAACCCGAACACACGCCCTGCCAATCGGCCAAACCACGCGCCAGTTGCAAGCCTGTGGCCAGTATGTCGCGTGTGACATCCAGCAACTGCGCCGTGCCAAGTTGATGGCCTAAGAAATTCACACCCACTTCATTGAGCTGATGCGCTTCATCAAAAATCACCACGCGCACGCTGGGCAGCAACTCGGCCATGCCGGTTTCGCGCACGGCCATATCAGCAAAAAACAAATGGTGGTTGATAACCACCACATCAGCACCCAGCGCTTCGCGACGTGCGGCGTTGACATGACAGGTTTTGAACTTGGGGCATTGCGAGCCCAAACAGTTTTCACGGTTGGACGTGATGAGGGGAATCAAGGGCGATCGCTCATCCAAGCCAGGCAGCTCTGCCAAGTCGCCGGTGCGGGTGCTGAGCGACCAGGTCTCAATGCGAGACAACAAATGCACGGTGTGACGGTCAGGTATCTGCGTGTCGCGCCGTGCCATCTCCATTCGATGCGTGCACAGATAACTGGAACGGCCTTTGAGCAAGGCTAAACGAACGGGCAAGTTAAGCGCTTGCACCAAACGCGGTAAATCACGCGCAAACAGTTGGTCTTGTAAAGCCTTGGTGGCGGTGGACAGCAACACGCGTTCGCCACTCAGCAACGCAGGCACCAAATAAGCAAAGGTTTTGCCTACGCCAGTGCCCGCCTCCACCACCAAGCTGCCACCATGCGCCACCACATCGGCCACCGCCAGCGCCATGTCGGTTTGACCTTGACGAGGGCTGAAATGATCTGTGGCACGAGCAAGCACACCTAAAGGCGCAAAGGCCTCTTGCACCAAGTCACGCAAAGGGTGGCTCATTTAAGGGTGGCTCATTTGTTAGGCACGGGTAGCGGGGCTGCGGGCTCACCTTTGCGCTCGCGAATCGTCTTGGCGACGTCTTCACGGCGCTGCGCGGCCTCGCGTTGTTTTTGCTCGTACTCACCTCGCTTGGTACCTTGAAGAGCGTGGTCGATTTGTTTTTGCGCGTTGGCATCAGCGCGATCTTTTGCAGCAACCACAGCAGCCGCACGATCGGCTTGGGCTTTCTTTTGCTCAGCATCGCTGGCGCGCTCAGCCAATTGACGGCGGGCCTCTAGCGCATGAATCTGACGCTCCTGAGCATTGAAGCGCAGCTCTTCTTTGCGCAGTGCCGCATTAGCTTGAATGCGGCGCTCTCGTGCTTTCAAACGACAGCTGGTGACATCAAACTTTTGATAACACTGCTGCATGTCTTGTTTGTACTGATCCTCAAGAGCCTGACGCTCACCGCTCAAACGTAAACGTTCGTCATTGCGCTCAGCCGCAGAGGGGAATTCAGGCTCAGCATGACTTGCTGCATCAGCGGGCGCATGCACCGCAGGATTGGTTGCAGGCTCAAGGCCCACAGCCCAAGCCCCCACTGGTACAAAAAACAAGAAGCAAATCAGGGCCTTGTTCATGTCAACCCTGTGTCCACCGTGCGGCGCTCGAGCGCCAAAAACTCTGCCGACTGCATCTCATTTAAACGCGACACCGTACGCGGGAACTCGTGGGACATGGGGCCTTCGGTATACAACTCTTCAGGCGGAACAGCGGCAGACAGCATCAACTTCACTCGGCGGTCATACAGCACATCAATCAACCAAGTGAAGCGGCGCGCTTCAGCCGCCTTGTTGACGGGCATGAGTGGCACATCGCTAAGCAGCACGGTGTGAAACTGGCTGGCAATCTCTAAGTAATCGTTTTGTGAACGCGGGCCACCGCACAAGTCTTTGAAGTCAAACCACACCACGCCACCGGCGCGGCGTCGGGCTTTGATTTCACGCGATTCGATGTGCAACACCGGGTCTTGGTCTTGGCACTCGGCCAATCGGTTGAAGCCATCGGTCATCGCAGCATCGGCCTTGGCGCCCAAGGGGCGCAAATATAGCTCCACTTGCTCTAAGGTGCGACGGCGGTAGTCCGTCCCATTGTCCACGTTGATGATCTCTAACTCTTTGTTGAGCAATGCAATCGCTGGCAAGATGCGATCGCGGTGCATGCCGCCCGGGTACAAATCGTCAGGCTTAAAGTTAGAAGTGGTGACAAAGCCAACGCCGTTGTCAAACAAAGCATCGAGCAAGCGATGCAGAATCATCGCGTCGGTGATGTCGGCCACATGAAACTCGTCAAAGCAAATCAGCTTAAAGCGCTTAGACATTTGCTTGCCCAACACATCCAGCGGGTTCACGGTGCCTTGCAGCTCGCGCAGCTCGCGGTGCACCTCACGCATGAACTCATGGAAATGCAAACGGGTTTTGCGCTTGATCGGCACAGCCTCGAAAAAGCAATCCATCAAGAAGCTTTTGCCACGCCCCACCCCGCCAAACATGTACACGCCGCGCGGAATGGGCGGGCGGTTGACCAGTTTTTTCAGCGGGCTTGAACGCTTCTCTTTGTAAGCGGCCCATTCCGTGGCGCAACGCTCTAAAGCATCAATAGCGCGCAGCTGCGCAGGGTCGCTTTGAAAGCCACGAATTTCGAGTTCTTTGAGGTAGTTTTGATGAACGGGTTGATTAGCTGACATAAGAGTTCTATTGTGCCTTGCTCATGCAAAAAGCCCGCTGCTGCCAGCGGGCTTTGAAACGCAAAGCAGTGCAACTTTTTTAAAAGTTCAACGTGCGTTTGTCCACCGCCAAAGCGGCCTCTTTCGTGGCCTCAGACAACGAAGGATGCGCATGGCAAATGCGTGCAATGT
>NZ_JBBAOV010000026.1:0-32990 GCF_040401135.1 Limnohabitans sp. | reverse complement strand
CGGCTACACGGGCGCGCAAACGGGTCATGGGAACGCGTTGCTCTGGGCGCTCGCCCAAGTTCACCGAAGGCGCTGCAACTTGTGGCAACGTTTTGTTCGGTGCGCCTGTAGGAATAACAGCAGCAGTCGACTGCACACCACCCGTCACAGCAGAAAGCACATCACCTTTGGTGACGCGACCGTCTTTACCAGTGCCCGACACCGAGCCAGAGGCCAAGTTGTTGTCGGCCATCAGTTTGGCGGCGGCGGGCATGGCCACGCCGGCTTTGCTGTTGGAAACAGCTGCGGCGACTGCAGGGGCAGCAGCAGCGGGTGCGGCAGCAGGAGCAGATGCGGGGGCTGCAGCACCCACTTTGCCGTCAGTATCGATACGAGCAATGAGCTGCTCAGCAACCACGGTGCCGCCGTCGGCGACCAAAATTTCACAGATCACACCAGCAGCGGGCGCTGGCACTTCAAGCACCACTTTGTCGGTTTCAATGTCGATCAAAATTTCGTCAGCAGCCACGGACTCGCCAACTTTTTTCTTCCATTGCAGCATGGTGGCTTCGGCCACGGATTCGGACAGCTGCGGGACTTTTACTTCGATGATTGCCATTTTTTTATTCTTTCAGTATTGCGGGTTGTCTATGCAACGATTTATTTGCTCAGCAAAAAGCCTTTGAGCTTGCCGAATGCGCCTTCGACCAGCGCTTTTTGCTGCTCTTGGTGCAGGTGAGAATAGCCAACAGCAGGAGACGCAGAAGCGGCACGGCCAGAGTAGCCAAGCTTTTGACCTGCGGTCATGTTTTCGTGGATGTAGTGCTGCACGAAGAACCATGCGCCTTGGTTTTGTGGCTCGTCTTGCGTCCACACCAACTCGGTAACGTTGGGGTACTTTTTGAGTTCAGTGGCAAAAGCTTTGTGTGGGAAGGGGTAGAGCTGCTCGGCACGCAAAATTGCCACGTCGTCAGCACCCAACTCTTCACGCTTCTTGACCAAGTCGTAGTAAACCTTGCCCGAGCACACCAAAACACGTTTGACCTTGTCGGACTTGAGCGTTTTGTTTTCAGGAATGATGGTTTGGAATGAACCTTTGGTGAACTCAGACACAGGCGATGTGGCGTCTTTGTTTCGCAGCAAGGACTTGGGTGTGAAGATGATCAAAGGCTTGCGCAAGTCGCGCACCATTTGACGACGCAACACGTGGAAGATCTGGCTGGCCGTGGTGGGCTGCACGATCTGCATGTTGGTGTCAGCAGCCAATTGCATGAAGCGTTCGAGACGTGCAGAGCTGTGCTCTGGGCCTTGGCCTTCGTAGCCGTGAGGCAACATCAACGTCAAGCCGTTCACACGGCCCCACTTCACTTCGCCAGAGGCGATGAACTGGTCGATGACGACTTGAGCGCCATTGGCGAAGTCACCAAACTGAGCTTCCCAGATCACCAGCGTGTGAGGATCATTTGAGGCATAACCGTACTCAAAAGCCAACACAGCTTCTTCGGACAGGATGGAGTCAATCACCGTGAAGGGCGCTTGGTTTTCCGTGACGTTTTGCAACGCAACGTAGGTGCCGGTGTCCCACTTTTCACGCTTTTGATCGTGAATAACTGCGTGACGGTGTGTGAATGTGCCGCGACCGGAATCTTCTCCTGACAAACGCACGGGGTAGCCGCTGGCCACCAACGAAGCGAAAGCCATGTGCTCGCCCATGCCCCAATCCACTGGCGTATCGCCACGACCCATCGAGGCGCGGTCGTCGTACACCTTTTTCACCAACTGGTGAGGCGTGACAGATACGGGAATGGTGGTGATTTTTTCAGCCAAGCGTTTCCACTCGGACATGGGAATAGCGGTGTCGCCAGCGTCGGTCCACTTTTTGCCCATGAAGGGTGACCAGTCCACAGTGAACTTGGTCTTGAAGTTGGTCAACACAGGGTCGTCGGTGTGCTTGCCTGCATCTAAGGCAGCGCGATAGGCCTTGACCATGTCGTCACCCAAGGTCTCGCCCAAGCCTTGGGCGGTCAATTTATCGGCGAACAGTTTGCGAGTGCCAGGATGAGCCGCGATTTTTTTATACATCAGCGGCTGGGTCAGCGCTGGGGTGTCTTGCTCGTTGTGGCCAAGTTTGCGGAAACAAACAATGTCGAGCACCACGTCTTTGCTGAAGGTCGTGCGATATTCGAGAGCCAGTTGCGTGGCCAAGACCACCGCTTCTGGATCGTCGCCATTGACGTGCAACACAGGCGCCTCAACCATCTTCACGATATCGGTACAAAACACGCTAGAGCGCATGTCGCGCGGGTCTGAAGTGGTGAAACCGATTTGGTTGTTCACAATGATGTGCACTGTGCCGCCAGTGGTGTAACCACGGGTTTGGGCCAAAGCCAGTGTTTCTTGGTTCACGCCTTGGCCGCCGAAAGCGGAATCACCATGCACCAACACGGGCAGCACTTGACTGCCTGTTGGGTCGGCGCGGCGATCCATACGGGCGCGAACTGAGCCTTCCACCACGGGGTTCACAATTTCCAAGTGCGAGGGGTTGAAAGCCAGCGACAAGTGAACGGGGCCACCTGCCGTCGACACGTCCGAGCTAAAGCCCTGGTGGTATTTCACGTCACCGGCGGGCAACTCTTCTGGGGCGGTGTGGTCGAACTCAGCAAATAGGTCAGCCGGCAACTTGCGCATGGTGTTGACCAACACGTTCAAACGGCCACGATGGGCCATGCCGATCACCACTTCTTGCACGCCTTTGAGGCCCGCTTGTTGGATCAGCTCCTCCATCGCGGCGATGAAACTTTCACCGCCTTCGAGCGAAAAGCGTTTTTGGCCGACGTATTTGGTGTGGAGGTAACGCTCCAAGCCTTCCGCTGCAGTTAGACGTTCGAGGATGTGTTTTTTCTTTTCAGAATTGAAATTGGGCTTGCTGCGAATGCTTTCCAATTTTTCTTGCCACCAGCGCTTTTCACCCATTTCAGAGGTGTACATGTACTCTGTACCCAAAGTGCCGCAGTAGGTTTCGCGTAAAGCATTCAGCAATTCGCGCAGGCTCATACGATTTTTGCCAAAAAACGTGTTGCTGGTGTCAAACACAGTTTCTTGGTCAGCATCGGTGAAGCCATAGAAAGCAGGATCGAGGTCAGGAATATCGGGGCGTTCTATGCGCTTGAGAGGATCGAGATCTGCCCAGCGTTGGCCCACATTCCGATAAGCGGCAATCAACTGCTGCACAGCGGTGCGCTTGCGGCCCATTTCGACATCGGCACTGGCCATCACGACTTTGGTGCCACCTTGTTTGGCGCGTTCTGCAAAGGCGTTGATGACGGGCAAGTGAGGCACGTCTTTGGCGTTTGAGCCATCGACTGCGGGCACATGCTGAAGCGCGTCGAAGTACTCGCGCCAAGAGTCGGGCACGCTACCAGGGTTGGCTAAATAGTTTTCATACATCTCTTCGACATAAGGGGTGTTGCCCCCAAAGAGATGGGTATTGCCTGAATAGGCTTGATAGACGCTTGTATCACTCATATGCGCTGACCTCCGTTTCCCTGAAGGAAACATTAGTTGGTTGAAAAAAAACCTCCGCGACACGGCTGGACCGGCTAGCAGATGCGGCCTAGGTCAGAATTGACCCAGGCAACATCCAAGATTGTGCCACCGAAACCCCGCCGTACGCGGCCTGATTAGGCGATTTGATCTTTGATCTGCTGCAGTGCAGCTGGGTCGTCCATGGTGGTTAAGTCACCAGGATCACGGCCTTCAGCAACCGCTTGAATGGCACGGCGCAGCAATTTTCCACTGCGCGTCTTAGGCAAAGCGGACACAAAAATGACCCGTGATGGTCGAGCCACAGCGCCCAACTGGCTGTCGACCACTTTCATGACTTCCGCTTCCAAGACCTTGCGAGCGGCATCATCGGTCAAGCCAGAGGTGTCTTTCGCAATCGCAAAAGCCATGGCGACTTGGCCTTTGAGTTGATCCGCCACACCCACCACCGCCACTTCGGCAATGTTGGGATGACTAGAGATGCTTTCTTCGATTTCTCTTGTGCCCAAGCGGTGTCCGGCCACGTTGATGACGTCGTCGGTGCGGCCCAAGATGAAAAAGTAACCATCTTCGTCGCGCACTGCCCAGTCGAAGGTGTTGTAGACCAACTTGTTGGGTACCGTGTTCCAGTAAGTGCTGACAAAACGCTTGTCATCACCCCAAATGGTTTGCAAGTTGCCAGGTGGCAGCGGGCCTTCGATGGTCAACACACCTTTTTGATTCGCGCCTGTGAGTTCCTCGCCCGTCTGATCATCGACCAACTTGACGTTGTAGCCATAAATGGCTTTGCCAGGTGAACCAAACTTACTGGGCGCTTTTTCTACGCCGTTACAAATGCTCAATATCGGCCAACCGGTCTCGGTTTGCCAGTAGTTGTCAATGATGGCTTTGCCGCTCAGACCTTCAGAAATCCATTTGGCTGTGGGCTCGTCCAAGGGTTCGCCGGCCAAAAACAGGGCTTGCAGGCTAGACAGGTCGTATTTGCTGAGCAGCGCCGGATCCTGCTTTTTGAGCACACGGATAGCCGTGGGGGCGCTGAACATGACATTGACTTTGTATTTTTCGACCAAGCTCCACCAAATGCCGCCGTCAGGTCGGATGGGCAGGCCTTCATAAAGAATCGTGGCCATACCCCCGATTAAGGGACCATAGATGATGTAGCTGTGGCCTACCACCCAGCCGATGTCGCTGGTGCAGAAATAGGTGCCGCCTGGCTTGCCCTCAAAAATATGCGGCATGCTCGCTGCCAAGGCCACGGTGTAGCCCCCGGTGTCACGCTGCACGCCCTTGGGTTTACCGGTGGTGCCTGATGTGTAGAGGGTGTAGCTGGGGTGGGTGGACTCGACCCATTCACAAGGCACCACCGTGTCCATGTGCTTGGCACGTTCGGTGGCGTAGTCCACATCGCGGCCAGCTACGGCATTAAACGCCGCTAGTTTGCGGTCCACCATGATGACGCTGGCGGGCTTATGTGCCGACAGTTGGATAGCTTCGTCCAGCAAAGGTTTGTAGGCCACAACCTTGCCACCGCGAGAACCTGCGTCAGCGCTGATGATGACTTTGGGTGAGGCATCTTCAATGCGTGTGGCCAAAGAATGTGAGGCAAAGCCGCCAAACACCACTGAGTGAATGGCGCCCAAACGAACACACGCCAACATGGCAAACGCTGCCTCGGCAACCATGGGCATGTAGATTAAGACGCGGTCGCCCTTTGTGACGCCCAACTCTTTCAAAATAGCAGCCATGCGCTGCACTTCGGCGTGCAAATCACGATAGCTGTAGGTGTGCTCTTGGTTGGTTTCGGTTGAGACAAAAATCAACGCAGCTTGGTCAGCGCGGTCTTTAAGGTGACGGTCTACAGCGTTATGACACAGGTTGGTTTGACCTCCCACGAACCACTTGGCAAACGGCGGGTTGCTGTAATCGCAAATCTGTTGAGGCGGCGTTGCCCAATCGATTAATTTGGACTGCTCAGACCAAAAGGCATCACGGTCCTCAATGGAACGGCGGTGAAAATCTGCAAACGCAACCATCTGTCTCTCCTAAAAACGAATCTGTCATGAATTCATAATTATGTGAACAACGGACTTGCAACAAGCTGACTTTTTATCTGAGTGAATACCCTTTATTTGATCAACGCTAGGATTTCTTTAAAAGGGTCGGCCTCAGCGCTGCGCAGCCATTCAAACAAAACCATCTCGGTCGTCACGAGTTCGGCGCCCGCGCCAGCCAAACGATCAAAGGCCGCGTCACGGTTGCGCTCTGTGCGTGAACCGCAGGCATCGGTCACCACCCATACCGAATACTCCTCTTCCAGCAAGTCCAAGGCGGTTTGCAACAGACAAACGTGCGCCTCACAGCCAGCAATCACGATGCTTTGGCGCGTGGGCTCTTGGGGCACGGCCTTTTGCAAATGCTTGGGCAGGCTACGTGCGTTGCCTGATGGCGCGCGAGCGGCTGGACGCAACAGGTCGCTCAAGCCATCTGGGCAAGCGCTAAAACTCATCTTGGCAAGGGTACGGCGGCACAAGGTCCGAATCTCATCTGGGTTGTGACCCAGCTTCTCAGGGTTTTGCTCAGTGCCGTAGGTTGGCACCTCCATCCAATGCGCCGCTTGAGCCAAACGCATGGCATTGGCCAAGACCAAATCAGCTTCAAAAATAGCGGGCATCAAGCGGGTTTGATAGTCCACCAGCACGAGTTGAGATTCTTGGTCGTCGAGCAGCATAGGTTTAACCAGTCAATCTATAGAAAGCGCCAAGTATCGACGATGCTTTAAAACGCAGCGATTAAGACCGTTTACTTTAGGATTAACCCTAATCAAATCAACAACTTAGACGGCGAATTTGATAAGATTTCGCAGCTAAGTACGTTAGAATGCTGGCTCATGTTGAAACGTACCCTCCTCCTTCTTTGCTTCGTCGCCCAAGCACACGCTGCACCGTCGAACAATGCCGCAGACGACATTGAGCGCTATTTGGCCGAGCGAGGCATCGTCGCGCAAATGGACCAGATGCGTGAAACTGTGGGTGATAAAGCCTCGGATTTGGTGGTCAACGCCATGACTTTCTTAGGCGTCCCCTACCGCAGAGGCGGCACCAACGCCACCACGGGTTTTGATTGCAGCGGTTTTGTACGCTCCATGTTTGAGCAAACCGTTGGCAAAGTATTGCCTCGCCGCGCCAGCGAGCAAGCAGCTGCGACAGAAAAAATCGACAAACAAGATTTAAAGCCAGGTGACTTGGTGTTCTTCAACACCATGCGCCAAACCTTTAGCCATGTTGGCATTTATGTCGGAGACAACAAGTTCATCCACTCACCAAAGCCGGGCCAGCAAGTGCGTGTAGACGACATGCGCCAAGCTTATTGGGATCGGCGGTTCACTGGCGCTAGGCGCGTAGAAGCCAAACCCGAGACTGGTAAAAACTAAAAAAGCCCATCCGTTGATGGGCTTTTATTTTTTCTTGTTAATGATGTCGGGCGTCACGGCGTCCAGCACATTCACCGTGGTTTTAACACCGTACACCACCGTTGAGGCAGCTGCGTCGGCCACAGCAAGAACAGTACACGCCTGCAATGATGCGCAGGTCAAAATAATCAATACGAGCTTCATCACACATTTCACCTTGAATCGTTAATGGATTAACAATATGGATTATCTCAAAACCTTTCACCCTCGCTCAGATAGCGCCAAGTGCCCTCTTCCAAATCGCCTAAGCTCACACGTCCTAATCGAATGCGGCGTATGGCCATAATTTGCAAGCCAGCCAATTCGCACAAATAAGGCGCCAAGCCCAGGTGCGAGCCCTTGACCGCCAAACGCAATTTGCTGCGCTCTGGGTTGGCGCTGCCCACGCTGATTTTGAAATCAGGCAATCGCAATCGCTCATCGCGCAACGCACGCTCAATAGGGATCAAAGCCTCGGGCAACACCTCGCCGCGCACATCCACAATCAGCTCTTGCTCCATGAACGGCATGTCTTCCATCAGCTTGCGCTGGACCCGGAAGTCTTGTGTAAAAGCCACCAAGCCGCTGGCTTCGTGTTCTAAAGGCACGCTGGCCTCCAACTTGGCCAAATGGCTTTTCATCAACCGCACGCCGCTGTGGTCGTGCTGGCTATGCTGAGCAACAGTGAGCAAGCTGCGCACGTTGCGTGGTCCTGTGGGGGGGCGTCGCACTGGGGCGGGTCTGCCTGCTGGTGCGGGCCGATCTGCGGGCAAAGGCTCCAAGCCATCTGTCCAGCCCATAGGCTTGTTCAAGATGAGTGTGACCGATAAGAGGTTGAGCAAGCTGGCATGTGCATCTACCGCCACGTTTTGCGTGGTCACACGAAACTGAGGCTCTTGCACCACCACACTGTTCACTCGAACAAAACCTGCCTCTATGTATTGCTCGGCTTCGCGGCGCGAACAATCTCGCAACTGCATGATGCGTTTGGACAGCCGCTCTCCCTCTGAGGGGCGGTCACCCGTGGATTTGCTTAAATTCATAAGGGCTGGATCCTCCCACAGTTAATCGTTGTATCGTTGACCCATTGGCTTCTTTGTGGAGAGATTTCGTTGAACTTGGCTCATTTACTCCAGCGCATGGCGCGTCAGTTTCCAAACCGAGCCGCCATTTTCCATGGCACCCAGACAGTTGCCACCTACGCACAATGGGCACAACGCTGCGCAAACTTGGCCCTGCAGTTTGAAGCCGCAGGGCTTAAACAGGGCGACCGGGTGGCGCTGTTCATGCACAACCACCCGCGCTACCTTGAAGTCATGTTTGGCGCTTGGTGGGCGGGCTTGGCGGTGGTACCCATCAACGCCAAGCTCCATGTGCGCGAAGCGCAATGGATTGTCGACAACGCCCAAGCCAGCTGGGCCTTTGTAACAGCAGATGTCACCACCGACACAACAGAAAAGTTGCAAGGCTTGCAGCGAGTCATCGTTGTGGACAGTGCAGAGGCTGATGCTTTTTGGGCTGTCCCAGCCTACGAAGACCTTGCGCCCACACAAGCTATCACGGCAAGACAAGGGGACGACCTCGCTTGGTTGTTTTACACCAGCGGCACCACAGGCAGACCCAAAGGCGTGATGATCACCCACCGCAATTTGTCGACCATGGGCTTCGCCTACTTCACCGATGTAGATGCCGTCAACGAGCAAGATGCCATCGCCTACGCCGCCCCCATGTCGCATGGTGCAGGCTTGTATGCCATTCCACATTTGATGGCGGGTGCGCGCCATGTCGTTCCTGCCTCGGGCGGCTTTGATGCGGCTGAGTTGTTTGAACTGGGTCAAGCCCTCGGCCCACTGTCGCTGTTTGCTGCGCCCACCATCGTCAAGCGCTTGGTCGATCATGCAGAACACGCAGCGCTCAGTCAATCAGACTGCGCGCGCGCCTTCAAAACCATCGTCTACGGCGGCGCACCCATGTATGCGGCTGACATCCAACGCGCCCTGCGCATCATGGGCCCACGTTTTGTGCAAATTTACGGCCAAGGCGAAAGTCCAATGGTGGGCACCGCCTTGTCGCGTTTTCATTTGAGCGACACCACACATCCCGAACATGCCCAGCGTTTAGCCTCCGTCGGCGTGCCCCAAACGCCCGTACAAATTCGCATCACCGATGAACTGGGCCACGACTTGGCCTTAGGCGATGTGGGTGAAGTGCTGATCAAATCCGACAGCGTCATGGCCGGCTATTGGCGCAACCCAGAAGCCACACAAGCCGCCATTCGCGATGGCTGGCTGTTCACCGGCGACATGGGCTGCTTGGATGCGCATGGTTTTCTCACCCTCAAAGACCGCAGCAAAGACCTCATCATTAGCGGCGGCTCGAACGTCTACCCGCGCGAGGTAGAAGAAGCTTTATTGCAAGCCCCCGGTGTGAGCGAAGTGGCCGTGGTGGGTGCACCCGACCCCGAGTGGGGCGAAATCATTGTGGCGTTTGTGGTGGCACGCACGGGCGCAACACTGACCACCGAGGCACTCGACGCCTTTTGCTTAAACGAGATCGCTCGCTTCAAACGCCCCAAACGCTACGAGCTGGTCAGCCACTTACCCAAGAACAACTACGGCAAAGTGCTCAAAACCGAATTGCGAAAAAGACTGCACCAAAGCTAGTGGTATGGTGCTGCCCCATGCATACACAAATAGACCACCTCGTCATCGTTGCCCAAAGCCTAGAACAAGGCGTGCAATGGTGCGAAGACACTCTGGGCATTACGCCTAGCCCCGGCGGCGAACACACGCTTTACGGCACTCACAACCGCTTGTTCAAAATTGCCTCGCCCGCCAACCCCATGGCCTATTGCGAAATCATCGCCATTGATCCCAATGCCGTGCGCCCCAAACGCGCCTGCCCCACACGTTGGTTTGATATGGACAACCCCGTCTTGCAAAAGGCCGTGGCCAAAGAGCCGCGCTTGGTGCACTTCGTGGTGAACACACCCGACATCAAAACTGCCCGCATGGCTGTTCGCATGCAAGGCATTGACCGTGGCCCTGCTATTGCCGCTAGCCGCCGCACCAACCGCGGCACGCTCAACTGGCAAATCTCGGTGCGAGCCGATGGCCAACGTTTGTTTGACGGCTGCATGCCCACGCTGATTCAATGGGGCAAGCCTGAAGCCACCGACCCACTCAAGCTCCACCCCCGCAACACCCTCACCCGATCGGGTGTGACGCTGCAAAGCCTTGAAGTCACGCACCCCAGCGCTGACAAACTGCAAGCCGCTTATGAAGCCATCGAACTTGCGCGCGTGAGCGTGACCGAAGGCGCAGCCAACCTCAAAGCCACGCTGCAAACACCCAAAGGTGTGGTGGTGTTGGAGAGTTTGGGGCTTTGAACCTACTTGTGCTCTTGCACTTTCTCGTAGGCCGCCCACAACTTGCGCTGCATCTCGCAGCCGTCCATCATCAGCCCTGGCGCTGAAATACCCATAAAGCGGTCGGTCTGCATGATGAGCGCATGCGCTTGTTCAAACACACCCGCACCAAACAACTGGCGAATCGCGCCAACATAAGGCGCGGTGTCGCCACGGTCAGTCAGCAACACCAAGGTTTCAATACACGCGTATACCGCGCGGCGTTGCTGCGGTATTTGGTCAAAGTGGCGAATCCACTCGCAGCCTTCTACGGTGGCAGCTTCGTCGCCGCAGGCCAAAGCCAACAGCGTTTTGAGTTCGCCCACGCGCAAGTCGGCCCAAAAGCTGCCCATGTCGGCGGCCATACCAATCAGCCCCGCCACAGGACGCTCATCGGCCAAGTTGGATTCGTTCAACGAAGCCAACAAATCACTGCACTCTTCGTTGTCGAGGTCGGTCAAGTTGAGGATGGCTTCGCGCATTTCGTTGGCGATGCTGTTGTTCTCAAAGTCGAGGTCGTCCACGGGGTAGATCTCTGACATGCCCGGCACCAAAATGCGGCAGGCATAGACGCCCAAATGCTCGAATTCGGCAATATAGATGTCAAAGCCATCGTCGTGTATGCGTCGCACGCAGTAGGCATAGTCCTCGGCAGTGGTGCTAGAGAAGTTCCAATCCACAAACACATAGTCTGGAATCTCGCCTAAAAACTCCCAGTGAATGACACCGCTGGAATCAAGGAAATGAATTTCAATGTTGGGAGCGCTGGCCGCCTCGTCCAGGTCAAACGTGGGTGGGGAAAAGCCTTCCAAGGTATCGAGCGAGCGCCCTTGAAGCAGTTCAGTCAAGGCCCGCTCTAGCGCCACCTCCAAGCGCGGATGCGCTCCAAAGCTGACAAAGCAGCCCTGGTCTTCGGGGTGCAACAAGGTCACGTTCATCACGGGGTACTTGCCACCCAGCGATGCGTCTTTCACCAAAATGCCAAAGCCTGCGGCACGCAAAGCCGCAATGCCTGCAGCGATGCGCGGGTAGCGGTTAATCACCACTTCAGGAACATCGGGCAAGCAAATGCCTTTGCTAATGATTTTGGTTTTCACATGACGCTCGAAAATCTCCGACAGAGCTTGCGTGCGCGCCTCTGCAGCGGTATTACCCGCCGACATGCCGTTGCTCACATACAAGTTAGCAATGATGTTGACGGGGATGTAGGCCGTCTCGCCGTCGTGTTGTCGCACGAAGGGAATGGCGCAAATGCCGCGCTCTACGTTGCCCGAGTTGAAATCCACCAAGTTGGCACAGTCGATATTGCCCTCGGGGTTGTAGAGCCTATGCAGTTCGGCGTTGAGCAAACCTTGGGGCCAAGACCCATCGTCCGTCAAATCAAACCAACGCTCTTGCGGATAGTGCACAAACGAGGCATCTGCAGTGAGGGGGCCGAGGTAGAAATGCGTCCAAAAATAGTTGGTGGCCAAACGCTCAAAAAACTCCCCCAGCGCACTTGCCAAACACGCCATCCGTGTGGCGCCTTTACCGTTAGCAAACAAGGCGGGGCAATCGCGGTCATGGATGTGGACCGACCAAATGCCCTCCACGGGGTTGAGCCAACTTTTTTCTTGGATATGAAAACCCATCGCCTGCAACTTGGCTTGAAGGGAGTTGATGGTGGATTCGAGCGGCGCGTCTTTGCCGAGAATAAAACTGTGAGTAGGCAAAGTAAATCGCTTTTATAAATTACAGGGGTGCCCTAGAGCAAGCGCCCATTGTCAGGCCTACGCAGCCTCACCCAAGGTCGGGGTTTTCGCTCAACTATGTTGCGAAATACGGTGCGGCGTGTGTTGCTTTTAATCGTCTTTGGGCAAGGTGGCTAGCAAGGCCATGCCAGCCGCCATCACCCCAACCGTGAGCCACAACGCGCCTTTGAACGTGCCCGTGGTTTGCGCCATATAGCCAGCCACAACAGGCGCCAACATTTGTGCCGTGCCGTAGCTCAGCGTGAGCTTGGCCATCGCTTGACCTGGGTTGTTGGGAGCTCTGCGGCCCACCAAAGCCAAAGTCATGCTGACAATGCCAATAAAGGTCGCGCCATAACCCACCGCCCCTGCCAGCGCAGCCCACAACGCGCCAGACATGGCCGGCAACATGACCGAGAGCGTTTGCAAACCAAACGCCAAAAGCAAGGCACGCTTGTCGCCCAAACGCCGAACCACCAAATCCCAAATGAACACCGCAGGCATGGCCGCCAAACCCACCAACGCCCAAGCCAACGGGCCTTGACCCGCCAGCGCAGGCTCGCGCTCCACAATGGCCACGGTGAAGGTGGCGCTGATGACAAAACCCCAGCCCGCGGCAAAGTAGCTGGCCAGCAGGGTCCACGTCCAGCGACGCGAACCGAAACCGGTAACCACCGAGTGAGGCGACGCCACCACCTGCGGCGGCACAGGGGGCCGCCACACCCAAGCGGGCACAAAAAACATCAAGCCCAAAACAGCAAACGCCAGCCATTGGTCAGACCATGTGGGCCACAGCTGCGACAAGCCCCAAGCGCCCAGGGCCGACACCACAATGCCCAGCCCCAAGCCAATGAAATACAAACCCAGCTCGGGCCGACGCCCCTGCCGCATGAGCCAACCCAACACCAAACCTGAGCCCAGCAACATGCCCGTGGCACCGCACAAACCTCCGATGTAGCGAATCAAAGCCCACGCGGGCATCCAAGTGGTCAGCGCCATGGCGGCCACGGTCAGCAAAGACATCCACAAGCCCGCGCTATACAGCCAATGCCGCCAGCGCACATCGTCAATCCAGGTGGCGGCTAGTGCGCCGCTCATATAGCCCGCGTAGTTCATGGCGGCCAAGCCTCCGGCGGCTGCATCGGTCAATCCAGTTTGAAGTTGCAGGCTAGGCAACAGCGGCGTGTAGGCAAAACGCGCCAAGCCAATGGTCAACACCAAACCGCAAATACCACCCGTGAGAACTTGCCAAGGGTGAAGGTTTTTGTGCAAGTTTCAGCCCCGAGGACTCTTGGGTTTTTCAAACCCCGCATCCACCCAAGCCTGCGCCGTATTTCGGTTCAACTTAAACCCGGCTTCCACACGCACCTCGGCTAACGTGTCACCACCATCGTCTTGTGCGCTCAGTATGGCGTAGGGGTTGTCATCGTCGGGCACGATGTCTAGTAGCGCAGTAATGCGGCCAGTTTTGCCATTGACAGTGACCGACTGGTGCAAGGTGGCGTGCAACTGCTGTTCGCTTCGACGCACAAACTCGCTGGCGGTTTTGACCAAGGTGATGAAGGCGTTGCCGTCCAGCGGCTTGGGGTTCTTTTTGTCGCGGCCCATGGTCCACGGGCCAATCAGGGCGGCTTCGGTTTCACCGTCTTTGAACATGGCCACGGCCCACCCGTCGTCGTCTTCGTTTTTGATGACCTTGGCGGTCCATGTTTCGTTTTGCCAGAGGCGTGGCTCTTGCGCGAAGGCGCTGTCATCGAGAGCTTGCTGGGTGTTGTCTTCGTTCATTGTTGCGTCGGCATGGCGTCAAACCACGCGTTGATGTCTTTGGGGTTGGTCAAGGTGCGCACATGCATGTAGGCAGCCTCGGCCTCGGGATAAAACTTGCGCAAAAAATTCAGCCATTGTTTCAAGCGCCCTGCTTGGTGGCGCTCGCTCACATGGCCCGACACGATTTTCCAAAACGTGTGCAGGTGCGGCGGCAGGTCTTGCCAGCGCACTTCGGGTGCGGGTACGGGCAAACCGTTTGCAGCTGAATCGTGCGCTTGTATGGCCCAGCCAAGTCCTGGGTTGGTCACAATGCCGCGGCCCAACATCAAATCAAAGCAGCCTGATTCAGCCCGTGCATTGATGGCGTCTTGCACATTCCAAATTTCGCCGTTGGCCACCAGCGGCGTTTTCACCTTGGCTTTGATGTCGGCTATGCGGTACCAATACGCAGGCGGGCGATACGCATCGGCTTTGGTGCGGGCGTGCACCACAATTTCGCTGGCTCCGCCGGCCTCTAGCGCCAAGGCGCATTCTTCGGCGGTGCTGTCGTCGTTGAAACCCAAACGCATCTTGGCCGACACCACTTGGTGGGCAGGCACAGCAGCGCGCACGGCGCGCACAATTTGGTACAGCACCTCGGGGTCTTGCAACAAGACCGAGCCACCGCCGTGGCGGTTGACTTGCTTGGCGGGGCAACCAAAGTTCAGGTCCACCCCGTCGCAACCCATGCCAGTCACACGCGCGGCGTTGTCGGCCAAACATTGGGGGTCAGACCCCAATAGCTGGGGCCGCACAGGCACCCCCGCAAAGGTGCGCCCACCATTCGACAGCTCGGGCACGATACGCAAAAACGTGCGCTCGGGCAGCAAGGTGTTGGTGACGCGAATAAACTCGGACACGCAGCGGTCAACCCCGCCAATGCGGGTCAACACATCGCGCAGCACAAAGTCGAGCAAGCCCTCCATGGGGGCAAGAATGAGCATGGTTTTGGGAATGGGAGATAGAAGGCCGCAAGCAGCGAAGGCACCACTCTACCTAAGTCTGCGCATGCGTTGGTTTTGCTGGGACAATAGCGTTCTTATCTGTTCACCAAATTTCCCCTCTCCATGCCCGACCTGACACACGCTGAAGTCCGCCCCGCCACGATGCGCGACGCCGTCAAAATTGCTGAGCTTTACGCCGCCACCGCCAAAGAAGCTTTCAAAACCATGCAAACCGGCGCCAAAGTGCTGCCAGTGCCCGAAGAGAAAAACACCGTTTACTGGCGCGAAGCCATCGAATACGCCGAGCCACAAGTGCAAGTGGCTGTGAACGGCACCACCCTGATTGGCTTTGTGAGCTACGACCGCTCACGCGACAAAGGTACGCCCAACACCCTTGGCGAAATTTGGGACATCTATGTGGATACCGCTTACTGGGGCAAAGGCGTTGGCCTAGCTTTGTGGGACGCCGCCCGCGAAGGGCTGCAAGAAGAAGGCTGCACGCATGTGTCCATCTGGGTGCCCATTGCCAATGACCGCGCCATGCGCTTTCATGAGTTAGCGGGTTTTAAACGCGAAATGTCTAGCGCCAAGACCGTGCCCATGGGCCCCGTCAAGGTAGAAGAGATTCGGCTCAAGCAAGCGCTTTAATTTTTCATGTCTGAACACTACGCCGCCCTAGGGCTTAAAAGCGATGCCACGCTGGTGGACATCAAAAAGGCGTTCCGTCAAAAAGCCTCTCAGTTTCACCCCGACCGCAACGACGCCGAAGACGCGCCTGCGCGTTTTCGTGAAGTGCAAGAGGCCTACGACGTGCTATCAGACATAGACAAACGCAAAGCCTACGACGACAACCGTCGCCGCAATTTGCTGGATGATCCCGCACAGACGGCACGCGAAATTTGGCAAGGCTACTTTCAACAAGTGCTGAACCGTTCTTAAAGCATCGGCATACAAAACACCATGATCATTTCCCCATTTTTCCAAGAGCTGCGCTCTGCCTACCAAGCAGAGCTGGACGACCTCAACTCCGACTCCGAGGGCCAATACATCCTCGACAAACGCTTAGCCGAAAAGCGCAAAGAGCTGGGCTTTTTGCTGCAAATGATGGACCTCAACCCCGAGATGGTGGCTGTGGTGTTGCATCAAGCGTTTGAGTTCCATGAGCCCGAGTTGATGGCTCACTTCATCTCGCTCGACGCGGATGATTTGCTGAGCTGGGATGCTTTGTCTGAGGGCGTGCGGATTGCACCTTGGGCGCAGCCCATGGTCGAGCAAATCTTGGCCGAACCCGTGGGCGCATGGTTTATGACCGTGGCTGCTGCGCTCGAATACATGCACGGCACGCCTATGCGTTCAAGCGCACAGTCAAACGACGCCGATGCAGACGAGGATTTGCAAAATGTCGAGCGCGGTGACCAAGCCGAGCACGATGAAGAACGCGAAGCCCGCGAACGTGAAGAAGCAGGCAACGCGTGGATGGTCGAACAAGGTTTCGACAGCAAAGAATAAACAGGAGGCCACATGACCGACAAAACAAACGCCCTTGCATTGATTGCCAAAACACAAAGCCTTATCGCCGTAGGCGACATCACAGGCGCTGAAGCTGCGTTGGTCGAACTGGCCGACGCCGAGGGCGACCATGCCCTGATGGTGGTGCTAGAACAACTGCCCCCCAAAGACATCTTGGCCGTGATTCGTGAGTACGACACATCCAAAGAATCAGTCATCAACCTGCTGGTAACGCCCGAGCAATTTGCCCGCGCTGTGGTGATTGAAAAACAATACAAAGACCTCACCCGCACCCACCTGCGCGGCATGATGAACTCCATCATCTTTCGCGAAGACGCAGACACGGTTGAGTTCCTCAACGCCATCGGCGACCTTGAAGGCGGCGCTGAAGCTTTGGCCGATTACTTCAGCGAAAAGTGGAGCCGCATCGAAGCCTTTGCGCGCACCGGCACTTTTGACACCATGGAAGACGATGGCGACATGCTGTCTGAAAGCGCCCTGCTCGGCTCGGCCTACGTCAAGCCCCGCGTAGAAGAAGACGAAGTGGCCGACCAAGACTGGATGCAACTCGCTTGGATACTTCGTCACAAAATTCCCGACCTCTTCATTGAAATGCTGCTGGTGCTGCGCGCCAAAGCACGCGCCCATGATTCGGGCTTGTCTGAAGACGACGACGAAGAGGACGATGGACGCGTAGAAACCAGCGCCACCGACCGCGGCCAAG
Organism: Limnohabitans sp.; assembly: GCF_040401135.1. Classification (GTDB taxonomy): domain Bacteria; phylum Pseudomonadota; class Gammaproteobacteria; order Burkholderiales; family Burkholderiaceae_C; genus Limnohabitans. The sequence continues at coordinate 15,901 of NZ_JBBAOV010000026.1, read as the reverse complement.
CCACGCCAGCCGCGCGTAATTCTGACGAAGAATCTGCCATCTAAGTTTGCCGCCAAACATGACGCAATCAGTTGCCCTTTTTGACGACCGCCCGTTCTTTGAAAAGGCCGTCGCCTATGGCATGCAACACGGCGTGCTGGACCAAGCCAAACTAGACGCCATCCAAACCGATGCACCCAAAGGCATGGTGCAAATTGCGCGTTACTTTGGCAGCGAGTATTTGCGCCCCGAGCTAGAAAAAGCCAAGGACCGCATCGTCAACATGGTCAGCCTCACGCTGCAAATTCAAAGCGGAGGCGACTTGCGCAAAGCCGCCGAGCAGCTGCGCGAGCACTCATTCATGTCACGCTCTAAAGCAGCATCAGACATGCTCAAAGCCCTCATCGTCATGCCGCAAAACACGCACTTTGGCATGAACGAGCAGGGTGGCTTTAGCGACAAACACATTCCGCAATTAGCCAAGTGGTCGCTGTGCAATTTGGCCGACTACCAAGCCGAATTGGCCAAGCGCCAACAAGTGGCCCACGTCATTGACGCTGCCATCTGGATGGCCGACCAACTAGGCCTGCATGCCGACGATTTAGTAGAAGCGGGCTGCGATGCCGAAGCCGTGATTCGCACCGCGCTATTGGCTGCGGCCACCCAACACAAGGAAATGCCAGACTGGGTGACGTTCCAAAAAATAGTCGCCACCCTGCGTAAACCTAGCGCGACTCAAAACATCAAGTTGGCAGCACCCAAAAACTTACCCGCCGAATTCAAAGCGGCGGTGGCGCAAGTACAACAAAGCGTGGAAGCCGACCTGCCCAAAATTTTGGATGCCAAGCTCACGCCCCAAAAACTGTTCAACCAAACACCTGCTTTTGTAGGACGTTACTTTTGGACAGAGGACGCCTTGTCCGAAGTGGACCACTTTGACCGCCAAACCTCTGCCGAGTGGGCCAAAGCCACAGGCGGCCACAGCGACGACAGTTCGTTGCTCACGCTCTTTTTGTGCATTGCTTCAAGCAGCAAAGGCCAAACGATGCTGACTGAAAAAACGGCAACCAGCTTGATTCGCAAAATTCGCAAATCTGGCGTGCAGCCAGAACTGGCCAAGGTGTTCATCCAAACCAATGCTCCCATCGAGCACCAAGAAGGCTATCTGGCGATGTGGGCTTCGTTCCTCGACGAAGCCTTAGACACATTACAGACCGACCACGACTACAAACTGCACGATGCGCTGTCGCTTTTGAAGCGCGAGTGCAACGTGGCTGATTAAGCAGTGCCCCACGCCGTTGCTCGCCTGCGAGATAGCCGCCTCGCCCGCAGCGTCAAACCCTTTCTAGCCCGCGGCGGCCCCAAAGGTGAGCGCTGCGCAGGCTGCCGCTTAGTGCCTTCTCATTGCATTTGCGCCCTGCGTCCCCAGGTGCATACCCGCGCAGGCATTTGCTTGCTGATGGCAGATATCGAACCGCTCAAGCCCAGCAACACTGGCTGGTTGATTGCCGATGTGGTGGCCGACACCTTTGCTTTTGGCTGGGCACGTACCGAAGTAGACCCAGCGCTGCTGGTGCTCTTAAGCAACCCGCAATGGCAGCCCTATGTGGTGTTTCCTGCTGAGTTTGCAGTTGCCGAACGTGTGGTGCACGAGGTGACCCACACGACGGACAAGCGCCCACTTTTCATCCTGCTAGACGGCACATGGGACGAAGCCCGCAAGATGTTTCGCAAAAGCCCTTATCTGCAAAACTTTCCTGTGCTTAGCCTGCACCCCAAACAACTGTCGCGCTACACCCTGCGCCGCGCCCAAAACGAAGCGCACCTTTGCACGGCCGAAGTGGGCGCCATGTGCCTACAGCTGGCAAATGACTCGCTGGCTGCACAGGCCCTAAATGCCTACTTGGATGTATTCACAACACATTACGTCAAAGCCAAACATCAGCAGCCAGTAGATTTAACTGACGAGGTGCATGTGCGGTTGCAAGAACTGGCGCAGCGTTCGTGACCGACAATCACCCTCTTTCACCCTTAGGTCAGTAGCGGCTCTTTTTTATGGCGATTCAATGGTTCCCCGGACACATGCACCTCACGCGCAAAGCGATTGGGGAGCGCATCAAAGAGATTGACGTTGTCATCGAAATGCTTGACGCCCGCTTACCCGGATCGAGTGCCAACCCCATGCTGGCCGAGTTGATCAAGGGCAAGCCCGCCCTCAAAATTCTCAGCAAACAAGACCTGGCTGATCCCGTCCGCACCTCGCTATGGCTGGCCCACTACAACGCCATGCCCGGCGTACGCGCCATGGGTCTAGACACCAGCATGACCTCGCCCACCAAAGCGCTGATCGATGCTTGCCAACAACTCGCGCCCAACCGTGGCGGCATGGCCAAGCCTATGCGCGTGCTGATTTGCGGCATTCCCAACGTCGGTAAGTCCACCCTCATCAACACCCTCAAAGGCAAACGCGCAGCCAAGACGGGCGACGAAGCCGGCGTGACCAAAACAGAACAACGCATCGCGCTAGCCGATGACTTTTATTTGTATGACACGCCGGGCGTGCTGTGGCCGCGCATCATCGTCGAGCAAAGCGGCTTTAACTTGGCTGCCAGCGGCGCCATTGGCGTGAATGCGTTTGACGAAGAAACCGTGGCGCTGGAGCTGCTCAACTACCTCATTCCCCACTACCCCGAGGTGCTTCACCAGCGCTACACCATCGACGATGTGGCCAGCCACACCGATGAAGACATGCTTGAAGCCATTGGCCGTAAACGCGGCGCAGTGCAAAGCGGCGGGCGCATCAACACCACCAAAACCGCGCACCTCGTCATTCACGATTTCCGCACCGCTGCGCTAGGCCGCGTGACACTTGAAACTCCAGAGGAGTTTGCCGCTTGGCTGGCAGAAGGAAAAATAGCAGACGCTGAGCGTGCGGTGCGCAAAGAGGCGATTGAGAAAAACAAAAAAATAGCGCACAAATCTAAAAAGCGTTGAACCCAAATCAGCCACTCATGACACAACGCCTAGAAACCCCCGACAAAGAAGCCATCGCCCTACTCCCGCCGTTTGAACGCTTGGGGCTAGACCGCATCACCTTGGTCAATACGGCTAAACAAGCCCAGATGGCGCATGACACCTTGATCAACTCACGCGCGTGGGGCTTTGACACCGAATCCAAACCCACCTTCAAGGTGGGCGAACAATCGGATGGGCCGCATGTGTTGCAACTGGCCACGGCCGAGCGCGCATGGGTCATTCAACTCCACGACCCCGAATGCCGCGCCGTCGCCGCCAACTTGCTGGCACGTGGCGGTATTGCCAAAGCAGGTTTTGGTTTAGGCGACGACCGCAAACGCATCATTCAAAAACTGGGGGTCGAGCCAGCAGGCATCTTGGAGTTAAACACCATCTTTCATGCGCGGGGTTACCGTAAAGACATGGGTGTCAAAGGTGCAGTGGCTGTGCTGTTTAACCAGCGGTTTCAAAAATCTAAAAATGCAGCCACCAGCAACTGGGCTAACACGCACTTGAGCGAAGCGCAATTGGTCTATGCGGCCAACGATGCGTATGCGGCTTATGTGGTTTGGGAAGCTCTCGGCATTTAGGCTGTTGTCTCGTGGGTGTCTTGCATCTGGGCACACCTTCCCTATGATGATTTAAATTGGTTTTAGACAAACCAACGATTCATCACAGGAGAACACTTTGCGCATCGCTACTTTCAAGCTCAATGGTCAACGTCATGTGGGCCAAGTGTCTGCCGACGGTCATCACGTCACGGCCTTTGCACTGACCGAAGAGCAAGCCCATCATGGCGCGCAACCTATCATTGATGCACTTGTAGCTGGCCGTGCGTTGCCTGAGTTGGCAGGCGCATCTCATGACATTTCACATGTCCAACTCGAAGCACCTTTGCCTATTCCTCGCCGCAACGTTTGGTGCGTGGGCCGCAACTACCACGCACACGCCAAAGAACTGCAAGCCTCCGTCTTCAAAGACAGTAACACCGACACCCAAGCTTGGCCCATCGTCTTTACCAAAGTGCCCGAATGCGTGGTGGGCCCAACGGCCGATGTGCATCTGCCAGGCGCTGCCGTGTCCGCCCAAATCGACTACGAAGCTGAGCTGGCGGTGGTCATTGGCAAAGGCGGCAAGAACATCAGCCAAGCCGATGCCATGAGCCATGTGTTTGGCTATACCGTGGTCAACGACGTGACGGCGCGAGACGTGCAAATGCGCCACCAACAGTGGGACATGGGCAAGTCGTTTGACACCTTCTGCCCCATGGGCCCGTGGCTGGTAACCGCTGACGAAGTGGATGGCCGCAACACCCGCGTGCGTTGCTGGGTGAACGGCGAATTGCGCCAAGATGGCCCGACTGAGAACATGATTTTCGACATCCCCACCTTGATCGAAACCATCTCACGCGGCATCACGCTCTACCCCGGCGACATCATCGCCACGGGCACACCTGCTGGCGTGGGCATGGGCCTAAACCCACCTCGCTACATTGCAAAAGGCGATGTGATCCGCGTCGAGATTGACGGCGTGGGCAGCATCGAAAACCGCTTCGTTTGAACTGATAAAAAAGCAGGCCGGCTGTCGCCTGACCTGCCAGAGAACCACCAAAGGAGACAAGACATGAAACGACGTCATTTAATTTCTGCTGGTTTAGGCGTGGCACTAGCCATTCCCATGACTCTGGCCAGCCTTCCAGCCGCGGCACAGGCTTATCCCACCAAGCCCATCACCATGGTGGTGCCGTTTCCACCGGGTGGTGTGGCTGACACGGTGGGACGTCCCGTGGCTGAGGCCATGTCGCGCCACCTCAAACAAAGCATGGTGGTGGAAAACAAAGGCGGCGCAGGCGGTGGCATTGGCATGGCGCAAGTAGCCAAATCCAAACCTGATGGCTACACCGTGCTGATGTCTTTGTCGTCGTTGGTCGTCTTGCCCGAAGCCGACAAAATTCTGCAACGTGCTCCCATGTATCAGGTGAACCAGCTCAAAGCCATTGCACGCTTCACCGCCGATCCCACCGTGCTGGTAGTGCGCAGCGACAGCCCTTGGAAAACCTATGCCGAGTTCATTGCTTTCGCCAAGGCCAATCCCGGCAAAATTTCGTTTGGCTCGTCTGGCAACTACGGCACCATGCATGTGCCGATGGAGCAGCTCAAAGTCGCCACCTCCACCTTCATGCTGCATGTGCCCTACACCGGTGCAGCCCCTGCGGTGATGTCCTTGCTCGGCGGCCAAATTGATGCGGTGTCCACCGGACCAGCAAGCGTCAAGCAACACATCACATCGGGTCGTTTGCGAGCCTTGGCGCACTGGGGTGACGGCCGCTTGGCCAGCATGCCCGAAGTGCCTAGCTTTAAAGAGCTGGGCGTGCCCATTCAATACTCGCAGTGGTCAGGCATGTTTGTGCCTGCCGACACCCCCGCTGCGGTGGTGGAGAGCTTGCGTCAAGCCGCCAAATTTGCTGCGCAAGACGCTCGCGCTGTGGGCGCGTTGACGGCCGCTGGTACCTCGTTCATGTACCAAGATGCTCCCGAGTTTGAACGCTTTGTGCAAGCCGACGCCAAAGACATGAGCGGATTGGTGGCACGCATTGGCAAAGTGGATTGATTCAAAGAAATTGGCCATTCTCATACCGCAACTGATTAACTAGGAGACAAGACATGATGAAACTACCCCGCGCCCTTCAACTGGTGGCCCTTACTTTAACCATGGCCTCTGGCTTGGCACATGCGCAAAGTTACCCCAATCGCCCAGTCAAAATCGTGGTGCCATTTGCGACCGGTGGCCCTGCTGACAACTACGCCCGCTTCATGGCGCAGCGCCTCAGCGAAGAACTCAAACAGTCATTTGTGATCGACAACAAGCCCGGCGCGGGCTCCATCATCGGCACCGACTTTGCCGCCAAGTCTCCTGCCGATGGCTATACCTTGCTGATGATGTCCAACACGCAAACCGTGAATGAGTCATTGATTCCCAACAAGCCTTTTGGCTTGATGAAAGACTTTGTCGGTATCGCGCCCATCAATTACTCCAACTTGCTGTTGGTGGTGCATCCCTCGGTACCTGTTAAAAACGTGGCGGAGCTTGTGGCTTTGGCCAAATCCAAGCCTGGCAAACTAAACTACGCCTCTTCTGGCAACGGCACGCCTTACCACATGGCGGGTGAATTGTTTAAGCACATGGCGGGTGTCGACATGACGCACGTGCCTTACAAAGGCAGTTCGGGCGCGCGCACCGATATCGTTGGCGGCCAGGTGGACGTGATGTTTGATGCAGAAACCACCATGACCGAGTTTGCCCGTGGCAGCAAGGTACGTGCGCTGGCTGGCACTGGCGTTGCCAGGTCTGCCAACCTGCTGGATCTGCCCACCGTGGCTGAGACCGTGCCCAAATACGAAGCCACCATTTGGCTGGGCCTCATGGCGCCCAAGGGCACGCCGGCCGACATTGTGAACAGACTCAATGCCGAAGTGCGCAAAATTGTCAACAACCCCGAAGTGAAATCCACCTGGGCTAAACAGGGTGCTGTGCCCATGTCCATGGCTGTGCCTGAGTTTGAGCAATACCTCAACGCCGACATTGCCAAGTGGGCCAACATCGTCAAAGTGTCGGGCGCTAAAGCGGATTAATTCATGAGCCCCAATATGCATGTATTGAGTGGCGGCGCTGCCGCAGCCGTGGTCAAAGCTGTAGAAGCTGAATTTAAAAAAGCCACGGGACAGACCATTCATGGCACGTTCAGCGCGGTAGGCATGATGCGCGACAAACTTTTGGCGGGCGAGCCCTGTGATGTGATCATCCTCACCCGATCGCTCATTGACTCACTCATCGCCTCAGGCCATGTGGTGGCAGGCAGTGCACGCTCTTTAGGCCATGTGAAAACGGGTGTGGCCGTGCGCACAGGCGATGCACATCCGAGCGTCAAAAACCGCGCCGAATTGCACGCAGCCCTCAGCGCTGCACAAGGCATTTATTTTCCAGACCCAGAAAAAGCCACCGCAGGTATTCACGTCTTGAACGTTCTGAAAGCACTTGGTCTTGACCAGTCCCTCAGCAGCAAATTTCGGGTGTATCCGAATGGTGCCACCGCCATGTGTGCAATGGCCGAGAGCACGGAAAGCCATCTGATTGGCTCAACCCAAGTGACCGAAATCAACTACACCGAGGGCGTGGACTTGGTAGATGTATTGCCCACTGAGTTTGAGCTGATCACCGATTACACGCTAGGCGTTTGCACACGCACGCACAACCCCGCGCATGCGCAAATGCTGGCGGAGCTTTTGACAGGGGACGCATCGGCAGTCGTGCGGAAGCAAGGTGGGTTTGAGTTTTAAATTAGCGCGAACTACCGCTCATACACACAGCGAAACCCGAGGTACACCACATAAGTATCTGCAGGTTTAAAGGCCTGCACATCGGCCTTCATGTTGAACGCACCGTACCACCAAGAGCCGCCAACCGTGCGCCGTTCACGCCCTTTGCTGTCGGGGCTGTCGGTCGTCCACTCCCACACATTGGCCCCCATGTCATACAAGCCATTTACGCCTTGCTTGGTAGCCCCCGCAGGCGCGGCGCGGGGCCATGGGTCGGCGTCACTCGTATTTGCACCTTGCGGGCTGTCGCCCGTGGTCCAAGGATAAGTTCGGCCTTTTTGCCAAGGCGCTGGGGGTGACTCGCGCAGTTCGGTAAAGCCTGCCATTTGCCACTCAGCCCCCGTGGGCAAACGGCCACCCGCCCAACGGCAATAGGCTTGCGCTTCAGCAAAATCCAAATGTACGGCGGGCATGTCTGCGCTGGTCGTCTGGCCATCGGGCTTTCGCCAGGACCAACCGGGCCGACGCTCCCAACCCGCGACGTATTCAAAACCACCGCCCTCTTTTTCAGCCCGAGTAATGGTGCCCGTTGCACGCACGTAGCGGTCGAATTGCCCAATGGTGACTTCGGTTCGGTCAATCGCAAAGTTGGGCAACGCCACTTTGTCACCCACTTGAGCGTGAGTGGCGCTCATGAAAAAAATCACACGCAATAAAACACTCAGCCGGATGCACTTGATTAGCGCCCAATTGTTGATATGCATGACATGGAGTCCTTAATGATTTGATAATTTTATGATTTCAAACTAGCTAAGAAGCGTATTTTGGAAAATCACATTAAAGCTTGTGCACTGTTACTGAAGTGACAGCTGGAGGGCATTTCAAGGATGCCTCAAGGGTTTACGTGCGTGTGATGAGAAGGCTAAATTTGTAGCATGCCAGTTGTTTAAGTTGTCACATCAAACAGCGGAGCTTTTAAAAAAACCATGTCTAAAGTCATCATCACCTGCGCTGTCACAGGTGCAATTCACACCCCCTCCATGTCACCCAACTTGCCGGTGACGCCAGAAGAAATTATTGAAGCTTCTTTGGGAGCCGCCGCTGCAGGCGCAGCCATCATCCACTTGCATGCGCGTAACCCGATCACTGGCAAGCCAGACCAAAGCCCGGAAGCCTTTGCCAAGTTTTTGCCACAAATTAAAGCGGGCACCAACGCCGTCATCAACCTCACCAGCGGCGGCTCGCCGTTCATGAACATCGACGAGCGCATTCAGCCCGCCATGCGTTTTTCGCCCGAAGTGGCGTCCCTCAACATGGGCTCGTTGAACTTTGCACTGTTTCCAATGTTGGAGCGTTTCACTGATTTGAAACACGACTGGGAACGTGAACATTTAGAGGGCAGCCGCGACCTGATTTTTCGCAACACGTTCAAAGACATTGAGTTTGCATTGAAAGCCTGCAACGCCAACCAAACCCGCTTTGAGTTTGAGTGCTACGACATTGGCCACCTCTATAACTTGGCGCACTTTGTAGACAAGGGTTTGATCAAAGCGCCCTTTTTTGTGCAGTCGGTATTCGGTATTTTGGGCGGCATCGGCACGCATCCAGAAGACGTGATGCACATGAAACGCACGGCAGACCGCTTGTTTGGCAAAGACTACCAGTGGTCGGTGCTGGGCGCTGGGCGTCATCAAATGCGCATTGCCGCCATGAGCGTAAGCCTAGGCGGCAACGTGCGCGTTGGCCTTGAAGACAGCCTGTGGATTGGCAAAGGCAAACTGGCCGAAAGCAACGCACAGCAAGTGCGCCAAGCACGACAAATCATCGAAGGGCTGGGGCATGAAGTGGCCACACCGGATGAGGCCCGCGCCATGTTGCAGCTCAAGGGCGCAGAAAACACCAAGATTTAATGACACCAACGGAGACCAACCTCATGCAACGCAGACACCTTTTGACAGCCGCATCCGCAGCTGCTGCATCCATCGCCATGCCTTCTGCTTGGGCACAAAGCGCTGGCTACCCCAACCGCCCGATCAAGGTGATCGTGCCTTTTCCCGCTGGTATTTCGCCCGATGTAATTGCGCGTTTGGTGGGTGACAAACTCAGCCAAGCACTAGGGCAACCGGTGGTGATCGACAACCGCCCAGGTGCTGGCGGCATGATCGGATCAGAGGCGGGCAGCACCAGCGCGGCCGATGGTTACACCTTGTTTTACAGCGTTAAGGCCGTCCACGCGATTGCGCCTAACGTGTACCAAAAGCCACAGTTCAACCCCGTGCGTGATTTCAAAGCGGTGACCCAATTGCTGCTGGTGCCCCATGTGCTGACCGCATCACCCAACACACCTTACAACAACATGAAAGAGCTGGTGGAGTTTGCCAAACGGAACCCCGGCAAGATCGACTTTGCCTCTTTGGGCGTGGGCTCGCATCCCCACGTGGCCATGGAAGCATGGGCACAACGCTTGGGCATCAAGCTCAACCACGTCCCCTACAAAACCAACCCATCGCCGGATGTGATGAGTGGCGTGATCAGCCTGTCCATTGAAGGCTCCGCCTCCGCCATTCCGCTGATCAAAGCTGGCAAGGTCAAAGGCTTGGCCATCTCGGGCGCTGAGCGCATTGCCAGCTTGCCCGATGTGCCGACCATGACTGAGTTTGGCTCCACGCTGGATGTAAACGGCCAAATCGGCAGCTCTTGGCACGGCATCTTTGCGCCCAGAGGCACGCCTGACGACATCATCGCCAAGCTCAACACTGAGATTGTGAAGATTGTGAAGATGCCCGAAATTCAATCACGCATGCGTGATTTGGGCCTCACCCCCACCGGGACCTCTGCCGAAGCGCTGGCCACAGTAGCCGCCTCCGACTATGCGTTTTGGGGCAAGATTGTGAAAGACTTTGACATCAAAGTAGAGTGATGCCCCATCGCCTCTGAGCTCTAAAATGGTTGAGGTTATTGGCTTGATGTTTGAGCCCAACCTCAACCTTATTTTTACCATGTTCGACACCGCAGGCCACGGCGCTGGCAAACACTCTGACCCCGCCAGTGAGGTGCTGCATTTTGCCAACTGCCAATGGCAGGTGCGTCGGCCCAAGCCCTTTGTGTTGGTGATTGAGGGCGAAGTAGGCGTCAGTCATGACCAAGCCGCAGCCCCCAGCGACTACCTGCACAACAAGCTGCTTTTGCCCGAATGGCGCGAGGCCTTTTACCAATTGGTCGATGACACGGGCATGGTGGTGTGCCTGAATGTGCACACCCAGCACCCCACCTACCGAGACGTGCGCGGACGCTCTAGCAAAGGGCGACTGAGCCAAGGCGAGTACTACCACCACGACGGCTGCACCGGGCCTGTGAAGCCGCGCTTTGTCGAAATACGCTGCCCCATTCAGCCGCAAACGCGTGGCGTGGCCACCGCTGTAGCGCCCCATCACGATGTGGTGAAAGCCATGGTGCAAATGCTACCTGCCGAGTTGGCCACCTCGCCTGCGCTAGCTCAGCAAAACATGAGCGAAGACATCATCAGCCAGATGGACGATGCCGCGCTCGACCACTTACAAGGCCTCATCACCCGCACCGTGCGCAAAAAGCTCAACGCCGAAGGCGCACGCAGCTACTTTCGTCAAGTAGATGCCGCCGCCAATGCTTACTTTGAACCCTGGGCCCTGGGCGAAAGCCGCTTCATTGCCAACGCCAACAGTAGCATCACCATGCAACACCGCCGCGCCTACCAAGCCCCACACACCGGCGGTGTGGCCAATGGCCACTTGGTTAAGCGCTGGACGAATGAAGAGCTGCTGCTACCCGGCCAAGTGGTGGACCAAGCCTTGATTGCTGCGCTGTGCAGCGAGGAAAGTGATGAGGGGTGCTACTTAGGCCCGCATTGAAGTCAATTGCGCGCGTTAAGTCTGCACCCCGAATTTAAAAACCGATCACAATCCAATCACACCGCCATCTTGGCGGGTGATCACAATCGTGGCCGAGCGCGGACGGCCCTTGGCACCGTAGCCTTGGTTGCCAGGCCACATGCTTTGCGGCTCACTGCCACTAGCCAAAGGCTTGGACAACTCGCCAGGGTGCTGGATGTTGACAAACAAGGTACGACCATCGGCGGTTTCTGTGATGCCGGTGACCTCTGAACCCTTAGGAGCCACCAAAAAGCGGCGCAGTTTGGCATCGCCCAAAGCGGCGCCCACAAAGGTTTCTTGGGTGCCAGTTTGCTCAACACCACCCACCACCATTTTGTTTTTGACCGTGACCTTGCCACCGTCGCCCACGTGACCTGGAATGGCCGCCAACATCATGCAGTTGGTCTCGTCGGTCATAGCGCTGTCATCGGTCTGGATCCAACAAATGCCGGTGGCCTTGCTAAACCACATGCCATCAGGGGAAGAGAACGCGTTTTTGGCCGAGAGTCCGGAAAGGTTGGCGTCGCCTGAATCCTCTTCTGCGCCAAACAAGAAGATGTCCCAAGCAAAGGCCTTGGCCGTCGACTTGCTGTCCGACTCTTTGAAACGAATAATGTGGCCGTTGGGGTTGCCCATGGCTTTGTTGCCATCCATATCCATGTAGGCGCGCGGGTTGGCTGCATCCACTTTGGTAGGTGTGCGGTTGACTGCGTTGTTGTTGGTCAGGGCAAAGTAGATTTCACCATTGCGGTAGTTCACTGCGCCCCACTCAGGACGGTCCATTTTGGTGGCGCCCACCGCATCCGCAGCCAATCGTGGGTTGACCAACACATCGCCTTGGTTGGCAAATTTGTAAGCCGCAAAGTTGGCGATGCGCGGATCGGCAATGTTCAATTCCAACCATTCGCCTTTGCCTGTTGCATCAAAACGGGCCGCGTACAGCTTGCCTTCGCTCAGGTACTTGTCACCGGCCTGCATGCCGCCGCCTACATCGCGAGGATCCCACAACGCAGTGCTTACAAACTTGTAGATGTATTCGTTGCGCGAATCGCAACCCATATAAAACGCCAAGGGCTCACCAGCTTTAGGGATGCCGCAAACCGCAGCTTCGTGGGCAAAACGGCCCATGGCTACGCGTTTGGCGGGGGTTGAATTAGGGGCCAGCGGATCGATTTCAAAGTTATAGCCGAAGGTGTTGGCTTCGTTGCGGAAATCTCTTTCGGCGTTGGCACCCACAGCGGCCAAGTTCCAACGGGCAAAACGGTCGTCGGTGGTCGACACGGTGTGCCAGCCTTGGCTGATGGCTTTTTGCACACCGGCAGCGGGGGCAGCAGCAGCCACGCCATAACGGCGACGTGCCGTGACGTCTTTGGCTGGCAAAGCTGCGCCTGCGCCCGTGGTCTGGAAGTAAAACGCCCAGTTTTCTTCGCAACCCAAGTAGGTGCCCCAAGGGGTTTTGCCATGGCCGCAATTGTTCAAAGTGCCGCGCGACATAGAGCCAGCAATGTCCCAGCGGGTCACCATAAAGCTGCGGATGTTGTCGATCTCAGCGCGTGGGCCGCTGATACGTGCTGGCGTTTGGGCTGTAAAGCGGCGGTTCAAAGGCGAGTCCTGCTTGATCCGCCAGCCTTGCGGGGTCTTGACGATTTCCACGACCGAAATGCCGTGGTGGTTGATTTCCTTCAGCACTTCCAACTCGGGGCGTGTGCCCAAATCCCAAGCGCCAAACTGGTCAAACTTTTTGCCACTCACGCCATTGGAAGTTTGGCCGTTGGGGTGCATGAAGTGCGCATCGGCCGAGCTTTCGTGATTCACGCACAGCACGGCGCGGCCAGTTTCATTCTCGGTGTAGCGGCCGTTGGCATCGATGTAATAAAGGTCCATGCCGTCGTGATGATCACCAATGCGGCGCGACCAGTCGTCGGATTCGACGCCCTTGTTGGAGTAAGCAGGCAAAGCTGAATCCAGTGCATCACCCGTGGCGTGCAAAACTGTGTATTGATAGCCTGGAGGCAAAATGACGTTGTCCAACAGGCTCTTATCTAAAGAGGGAAAACCCAGCGCAGAAGGCGCTGCGGCCATGCCCGAGAGCATGCTGGCGCAACCAGGCAGCATGGCCAAACTGGCCAAGCCCAAGCCGCCACGCAACAAACCACGGCGTGCGGGGTTTTGCAGGGATTGAGTCAGAATGTCTTGAAAATGGGGGTTGTTAGAGGGGTTGAGGTCGATATCTTGGTCGTGGGCTGACATGGTTTACTCCTTAAGGTAGAGCCATTTGAAACGCCAAATATGACTTTTTCATGTCTAAATTCTGGCTTCGGCTGGTGAGGAGGAAATCGCAAACTACCATGCGTCACCTCCGCCGCCATGCCGATGCTTTCGCCCGGCGTGGGATGTCAGGCGGGGTTCTTCCCCGGCAACTCTTCAAACTTGACGGCCAGAACTGTACTTTGCAGCCATGCGCCACTTTCGCCGCCATGCCTTTGCGGCGATAAAACCACATAAACACCGCAAAATATGCACCGTATATCTTGCACATGAGGCGTATTCACCGCATAATCACCGCATGAATAGCGGCGATAAACTTTATATCTGGGAGCAAGACACTTGGACCAAGTGGACCTACGCGCACACGCGCTTGGCCCCACTACTGGCGCAAGTGCACCACGCTCAAGGGCTGCTGCTAGGCCGCATGCACGACATTGGCCTAGAGCAACGCGACCAAGCCACCCTGCGCGTGCTGACCGAAGACGTGATCAAGACTAGCGAGATCGAGGGCGAAATGCTCAACCCTGATTCGGTGCGCTCGTCCATCGCCCGCCGACTTGGCGTGGACATTGGCGCACTTGCACCCGCTGACCGCCATGTGGAAGGCGTGGTGGACATGGTGCTAGACGCCACCCAGCAGCACGACCAAGCACTGACCGTGCAGCGCCTGTGCGGCTGGCACGCTGCCCTCTTCCCCACAGGCTACAGCGGCATGACGCCCATCCGCGTAGGTGCGTGGCGCAACGACGCACAAGGCCCCATGCAAGTGGTGTCTGGCCCGTCGTACCGCCCACGCGTGCACTACCAAGCACCGCCTGCGAATACGCTAGAAGCTGAAATGGCGCTGTTCCTAGATTGGTTCAACACCGCCAGCCAAGACGACCCGCTGATCAAAGCTGGGCTGGCCCACTTGTGGTTTGTGACGGTGCACCCGATGGACGACGGCAATGGCCGCATGGGCCGCGCCGTGGGCGACTTGGCACTGGCCCGCGCTGAAGGCACAGCGCAGCGCTACTACAGCCTGTCGGCACAAATCCAGCGCGAGCGCAAAGACTATTACAACCAACTCGAACGCACCCAAAAAGGCACGCTGGACGTGACCGATTGGCTAGAGTGGTTTTTGGGTTGCCTGCTGCGCGCCGTGAAAGGCGCACAAGGCACGCTGTCTGCCGTGCTGGGCAAAGCCAACTTCTGGCGGCAATGGGCCGACACACCCATGAACGAGCGACAAATCAAACTGCTCAACAAGCTGCTAGATGGCTTTGACGGCAAGCTCACCACCAGCAAGTGGGCAGCGATTGCCAAATGTTCGCAAGACACCGCACTGCGCGACATCAACGAACTGCTAGAGCGCGATGTGTTGATGCGGTCTGAGGCGAGTGGGCGGAGTACGAGTTATGAAATTCGGTCAACTACGGTTGATGCATTTGGCGGTATCAAGCAAGGTTTGAATGAGGCTATTGCTCACGCAAAAAATCAATAGTCACTGAGCTGGCAGAAACGATCTTCAATAAAAAGAAGCCGCCAACCCTTTCAGGTTGGCGGCTTCTTTATTTACAGCGCGAAGCGTTTACTTCTTGCCAGGCGGCAAGTCCGTGCAGCTACCATGCGCGACTTCTGCCGCCATGCCGATGCTTTCGCCCAGCGTGGGGTGTGGGTGGATGGTTTTGCCGATGTCCACAGCATCTGCGCCCATCTCAATCGCCAGAGCGATCTCGCCAATCATGTCGCCTGCGTGCGTGCCCACCATGCCGCCGCCCAAGATCTTGCCGTGGCCGTGGGCCTCGGGTGAGTCGTCAAACAGCAGTTTGGTCACGCCTTCGTCGCGGCCGTTGGCAATGGCGCGACCTGAAGCCGACCAAGGGAACAAACCCTTTTTCACCTTGATACCTTGCGCTTTGGCTTGGTCTTCGGTCAGGCCAACCCACGCCACTTCGGGGTCGGTGTAGGCCACGCTTGGGATGACGCGGGCGTTGAATGCAGCAGTTGCCAGCTCTTTGTTGCCTTGCAGTTCGCCCGCAATCACTTCAGCCGCCACGTGTGCTTCGTGCACCGCCTTGTGCGCCAACATGGGCTGGCCCACGATGTCGCCAATGGCGAAGATGTGCGGCACGTTGGTGCGCATTTGAATGTCGACGTTGATGAAGCCACGGTCGGTCACAGACACGCCTGCTTTTTCAGCGTCGAGTTTTTTGCCGTTGGGCGTGCGGCCCACGGCTTGCAACACGAGGTCGTACACCTGCGGCGCGGGGGCCGTGCCACCCGGCTCAGCGCTCTCGAACGTCACTTCAATGCCTTCTGGCAAGGCGCGTGCACCCACCGTCTTCGTCTTGAGCATGATGTTGTCAAAGCGCTTGGCGTTCATCTTTTGCCAGACTTTGACCAAGTCGCGGTCAGCGCCTTGCATGAGGCCGT
>NZ_JBBAOV010000025.1:10881-35011 GCF_040401135.1 Limnohabitans sp. | reverse complement strand
TCGTTCCTATCCTCGTGCAAGGTTTGCAGCGGCTGGAATACCGTGGCTACGACTCATGCGGCGTGGCGGTGCATTCGGCCAGCCTGGGCGGTAAGCCAAGTGCCTTGCAGGGCGCCTTCCAGGGCGGCTTGCAACGCGCCCGCAGCACGGCACGCGTGTCTGAGCTGATGGACCAAGTCAAGGCCGACCACATCGAAGGCGGCATTGGCATTGCCCACACCCGCTGGGCCACCCACGGCGTGCCAGCGGTGCACAACGCACACCCCCACTTCAGCCACGGCACGGGTGCGGGCGCGGGTGTTTACACAGGCGATGTGCCAAACAAGGTGGGCCGCGTTGCGCTGGTGCACAACGGCATCATCGAAAACCACGACGAGTTGCGCGCTGCATTGCAAGCCAAAGGCTATGAGTTTTTGAGCCAAACTGACACCGAGGTCATTGCCCACTTGGTGGACAGCCTCTACAACGGCGATTTGTTTGAAGCCGTCAAAGCCGCCATCGTTCAGTTGCACGGCGCGTACGCGATTGCGGTGTTTCACAAAGACGAACCGCATCGCGTGATTGGTGCGCGTGCGGGCTCACCGCTCATCTTGGGCGTGGGCAAAGAGCACAGCGAAACTTTCCTCGCCAGCGATGCCATGGCCTTGGCCGGGGTGACCGACCAAATTTTGTACCTCGAAGAGGGCGATGTGGTCGACATTCAAATCGGCAAATACTGGGTGCAAGACCGCCACCACAAAGCCGTCACACGCGAAGTCAAAACCGTGCAAGCGCACAGCGGCGCGGCTGAGCTGGGGCCGTACCGCCACTACATGCAAAAAGAAATCTTTGAGCAACCGCGTGCCATTGCCGACACGCTCGAAGGCGTCGAGGGCATCACGCCCGAGTTGTTTGGTGACGGCGCGTACAGCGTGTTCAAGGCCATCGACAACGTGCTTATCCTCGCCTGCGGCACCAGCTACTACAGCGGCTGCGTGACCAAGTATTGGATTGAGGCGATCGCCAAAGTGCCTTGCCAAGTCGAGATCGCCAGCGAATACCGCTACCGCGAATCCGTGCCCAACCCCAACACCTTGGTGGTCACCATCACCCAGTCGGGCGAGACGGCCGACACCTTGGCCGCTTTGCGCCACGCTCAAGGCTTGGGGATGACGAACACACTCACCATTTGCAACGTCTCCACCAGCGCCATGGTGCGCGAGTGCAAGCTGGCCTACGTCACCCGCGCGGGCACAGAGATTGGCGTGGCATCCACCAAAGCCTTCACCACGCAGCTGGCCGGTTTGTTCTTGCTCACTTTGGCTTTGGCGCAAACCAAAGGCCGGTTGAGTGACGAAGAAGAAGCCAAGCACATCAAAGACATGCGCCACTTGCCCGCCGCCTTGCAAGCCGTGCTGGCGTTAGAGCCGCAGCTGATCGCGTGGTCGCAAGACTTTGCCAGCAAAGAAAACGCCTTGTTCTTGGGCCGTGGCACGCATTACCCCATCGCGCAGGAAGGCGCGTTGAAGCTCAAAGAAATCACCTACATCCACGCCGAGGCCTATGCCGCCGGCGAGTTGAAGCACGGCCCCTTGGCGCTGGTCACCAGCGCCATGCCCGTGGTGACGGTGGCCCCCAACGACGCCTTGCTAGAAAAGCTCAAAAGCAACATGCAAGAAGTGCGCGCCCGTGGTGGCGTTTTGTATGTGCTGGCTGATGGCGACACCAAGATAGAAAGCAGTGAAGGCGTCAACGTCATCCGCATGCCCGAGCACTACGGCGTGCTCTCACCCATCTTGCATGTGGTGCCCTTGCAGTTGCTCAGTTATCACACCGCGTGTGCGCGCGGCACGGATGTGGACAAGCCGCGTAATTTGGCTAAGTCGGTGACGGTGGAGTAGTTTCCTTTTGACCTTCTTTGACCTTCTTTGACTTTTGTGGCCATATTCAAGTTTCGAAAAATCGTCAGCTGAATCAGTCGCACCTCATCAGTGTTGGGCCGGCATCAGTTGCGCTTGAGCCCACCATCGCATCTGGCGTTTCACGGTGGAAAAGCTCAAGGTAAGGTCGGTAGCGCCAGAGGCGGTTGCGCTCATGGCCCGTCACTTCTTGCAGCCAACCGCGTGTCTCAAAGTCAGCAATTAATTTAGAGGCTGTGGGGAATGTGCAGCCCATCAGCTTGCGCACGTGATTGACCGACACCGTGGGGTAGCGAAATAGATGGTCCAGCAAGGTGAGTGCTTTCGCATTTTTGGCCACCTCGTTTCGGTGTGTGTCGCGCAGGGCCACGATGTCTTTGGCTGTTTGCGTGGCCGCAAGCGCTGTGGCGCTGACGCCGCGCAAGAAGAACATGAGCCATTGCTCCCAGTGTCCTTGCGTGCGAATGGCAGTCAAGCGGTCGTAATACTCAGCACGGTGCGCTTTAAGAAAGAGTGATAGGTAGAGCAAGGGGCGCGAAAGGGCTTTTTCTTCGCACAGCATGAGTGTGATGAGCAAGCGTCCCACACGGCCATTGCCATCGAGGAATGGGTGAATGGTTTCAAATTGGGCATGCGCCAAGCCACAACGAATGAGCAGTGGAACGCGCGTGCGTTGGTCGTGCAAAAAGGTTTCAAGCTGGCCCAATACATTCATCACTTCATGCGGTGGAGGCGGAATAAATGCAGCGTCGCGCAACGAGCTACCGCGCCCGCCGATCCAGTTTTGTGAGGTGCGAAATTCTCCGGGGGACTTTTCTCCCCCGCGCACGCCTTTCATCAACTCAGCATGGATTTCGCGCAGCAAGCGCAGTGATAGGGGCAAGTCTGGCAGACGATCTAGACCATGGTTCATGGCGCGTACGTAGTTCACGACTTCCTCAACGTCTTTAGGCGTGTCGTCACGGAGGGCATCGGCTTCAAAAGCCAGCACATCCTCTAATGTGCTTTGCGTGCCTTCGATTTGCGAGGACAAAACGGCCTCGTGGCGAACATACATGGCCACAAACAAATCGGGATTGGGCAGCATGGTTGCCAGCGCATCCAATCGGCCGATATTGCGGTCAGCATCGGACAACAGGCTTTGCAATTCGCCGCTGTAAACCAGTGGCGGATCGGGTGGTAACGGCGCAGGAATGAATGCTTTATAACCAGTGGACTGCTGTACAAGTCGTCCTGCGCGATAAGGATGATCCATGGCTGTTAGCTTTAACAAGGAGCAGATATTTTAGCTCTTAATAAATTTTTCGGATTATTTTTTTACTAAAACAAAGAAAAAACACGCTTATTAAAGAAAAACAAGTTGGTGTGGTTCGAGTGGAGCTTCGCTAAATAAGGGGATGCGTAAAGTCGTGATGAATGCCTAAGCACTATGGTGAGCTCCACCATCTACGGTCAGACCGCTTCAAGCCGTCAGCGGGTAATCCAAATGCCCTGTCTTCACGTAAATCAGCGCGCCTTCTGACTGCGTGAACGGCGCATGCCGGCTGTAGCGTGGGCTGCGAATCCATGTGCCTTGCGGGTATGTGCCGTGCTCGTCATGAAACACGCCTTTCAGCACCAAAATTTCTTCGCCGCCCGGGTGCACATGCGGGTTGAACTGCGTGTTGGGCGCCCAGCGCACAAGCGCTGTGCCAACGCCATCAAAGTCATGCAGCGGCATGACAGACAAACCCGCAACCATCCCTGGGTACCAAGACGCGGTGTGGGTGTCGATTTGCACGGGTGTGACATCGGCAGGGTGGAACTGCCGCAGCTTCACAAACAAGGTGCAGCCATCAGCTGAGTGTGGAGTGTGCTTACTGCCCGGAGGGTTACGCAAGTAAGTGCCAGCAGGGTAGTGGCCGTGCTCGTCAGAAAACACGCCTTCTAGCACCAATATTTCTTCGCCGCCGCCATGTGTGTGAGCGCTGTAGCCTGAGCCTGCGACGTACCGCACGATGCTGCTGGCTCTGGCCACTTCATCGCCCTCACGGTCCAGCAGTTGTCGGTCAACGCCTGCCATGGGGGAGGCTTCCCAAGTCAAGGCTTGGGTGTCCATGACGGCTTTTAGGGTGAAATCGGCGTTGACGTTCATGGGATCTTCCATCACAAGTTGCTTGTACGAGCATAGCTTGCGATGGCGAGACTCATGTTTTTTAAATATGCCCCAAAGCCTTCAGTATTTTTTCTGGCGTCACCGGTTGCGACCACACCTGCGCATGCAATGGGCGCAAGGCGTCGTTGATGGCGTTGACCACAGCGGCAGGCGCACCTGCTGTGCCTGCTTCGCCAGCGCCCTTGGCGCCCAAGATCGAACTGCGCGTGGGTGTTTCAACGTGGGCCACCTCAATGTCTGGCATCTCGCACGCCATGGGCACCAAATAGTCGGCCATCGAGCCGTTTTGCATGAGGCCTTGATCGTCATAAAGGCACTCTTCAAACAGCGCACCGCCAATGCCTTGCACAATCGCCCCGCGAATTTGCTCGTCCACCAGCATGGGGTTGATCACGCGGCCGCAGTCTTCTACCGCCCAGTGTTTAAGCAGTTTGACAAACCCTGTTTCCACATCCACTTCCACATACGAGGCTTGAACGCCGTTGGTGAAGATAAAGGGGTAATCGCGCTGCGCATAATGGCGTGTCACCATCAATTCAGACGTGAAGCCAGCGGGCAATGTGTCAGGGCGGTAATAGGCTACCCGTCCCAGCTCAGCCAGCGGCAACAACTCTGCGCCAGTGAGGGCGTGTTTGACCACGCCGTCTTCTAGCTTGAGCTCTTCCAAGGGTTGTTTGAGGATGGCTTGTGCCACTTTCAAGATGTTGGCGCGCAAAGCCAAGCCCGCCAACAAAACCGCCTCACCGCCCACACCTGCACCGCGCGATGCCCAAGTGCCGCCGCCGTAGGGAACGGCATCGGTGTCGCCCGTCAGCAGGCGCACTTGGGCCATAGGCACACCCACAGCGTCCGCCGCGATTTGCGCATAAATGGCCTCGGTGCCTTGGCCTTGTTCGCCCACACTCACCATCACCGCAACGCCGCCTGCGGGCTCTAAACGAAGCGTGGCACCGTCTTGAGATGAAATGCGCGCGCCACCCACGCCATAAAAGGCGGCGCTGGGGTTGGTCAATTCAATCAACGTCGCAAAACCAATGCCGCGGTAAATCCCTTTTTGACGCAAAGCAGATTGCTCGGCCAGCAAGGCGGGGTAGTTCATCAGCGATTCAATTTTCCGCAGACACGCTTCGTGCGAAAGCACTTCTAGCTTGATCCCTGAAGCACCTGTGGCAGGGTAGGCATCGTCGGGAATCACATTGCGTTTGCGCATGGCCAGCGGGTCCATGCCCAACTTGGCGGCTGCCAAATCAACCAAGCCTTCGGTCACCGCGCAAGCAATCGGGTGGCCCACACCGCGATATTGGCAAGTGGGTGTTTTGTTCAAAAAAACCACATCCAGCTTGGCGCGATACGCCTTGTGTTTGTAGGGGCCGCCCGTGAGGTTGACCACTTGGTTGCCCTCAATCCCGCTGGTGCGTGGAAACATAGAGAACGGACCAATGCCCGTGGTGTCTTTGATTTCAAACGCCAGAATGTCGCCCTCAGCCGAGGCTGCAATGCGTCCTTCAATGCGGTGTTCACGCGCATGAATGTCTGTGGTGAACGACTCAAGTCGGTCAGCCACAAATTTGATGGGGCGCTTCAGCAAAATTGAAATCGCCACCGTGGCAAAGTCATCCGGATACGCATGTACCTTGATGCCAAAAGAGCCGCCCACGTCTTTGCAAATCACGCGGATGTTGGCTTCCGCCAAACCAAATTGACGCGCATACAGGTCTTGCATCATGTGCGGCGCCTGTTGCGAGTGGTAGACCGTGAGTTGCGTACTGGCAGGGTTGTAGTCTGCAATTTGGCAACGCGGCTCTAGCGTGACGCCCGTGTGGCGACCAAAGTCAAAGGTGGCCTCGGCCACGACCGCCGCACTTGCAAAAGCCTCGTCCACACCGCCTGTGTCTAGGCTGCGTGTGAAACACAAGTTGTCGCCAAATTCGGGGTGGATCACGGCCGTGTCGGGGTCGAGTGCCGTGTTCATGTCCAACGCTGCGGGCAAGTCTTCCCATTGCACTTGGATGTATTGCAACGCATCTTCAGCTTCTGCGCGTGTTTTGCCGACCACGGCCACCACAGGCTCGCCTTGCCAATGCATGCGGTCTAACGCCATCGGGTATTGCGGCGCTGATTTGATGCCCGCCAAATGCGTGAGGGTGGCGACCCAAGGTTTGCAAATGGCAGCCAAGTCGTGGCCTGTGTAAACGCCCAAAACGCCAGACATCATGCGTGCATAAGCGCTTTCGATATGCACGATGCGTGCATGCGCCACAGGCGAGCGCCAAAACACCACATGCGCCATGCGAGGCAATTCGATGTCGTCCACATACTGGCCGCGCCCCTCGACCAAGCGCTCGAGGTTGGGGCGTGGAATAGCTTGGCCAATGTGTTTGGCATCAGCCATGTCGCCCGTAAAGGGTGGGGCGTGGGGCACCTCAGGTTTGGGGTGAAGAAATTTGGTTTCTGGGGCGTTCATGCACTCACTCCTTGACGGCGCGTAGCCAATACTTCGCACACCGCATCCACGATGGCTTGGTAGCCCGTGCAGCGGCAGTAATTGCCAGACATCCATTCGCGCACTTGTTCGCGGCTAGCGTCAGGTTGCTGTGTCAGCAGCTCGCTGGCGGCCATCAACATGCCCGACGTGCAAAAGCCACATTGCAAAGCGTTGTGGCGAATAAAGGCAGCTTGCAAATCTTTGATTTCACCGGTTTCGCTCAAGCCCTCAATGGTGTCGACTTGGCCGCCATCTGTTTGCACAGCCAGAGTCAAACAGCCGCGCACGATTTGGCCGTTGACCCGCACCGTACACGCGCCGCAGACGCCGTGTTCGCAACCGAGGTGAGAGCCTTTAAGGCCCAACTCCTCTCGTAAAAAATCAATCAGGTGTGTGCGGGGTTGAACCTCGCAGCGTTGGTTTTGGCCATTGACCGTGACGTTCACGGTGTGTGTCTGTGGGGAAGTCATGGACGATTCCTGTTCAAGCTGCCGCGGCAGTCTGGTTCAAAGTGTGGAGTGCGCGTTTGAGCATGACACCCGCTAGGTGTGATTTGGCAGCGGCACTGTGGGTCAAATCGGCTTCGGTCAGCATTTCATCTTTCAGGCATTGCACGGCCTGTTTGACCAGCGCATCGCTGAGCACTTGGCCTTCCAACAAGGCTTCCGTCGTCGTGCTGCGATAGGGTTGGCTAACTGCGCCTAGCCAAGCAAGGCGGACATGGTGAAGGCTTGTGCCTTTCATGTGGGCGCAAGCGGCCAAGCCCACCACGGCGTAGTCACCATGACGGCGTGCGAGTTCATCAAATGCAAAAGCATGTGCGCCAGAACTCAGGGGAAGCTCGCAAGCGACGATGAGTTCATCTTCATGCAGATCAGTGCTGTAGAGCCCCGTGAAAAAATCTTGCGCTGCAATGCGCCGCTCACCCTGAGGGCCAACCGCCACCACCACACCATCGAGTGCAAGCAAACAAGCTGGCCATTCAGCCGCGGGATCGCCATAGGCAATCGAGCCGCCAAAGGTGCCCAGGTTGCGTATGGCGCGGTGTGCAATGTGCGGCACAGCGGCGCACAACAAGGGCAAGTGCTGCGCCACAAGCGAAGATTTTTCTATTTCTGTGTGCGTCACCATCGCACCGATGCGCAACACGTCACCGGCAAGCTCAATGCCTTTAAGTTCATGGACGGACTGCAAATCAATGAGGATGCCAGGCTCGGACAAACGCATGTTGAGCGTGGCATGCAGTGTTTGTCCGCCAGCTAGCAGCCGGGCGTCTTCGCCATATTCGGACATGAGCGTGAAGACTTCACCCAAGTTGCTGGGGCGAGCGTATGAAAAAGCAGGCGCTTTCATTTGAATCCTTTATTTCATCAAGCCAGCGCCAAGCCACACACCGATGGAGGTGGCCACGACGCCCGCAAAAAACCAGAGCAGTCGAATTTTCTCGAGCGCAAACACGTCGTCAGTCTTGGCTCGTGTGGGTGGGTGCCCAGGTTCAAGTCGGATGCTGGCTAATTGAGAGGTGGTTTGCGTTGCTGCTGGCTCGGCGTGGGGCGCATCAGCCCCCGCCAGATGCGCTTGCAGAGATTTAAAAAATTTGTCAGACAGTTGACGCGCCGAGGCGTCGATCATGCGTCCACCTATTTGCCCTAGTTTTCCAGCGATCGAGGCTTTGACCGTGTAGGTAAGTTGCGTACCTTCAGGTGTCTCTGTCAAAGTAATGACGGAGCTGCCTTTGGCAAAACCAGCGCTGCCACCCGAGCCTTCAAAGTTCAGGGTGTAGCCCTGCATGGGCACGATGTTGGTCATGCTGACCTTGCCCACAAACGTGGCGCGTACGGGGCCCATTTTGATCACGACGCGGGCCTGCATTTCGCTGGGTGACAGAGCCGTGATTTCTTCGCATCCTGGAATGCAAATTTGCAGCACCTTCGGGCTGTTGAGTGCTTGCCAAACCACGCTAGGTGATGCGGCCAAGAGCACGTTGCCTTGTAAATCCATGGGGACCTTTGTGTTTTAAAAAGCTCTGCGGGTTTGTCCCGATTTGTAGCTTATTGACCAAGCGTTAAATTAAATAAGAATATCAACCAATGTTGTGATGCCTTCCATTCGGAAAAACCCTAGCGCTCAACAAGCCCCAGCGCCCGTTCGACGCCGCATGCCGCCTGCAGAGCGTGAGCAACAGTTTGTGGAAGGAGCCATTCGTTTCTTCTCGCGACATGGATTAGATGGGCAACTGCGCGATCTGGCAGGCGAGCTGGGCATTACCCACACTTTGCTGTACCACTATTTCCCCACCAAGCAAGCCTTGTTGGAGCGTGTGTACAAAGACCTTTTTGAGGGGCGCTGGCGCGTTGAATGGGAAACCTTGCTTGACGACAATCGCATTGAGTTACCCGAAAAGTTAACGCAGTTTTACGTGTCTTATGCCAAGGCCATTCTTTCGCCAGAGTGGGTGAGGGTGTTTGTGTACTCGGGCTTGAGTGACCGCTTCATCACCGATCGTTACTTTGCGTTGTTGCATGAAAAACTATTTCCCCGCATACACCGCCAGACATTGAAACATCTTGGAAGCCGCTCACGCAAACCCCCCACCGAACGCGAGATGGAGCAAATACTAGGTTTGCATGGCAGTGTGTTCTATATGGGTATGCGCCGCTGGGTGTATGGTTTGGGTTCAAATTTAGAAGTCTCTGCACTGAGCGAGATCGACGCAATTTACATAGAAGACCGTGTAATGGCCTACGTGGCCAGTTTGCAACTTAAGAAAGCCAAAGCATGACACTCGCCCTGAACCATTTCTCCATCCGAACCACTGACATGGACAGCACTCGCACTTTTTATGAAGGTGCAATGGGCTTGACAGTGGGGCCTCGACCTGCGTTCCCATTTCCCGGTATTTGGCTCTACAACGGAGCGCATACGGATGCGGCCAATGCCATGGTGCATGTGATTGGGATGGACCTCAACGATCCGGAAGGACTTAAACAGTATTTGGGTGACCGTGACATCAGCAGCTTGAAGGGCTCTGGGGCGGTTGACCATATCGCGCTGTTTGCCACAGGTTTGCAAGCCAAGTTAGAAAATTTGGCAAAACTTGGCATTGCGGTGCGCGAAAGAACGGTGCCTTCTATCGGGCTTCATCAACTCTTTTTGGACGATCCAAATGGTGTCGTCATTGAGCTCAATTACCCCGCCGCTGAAAAGGCCGCGCTAGACGCCAGTCGCGCAGCTTGATCGGTGCCGACCTAGTATGCTTTTGGGCATGTCCAAAAGCACGCCGCTTCCATCTGATTTAAATTTACTCAACCGATTGCAGGTGGATCGGTCGGCGCTCCACGGTCAAGGCGTGTTTGCCTTGTGCCACATGGCCGCAGGCGAAACGGTTATCGAATATGTGGGCGAAATCATTTCCATGACCGAGGCGCTGCGTCGCCACCCACACGACCCAAGCAACCCAGAGCACACGTTTTACTTTCACATCGACGACGCACGCGTGATTGACGGCCTACACGGAGGCAATGCCTCGCGGTGGATCAACCATTCGTGCCGCCCCAATTGCGAGCCTGTGGAAATCAAGGGTCGGGTCTTTATTCAAACCCGCCGCCAAGTGTGGCGTGGTGAAGAGCTGACGTTTAACTACGGCCTTGTCAGTGACGAACCTCTGAGCGATGCGCTCAAAGTTAAATATGCCTGCCGTTGTGGCGCAAAAAAATGCAAAGGCACAATGCTGGCCTGAGAAAATACAGACACGATGAATCAAACAACAGACACGACAGACCCGACAATGCAATGGGACAAAGCCTGCAAAGCTTTGGATGAGGAGTTTCAGATCAGCGCCCATGACTTGCCCACGATTGACACCGCCAAAGCTTTGTTTTTGCAACGGGTGGGCCGCCGCGAAATTACACAAGAAGCCGCCAATGCGCTGATGTTTAGCTTGTATTTTTCGGGCTATCTCGACATGCTGGTGGCCTTCAAGCAGCAGACGCCCGATTACGAAGTACCTGACTATTTGCAAAACCACCCCGTGCTTGAAGCGTCCAACCGCTGGGCGCAACTGGCAACAGATGGCCATTTGCTGCGGCAACTTGCGCAGCCCATCATCCAAGATACCCAAGCGTTGTTAGACGCGCTGAACTAGGCCCAGCGGCATAAAAACTCCTTGCTGCGTGGGTTTAATCTATACGCCAAATGGCGTATTGCGCTCAGGCATTGAGACAAGATAATTACTGCCCAAAGGAGTATCGATCGTCATGCCGCAGAAATTAGAAGCTGAATTACGAAAACAGTTAGAAGATTTGTATGAGCCCTTGGCTGCCGCCAATGTGGCTTTCCACAACAGCCAAAGTGCTGAAGACCAAGCTGTCGTTCAAAAGTTTGAAAGACAAATGAACAAGCTGGTCGACCAGTTGATCGCGTTGGAAGATTCCCCTAACGCATAGCACCATAGGGGCAATACCCAGGCCTAGGCCCCACTTGCGGATGCAGTCTGCAGATGTTGGGCCTTTTTTCATACACGGTGCAACGGCGTGTTTTGTCGTCCAGGTAGTTGCAATCACCGCTGGCGCGTCTGGGCAGGGTGAAGATGCTGTTTTTGAAATTGAAGCGTTCGATCAACCCCGCCTTTTGCAGGCGTTTGCCAATTTGCTTGGGCTCTTCGTGTTCGGCCTCAAATGGATCGACCAAGCCAAGGCGCACCAAATCGGGCAGCTTTACTTCGACCGGCATAGTGCAGCAGTTGGCCGCACAAGTGCTGCACAGACCGCTGCGGTAGCGGGTCCAGGTGTCGGAGTTGTCCACATTGACGATGGCGATGTGAGACCTCATGCGTTGGTCTCCAACGCATCAGACACGGGCACTTGCAAAGACGGCATTTGATACGCCAGCACCTTGAGCGAGCGCTCGGGCGACACATCTGCAAATGCCGCAGGGTTGGCCACGCGTTCTATAAAGTGCAACTCAGGTGCCAGTGCTTGCATTTGGTCTTGCAAAAAGGCCAAACCCAACTCGGGCGCATTCAGGCACAACAGCGCATAGCCGCCTGGGGCCAGCAACTCGGGCAAGCGGCGCATGAGCTTGGCATAGTCTTTGGTAGCAATGAAGCTGCCTTTTTGGTAGCTGGGCGGGTCGACGATGACCAAGCCATAAGGCCCGCTGCGCGTGATCTTGCCCCAGGTCTTGAAGATGTCGTGCATCAAAAATGTTGCGCCGGTGCTGATGCCGTTGAGCGGGTGGTTTTGTTGGCCAATCGCCATCGCACCGTGGCTCATGTCCACGTTTACCGTCAGCTTGGCACCCGCTTTGAGCGCCACCACCGAAAAGGCGCAGGTGTAGGCAAACAGGTTGAGCACTTTCAGGCGCGGTTGGTCTGGCGCATAGTTGCTCACCCAGCGCCTCACCCATTCGCGGCCCTCAGCCATGTCAAGAAACAGCCCGTGGTTTTGCCCTTTGAGCACATGCACCCGAAAGCTGGCGCCGTTCTCAGTCACCACATGCGGGTCGGGCACGGTGCCGCTCATCAAGCGCGTTTCAAGCTGGCCTTCGGCGCGGCACTGAAACACCCAGTTCAAGGGTTGGTCGGGTGCAATCTGCGCCCAGCGTGTCGACAGCGCGACACCCACGGTGGCCAGTTGTTCCTCGGTGACCGCTTGAAAACTGGTCAACAACAGCACAGGTGGAAATGCGTCCAGCGCCCACTGTTCGCAGCCCGCAAACAAGCCGCCACGCCCATGAAACAAGCGTTGGGCATCGGTGGGCAGAGCCATGGTGGCGATGGCATTGAGCAAAAATTGCATCGGTTGTGTGTCGTGAAGAAAAGCAAGAGTGCGTAAGTGTAGGCACTGTCCGGTGATGCCCAAGGGGAAAGGGGTGCGCGTTAGGATGGCACCCTTTTTCAAAAAAAATAACGGATGCAAGCCATGACGCCAGCAGAACAAGAATTACGCACAGCCGCACTTGAATACCACCGCTTGCCCACCAAGGGCAAGATCAGCATGGTGCCCACACACCCGCTGGACAACCAGCACGATTTGAGCTTGGCCTATTCACCTGGCGTCGCTTACCCCTGTTTGGAAATCGCAAAAGACCCGCAGCTTTCGTACGAGTACACCAGCCGTGGCAACTTGGTGGGCGTTATTACCAATGGCACAGCCGTTTTGGGCTTGGGCGACATCGGCGCATTGGCGGGCAAGCCGGTCATGGAAGGCAAGGGTTGCTTGTTTAAAAAGTTTTCTGGCATTGACGTGTTTGACATCGAACTCGACGAGCGCGACCCCGACAAACTGGTGGACATCATTGCCGCCATGGAGCCCACCTTCGGCGGCATCAACCTTGAAGACATCAAAGCCCCTGAGTGTTTCTACATCGAGAAAAAACTGCGCGAGCGCATGAGTATCCCCGTCTTCCACGACGACCAACACGGCACCGCCATCATCTCGGCTGCGGCCATGTTGAACGGCCTAGAGCTGGCGGGCAAAAACATCACCCAGATCAAAGTGGCCGTGTCGGGCGCAGGCGCGGCAGCCTTGGCTTGTTTGGATGTGTTTTTAGGCTTGGGCGTGAAGGCTGAGCACATTTTTGTGTGCGACTCAAAAGGCGTGATTTACGAGGGCCGCCCCGGTGGCTACGATGAGTCCAAAGCCCGCTTTGCACAAACCACCGACGCACGCACATTGGCCGATGCCGTCAACGGCGCTGATGTGTTTTTGGGTTGCTCAGCCCCCGGTGTGTTGACCCAAGACATGGTTAAGAGCATGGCTGTTAAGCCCCTCATCTTGGCTTTGGCCAACCCTGAACCAGAAATTCGCCCCGAGCTTGCCAAAGCCGTGCGCCCCGATTGCATCATCGCGACAGGCCGCTCTGACTACCCCAATCAAGTGAACAACGTGTTGTGCTTCCCGTACATTTTTCGTGGTGCTTTGGATTGCGGCGCAACCAAAATCACCGAAGAAATGAAGATTGCCTGCGTGCGCGAAATCGCTGACCTCGCCAAGCTCGAAGTCACTGCCGAAGTGCAAGCCGCTTACCCTGGCTTAGATTTGAAGTTTGGTGAGAACAACATCATTCCTAAACCGTTTGACTCTCGTCTTATCCAGCGCATCGCACCAGCAGTGGCACGCGCGGCAGAAGCCTCGGGTGTGGCCAAGCGCCCCATCAAAGACTTTGACGCCTACGCCAAAACTTTGGCTGCTTTGGTGAAGTAACACCTTGAGCCGTCTTAAGCTCACGCGCGACAAAATCTACAAAACGGTCTCCCGTCAATTGCATGGTGTGGTGCCGTGTTGGGTGTGTGGTGAGCCTGTGGCGCATGCCGAGGCCACGCTAGAGCACATTCAGCCGATCAGCGAAGGCGGTAACAGCCACCAAGACAATCTGGCCATCAGCCACGACCGCTGCAACAACTTGCGGCATGCCAAAGGCAAAAATAAGACCCAGACCGAGACTGAGCTCGAGACCAAAGCAGCGGCCTAGTTCGAAGCTTTGGTCGGTTTAGCGCTGCGTGGTGGCTTGGGGCGTGCGGTCGAGTTTTTGCACATCAAAGTGTTGCCCTTTGAGGCGCTCAAGCAAAGCCTCATAAGCCTGGGGGCTTAGCTGCGGTGTGCGCGACAGCACCCACAGGTACTCGCGCTTGGCATCGCTCACGGCGGCCAATTGGTAGTCGGCATCGAGATCAATCACCCAATAGTCGCCCCACACCAAGGGCAGCCAGCTGAGCCACTCGGGTGCAAAGCGCACTTTCAGTTTGGGTGAGTTTGCCGCGCCAATTTGTTGGGCCCGGCCCAAGGCCTTGGTGGGGTTGCCTTCGGCGGTGGTGCAGCTGTTGAGCACTTGCACCGAGCCATCGGTTTGCGCCAAATATTGGGCGCGTGTGTTGGCGGCGCATTTGGCTTGGAAGCGGTTGGGGAACTTGGCAATCTCATACCAAGTGCCCATGTAACGCGGCACATCCAGTGCGGCGATGGTGGTGACCGCGGGTAGAGGTGCTGGCGATGTTTGCGCGGCGGCATGCTGTGAAAGCAAAGCCGTCAAGGCCAAAGATGCAGCAAACCAAAGGTGTTTGAGTGTCATTGCCACGCCTAGCTTGGTTGTCTTAAAAAGCCACTTGCATCTGCACGTTGTGCAGCACGATTTCAACAATTTGAATCAACAACAACAGCGCGATGGGCGACAAGTCCACCCCGCCCATGAGCGGCAGCACGCGACGAATCGGGCGCAGCAGAGGATCGATCAACTGGGCCAAAAAGTAGCGCACATCAGACGCTGCGCTAAACCACGACATGAGGGCATAAGCAATGGTGAGCCACATCATGCTGGACAAAATCACGTTCAGCAGCTCAAAGCCCGCGCTGGTCATCAAGCTGAGCCAATGCGCCGTAGCGCCTGCCAAGATCCACAGCAGCGAGTGCTTGGCCAGCAGCACCGCATAGGCGGCCACCAAACTGGCAGTGTCCAAGCGGCCCATGGCGGGCACAAAGCGACGGGCGGGCAACACGATCCAGTTGGTGAGGGTGAACACAAAAGGGGCAATCGGGTTGCCGCCACTGGTGGACATGTTGATACGCTGCAAATGCATGTACATGCGCAGCAAACAAGTGCCTGCTACCAAGCCCACGGCGAAGTGCAGGATCAAAGAGAAAATTTGTAAAAGCATGGCTGGAGTTTAGGCGGGCTCAGGCAAAATTTGCGCATTTACTCCAGATTGTTCTTTATGAAGCAAATTCCTGCCTTGCCCCGATTCATTTTTGCCAGCCGCTGGCTGCAATTGCCCCTGTATGTGGGTCTCATTGCGGCGCAGGGCGTGTATGTGTATCACTTTTGGGTGGAACTGGTGCACCTGATTGAGGCCGCCTTTGGCAGCCAAGCTGCGCTGGACGCCTTGGTGTCCAGCATTGGCTACAAAACCGGAACGACCGTCACACACCTGAGCGAGTCCATCACCATGTTGGTGGTGCTTGGCCTGATTGATGTGGTGATGATTTCTAACCTGCTCATCATGGTGATTGTGGGCGGCTACGAAACCTTTGTCTCGCGCATGTACCTCGAAAACCACCCCGACCAGCCCGAGTGGTTGAGCCACGTGAACGCCTCTATTTTGAAGGTCAAGCTGGGCATGGCCATCATCGGCATTTCGTCCATTCACTTGCTCAAAACCTTCATCAACGCGGCCAATTACGACGAGAAAGTGCTGATGTGGCAAACCATCATTCACGTCACGTTCTTGCTCAGCGCCTTGGCCATCGCGCTGACGGACAAGCTGACGCAGGCACATGCCGCCCCTCAAACCGCCCCTCAAGCACCGTCACACTAAGCCCCATGCAAGCCCGTCACCCTATTCACCGCAATGCATTGGTTTTGTTCTCGGGGGGACAAGACTCCACCACCTGTTTGGCCCACGCGCTGACGCAATACGAGCGTGTGGAAACCTTGGCGTTTGACTACCGGCAGCGCCATGTGGTTGAGCTAGAAGCTCGTGTGCAAGTGTTGGCTCACATGCGCACGCAGTTTCCCCAATGGGCCAGCAGGCTGGGCGAAGACCATTTGCTAGACCTTGGTGTGTTGGGGCAGGTGAGCGAAACATCGCTCACGCGTGACATGGCGTTCAAGATGGAATCCTCTGGCTTGCCCAACACTTTTGTGCCGGGGCGCAACCTGTTGTTCCTCACCCTGGCTGCCGCTTTGGCCTATCGCCGTGGTTTGGATGTCATCGTCACCGGCGTGTGCGAAACCGATTTTTCGGGCTACCCCGACTGCCGCGACGACACCATGAAGGCCATGCAAATTGCGCTGTCGCTGGGCATGGACCGCCGCTTGCTGATCGAGACGCCGTTGATGTGGATCGACAAAGCGCAAACCTGGCAGCTGGCCCATGACTTGGGCCAAAAAGCGCATGCACAGGGCGGCGATCAGTTGGTGAGCCTCATCGTCGAACACACCCACACCTGCTATTTGGGTGACCGCACGCACCGCCACGATTGGGGCTATGGCTGCGGCACCTGCCCTGCGTGTGAGTTGCGCGCGCAAGGGTGGGAGCGCTGGAAGGCTTAAGCCTGTTATTGGGTGACCAGCACAAACTTGGCCGCACTGCCTTCAGGCGCAGGCACAAACTGCCACACGGTTTCGTGATGGCTGGCGACGCTAGGGCGGTGGGCAATAGACACCAAGCCACCGCCTTCTTCGCGCACCATGGTGAGCAGCTTTTCGTACAGCGCTTTTTCAGCAGCTTCATCCAAGGCGCTGGTGGCTTCGTCGGCAAACACCCAGCGTGGGCGTTTCAGCAGCACACGTGCCAAGGCCAAGCGTTGTTGTTCGCCCCCTGAAAGCTGCTGCGTCCAGTGGCCAGCCACGTCGAGGTCGTTCACCAGGTGCGGAAGTAGCGCGTCGTGCAATGCATTTTTTAGCGCTTCGTCGGTGTAGTGCTGGGCGCTGTCGGGATAGGCTAGCGCTTGGCGCAACGTGCCTTCGGGGAAGTAAGGGCGCTGCGGCATGAAGACGCTGCGCTCGGGCAGCACCACGGGGCCGTAGGTGATGGGCTCGCCACGGCGGTCATGTGTAGGCGATGTCACATGCGGCCAAATGCCAGCCAACACGCGCAGCAAAGTGGACTTGCCGCAACCCGAGGGACCACGAATCAACACCGTATCGCCAGCGGCGGCGTTCAGCGAGGTGTCGGCCAACAACACATCGCCATTAGGCAGCGAGATGGTGAGCGGCGTGGTGTGCAAGGTGTTGATGCCTGTGTGCGTGGCGGCTTCTGGCTCGGCATGCTCGTCAACTTTGATCGCCAGCATCTGGTCTTGAAAACTCGTCAAGCGCAGGGTGGTGGCTTGCCACGATGCCAAGCGGCTGTAGTTGCTGATAAACCAGCTGAGCGACTCTTGCACTTGTCCAAACGCAGAAGAAATTTGCATTAACTCACCCAACTGAATCGCGCCACTGAAGTAGCGCGGCGACGCCACCAACATGGGGAACACCACTGCGGCTTGGCCGTAGCCCGAGTTAAACCAGGTGTAGCGTTTTTGCACGCGCAGCAGGCGCATAAAGTTGTCCAGCACTTGCGCAAAGCGCTCTTGCAACGACAGGCTTTCTACGCGCCCCCCACGGTCTAGCGCAATGGCTTCGCTGTACTCGCGCACGCGCATCAGGTGGTGACGAAAGTCTGCTTCAAGTCGCTGCTGCGTAAAGTTAAGCGAGGCCATGGAGCGGCCAATGTAGTGGCCGATCAAGCTGCCGGCCAGCGCGTAGGCCAAAGCCATCCACACCATAAAGCCGGGTAGGTTGTAGGTCTCGCCCATCACATCAAAGCTAAAGCCGCCCGACAGTCCCCACAAGATGCCCACAAAGCTCAGCAGCGTGACAGTGGCGTCCAGCAAACCAAGCGACAAACTGACTGTGTCGGCCGTGAACTGCTGCACGTCTTCTTGAATCCGTTGGTCAGGGTTGTCTGTGCCGTTTTGGCTTTGCAATTCAAGCTGATAAAACACATGGCCGTTGAGCCAGCGTTGCAAATAGTCGCGCGTCATCCACGCACGCCAACGCACTTGCAGCAACTGCGTGAGGTAGAAGCGATACACCGCCACGATGATGAAGCACGTGGCGAGCATGGCAAACACACCCAGCTGATGCCAAAACACCTCGGCATCGCGGGTTTGCAGCGCGTCATAAAACACGCGGTTCCAGTCGTTGAACAACACCATCAGGTAGACCATGCCAAGGTTCAAGCCCACGCAAGCGGCCAGCAACAAACGGGCGCGCCACTTTTCTTCGGACTGGAAATAGGGCAGCGACAAAGCCCAAACGCGGCTGAGTTGCAACCGGCTTTTTTGCCAATTTGTTGCCACGTTGTGGGCCACGCTGTTGAATGCGTTCATGTGTTCTTAAATTGACGTGTTGCGCACGCCACTGGCCACATGGCCTGCTGGCACATGACGGGCGGCTGATTCGATGTGACCGGTTTGGTCGTCAAAGAAAAAGTCGGGTTCAAACTCGCGCAAGAACTCACCTTTTTCAAGGCCGCCCAAGAACATGGCTTCGTCCACCTCAATGTTCCAGTTCATCAGTGTGCGAATGGCGCGCTCGTGCGCGGGTGCGCTGCGTGCCGTGACCAGCGCGGTACGAATGCGCATGTGCGGTGTGCCCGCCTGTTGCAGCACTTGCAAGGCCAACAGCAAGGGCTTAAAAGGACCAGCGGGCAAAGGCTGCGCCGCATTGGTTTTTTCGTGCTGCTGAAACGCGTCCAAGCCATGGGTTTGAAACACGCGCTCGGCTTCGTCGCTGAACAACACCGCGTCGCCGTCAAAGGCAATGCGTACTTCGTGGGGGTTGGCCTCTGACGCATGCGCCGAGTGCGGGTACACCTGCGCGGCGGGCACGCCTGCATCCAGCGCAGAGCGCACGTCGGACAGATGCGTGGACAAAAACAAGTTGGCGTTGAGCGGGCGCAAATAGCGCCAAGGCGATTCGCCGCGTGTGAACGTGCAACGAATGATGGGCAGCGCGTAATGGGCGGCTGACTTCATCACGCGCAAGCCGCTCACGGGGTCGTTGCGCGAGAGGATGACCACCTCCACGCGCTGTGCCTCAGAGGTGTTGAAGGCCAACAGCTTTTGCACCAGTGAAAAAGCCACGCCTGGCTTGGCGGGGGTTTCTAGGCGCTCGAGTTGCAAGTTCATGTAGGCGCGGTCATCGCCTTGCTCGAAGACTTGGTTTTCTTCCTCAAAGTCGAACAAGGCGCGTGACGAAATGGCCACCACCAATTTACCGTCGAGTGAGACACCCATAAATTATTTGACCCATTGGTTGAGTTGAATGATGGGCAACATGACTGCTAAAACAATCAGCATCACCATCGCGCCCATCGCCACAATGAGCAAGGGCTCAAGAATGGTTGCCAGTTGCAAAGCGCGGCGCTGCACTTCTTCGCTCAGCTGCGCAGCGGCGCGTTGCAGCATGGTGGGCAGTGTGCCAGTTTGTTCGCCCAAGCGCGAGAACATGACCAGCAAGCGCGGAAAGCGTTTGTGCTGTGCCAGCGCCGAGGCCAGTGGCGCACCCTCTCGCACCAGCACCAGTGCGTCTTGTGCATCACGCTTGAGCGCGGCGTTGCTAAGGGTGTCGGCCGCCGCTTGCAGCGCTTTCAAAATAGGCACACCTGCCGTGGCCAGCATGGCCAAGGTGCTGGCAAAACGGGCGGCGTTGTAGCCACGGGCCAAGCGTCCAATGAGGGGCAACTGCAACCACGCGGCATCAAAACGCATACGCACATCGGCCTGCTTCAGGGCCATCTGGCCTCCGGCGGTGAGCACGGCAACCAGCACCAAACCCCACAGCCAAAAGTTTTGCACAAAGCTGCTCAAGCCCAGCATGAAGCTGGTGAGTGCGGGCAACTGTTGCTGGTTGCTGCCAAACACCTGCGCCACTTGCGGCACCACATAGGCCAGCAAAAACAACACAATGGCCAGCGCCACCGCACACACGATGGCGGGGTAAAGGCCCGCGGCCAACAGCTTGGCGCGCAGGTTTTGTTGCTCTTGTAAATCGTCGGCCAAGCGCTCCAGCACCAGGCCCAAGTGGCCGCTTTGCTCGCCCGCGCCAATGACGGCGGTGAAGATGGCACTGAACTCGCGTGGGTGTTGGCTCAGCGCTTTGGCAAACGGTGCGCCCGCATTTACCTCGCTGCGCAGGGCAGATACCAAGTCGCGCTGGCGGGGTGTTTCGGCTTCGTCGCTGAGCGCGGCTAGCGCACGTTCCAGTGGCAAGCCAGCGTTGACCAAGCCAGAAAGCTGACGCGTCCAAACGGCCAGAGCGGTGGTGCCAAACACCTTGCTTTCCCAAATTACGGTGTTCAAGCCGCTGCTGGCGCGTTGCACGGGCTCTACTTTGAGAGGCACCAAATCTTGCGCGCGTAACTGGCTGCGTGCGGTGCGTGTGGTGTCGGCCTCTAGCACGCCTCGGCGCATTTGGCCTTGGGCGTCTAGGGCTTCAAACGAATAGGCGGGCATGGCGGATGTGGCTTAGTCGCAGGGTTTCAATCGCGGGTCACGCGAATGAGTTCTTCGCGGGTCGAGATGCCCTGACGCACCAAGCGCTCACCGTCATCTCGCATCAGCGCCATGCCATTGCGCAAAGCCGCTTCGCGCAGCTGCGCTTCGCTGGCTTGGTTGTGGATGAGGGCGCGGATGTCGTCGTTGGTGGTGAGCAATTCAAAAATACCCGTGCGGCCTTGGTAGCCGCTTTGGCCGCATGCAACACAGCCCAAGCCGTAGGCTTCTCCACGGTTATCGCGGCAGTGCGTGCAGGTTTTGCGCAACAAGCGTTGGGCCAACACACCCAGCAGCGACGAGCTGAGCAAGAAGGGCTCCACGCCCATGTCGGTCAAGCGGGTGATGGCGCTGGACGCATCGTTGGTGTGCAGCGTGGCCAACACCAAGTGGCCGGTGAGCGAGGCTTGAATGGCAATTTGCGCGGTCTCGTAATCGCGAATCTCACCAATCATGATGATGTCGGGGTCTTGGCGCAGGATGGCGCGCAGTGCCTTGGCAAAGTCCAAATCAATCTTGGGGTTCACTTGCGTTTGGCCCACGCCGGCCAGCTCGTATTCAATCGGGTCTTCCACCGTCATGATGTTGTTGCGCGTGGCGTCCAGCCCTTGCAGCGCGGCATACAACGTAGTGGTTTTGCCTGAGCCCGTGGGGCCAGTCACCAAGATGATGCCGTGCGGCTGCTTGACCAAGCTCTCAAAGCGTTGCAGCGTGTCGCCCTCCATGCCCACCGCTTGCAGCGTGAGTTTGCTTTCGGTCTTGTCGAGCAAACGCAGCACCGCACGTTCTCCGTGCGCGCTGGGCAAGGTGGACACGCGCACATCAATCGCACGTTGGCCGAGGCGCAATGAAATGCGGCCGTCTTGCGGCAAACGCTTTTCGGCAATGTCCAACTCGGCCATGATTTTGAGGCGCGATATCAGCGCGGCGTGCAACGCACGGTTGGGTTGCACCACCTCGCGCAACGTGCCGTCGACACGAAAGCGCACGCTGCTGTGGCGCTCATAAGGCTCAATGTGAATGTCGCTGGCGCCGTCGCGTGCCGCTTGCGTCAGCAGCGCGTTGAGCATGCGGATGATGGGCGCGTCGTCGGCTGCCTCTAGCAAGTCTTCCACCGCTGGCAGCTCTTGCATCATGCGGGTCAGGTCGGCATCGCTTTCCACTTCGCTCACCACCGCAGCCGCGTTGCTGTCGGCTTGTGAATAGGCCTCGCTGATGCGTTTGGCCAATGTGGCTTTGTCGAGGTATTCAAAGCTCTGCACAGCGTGGCGGCGCGTCACCTCGCTCCACGCGCTCAGGTCAGGCGCATCGCTGTGCCACAGCGTGAGCGTGCGGTCATCGTCCTCCAGCAACAACTGGTGGGTGCGGGCAAAAGCGTAGGGCAGCGGGCGGCGCATGACTTAGCGGACAACAGTGGTAGCAGCGGGTGTCGTTGCTGACGGCGGGCTCGGTGGTGTCAATGGCGGCAGTAAGGGAGCTGGGCCTGTATCAAGCAAGGGGTTGTATGCGGGAACGGCGTTGCGTTGCAGGCCCATCATTTGCTCGTAGCGGTTGGTGCTCAAGGTGTCGGAGGATTTGGCGTCGCGGACCACCACGGGGCGCAAGAACACCATCAGGTTTTTTTTGCTACGGGTGCGGGTTTCACTTTTGAACAACCAGCCGAAGGCAGGGATGTCGCCCAAGCCAGGAACTTTGCTGGCGTTGCCTGTAAATTCATCTGACAACAAACCGCCCAACACAATGATGGAGCCATCGTCTACCAGCACGTTGGACTCGATGCTGCGTTTGTTGGTGATCAGGCCGATGCTGGCGGCTCTGGAATAGTCCACGCTGGAGACTTCTTGAAACACGGTCATCTTGACGGTGCCAGTCTCACTGATTTGAGGTTTGACTCTGAGCGTCAAGCCAACGTCTTTGCGCTCTACCGTTTGAAATGGGTTGGTGGCACCAGAAGCGGCATTGGTGAATTGGCCCGTCACAAAGGGTACGTTTTGACCCACTACGATCTTGGCTTCTTCGTTGTCAAGGGTCAGTAAATTAGGCGTTGAGAGAATGTTGGCGTCGCCATTCGTCTCTAAGAAATTGGCCAAAGTACTTAAGATGGTGGTGCCATTGACGTTTCGGATGGTGCCAATGTTCAAACCGCCCCCAATGCCCGCCGTGGCAGCTGCGGTGCCGCCTTGTGACAAGCCCACGATGTTGCCTACGGACCCAAAGTTGGTGCCAGCCACGCCGTTGTTGCCCAGAGCGCCTTGCCATTGAATACCCATTTGCAGCGCCTTGTCTGCGTTGACTTCAGCGATCAAGCTCTCCACCATCACCTGCGCACGACGTTGGTCCAGCATGTCAATGACGGCGCGAAGCTGGCGGTATTGCGGTTCGGGCGCGGTGATGATGAGCGAGTTGGTGGCCGTGTCGGCTTGAATTTGTCCGCCTGTGACAGAACCTGTGGCGGTGGTCGTTGCCCCCAAGGTGCTGCCAGTTGCCATCGGCGATGTTGGGTTGTTGCCCGTGGGTGACATGCCAGAGCCTGTGGCCGCTGCGCTGCCAGCATTGGCTGCGGCTTGCCCGCTGACGGCGGCACGCAAGGTGGTGGCCAGTTTGGTGGCGTCGGCGTTTTTCAAATACACCACATGAATGTTGCCGCTGGCGCTGGTGCCATTGGGCTGGTCCAGCTTGGCCACCAATGACTTGACCAAGGCCACGCGCGCTGGGTTGGCCGCACGCACGATGATTGAGTTGCTGCGCGGCTCGGCCAGCAGGGTGGTTTTGTATTCGGCGCCAGTTTGGCCGGGTGTGGCGGTGGCGGCGGCGTTGGCGTTGCTGCCCGACTCGATCAAGCGCAGCAACAGCGGTGCCATGTCAACAGCAATGGCGTGCTTGAGCTGAATTACTTCCACATCGCTGGCGTTGGACACATCCAGCGTGGCAATGATGCGGGCCATGCGCTGCAGGTTGTCGGCGTAGTCGGTGATGATGATGGAGTTGTTGCCGGGGTTGACGTTGATGGTGTTGTTGGGGCTGATGAGCGGGCGCAGCACGGGCACCAGGTTGTTGGCTTGCTCAAAGTTGAGCTTGAAAATGTGTGTGACGATTTGGCCGCTGCCCGAGCCACCTTGGGCGCCTTGAATTTCTTGCACATTGCCGCCTTGCAGCTTGGCATCGGCCTCGGGCACGATTTTGTAAAGGCCTTTGGTTTCCACCATCGCAAAGCCTTGCAAACGCAGCGCGGCCAAAAATTGGCTCCACGCTTCGTTGGCCGACACGGGCAGCTCGGTGCTTAGGTTGATAGTGCCTTTGACGCGTGGGTCGACCACCAAGTTGCGGTTGGACAGCGTGGCCAAGGTGCGAGCCACCGACTCGATCTCGGCATTCACAAAGTTGAGCGTGATGGGCTCGGACGAAGCCGCTTTTTTGGCAGGTGGCGCAGCGTGTGTGAGCGACAAGCCCAGCAGTGCAGGTGCAAGGCTCAGGCCCAGCGCAAGCGCTAACGCAGAAGCTGATGCAGATGCAGATGCAGATGCAGAAGGTTGAAGAAAAGTGTGTTGCTTAGCCA
>NZ_JBBAOV010000025.1:2277-10781 GCF_040401135.1 Limnohabitans sp. | reverse complement strand
GATGCAGATGCAGATGCAGATGCAGAAGGTTGAAGAAAAGTGTGTTGCTTAGCCATATGCGTTAACCCATTTTCAAAATCGACTTGGCACCTTGGCGTTGACCAAGGATGTTGAGTAAGTTAGAAAGCGCTGCTTCTGCATCAGGCGCAGCGGTTGCTTCACCTTGGAAGCGCACGCGTCCGTGCTCTAGTTGGCCTGTGCCTTGTAAAAGCAAGCTGCCTTCCAAGGTGTCCAGCGTGATGGTCATGGCGTCGCCGCCTTGCACGCGCACGCGGTAGGTGCCCAAGGGGCGCAAGGTGGACAGACGCGTGGACAGCTGTTGCATTTGCAGCTCAGCCAAACCCTTTAACTGGCCTTGGCTTTGAGCCTGATTCACTTCTTTGCCCGCTTGGTGCGTCCATTGCAGCTGGGTGGTTTGCAGCTGCATGCGTCCTTCGGGTTGAATGGTGTTCCAAGGTGCGCCCAAACCCACCAGCCAGCTGGCGGGCCAGCTAGAGGTGTGGTCGCTCACCTGCACGCGTACGCCGCGCCACAGGGGCGACACATCCACACGCACGGGTTGGGGTGTGCAGCAGCCAGATGCGAGGGTGGCGCTGAAGGCAAAGCTCAGGTTGGCCAAGTCAACGCGGGGGCCAAGTTGCCACGTCACGCGCGTGGGCAGTGCGGTGGTGCTGGAGGGCTTTGCCAAATTGGCCGACGCCACGGTGTTAAGCGGGCCTTCGTTGAGCACCCACTGTGCCGAGCCGTTCCATACCGTGCCTTGCGCATCAGGCAGCAACAAGCGTTCGCCACTGGCTTGCTCGATGGTGCGTGTCAGCCAATGCGCGGGGGCTTGGGTGATGAAGGCCAGTGCCAGCCCCAAGCTCGCGCCCATCCATGCCCAACGGGTGCTGGTGTTTGAAGAGGAGTTTGGGCGGCGTTGCATGTGTGGGTGTGGTGATGGCGTTGTGTTTTTGGCGTGTCGTTAACGCGCTGCTGCGCCACGGTTAGGCAGGCTTAAAAATAGGCTGCCATCCCACACCACAACCGAGTTAGCAGTCGCCAAAGTAGATGCAGAGACGTTGCTTGCCGCTGCCGCATTGCTGCGCGTCAGTTGCACCTCCACAGGCAATGCTTGTGCTTGACTGCGTGCTTGTGACAGCCAGTTGGCCAAGATGGGCGCAGGCACGGCTTTGAGTTGAACCGACACGCGATCGCCCTGTACATTGAGTTGAATGGGGATGCCTGCACTTAGGCTTTGCAAGTTGCGCAGCGCTTCGTCACGCGAAAGCGGCGTGCGTGTTTGCAGCGCTTGCGCTTGGTTTTGCAGGGACAACATGTGGGCTTGCTGCTGACCAATGTGGGCGCGGCGGTTGTCGCTGTCGCGCAGCGTGTTGAGTGCGGGCGCAATGGCGATGGACCAAAACAACACCACGCCAATCAATGCGCCAAGCACCGATACGCCGCGTTGTTCGCGTGGGCTCAGGGCTTGCCAACGTTTCATTTCGCGCCCTCCGCTTGCAACACCCAGGTGTCGTTGCCGTCTTGGCGCAGGCTCAGGCCTTGGGCTTTGAGGCGGGCCACACCTGCGGCGTTGCCGTCAAGCGCCACACCTTGCACACGCAGCGCGTGGTTGGCGTAACGAATTTGCTGAGGTGTTTGTCCTGCGGGCAGCACACCGACCAAGGCAGCGAGCAAGGGCTCAAAGTCAGTGCTAGACGCCGTGCCCGATTTTTGTTGCAGCGCATCCACCTCGCGCTGCATTTGAAGGGGCGCGTCGATGACCAAAGTGACTGTTGGAAAGGTGTTTTTTAAAATGTTTTGCAGCGAGGCTTGTTGTGCGTTCAAGGCGCGGCTTTCTTGCCAAGCCAAGGCATTGAGGCCCAGCACTTGCAACGCAACCAAGGCCACCACACCCCAACGCACCGGCTTCCAAGCGGGTGCATGCAGCAAGGTTTGCCATGCGTCCAGCACCCATCGCTGTGCACGTTGGGCACGGCCCTGAGCCCATTCGCCTTGCGCCAAATCCCACGCCGATTGGCTGGATTTAACCCAACGCTGCGCTGCGCTTTGCAGCATGGGTTGGCGTTGCAAAGTGCTTTGCACGCGGGCCACCATGGCGGGCTCGGCTTGAATTTGTAAATCGTCTTGGCTCAACTCGGCAAAGGCACGCCACTGTGCGGTGTTGGGTGGCAGCAGTGTGACGCCGTTTGCGTGGCACAGCAGGCTTTGTGAATGTTCGGGCTCGCCCATCACTTGCAGAACGGGTTTGTCTGTGGGCGACAGTTCTGGGACGATGCGTTGCACCGTCAAGCCCGCCGCTTGCAGGGGGCTAAGGGCCTCGCGCAGCCATGACTTGTCGCACACGGCCACCAAGGTGTGGCCACCCACGCGGGCCGTTGTTTCGGCATCTGGTGCAAGCACGATGTGCAGCTGTTGCGGGTCGTCCAGCAGGCGGTCTTCTAGCAAGCCCTGCAACACGCTTGGTAAACGCGTGCCGTGGCTGGCGGGTGGCAGCTGCACACGCAGCCAAGCCAGACGGCTGTGGGGCACCACGGCCACCACCTCGCCGGCATGGGCCGAAAGCGTGGCCGCCGCACCCGTGGCGCTGCGTTGCACACTGTGCCCGTCCGAATGCACATGGGCATAGCCCGCAGCGGCGTGTGTGGGGGTGTGAGGCAGGGCAATGATCAGCATAGAAAAATCATTGTAAAGAGCTGGAGTGACGCCAAATAACCTTCAGGTCACTGGCATCGCGCTGCACCAACGAGCGCTCTTGCAGCACCGTTTGCGGCATGCGCAACCGTCCCATCACCTCAAAGTAGCGGGTGTTCACGCTGTGCGTGTCACCCAAGCTGACGGTGCGGCCCCAGGCTTTTTGAAACACCTCTAAGTTGGCCCAGTGCTGGCGCTCGCGCTGCTGCACCAAGCGCTGTGCGTCTGACAGGCTCAGCCCAGGCACGCTGGCGTACAACACTTGCATGCTGGCGGTGTTGAGGTTGACCGTCGTGCGTGTGGGCAGCACGGTGATGTGAGGGCTGAGGGTTTGCAGCGCTTGCGGCGACAGGCCCATCCAGCTGAGCTGGCTGATGCGTTGCGGCATGAGCAGAGAGCTGCTGTTTTGTTTTTGTGCGGTCAGCACGCCTTGCGTGAGCAGGCTGAGCTGCGCAGGCGGCACGCCTA
Organism: Limnohabitans sp.; assembly: GCF_040401135.1. Classification (GTDB taxonomy): domain Bacteria; phylum Pseudomonadota; class Gammaproteobacteria; order Burkholderiales; family Burkholderiaceae_C; genus Limnohabitans. The sequence goes on along the minus strand of NZ_JBBAOV010000025.1, from coordinate 7,619 downwards.
AGACGTCAAACAAGCGTTCAAACGCAAGCACTGTTTTGACATCGAGCTGATCGCCTTGCAGCAGGTTGGTCACATTTAGGCGGCCTTGCAAATCTGTGATGGCGCCAGACAGCAGCACCTGTTGTGCGAGCTTTTCGTCGTCCACCGTGTTGGCCGTGCCCCCCGTTCCATCAGGCAGCGCGGCCAAAAAGCTAGACAAGCGGGCCTCTTGCAGTGGCACCGCCCAAGGCTCGGCCAGGTGGTCGGTGGGCCCGTTGGCCTCGCCCGCACGCGCGTCTTCGCGCAGGATGACGCGGGCCCAATCAAGCGCCCCTGTCAGCAGCCAACGCGCTTGGGTACGCTGGCGCTCGGCGCCTTCCACCTCGATAGATTTCCATTGCTGCCACAACGCGCCGGCGGCAAACGTGGCCACCAATGCCACGGTCAGCATGGCGGCCAGCAGCGCTGCGCCGCGTTGTGGATGGTTTGCAACGTGCTTCATGTTTTGGTGTTGCTGAAGTTGGGGCGCACCCAGTCGAGGGTGATGCGGCCACGCACGCCGGTGCTGGCGGGCAGGTCAATTTGCAGGCGGATGGCGTCGGGCAAAACGCCTTGACCTGCAGTGCTGCCGGTGGAGACGGTGTTGCTGGACTCATTGTTGCCAGCGCTTGAAAGCGGGTTGGTCCACGCATTGCCACGAAAGTAGGTGAGCTGCCAAGCGTCCAGCGGTGTCAACGTGGTTTCAAAAGCGGCGTCATCGGCGCTTGGGTTTTGGCCCCAGCGTTCAGCGTTAGCCCACGCTTGTTGCAGCGCAGCGCGTGTTTGCACCGGGGCTGATTGCCAGCGCAGCCATTGGTTGTTGCGCATCGTCCAAGCCACCACCCACAAGCCTGCATCTGCGCCATCGGCTCGCCAAGCGGTGGCGCGGCGGGTGATGCGCAAGGTGCGGCCATCCCACTGCATGCCAGCGTCGGTGATGCTGGGCACAGGCTGCACGGCATTGAGGTCGGCCTGCCATTGGGCCAGCACGGTTTGCAGCACAGCGGTTTTGTCCACCTGCGCTTGCGTGATGTCGCGGCTGCGCATGAGGCTGTCTAGCCCACGCCAGCTCAAACCCGCCAGCACCGCCATGAGGGTGATGGCGATGAGCAGTTCAATCAGCGTGAAGCCGCGTTGCTTGTTCATTAGTAACGCCCCAGCACTGTGGTGATGTTCAGCACGGGCGTGGCCGCATCAAACACCTGTGCGTCTACGCGGCGAAACGCGGGGTTTGGCGTGGTGCGCACGGTCAGTGCCACTTCAAAGCTGCGCTCGGCTTGCGGGCAAGGCACGCGTGAGTTGCCTACGCCCGGAAGCTGTTGCGATAAACGCAACTGGTTCAGCGCGTTGTCGGCGCAAATTTGCGCTAACAGAACATCGGCCTGGCGCTGCGCGTTGCGTGTCAGCGCGCCGCTAACTTTGAGGCCGCTCATGAGCGCGATGGACACAATGGCCAGTGCCACCAAAACCTCAATGAGTGTGAAGCCGCGTTGTTTCATGGCATCACTTGAAAAGGGCGCAAGCCGTCGGTGCCGATGCTCAGCGACGTGGCGGGCTTGGCGCTGTTGGAGTTGGTGTTGGCCACGCTGAGCGTGATGCGAGCCGCGGTCAAGATGGGCTCAGGTCCGAGTACTACCAAATTGGCTGCGCTGACCGAAGCTTGTGTGCCGATTGCTAGCCACTTTTCAGTTCGCGCTGCAATCGGGTTGTTTGCTTGCGCTGGGTTGGGCGCAAGCGCGGGCCGAATGACAAACCCTTCTGTCGTGGGTTGCCAAATCAGCGCGATGCCACTGGTGCGCGATTGCGCGCGGGCAGCTTCGAGGACTGCCACCAAACGTTGCGCTTCACGCTCTATTTGGGTTTGGCTGCTGTCGCGCAGCGACAAGCTCACACCAGCCATGGCAAAGCCAATGATGGCCAGCACCACCAATAGCTCTAGCAGGGTGAAGCCTTGCTGGCGCTGCATGGGGGGCTTAAAAAACAGCTTTACTGCCAGCTGCCAAGGTCGGCGTTTTTGCCTTCGCCGCCGGGTTGGCCGTCTGCGCCGAGTGACAGCACATCCACTTCACCCTTGACGCCGGGGTTCATGTATTGGTAGGGGCGGCCCCATGGGTCCATAGGCAACTTGTCGATGTAGAGCTTCCAGTTCAGCGGCGTGGGGCCAGCGGTGGGCTTGACCACCAAGGCGTTCAGGCCTTGCTCGGCAGTGGGGTAGTTTTGGTTGTCCAAACGGTAGAGCTTGAGGGCTTGCATGAGGTTGCCCACGTCGGTTTTGGCGGCGGTCACGCGCGCGTCGTCAGCTCGGTTCAGCACGTTGGGCACCACCAGCGCGGCAAGCACGCCAATGATGGCGAGCACCACCATCAGTTCAATCAGCGTGAAGCCGCGTTGGTGTTTGGTTTTAAGGGTGGGCATTTTGATGGTTCTCAGTTCAATGATGAATCATAATCCGCTCATGTTTAGCCAGCGCCCTTCATTTACCAACGTCTTTAGCGCGTCGTCGCGCGTGGTGTTGCCCGCTGCATCTTTGCTGGTGTGGGGCGCTGTGGCGTTTAGCGCAGTGACATGGGGCTTGCGTTGGTCGGCCACGGGCGCTGCGCCCAGCAACGCGACCGCTGCGGCACAGGCTTTGCCCGAAGTGGATGTGTCCGCCGCCGCTCGCAGCCTTGGCGCTGCTCCTGTGCAGGCCGCAGCCGCGCCCACATTGGCCAGTCGCTTTCAGCTGCAAGGTGTGATGGCGGTTGGGCCAGATGCGGGAGCTGCGCTGATTTCTGTGGATGGCAAACCAGCCAAGCCGTACCGTGTGGGCGCTGTGGTGGCCGACGGCTTGGTGCTGCAGTTTGCGCAAGGGCGTCGCGTGAGCTTAGGTATGGCTCTCGATGGGCCGCAAGCCTTGGTGCTAGAGCTGCCTGCTAAGAAATAACTTAGCGCTGCAAGAACAAGCGATAAGCCGGGTTCAGCGTTTCTTCCACAAACGGATAACCCAGCGCTTCTAAGAACGCCGTAAACGCTTTGTTGTCGGCCTTGGGCACTTGCAAGCCCATCAAAATGCGGCCGTAGTCTGCGCCTTGGTTGCGGTAGTGAAACAGGCTGATGTTCCAGCCGGGACGCATGGCTAGCAAGAACTTCATCAATGCGCCTGGGCGCTCGGGAAACTCAAACCGCAAAATGCGCTCTTCATGGGCCAGCACCGAGTGGCCGCCCACCATGTGGCGAATGTGTTCTTTGGCCAGCTCGTCCTGCGTGAGGTCAATCGCTTCAAACCCGCTCTTGGTGAAGTGCTGCGCAATCTTGCTGCTTTCGCCTTTCACGCCCGTGGTCAAACCTACAAACACATGGGCCTTGGCTTGGTCGCTCATGCGGTAATTGAACTCGGTCACATTGCGGGGCGACTTGCTGCCGCCAAAGCTGGGCAGCTTGCCAATCAGCTCACAAAAGCGGCGCAGGCTACCGGGCTGCTCGGGGATGGTCACGGCAAACAAGGCTTCGCGTTCTTCACCCACTTCGGCACGCTCGGCCACAAAGCGCAAGCGGTCAAAGTTCATGTTGGCGCCACACAAAATGGCGGCGTAGGTTTCGCCCTTGGTTTTGTGCTCGGCCACGTATTGTTTGATGGCGGCCACGGCCAATGCGCCTGCGGGCTCGACGATGCTGCGGGTGTCCACAAACACATCTTTGATGGCGGCGCACACAGCGTCGGTGTTGACGGTGATGTAGCTGTCCACCAGGTTTTTGGTCACGCGGAAGGTTTCCTCGCCCACCAGCTTGACCGCTGTGCCGTCAGAGAACAAGCCCACGTCATGCAGCGTGACGCGCTTGCCTTTGGCTACCGACTGCATCATGGCCGACGAGTCGTCCATTTGCACGCCAATCACTTTGATCTCGGGGCGCACCGCCTTGATGTAGTTGGCCACGCCAGCTATCAGCCCGCCGCCGCCAATGGCGACAAACACAGCGTCTAGTCGCCCTTGGTGTTGGCGCAGCATTTCCATGGCAATCGTACCTTGGCCTGCGATGACTTCGGGGTCGTCAAACGGGTGCACAAAGGTCATGCCGTTTTTCTTCTCCAGCGTCAGCGCGTGGGCGTGAGCGTCCGAATAACTGTCGCCGACCAACACCACCTGGCCGCCCAAAGCCTTGACCGCTTCAATCTTCACGCTCGGCGTTGTGGTGGGCATGACGATGATGGCTTGCGTGCCAAGGCGCTTCGCACCCAGCGCAACGCCCTGAGCGTGGTTGCCAGCCGAGGCGCAAATGACGCCCTTTTTCAGCTGCTCAGGCGTGAGGTGCGCCATCTTGTTGTAAGCGCCGCGCAGCTTGAAACTGTGCACGGGTTGCTGGTCTTCGCGCTTTAACAGCACGGTGTTGTGAATGCGGCGGCTCAGGTTTTTGGCCACCTCTAGCGCAGACTCAACGGCCACGTCGTACACGCGGGCAGTCAAGATTTTTTTCAGGTAATCGGCGGGTTGCAGCGCTCGGGGCTTGGGGGTGCGGGTAGACATGGAGTGATTGTCTCTTAAGCCGTGAGTTGTCAATCTATGAGTGATGCGCACCCTACGTGCGCGTGTTTTGTTTCAAAGTAGCACTCCAAGCCTGTTTTTAAATATTGCATACGTGCTATAAAATATGAATTATCAAATTTTCTTCTTCGCAACATCTGTTCAAGTGCAGATAGAAAAATGGCCTGTTGGCATGTATGCCAGCTTTGTGAGGATTACTGAGCAAATGCTGATAAGCGGCCCGAATTTAGGCATGCCTTACACAAAAGCGATGGGCGATGGTTTGTTTGAGATTCGAGCTCGGGGGCCTGAAGGTATTGGACGAGCTTTCTTTTGCTGCATGAAAAGCAGGCGCATCGTCATCTTGCATGGTTTTATGAAAAAGACTCAATCGACGCCCATCAAAGAACTGCGGCTCGCAAAATTAAGAATGAAAGAGGTGCTGAATGGCTAACGTAAACCAAGAAAAATTCAAACCAGTTGTTTTTAACCCAAAGCAAACGGCCACACAAAAACGCGCGGCTGATTCTGCGTTTTTAAAAGCCTATGACGCGCTTGAAGACGAGTTTGCTGCACTGGCTGAGTTGCTGAAAGCTCGCAAAGAAGCAGGCCTAACCCAAGCAGATGTGGCACAACGCATGGGTGTTAGCCAACCGGTGTTAGCAAGAATTGAATCTAGCTTGGGAAGTCGCAACCACGCCCCTTCGCTTAGCACCCTGCGCCGTTACGCGCAAGCATGCGGCAAGCGTTTGGTCATCAGCATGGTTTGACGAAAAGACGAAAAAAAACCCCGAGTTTTGCAACTCGGGGTATGAATCCACTTTT
>NZ_JBBAOV010000025.1:0-2177 GCF_040401135.1 Limnohabitans sp. | reverse complement strand
CGAAAAGACGAAAAAAAACCCCGAGTTTTGCAACTCGGGGTATGAATCCACTTTTGAGGGTGGAGGAGACAAGTCTGTAGTGTATGCAATTTTTGTTGCGCCGCAACATTTGGCGGACAATTGCCGCATAAATTTATGGGAGAACACACATGGAATGCACCGTCAGCTGGACCGGCAACTCTGGCACTCGTTCAGGCATGGGCTTTATTGCAGAAACAGGCAGCGGCCATGTGGTGGCCATGGACGGCGCACCCGATGCAGCCAAGCCCGAGAACGGCGGCCAAAACTTGGCCCCTCGCCCCATGGAACTGTTGCTGGCTGGTACAGGCGGATGCACGGCGTATGACGTGGTGCTTATCTTGAAGCGTGGCCGCCACAATGTGCAGGGCTGCAGTGTGAAGATCACCAGCGAGCGCGCCACCGAAGACCCCAAGGTGTTCACCCGCATCAACATGCATTTCACCGTCACAGCCCAAGGTGTGCCAGCTTTGGCCGTGGAACGTGCCATTGCCATGAGCCACGACAAATACTGCTCGGCAAGCATCATGCTGGGCAAAACGGCGGAAATTACTACTAGCTTTGAGTTGGTAGAGGCTTAAAAGATCTTTAAGTGATCACGCATAAACGGCGAAGGTCGAGTGCGACACTTTCAATGGTGTTAAAAAACATCTCGCAAGCTGGCTTAGCGGCAAGTAGGTTTTCTAGAAAGGCTTGAGCGTCGTTCATGTACTCGTGCACCAAAGCGTTGCGCAGTACTCTGGCAGCAACGAAGGCATCGGCATTGCTTAACAAGCCCACGCGCTCAGCAAACGCCAAAGTATCTAGCTGAGTTTTAGCCGGCTCGCTCACCAATGCAGCATACCGAGGCAGCAGCTTGCCTCCGATGTGGTCTTGCAAGCGACCAAAGCGGCTGACAAAAGCTTCTACCTTTTCGGCCAACACGGGTTGGCTGGCTAAGCTTTGTACCCATGCCAAATCAATAGGCAAGGCAAACAAAGTGGACTGGCTGTAGCGCAAATGCTCGGCTTCCTTGCGGGCAAGGTCTAAGCTTTGCAGCATGGCTTGCGAATGTTCGGGCAAAAACAACAGACTCATAACAACACCCCAGTTTCACGAGCCACGCGCATCACGGGGGCCTCATCTGTGGCTGCGTCTTTTAACAGCACGTCAATTTTTCGGTCGCCCAAGTGACGAATAAGTTTCACGTATAGCTGCCCAGCTGCAGCCACTCGGTCGACCAATTGATGAGGTGTTTCAAACATCAAATCAATGTCGCCACCCCGCAGCGCATCATTGGTACGCGAGCCAAACAAAGTGACACGCGCATCGTCCCCCAACACTTGCTGGGCCGCTTGTTTGATGGCTTGCACCTGATCGCTGTTAAGTCGCATCTCGCTACTTTAAACCCGATGCGCCACAGTCGTCATCACCTTCGCCGCCAATTGCATCAGCGCTTTAAAAGGCGCGGGCAACTGGGCTGCACCTGCGGCCAAAGCGTCTTTGGCGTGTTGCGCCTCGTCCGTTTTCATTTGCGCCACGATGGCGCGGCTGGGGCCGTCATTGGCGGGCAGCAGGCCTAGGTGGCTTTCTAAATGGGCCTCTACTTGGCGCTCGGTCTCCACCACAAAGCCAAGGCTCATGCGGTCGCCACCCAGCTTGGCTGCGGCGTAGCCAATACCAAACGAGCCTGCATACCAAAGCGGGTTGAGCCAGCTGGTGCGCCCGCCTAGGTCGCGCAGCCGCTGCTCGGTCCAAGCCAAATGGTCGGTTTCTTCTTTGCACGCGGCGCTCAGGTGTTGGCGCAGCGCGTCGTTTTTGGTGGCCAGGGCTTGCGCGGTATAAAGCGCTTGGGCGCACACCTCGCCCACATGGTTCACGCGCATCAGGGCAGAGGATGTTGCTTTTTCGGCGTCAGTTAGCGGTGCAGGTGTGGGCGATTCGCCCGCCCACATGGGGGTGGGGCGGTTGGCGTGATGGCGGGCAAACAGGGTGCGCAGTGCGCTGTCGGCGGCGGTGAGTAGGGCGTCCATTTATTAACTCCGAATTGGGTGCTCAGTTATGAATTGTCTTAAGGCCGCATTCACGCGTGTTTGCCAGCCTTTACCTGTTGACTTAAACGCCTCCAACAAATCTGCATCCAAACGAATGGCTGTGAATACTTTAGGGGCTTCAGCGCG
>NZ_JBBAOV010000024.1:35530-38518 GCF_040401135.1 Limnohabitans sp. | reverse complement strand
GCCCCACACACACCCATCGTCCAAGCAAACCACATCTACGCGGTTGGCCGAGTCCAAGGTGGACCAATGGCCAAAGGCCACGCGCACATCTGCTGTCAATCGGCCCGGAACATCAAACCACGGCATCAGGTGATTGGGTGCTTTGTCTGCGTTTTCTTTCACACTGAAATCCATCGCGCCCTGTGCATCGCAAAAGCGCAAGCGGGTGAGTGCGTTAACAATCACGCGCAAGCGGTCAGCACCCTGTAGGTCATCACGCCACACATTGGGCAGCCCGCCATACATTTGCGGCATGAACTGCACCCAGTCGCCGCTGCGCAGCACGGCTTCTACTTCGCCGGCCAGCGCTAGGGTTTGTTGCGCTGTCCATTGCGGCAGCACGCCTGCATGCACCATCAGCACTTGACCCACTTGAACGGCCATGTTTTGGTGGCGGAGCCAGTGCAGCAACTCGGCGCTATCGGGTGCGGTCAAGATGTCTTGGGTGGTGTCTTGTTTGTTGGGTTTGCGCACGCCGCGTGACACGGCTAGCAAGTGCAAATCGTGGTTGCCCAGTAGGCATTGCGCACTGCTGCCGTAGCCCATCAATCGGCGTAGCACGCCTGCGTTATCGGGGCCACGGTTAACCAAGTCGCCCAACAAGTAGAGCGTGTCGCGGCTGGGGGAGAACGCGATGTGCGCTAACAAACGTTCTAAGGCTTCGTCGCAGCCTTGCACGTCGCCAATCAAGTAAAGTGCCATGCAGGAGATTGTGATGGATGTTTTACTGATTGTTTTTTTAACGCTGCTTAACGGCATGTTTGCCATGTCAGAGATGGCTTTGTCGTCTAGCCGCAAAGCGCGCTTGGCGGCGTTGGCAGAAGCGGGCGACAGTGGCGCTCACGCGGCGCTGCGTTTGATGGAGCAGCCCACGCAGTTTTTGTCGACCGTGCAAATCGGCATCACCTCGATTGGCGTGCTGAACGGCATTGTGGGTGAGGCCGCGTTTAGCGCCGACTTTTCGTATTGGTTGTTGGTTCAAGGCGTGCCCGACAACTGGGCCTCGGGCCTGGCCACTGCGTTTGTGGTGACCATCATTACCTTTAGCACCATTTTGTTTGGCGAACTGGTGCCCAAGCGCATTGGCCAGTTGTTTCCAGAAACGGTGGCACGCTTGGCCGCCCCCGCCATGTTGGCCTTGGCCACCTTGGCCAAGCCTTTTGTGTATTTTTTGTCGGCCAGCACCAGCGCCATTTTGAAGTTGCTGCGCGTGGATGTGCACGGCGCTCGAACGGTGACAGAAGAAGAAATTTCAGCCAGCCTGGTGGAAGGCGTGGATGCCGGACTGATTGAATTGCACGAACACCAAATGGTGCAAAACGTGTTCAACCTCGACGAGCGTCCGCTCACTTCCATCATGGTGCACCGCTCCGACATCGAGTGGCTCGACTCAAAGCTGCCCGTGCCCCAAGCCTTGGCCCAAGTGGGTGCCAGCGGTGCGCACTCGTGGTACCCCGTGTGTCGTGGTGACCTCGACAACGTGGTGGGCGCGGTGAGTGTGTCTCAGCTTTTGCGCTTGCCACCCGGCACCGACATCACGGTCGAGGCCTTGGCCAAGCCTGTGGCCTTTGTGCCTGAAACCTTGAGCGGCATGGACTTGCTGGAGCAATTTCGTAAGCCTGCTGAACGCGCCACCGCCCATGGTCGCATGGTGTTGGTGGTGGACGAATACGGTGTGGTGCAAGGCCTGCTTACACCGCGAGATTTACTCGAGGCCATCACGGGTGAACTTTTGCAAGCCACACCTACCAATGAAGCTTGGGCCACACAGCGCGAAGATGGCTCATGGTTGGTGGACGGCATGATGCCTGTGACCGAATTTAAAGCACGCTTGGGCATCAAAGAATTGCCCGACGAAGACCGTGGCATTTACAACACGGTGGCCGGCTTGGTCATGGCCATTTCTGGCGAGTTACCCGCCCTAGCCGATGTGGTGATTTTTGGTGAATGGCGTTTTGAGGTGGTCGACTTGGACGGCCGACGCATCGACAAAGTGCTGATCAGCTGTGCCGATTAAACGCGGCGGCTGGCGCGGCGGTTGAAGGGCACTTGATACATCCACACGGGGCGTCCATCGCGGCAGGTCAGGATGGCGCTGGGTATCAGCTCTTGGGCTTCAAACTCTAGGCTAATCAGCCACGCGCCACGGCGCAATTCGGCCTCGGCTTTTTCGACCGCACGGGGCATGCTCTCGGGGCGTTGGAACATGTAAACCATGTCAAAGCTGCGCCAGTCCACCAGCCAAATATCACCTTGGCGAATCTTGGCAAACGAGCAGCGCATGGCGCTGAGTACGCGCAGCGGCCAGCTCATCTCCACCCCATGAAGTTCGGCGCGCGGAAACGCATCACGCAAAGCCAGCAAGCCATCGCCTAGGCCACTGCCTGCATCCAAAATACGAGCGCCTGCGGGCAGGGTGATGTGTTGGTGCATTTCGCGCAGGGCGCGTCTAGGCGTAGGAAAAAGCGGGGCATCGCGCCACGCTTTGCGTGGGTAAACCAACACGATAAGCCCCAGCAAAAACAACCAGCCTATCGGCGGCACGCTGAGGGTGGCTGATGAGGCCAGCATGGACAGCGGAAAGCCCAACACGATCAGGGCCTTGCGCATGGGCGTGTGCGCTAAGGCGCTTAAAAAGCCACCCAAACAAGTAGCTGCAATGAAGGCGATGGTTTCACTTAGGCCCACCACTTGCAGGCCCTTAAAGATGAGCCAAGACGAACCCCAAGCGAGGAGGGCGGGGATGGGCCAAGTCATGAATTTCATGAGAAAGAATCATAGAGCCAACGTGACAGCGCGTGATGGACAGATGACTGAAAATCAAAATCTTATGAATCAAACGTCCACCCGCACTCTTAGCACCCTCGATGAAATGCGCGATGCCTTGCGTCGTGTGGGCCACTTGAAGGGGCGACAGCCCGATGCGCAGTCCTTGCAAGAGGTGCAAGC
>NZ_JBBAOV010000024.1:33856-35430 GCF_040401135.1 Limnohabitans sp. | reverse complement strand
AGCTGTGAATTAGCGGGTGCCAAACAGTTGCTTGAAAAATTACCTGCCTTGCTAGGTGGCGCTGATGTGCGCGTGATTTCTGCCCCCTGCGTGGGCCGATGCGAACAAGCGCCCGTTGCCGTGGTGCATCAAAACCCAGTGACGCACGCCACACCTCAACGGGTGGCCGAGGCGGTAGCACAGAAACAAACCCACCAAGCCATGACGGAGCATGTGGGCTTGGATGACTATGTCGCGGATGGCGGCTACCGCTTGGTGGCCGATTTGCATGCAGGCAAAGCCGATGCAGAGCAAGTGCTCAAAGCCATGGAAGATTCAGGCTTGCGTGGCTTGGGCGGAGCAGGCTTCCCAGCAGGGCGCAAATGGCGCATCGTGCGCGAGCAACCCTCACCGCGCTTGATGGCAGTGAACATTGATGAGGGCGAGCCCGGCACCTTCAAAGACCGCACGTACCTCGAGCGTGACCCCCATCGCTTTTTAGAAGGCCTGCTGGTCGCCGCCCATGTGGTGGGCATTGATGCGGTCTACATTTATTTGCGCGACGAATACCATGGCTGCCGCGAACTTCTGACCCAAGAGTTGGCCAGTTTGCAAGCCAACCCACCTTGCCCACTGCCGCTCATTGAATTGCGCCGTGGTGCGGGCGCCTACATCTGCGGCGAAGAGTCCGCGATGATTGAAAGCATCGAGGGCAAACGTGGGGTGCCCCGCATGCGTCCGCCCTACATTGCACAAGTGGGTTTGTTTGGCAGACCCACACTCGAACACAATTTTGAAACTCTGTATTGGGTGCGCGACATCGTGCAAAAAGGTGCCGACTGGTTCAGTGGCTTTGGACGGCATGGTCGCAAAGGCTTGCGCAGCTTCAGCGTGAGCGGTCGCGTGAAGCAGCCGGGCGTCAAGCTCGCGCCGGCGGGCATTACCATTCAAGAGCTGATTGACGAATATTGCGGTGGCATGCTCAACGGCCACGAGCTCTATGCGTATTTGCCAGGCGGCGCATCGGGTGGCATCTTGCCCGCCCGCATGAACGACATTCCTTTGGACTTTGACACCCTGCAAGCGTACGGTTGCTTCATCGGTTCAGCGGCGGTGATTGTGTTGAGCCAACACGACTCAGCGCGCGATGCAGCCATCAACATGATGAACTTCTTCGCGCACGAAAGCTGCGGCCAATGCACGCCGTGCCGTGTGGGCACAGCCAAAGCCGCGCAGCTCATGCAAGCCAAGGTGTGGGACAACGCCACCTTGGAAGACTTGAACCAAGTCATGACCGATGCCTCGATTTGTGGCCTCGGTCAAGCCGCACCTAACCCCGTGCGTTGCGTGCAAAAGTACTTTCCAGAGGAGATCGTTTAAATGAACGCCTCGACCAAACCCGCTGACTTGATGCCGCAAACTATTGCGTTCAAGCTCAACGACCAGCCTTTGCACGCCTATGAGGGCGAGACCATTTTGAAAGCCGCACAAAGGCATGGCGTAGACATTCCCCACCTTTGTTACAAAGACGGGCTACGCCCTGACGGCAACTGCCGCGCTTGTGTGGTCGAGATCAAAGGCGAGCGCACCTTGGC
>NZ_JBBAOV010000024.1:15390-33756 GCF_040401135.1 Limnohabitans sp. | reverse complement strand
CTGCTGCAGCGGGTGCCGGTGAACACGGTGAACTGAGTGACTGGGCTTCTCGCATGAATGTCTCGGTGCGACCTGAGTTGCGTGCGCTGCGCCGCGAACAACCCACATGCGATGTGTCACACCCCGCGATGGCGGTGAACTTGGATGCGTGTATCCAGTGCAACCGCTGCGTGCGTGCCTGTCGTGAAGAGCAAGTGAACGATGTGATTGGCTATGCCAACCGCGGGTCACACAGCCAGATCGTGTTTGATTTGAATGACGACATGGGCAACAGCTCGTGTGTGGCGTGTGGCGAGTGTGTGCAAGCTTGCCCCACGGGTGCATTGATGCCTAAGACGCAAATTGGCTCACAAGTGGTGGACAAAAAAGTCGACTCGGTTTGCCCATTCTGCGGCGTGGGTTGCTTGCTGACCTACAACGTCAAAGACAACACCATCGTGAGCGTGGATGGCCGCGATGGCCCCGCTAACCACAGCCGTTTGTGTGTGAAAGGTCGTTTCGGATTCGACTACATCCACAACCCTCAGCGCTTGACCATGCCGCTGATTCGTAAAGCTGGCGTACCCAAAGACCCAGCGCTGATAGACCAACTCAACCGCAATGCGGCTGATTGGTCTGATGTGTTTCGCGAAGCGACATGGGAAGAAGCTTTGGCCTTGGCTGGCGGCAAGCTCAAAGACTTGCGTGACACGCATGGCAAAAAAGCCTTGGCTGGTTTTGGTTCGGCCAAAGGCAGCAACGAAGAAGCGTATTTGTTTCAAAAGTTGGTGCGCACTGGCTTTGGCTCCAACAACGTCGACCACTGCACACGCTTGTGCCACGCTTCTAGCGTGGCTGCGCTGTTAGAGGGCGTGGGCTCTGCGGCAGTGAGCAACCAAGTCAACGATGTGGAACATGCGGGCCTGATTTTTGTCATCGGCTCCAATCCCACAACGAACCATCCCGTCGCCGCCACATGGATGAAGAATGCCGCCAAGCGCGGCGCCAAAATTGTGTTGGCCGATCCGCGTATCACCGACATCGGTAAGCACGCGTGGCGCACCTTGCAGTTCAAGCCTGACACCGATGTCGCCATGCTCAACGCACTCATTCACACCGTGATTGAAGAAGGCTTGGTGGATGAGGACTTCATTCGCAACCGGGTCAACAACTACGAGGCCTTGAAAGAAAACGTCAAAGGCTACAGCCCCGAGGCGATGGCCCCCATTTGTGGCATCCCTGCTGAGATGCTGCGCGAAGTGGCCCGTGAATTCGCCACCTCCAAGAGTTCAATGGTCTTGTGGGGCATGGGTGTGAGTCAGCACGTCCACGGCACAGACAACGCACGTTGCTTGATTGCGTTGGTGACAGTGACAGGGCAAATCGGCAAGCCCGGTTCAGGCTTGCACCCATTGCGTGGCCAAAACAACGTTCAGGGTGCGAGCGATGCGGGTTTGATTCCCATGATGTACCCCAACTACCAACGCGTCACCCACAAGGCGGCGCACGATTGGTTTGAAAAGTTTTGGGACACCCCGCTGGATGACAAGCCCGGCTACACGGTGGTGGAAATCATGGGCAAAATCTTGGCGGACGATGCCGACCCACACAAGATTCGTGGCATGTACATCATGGGCGAGAACCCCGCGATGAGTGACCCTGATTTGAACCATGCACGCCACGCTCTGGCCACGCTTGAGCACTTGGTGGTTCAAGATATTTTCATGACCGAAACCGCGTGGCTGGCTGACGTGGTGTTGCCTGCAACGGCTTGGCCTGAGAAGACGGGGACGGTGAGCAACACCGACCGAATGGTGCAGTTGGGCAAGCAAGCGATTGATCCACCGGGTCAAGCCAAAGCCGATTTGTGGATCATTCAGCAAATTGCCAAAGGCCTGGGTTTGCACTGGCACTACCAGGGCGAGCACCACGGCGTCGCTGAGGTGTATGAAGAAATGCGTCAAGCCATGCATGCCGCCATCAGTGGCATCACGTGGGATCGGTTGCAGCGCGAATCGAGCGTGACCTACCCTTGCTTGAGCGAGGCAGATCCGGGTGCTCCCACGGTCTTCATTGACCACTTTGCCACAGACGATGGCCGTGTGCATTTGGTTCCCGCAGACATCATTCCTGCCAATGAACGTCCCGACAGCGACTACCCCTTTGTGTTGATCACGGGCCGTCAACTTGAGCATTGGCACACAGGCAGCATGACGCGTCGCGCGACGGTGCTTGATGCCATTGAACCGACGGCCACGGCGTCCATGTGCGGCGCAGACATGCTGCGCTTGAAGGTGGGGTTGGGGGACGTGATCACCATTGCCTCGCGTCGCGGGCATGTGACGCTGCGTGTGCGACGCGATGACGGCACACCGCAAGGCGCGGTGTTTGTGCCGTTTGCGTACTACGAAGCGGCTGCCAATTTGATGACCAATGCCGCGCTAGACCCGTTCGGGAAAATTCCCGAATTCAAGTATTGCGCGGTGGCCATTCATGCGGGAGGCGAACTGCCAAGCGTTGCGGGCTTTGGCGTCAACGCTTAAAACCCATCAATGAAAAAGGGAGCTTTAAGCTCCCTTTTCCATGGCGGTTCTGAACACTCAGTGCGTGACGACTGAAATCTTTTTAGCTGCAGCACGCGCACGCTCCAAGGCGTTGGGGCCTTTGGCCAAAGCCACCGCCATGCGTCGGTAAGGGCGCGTGGTGGGCTTGCCAAAAATGCGCACGTCAGTGCCGGGCTCGCTCATGGCTTCGGCCACACCGGTGAAGGTGGGGGACACACCATCTTTGGTGGCCAACACCACGGCGCTGGCGCCTTCGACGGTGTCGATGTTGGGAATCGGCAGGCCAAGAATGGCGCGTGCGTGCAAATCAAACTCGCTCAAGTTTTGGCTGATGAGCGTCACCATGCCGGTGTCGTGCGGGCGAGGGCTCAACTCGCTGAAGATGACTTCGTCCTGGGTCACAAAGAACTCCACACCAAACAAGCCAGCACCGCCTAGGTCGGACGTGACCTTCTCGGCCATCTGTTCGGCGGCCTTTAAATACGCGGGCTTCATGGGCTGAGGTTGCCAACTGTATTGGTAGTCGCCGCGTTCTTGCACGTGGCCGATTGGTTGGCAAAACACGGTGGTGCCGTTACGTTGGCGAATCGTGAGCAGCGTGATTTCAAACTCAAAGTGGATGAACTCTTCCACGATCACTTTTTGTCGGTCGCCACGCATGCCTTGGCACGCATAGTCCCAGCTGGTTTGAATGTCGGCCTCAGTTTTTGCCACGCTTTGGCCTTTGCCTGACGAGCTCATCACGGGTTTGATGACGACTGGAAACCCAATCGCTTTGGCTTGGCTGAGCAACTCTGAGGCTGATTCGGCGTAGCTGAACTTGGCGGTCCGCACACCTAGACCGACCGCCACATCACGGATGCGGTCGCGGTTCATGGTCAGGTTGGCAGCGCGGGCGCTGGGGATGACTACAAAACCCTCTTTTTCCACTTCTAACAACACCTCGGTGCGGATGGCTTCGATCTCGGGCACGATCAAATCTGGCTGATGTTGGGCAATGGCTGCACGCAGGGCTGCTTCGTCCAACATGCTAAAAACGCTGCATTCATCAGCTACTTGCATGGCGGGCGCGCCGGCATAGCTGTCGCAGGCCACCACGTAGCAGCCTAAGCGCTTGGCGCTGATGACGAATTCTTTGCCGAGCTCGCCAGAGCCTAAGAGGAGGATTTTTTTCATAACAAGGCCTTCAACGGTTGAATTAAGGGTATTTTCACAAAACAGTGGCAATGAGTTGTTGGGTCAGCTTTTGGAGCCTGCTGTAGGTTTTAAAATAAATCATTAAATTAAGGAGACACATTCATGCACGCTTTTCAACGTTCTTTGATTGCCCTGAGTTTGGGCTTGGCTTGCGCATCTGGTTTTGCGCAAAACGACGCGACCGTAAAGGTCGGCTTCCTCAGTACCTTATCAGGTCCTGGAGCCGGTTTGGGCGTGGACATCCGTGATGGTTTTCAGCTCGCGGTCAAGCTCTCAGGTGGCAAGTTCAGCGGTAAGAGTGTGGATGTCATCGTGGCCGATGACCAAGCCAGCCCCGATGTGGGCCGTCAAACCGCAGACCGTTTGGTGAAGCGCGACAAGGTCGACTTCATGACGGGCATCGTGTTCTCCAACGTCATGCTGGCGGTGGGTGCTCCGACTTTCCAATCAAAAACTTTTTACATCAGTGCCAACGCCGGCCCCTCGCAATTTGCGGGTGAGCAGTGCAACCCTTACTTCTTCAGCGCGTCTTACCAAAACGACAACATGCATGAGGCCGTGGGCAAGGTGGTGACCGACAAAGGCTTTAAGAAAGTTGCTTTGATCGCCCCCAACTATCCCGCAGGCAAAGATGCGATTGCAGGCTTCAAGCGTTTCTTCAAAGGTGAAGTGGCGTCGGAGACCTACACCACCCTGAACCAACTCGACTACGGCACCGAGCTGTCCAAGCTGAGGGCCACCAAGCCAGACGCGGTGTACATCTTCTTGCCCGGTGGCATGGGCATTAACTTCATCAAGCAGTTTGTGGGTGCGGGTTTGTCCAATGACATCACCTTGTTTGGCCCAGGTTTCTCGGGCGATGAAGACGTGATCAAAGCCGTGGGCGACCCCATGCTGGGCATGTTCAACACCTCGCAATGGGGCCATGACATGGAAAATGCAGCCAACAAAAAGTTTGTGGCTGAGTTCGAAAAAGCCTATGGCCGCTTGCCTACTTTGTATGCCGCACAAGGCTATGACGCCGCCCGCCTGATCGAAGCCGCGGTGCGCGACAGCAAAGGCAATTTGGAAGACAAAGCTGCGGTGCGCAAAGCCTTGGAAGCCGCCAAGTTTGACTCGGTGCGTGGCGCGTTCAAGTTCAACACCAACCACTTTCCTATTCAAGACTACTACTTGCGCGTCATCATCAAAGACGCTAAGGGCCGTGTGACCAACCGCACCTTGGGCACCGTGTTTAAAGCACACTCTGATGCCTATGCAGCCAGCTGCAAGATGCCTAGCCTGTAAAGATGAACGGCATTTTGCTGTTTGAGCAGTCGCTCAACGGCTTGCAGTTTGGGTTGATGTTGTTCTTGCTGGCCGCGGGCTTGACGCTCGTGTTTGGCATCATGGACATGATCAACCTCGCGCATGGCTCGCTCTACATGGTGGGCGCTTACCTGATTGCCACGGTGGCTTCGGCCACCGATTCTTTTTGGCTGGGGCTGGGCGCGGGTGTGGTGGGTGCTGCGCTTTTTGGCGTGTTGCTAGAGGTGACTATCCTGCGTCGCCTGTATGAGCGTGATCACCTTTCACAAGTGCTGGGCACCTTTGCCATTTTGTTGATGTGTAACGAAACCGTGCGCTTGATTTGGGGCGCGCAGCCCATCTCCTTGAACCCTCCTGCTTTTTTGAGTGGCCCAGTGGAATTGGTGAGCGGTTTTTTCTATCCAGCCTATCGCTTGTTCATCATCGGTGTGGGCTTAGCCGTAGCTTTGTTTTTGTATGTGCTCATCACGCGTACGCGTGTGGGTATGCAAGTACGTGCGGGTGCTGCCAACCGCGAAATGGCCTTGGCCATGGGCAGCAACGTGACACGTTTGTTCACCGCTGTGTTTGGCGTGGGCGCTGCGTTGTGTGCCATTGCGGGCGGCATGCTCGGGCCGTTGTTGGCCGTGCAAGTGGGCATGGGCGAGAGTATTTTGATTTTGGCCTTTGTGGTCATCGTCATCGGGGGCATTGGCTCAATTCGCGGTGCGTTTTTGGGCGCGATGTTGGTGGGCGTGGTTGACACAGCAGGGCGCACTTTGGTTCCCATGGTGTTTGACTCGTTGCTCAGTGCCGAGGCCGCATCAAGTGCCGGCCCAGCTGTGGCATCGATCTTGATTTACATGCTCATGGCCACGGTGTTGTTTTTCAAGCCGCGTGGTTTGTTTCCTACTCACGGCTAACTGATGCATGGGTAATCCTTCTTCACGAACTTCTTTAGACCACGTCTTGCAGTGGCGTTGGAGCGTACCTGCGTTGTTGCTATTGGTGGCTCTGCCATTCATTGCCAACGCTGTGGGTGAAGGTTTTTACATTGCCTTGGCCAGTCGTATTTTGATATTTGCCTTGGCTGCTACCAGCCTTAATTTCATCTTGGGTTTTGGTGGCATGGTCAGCTTCGGCCACGCGGCGTTTGTGGGCGTGGGTGCTTACAGCGTGGCCATCCTCACGCAAATGGGCATCACCGATGCTTGGGTGCTGTGGCCTGCGGCGATGGTGGTGAGTGCAGTGTTTGCCTTGTTCATCGGTGCCATCAGCCTGCGCACACAAGGCGTGTACTTCATCATGATCACGCTGGCGTTTGCCCAGATGATTTACTACCTTACCATCTCCATCAAAGCCTATGGCGGTGACGATGGCTTGCCATTGGCCTCGCGATCGAAAATTCCGTTCATTGATATCAGCGACGAGACCACGTTTTATTACGTGGTGCTGGCCGTGTGCGTGGCCTCGCTTTACGCTGTGGCGCGTGTGTTGAACGCACGCTTTGGCTATGTGCTGCAAGCCATTCGCGAAAACGAAGTACGCATGCAGGCGTTGGGCTATGCGGTGTATCGATACAAGCTGGTGGCCTTCGTCTTAGCCGGTAGCATGGCGGGCTTGGCCGGTGCGCTGCTGGCTAACCAAGGCGGCTTTGTCAGCCCCGCGCTGATGCAGTGGAGCCAGTCGGGTTTGTTGATGATGATGGTCATCTTGGGTGGCGTGGGCCATTTGTACGGCGGCGTGTGGGGCGCGGTGGTGTTCTTGCTGCTGGAAGAAACACTGAGCCACTTCACCATCCATTGGCAGCTGGGTCTCGGGGCTTTGCTGCTGGCTGTGGTGTTGCTGGCACCCAATGGCTTGACCAGCGTTTTGCAGCGATTGCAGCGAAAGAAACACCCATGAGCGCACCCCTGCTGCATGTGGATAACTTGGTCAAACGCTTTGGCGGCTTGGCAGCGACTGACCACGCCTCATTGCAAGTCAAGCGCGGCGAAATTCACGCGCTCATTGGCCCCAATGGCGCGGGCAAGACCACACTCATCCACCAAATTTCGGGTGCGATAACGCCTGACGAAGGCAGCATTGTGTTTGATGGTGTAGAACTCACGCACAAGGCTATGCATCAGCGTGCGCGCTTGGGGCTAGTGAGGTCCTACCAAATCACCAGTGTGTTCAAGCGCCTCACGGTGCAAGACAACTTGGTGTTGGCCATTCAAGCCGATCCTTCGGAAACGATGGGCACAAGCTTTATGTTTTGGCAAGCAGCGCGCAGCGACTTAGCGCGTTATGCACGCGCCGCCGAGGTGGCCGAGCGCGTGGGCCTGCAAGATCAACTCATGCAAACCGCTGGTGCGTTATCGCATGGCGAGCAACGCCAGTTGGAAGTGGGCTTGGCCTTGGCCACAAGTCCTCAGTTGATGTTGCTGGACGAGCCCATGGCAGGCATGGGCCCCGATGAATCCGAGCGCATGGTGCAACTGCTGCAAAGCCTGCGCGGCCACACCACGTTGCTGCTGGTTGAGCACGACATGGATGCTGTGTTTCGCTTGGCTGACACCATTTCGGTGTTGGTGTCGGGTCAAGTCATTGCGTGTGGCACGGCAGAGCACATCAAAAACGATGCTGCGGTCAAGCGCGCTTATTTGGGCGACGAATAAACCATGAGCGCCTTGTTAGAAGTTCACGATTTGCAGAGTGGCTACGGCAGCAGCCAAGTGTTGTTTGGTGTCAGCTTGTCCATCGAGGCGGGCGGTGTGTCCACCTTGTTGGGCCGCAACGGCATGGGCAAGACCACTACGGTGCGTGCCATCTTGGGCCTCACACCAGCGTTTGCAGGTACGGTGCGTTTTTGTGGTGAACAGGTGGAGAGCTACAGCCCCGATCGCATTGCACGCATGGGCCTGGCCGTGGTGCCCGAAGGTCGGCAAATTTTCCCAACGCTATCGGTGCAAGAAAACCTATTGGCCTTTGCGGCCAACCGCAACAGCAGCACAAGTCCGTGGACGCTAGAGCGCGTGTACCACTTGTTCCCGCGTTTGGCTGAACGCCACCGGCAAATGGGTAACCAGCTTTCGGGCGGCGAACAGCAAATGTTGGCCATCGGCCGCGCCTTGATGACCAACCCACACTTGCTGGTGTTGGATGAAGCCACCGAAGGTTTGGCTCCTCTGGTACGTGAAGACATTTGGCATTGCTTGCACACCTTGCGCGCTGAAGGTCAAAGCATTTTGGTCATCGACAAGTACGTGCAAAAACTCATCAAGCTGGCCGACCAGCACACCATCATTGAGCGTGGGCAAGTGGTGTGGCAGGGCGGCTCTGCCGCGTTAGAGGCTGACCAAGGGGTGTGGCATCGTTATGTGGGCGTGTGATAGCCCGTCACACGTTCTACTTCGTTCTTAGAGCCCAAAATCACGCTGACACGTTGGTGCAGTTGCGTGGGTTGAATTTCTAAGATGCGTTGTTGGCCGTTGGTAGACGCGCCACCCGCTTGCTCGATCAACCAGCTCATGGGATTGGCCTCATACATCAGACGTAACTTACCCGCCTTGCCTGGCTCTCGTTTGTCCCAGGGGTACATGAACACACCACCTCGTGTGAGGATGCGGTGCACATCGGCCACCATGGAGGCGATCCAACGCATGTTGAAGTTTTTGCCGCGTGGGCCTTCAACGCCCGCCAAGCACTCGTCGATGTAGCGTTTCACGGGCTCGTCCCAGTGACGCATGTTGCTCATGTTGATGGCGAACTCTTGGGTGTCCGCAGGGATCTTCACGTTTTCTTGAGTCAACACAAACGAGCCTTGTTCGCGGTCCAAAGTGAACATGGCCACGCCGTCACCTACCGTCAACACCAACGTGGTTTGTGGGCCGTAAACGCAATAACCAGCGGCCACTTGTTGGGTGCCTGGCTGCAAGAAGTCGTCTTCGCTCACACCTTTGCTGGGGTCCACTTTTTTGAGCACGCTGAAGATGGTGCCAATGCTCACGTTGACTTCGATGTTGCTAGAGCCATCGAGTGGGTCAAACATCAAGAGGTATTCGCCTTGGGGGTAGCGGTTGGGCACGATGTGGATGCTGTCCATTTCCTCGGAAGCCATAGCGGCCAAGTGGCCGCCCCATTCGTTGGCTTCGATCAACACGTCGTTGGCGATGATGTCGAGTTTCTTTTGCACTTCGCCTTGCACGTTTTCGCTGCCCGCCGAGCCCATCACGTCGCCAAGCTCGCTGCCCAAGGCACCTTTGTTCACCGCATGGCTGATGCTTTTGCAAGCGCGTGCCACGACTTCGAGCAACAAGCGCAGCTCGGAGGGAATCAGGCCTTTGGCGCGTTGTTGTTCGACCAGATAGCGGGTAAGAGAAACTGGCATGGCAAGTCCTTAGTTGGCGAGCGCGCGCGAAACCACTTCGCGCACGTCATTGCTTAAATCGGTTTTGGCGGCGACGCGTTTGATGGCTTCGTGCGCGGCGGTGCGGTAAGGCTCGGCCAGTTTGCTCCAACGGTCTAAGGCACGTGCCAAACGGGCGGCGACTTGTGGGTTGAAGGCGTCAAGCTCCAACACGCGTTCGCTCCAGAACACATAGCCCGCCGCATCGCTGCGGTGGAAGGCGCCTGGGTTGGCACTGCAGAAACTGAAGATCAGGCTGCGTGCGCGGTTGGGGTTTTTGATGATGAAGTCGGGGTGCAGCATGAGGTTGCGCACCAGCGACAAGATGTTCCCGCCTCGGTCGGTGCTGCCGGCTTGCAGGGCAAACCACTTATCCATCACCAAGGCTTCGTTGGGAAAGAGGTTGTAAAAACGTTGCAGGGCATCGCCTGCTAGCTCGTGACCTGAGCCGACCAACGCGCTTAAGGCGTTGAAGCGGTCGGTCATGTTGTGTGCGTCTTTGAAGCATTGGTAGGTGCGGCCTGGCCACACCACGTCGCCCGTGGCGCGTGCATCCAAACACAACATGCTGAGCGCCATGCCGCTTAACGCACGACGGCCACTCGACAAGGGGTCGGGGCTGAAGGCCCCGTTGTCTTTGTGAGCTGCAAAGGCCCAAGCCCAGTCGTCGTGAAGCTCACGGGCGAGTTGTGCGCGCATGGCTTCGCGCACGGCGTGGATGCGCTGTGGATCAACTAAATCTAACTGTTCGGCGATGTAGGTTTCAGATGGCAGTGTGAGCACCAAGTCTTTAAATGCAGCGTCCAAGGCGGGGTGTCGCAGCACGGTGCGCAGGGCTTGCACCAAGGCGCCGTCCAACACCTGTGTGGGTGCGTCGCTAGCAGCGACTGCGGTGAGCGCGGCGCTTAAACACAAGCGCTGTGCGGCTTCCCATTGGTTGAACGGGTCGGTGTCGTGCGCCAAGAGCGTGAGCAATTGCGCGGATGTGAAGCCGTTCTCTAGCACCACAGGGGCGCTGAAGCCACGCAGGATAGATGGCACAGGATCTTCGTCTGCTTGCAATGACAAGTCTTTGAACTCGAAGCTTTGTGTGGTTTCGGTAAGCACCAACAGTTGGCTGGCCAAAACTTCCCGGCCATCGGCACCCAGCAAGCCAAATTGCACCGGAATGACAAACGGCTCTTTTTGGTCTTGTGAGGGGCTGGGTAGGCAGCTTTGGCTCAACGTGAGTGTGTAGGTGGCTGTGTCGCTGTTGTAACTGCCAGCAGCTTGCACGCGGGGAGTACCCGCTTGCGCGTACCAACGCTTGAACTGAGTCAGGTGCGTGGCCAAGGCAGAGCCTGGGTTGGCATCGGCAATCGCTTGTGCGAAGTCGTCGCACGTCACCGCTTGGCCATCGTGACGCTCAAAGTAGAGCGACATGCCTTTGGCAAAGCCTTCACGCGACGAAATATTGGAAGCTGGCGTTGCCGCTAGGGTCTGCATCATGCGCACGACCTCAGAGCCTTTTTCATAAATCGTGACGGTGTAGAAGTTGTTGATCTCTACATAGCAGTCAGGACGCACAGGGTGGGCCATCGGACCTGCGTCTTCTGGGAACTGTGCGGTGCGCAACAGGCGCACGTCTTCAATGCGCTTCACGGCTTTGGCGGATGCCGCTGCTTGCGCGTTATCTTTCAACGCTTCAGCCGCCAAGTCTTGGCTGAACTCTTGATCACGGAAAACCGTCAGGCCTTCTTTGAGTGAGAGCTGGAACCAGTCGCGGCAAGTCACGCGGTTGCCCGTCCAGTTGTGGAAGTATTCATGGCCCACCACGCTTTCGATATTGGCGTAGTCCATGTCGGTGGCGGTGGCAGAGTTGGCCAACACAAACTTGGTGTTGAAGATGTTGAGGCCCTTGTTTTCCATCGCGCCCATGTTGAAGTCGCTGGTGGCGACGATCATGAAGCGCTCTAAGTCAAGGCTCAAACCGAAGCGCAGCTCGTCCCACTTGATGCTTGCCATGAGTGAGTTCATGGCGTGCTCGGTTTTGTCCAAATCGCCTGAACGCACAAACACTTGCAGCAAATGCTCTTTGCCCGATGGCGCTTTGACGCGCTGCTCGCGGCACACAAACTGGCCTGCCACCAAGGCAAACAAGTAGCACGGCTTTTTGTGTGGATCCACCCACTTGGCAAAGTGGCGGCCTTCATCCAGCAGGCCTTCATCTACCAAGTTGCCGTTACACAGCAACACGGGAAAAGCTTTTTTGTCGGCGCGCAGCGTGACGCTGTAGTTCGACATGACATCTGGGCGATCCAAGAAGTAGGTGATGCGTCTAAAGCCTTCGGCCTCGCATTGCGTAAAGAACGAATCGTTGCTGACGTACAAGCCCATGAGCTTGGTGTTCTTAGCGGGCAAGCAGGTGGTGAAGATTTCCAGTTCGAAAGGCTCGTGGCCTTCGGGCAGATTTTCCAGCACCAACTGGGGGCCATCCATCTTGAACGAGGTGCCTTGGCCGTTGACCAAGACGCGTGCCAAGTTGAGCTCGTCGCCGTCCAAACGCAGGGGCTGGGCCATCACATCTGGGTTGCGGCGCACGCTCATTTTGTTGAGTACGCGGGTCTTGGTGGGGTCCAAGTCAAACGTCAGGTCGACGGTGTCAATCCAAAACGCGGGCGCTGTGTAGTCGGCGCGTTGAATCAGTTGGGCTGTGCCTTCACGATGCATGGTGTTCCTTAAATCCCTTGCTTGAGTGACGCTTCGATAAAAATATCGAGGTCGCCATCCAAGACTTTTTGCGTGGCCGAAACTTCGACGTTGGTACGCAGGTCTTTGATGCGGCTGTTGTCCAGCACGTAGCTGCGAATTTGATGACCCCAACCCACATCGGTCTTGGTGTCTTCGAGCTTTTGTTGTTCTTCTTGGCGCTTGCGCATCTCAAAGTCATACAAGCGCGAACGCAGGCGTTTCCACGCCACGTCACGGTTGCTGTGTTGGCTTCGGCCGTCTTGGCATTGCACCACGATGCCGGTGGGCATGTGGGTCAAACGCACGGCAGAGTCGGTTTTGTTGATGTGCTGACCGCCAGCGCCAGAGGCGCGGTAGGTGTCGGTGCGCACGTCGGAGGGGTTGATATCGATTTGAATCGAGTCATCAATTTCGGGATACACAAACACCGAGGCAAACGAGGTGTGGCGACCGCCCGAGCTGTCGAAGGGCGACTTGCGCACCAAACGGTGCACGCCGGTTTCGGTGCGCAACAAGCCAAATGCGTATTCGCCTTCGATCTTGATGGTGGCGCCTTTGATGCCAGCGACGTCACCGGCCGATTCGTCTTCCACAGTGGTTTTGAAGCCTTTGCGTTCGGCGTACTTGAGGTACTGGCGTAGCAGCATGCTGGCCCAATCGCAAGCTTCGGTGCCGCCGGCGCCTGATTGGATGTCGAGGAAGCAATTTAGCGGGTCTGCTTCGTTGCTGAACATGCGGCGGAATTCGAGCTCTTCGATGGTTTTGGACAAACCTTGTGTGTCGGCCTCAATCGTCAACAAGCCGTCTTCGTCGTTGTCGGCTTTGCTCATTTCAAACAACTCGGCGTTGTCTGCCAGTTCTTGTGTGAGGCGGGTGAGGGTGACGACCACGCCGTCTAGCGTTTTCTTTTCACGACCTAGCTCTTGGGCTTTTTTGGGATCGTTCCAAACGGTGGGGTCTTCTAGCGAAGCGTTGACAGTGCGCAGGCGCTCAGATTTGGCATCGTAGTCAAAGATACCCCCGAAGATCCACCGTGCGCACGCTCAGGTCTGCAAGGGTGGAGCCAATGAGGTTGATGCGTTCTGCTTCCATGATGAGATCTTCTTTATGTGTCTGGGGGAAACCGCAGATTTTCTCACGTTCGCAAGTGCGCTCAAAAGCTGCGTACGTAGGCGAAGGTTAGGCCAGCAGTTCCGAGCATGAAGACCTGAGCAGATTCTTGCGGCGAGAAGGTATAGCCCAGGGAAGGAATGATGGCGGGTGCTACACCCGAGGAGTTGAAGGCGATGGCATCTTTGTGCTTGCCCTTGTAGCCATAAATCAAGCCAGCCGATACTTTGCTGAACAACTTGGGGTTGCCAAAAATGTTGTTCCATTGCTGCCCCACGTAGCCATAGGCCGAGGGTTGTCCAAAAGAATTGCTAAAAAGGGCCAGTCCACAAAATCTGCCACCTGGAAGTTGTCTGTCCAAAGACACCAGCCTGACTGGCTTGTGTTCTGGGCTTGGGCCGCTCCAATGAAAGGTGTAGGGCGAGAGCGACAAATCCCATTTTCTGGAGGGCTCGGCACCCCCTTGTGCAGCCAAACTGTCAGGGCAGGGCTGTAAATCGTACAAGCTGCTGTCTGCAGCATCAGCGGTTCCTGTTCCAAAAGCACCAACGATTGCTAGAGCGGCCAGGGTGGCGCGGAGTTTGGATGGGAAGATCATGGCTATAGATTTGAAAAAAGTGAACGTACGATTTTAATGGCTCATGTGTCAGATGGACGACTTAGAAAGTTCTCTATCAACTGAGCCAAGGCTTCAGGTTGGTCATGGTGCAGCATGTGGCCCGCCTCTTCAATGACCGCATGGGTGATATTGGGAAGTGCTGCTATGCGTTGCATGAACTCGGGCAAGTTGTAGCTGCCTTTCCACCACTGGCTCATGCTGTCAGTGCTGGCCACCACGCACAGGGTGGGCGCGGTGATGCGCTCGTAAAGTGCTTGGGTCTCGTCTGTTTTGAACAGTTGGGCATTGACTACTTTGTGCGCCGCATGGCCCAAGATTCGCCATTCACCTTGGTCATTGGCGCGGGCCCAGTGCTGGGCTAACCAGTGTGCTTTGTCTAAGCTCAAACGAGGGTTGGTTTTGATGAGACGCTGCGCCACCGCTTCTAGGCTGGGGTAGGGCTTGAGATCGAGTTCACCACGATGCAAGGTTTTGAGTTCGTCCATCCACTGGGCATAGCGGCTAGGCGCTTGGGCGGGACGGGTGGCGGGCATACCAAAGCCCTCAAGGTTGATGAGCTTGTTGATGCGCTCGGGGCGAATGCCTGCATACATCGTGGCCACATGGCCGCCCATGCTGTGGCCTAGCAGGTTGACAGGGCGTGAGCCTACGTAATGGTCAAGCAGTTGGTCGAGATCGGCCAGATAGTCAGGAAACCAAAAGTTGTCGGTGTTGGGTGTGTCGGTCAAGCCAAAGCCTCGCCAATCGGGGGCGATGACCCAATGGTCGTTGGACAAGGCATCGACGACGAACTGGAAAGACGCGGCCACATCCATCCAGCCATGCACCATGACCAGCGGTGTCTTGTTTGGCGAGGGAGTACCCCACTGTAAGACGTGGTAACTCAGGTGACGGATTGGGACAAACGCGCTGTGCGGGGGCTTTTGGATTGGGTACATTGTTTGAATCATAAGGACACGAGACATGGCCGATTTTTACGAAGCAATGCAGCAAAGCTTTGGCTGGCAGGTGCCAGAGCAATTCAACATGGCCGAGGTGTGTAGCCGTCGTTGGGCGCTGCAAGAGGACGCTTCAAAGCGCGTCGCCATTGTTGAACATGCGGCCCCAGACGCCCGTGGGCGAGCGGTTGCACCGCGCTGCTTCACCTATGCCCAGTTGCAGCAAGCAGCCGATGCGCTAAGCCATGTGCTGGTCAGCCAGGGGGTTCAGCGCGGTGACCGCGTGGCCATCGTGCTGCCGCAACGATTTGAAACGGCCGTGGCCTATATGGCTGTGATGCAAATGGGCGCGGTGGCCATGCCACTGTCGTTGCTGTTTGGCCCCGAGGCGTTGGCGTACCGATTGCAAGACAGCGAGGCGGTGGTGGCCCTTGTGGATGGCTCTTCCGTGACAAATGTGATGGCTGTGCGTACCCAATGCCCTGCGCTGCGAAAAGTGATGGACATGGACTTGGCCCAGGATGTGGATTACGCCAGCGCCATCGCCGCGCAGCAGCGCGCGTTCATCGCGGTGCACACCAAAGCCGACGAGGGTGCAGTGTTGATTTATACCAGTGGCACCACCGGCCCACCTAAAGGCGCGTTGATTCCGCACCGCGCGTTGATTGGCAATTTGACTGGGTTTGTGTGCAGCCAAAACTGGTTTGGCTTTGCCACCGTGGATGCGGCTGCAAGCCTCTTGCCCACAGGCAGCGCTGCAGTGTTTTGGTCGCCCGCCGACTGGGCCTGGACAGGCGGCTTGATGGATGCCTTGCTGCCAGCGCTTTACTTTGGCCGCCCCATCGTCGCGTGGAACGGGCGCTTCAGCCCAGAGCTGGCTTTTACGCTCATGCAGCAGCAGGGCGTGACCCACACGTTTTTGTTTCCTACGGCGCTCAAAGCCATGATGAAGGCTTACCCAGAGCCGCGCCATCTGTTCAAACTCAAACTGCAAGCCATCATGAGCGCGGGCGAAGCTGTGGGCGATGCGGTGTTTGGCTACTGCCAAGAACACTTAGGTGTGACGGTGAACGAGATGTTTGGCCAAACTGAAATCAACTACATCGTTGGCAACTGCGCGATGGAATGGTCTGCCAAACATGGCTCAGGTGTGGCAGCGCATCGCACGAATGTGGGCTGGCCTGCCAAGCCCGGCAGCATGGGCAAGGGCTACCCCGGTCACCGCGTGGCAGTGATTGACGACGAAGGCCGGGAGTGCCCCAGAGGTGTGCCGGGTGACGTGGCGCTTCACCGCTACAACCAGCACGGTCAGCCCGACCCGATTTTCTTTTTGGGCTATTGGAAAAACCAGAAGTCCACCCAGGGCAAATACACCGGCGACTGGTGCCGCACGGGCGATATGGCGGTGCGCGACAAAGACGGCTACCTTTGGTACCAAGGCCGAGCAGACGACGTGTTCAAGTCGGCAGGCTACCGTATTGGGCCCAGCGAGATTGAAAACTGTTTGGTCAAACACCCCGCCGTGGCCAACGCTGCGGTGGTGCCCAAGCCCGATGCCGCGCGTGGCACTTTGGTGAAAGCCTATGTGGTATTGGCTGCCGGCCATGCAGCCAGCGATGCGCTGGTAGCCGAGCTGCAACTGCATGTGCGCGGCAAGCTTGCACCTTATGAATACCCCAAAGAAATTGAGTTCACGCCCGAGTTGCCTATGACCACCACCGGCAAGGTGCAGCGCCGCGTGTTGCGCCTGCAAGAAGAGGAACGCGCCAAATCAAATCAGTCACCTTGAGGCTTTAGACTTGTCAGGTTTTTACAAACCGTGATGGTTGGAGTATTTCGCATGACTTTTCCTCTTGTTCAGCTGGGCACCAGTGATTTGCATGTCACGCCCATTTGTTTGGGCACCATGACCTTTGGCGAGCAGGTGAATGAAGCCAATTCGCATGCCATCCTCGACCATTCGCTGGCGCGTGGTGTGAACTTTATTGACACGGCTGAGATGTATTCGGTGCCGCCCAAGGCTGAGACCTTCGGCCACACCGAAACCATCATTGGCAACTGGTTTAGTAAGAACCCGGGCGCACGTCAAAAGCTGGTGTTGGCCACCAAAGTAGCGGGCCCTTCACGCGGCATGCCTTGGGTTCGCGACCACACCAACCTCACGGTCAAAGACTTTGTCGCCTCCTGCGAAGCCAGCTTGCGCCGCTTGCAAACCGATGTGATTGACCTCTACCAAATCCATTGGCCCGAGCGTCATGTGCCTGCTTTTGGTGGGGTGTATTACGACCCAAAAAAAGAGACCTCAGAGATCACTCTTCAAGCCCAGCTCGAAGCCCTGGCACAGTTGGTGAAAGACGGCAAGGTGCGTCATATTGGCTTGTCCAATGAAACACCTTATGGCGTGCACGAGTTTGTGCGTTTGGCAGAGCAGCTTGGTTTGCCTCGTGTGGCCTCTACACAAAACCCGTATTGCCTGATCAACCGAACCTATGAAAACGGTCTGGACGAAACTTGCCACCGTTTGAATGTGTCCTTGCTGGCCTATTCGCCGCTGGGTTTTGGCCTGCTGACGGGTAAGTACGACACCAGCGGTATTACCGGTCCAGAGGCGCCTAAAGGTGCGCGCATCTCTGGCTATGAAAGCGTGCGCAAGCAACGCTGGGGTAGGCCCGAATCGTTGGTGGCTGCACGCCGTTACAACGCCTTGGCGCATCAAAATGGCATGACGCCGACGCAAATGGCACTGGCTTTTTGTTACACCAAGTGGCAAGTGGCCAGCACCATCATTGGTGTGACGTCGCTCGCGCAACTCGATGCCGATTTGGACGCATGGGGCACCACCTTGTCGCCAGAAGTGCTGGCTGCGATCGATGCGATTCGTTGGGAACTGCGCGACCCTGCGCAATAAAAGGACAGATTGATGTTTGAAGATTCTTTGGTGGTGGTCGGACTCGCCGTGGGCGCATATTTGATGGGTTCTTTGTCCTTTGCGGTCATCGTGAGCCGCGTGATGGGCTTAAACGATCCGCGCTCTTATGGCAGCCAAAACCCTGGCGCTACCAACGTGCTGCGATCTGGTAACAAGCAAGCGGCCATCGCTACCTTGTTGTGTGATGCGCTCAAGGGCTACTTGCCTGTGTTGTTGGTCAAGCTGTTTGGGCCAGACTTTGGCTTGGACGACCATGCGGTGGCTTGGGTGGCTATCTCTGCATTTGTGGGCCACTTATGGCCTGTATTTTTTGGCTTCAAGGGCGGTAAGGGCGTGGCCACGGCAGCGGGCATCTTGTTTGGTGTGGAGCCTTTGCTGGGCTTGGCCACCATGAGTACTTGGGTGATCGTGGCGTTGTTCTTTCGTTACTCATCGCTGGCGGCATTAGCGGCATCGCTGTTTGCGCCGGCCTACTATTTGTTTGGCGATCGACTGGCTTGGCAAACCAGCCCAGCCGAGCTGCTGGCGCTGGCAGTGATGAGTGCCTTGCTGCTGATGCGCCACAAAGACAACATCACCCGCTTGGTGTCTGGGCAAGAGACCAAGATTGGGGCGAAGAAAGA
>NZ_JBBAOV010000024.1:9100-15290 GCF_040401135.1 Limnohabitans sp. | reverse complement strand
TGTTTAATCGCGAAAGTTGTTGAACGACAAAGGCAAGTCGGTCATGTCTTTGCGAATCAGCGCCATGGCGGCTTGCAGGTCGTCGCGTTTGGTGCCGCTGACGCGCACCGCGTCGCCTTGAATGGCGGCTTGCACCTTGATCTTGCTGTCTTTGAGCAAGCGCTGAATCTTTTTGGACACTTCGGTTTCGATGCCGTTGCGGATTTTGATGACTTGTTTGACCTTGTCACCGCCGATTTTTTGCACATCCCCTTTGTCGAGGAAGCGCACGTCCACTTCGCGCTTGGTCAGTTTATTGCGCAGCACGTCTTCGACTTGCACCAGCTGAAAGTCGGCATCACCAAACATGGTGATCTCTTTGTCTTTGAGCTCAACAGCGGCAGAGGTGCCTTTAAAGTCAAAGCGCGTGACGATTTCTTTGGCTGTGTTTTCAACGGCGTTTTTTACCTCAACCAAATTGGGTTCAAGGACGGTGTCAAAAGAAGGCATGGCGGTCGGCTTTCAAAATCAGAATGAGACAATTGCCGTATGTTAGTGGAACCCAACACCCCCCTTCAAGCGCACAACAGCTTTGGCATTTCAGCCAAAGCGCTGCAACTGGTGCGCGTGTTCACCGAGGCCGATGTGCAGGCGGTGTTGGTTGATCCGACCTTGCGCAGCTTGCCTAAGTTTGTGCTGGGCGGCGGCAGCAACATTGTGCTGACCGGTGACGTGAAGCCCCTGGTGTTAAAGGTTGAAATTAAAGGCATGCGCTTGGTCGAAGAGACCGACAAGGCGTGGGTGATCGAGGCCGCTGCAGGCGAAAACTGGCACCACTTGGTGGCTTGGTCGCTGGACAACGGCTGGCCCGGGCTAGAAAACTTGGCTCTCATTCCAGGCAGCGTGGGCGCTTCGCCCGTCCAAAACATTGGTGCGTACGGCGTGGAGCTGCAAGACCGCTTTCACTCGTTGGACGCGATTGACCTGACCACGGGGCAAGCCTTCAGCCTTGATGCTGCGCAGTGTGCGTTTGGCTACCGCGACTCGGTGTTCAAGCACGTGAGCAGTGGCCGTGAGGGTGAAAGCAGGGGCTTTGGTTTGGCAGGCAAGGCCCTGATTACCCGCGTGCGGTTTTTGTTGCGCAAAGACTGGAAGCCCGTGCTGGGCTATCTCGACCTCGAACGCAAAATGACCGAGACCGGCATCAACCAGCCGACTGCACAACAAATTTTTGAATGGGTGTGCGCCATTCGTCGCGCCAAGCTGCCAGACCCAGCTGTCATTGGCAACGCCGGCAGCTTCTTTAAAAATCCCACCGTTACCCAAGATCAGTGCGACGACATCATCGCGCGGGAGCCCAAAGTGGTTCACTATTTACTGGACGATGGCCGCATCAAACTGGCAGCAGGCTGGCTGATTGACGCTTGCGGCTGGAAAGGTAAAACCGTGGGTAATGCGGGCGTGTACGAAAAACAAGCCTTGGTGTTGGTCAACGTGGGTGGCAAAGAACACCCCTGCACGGGCGGCGAGGTGATGACCTTGGCCAAGGCGATTCAAACCAGCGTGTACGAGCGCTTTGGCATTCGGTTGGAGCCGGAGCCCGTCGTGGTCTGAAAATAAAAAGCGACCCGAAGGTCGATTTTTACTTGGCGCGAAGAAGTGATTACTTCTTAGACCCGCCTTCTAGCTTGATCATGTCCGCACCTTCGCCCAACGACAGCAAACCTGTGTGTGCGTAGATGCCTAACTTGGCGCGTGTGTCCACGATGTCCAAGTTGCGCATGGTCAATTGGCCAATGCGGTCGAGCGGGCTGAACGGGGCGTCGTCCACTTTTTCCATGCTCAAACGCTCAGGCGCGTAAGTCAGGTTGGGCGACTCGGTGTTGAGGATCGAGTAGTCATTACCACGGCGCAGCTCGAGCGTCACGGTGCCAGTGATGGCGCGTGCCACCCAGCGTTGGGCGGTTTCGCGCAGCATGATGGACTGTGGGTCAAACCAACGGCCTTGGTACAACAAACGGCCCAAGCGCAGGCCGTTGATGCGGTACTGCTCGATGGTGTCTTCGTTGTGAATGCCTGTGACCAAACGCTCGTAGGCGACGTGCAACAGCGCCATGCCGGGGGCTTCGTAGATGCCGCGGCTCTTGGCTTCGATGATGCGGTTCTCGATCTGATCGCTCATGCCCAAGCCGTGACGACCACCAATTTCGTTGGCTTTTAAGAACAACTCTACGGGGTCTGCATATTCCACACCGTTCAAGGCGACGGGTTGACCTTCTTCGAAACGGATGGAGATTTCTTCTGCTTTCACGACGCAGTCTTCACGCCAGAAGGGCACACCCATGATCGGGTTGACGATCTTCATGCCGCTTTGGAGGCTTTCTAAATCTTTGGCTTCGTGGGTTGCGCCCAGCATGTTGCTGTCGGTGCTATAGGCCTTTTCGGCGCTCATCTTGTAGCCAAATCCGTTTGCGGTCATGAACGCAGACATTTCAGCGCGGCCACCGAGTTCGTCGATGAATAGTTGGTCCAGCCAAGGCTTGTAGATTTTCAAGCTGGGGTTGGTCAACAAACCGTAGCGGTAGAAGCGCTCGATGTCGTTGCCTTTAAAAGTGCTGCCATCGCCCCAGATGTTGACGTCGTCTTGCTTCATGGCTGCCACGAGCATGGTGCCGGTGACGGCACGGCCCAGCGGCGTGGTGTTGAAGTAGGTAATGCCACCAGTGCTGATGTGGAACGCGCCGCACTGAATGGCGGCAATGCCTTCAGCTGCCAGTTGCTTGCGGCAGTCGATGAGGCGGGCTTTTTCTGCGCCGTATTCCATCGCTTTGCGAGGGATTTCGTTGTAGTCCGACTCGTCAGGTTGGCCGAGGTTGGCGGTGTAGGCGTAGGGCACAGCGCCCTTTTGTTTCATCCACAGCAAGGCAGCCGAGGTGTCGAGGCCGCCCGAGAAGGCGATGCCTACTTTTTGGCCTTTGGGTAGGTGTTGGAGGATGGTGCTCATGGTGTGTCGTTGCGCCTTGGATTAACCGAAGTGGCAGATGTAGTGGTAAGGCTCGGTCACGCGGATGTCGAATTTCGAGTTGCCAGGCACATTGAACTTTTCGCCAGCGCTGGACTTGACCCAGTCTTGGCTGCCGTCAAGTTTGTATTCACAAAAACCAGCCACGCACTCCATCACTTCGGGGGCTGCTGTGTTGAAGGTGAGTGTTGCAGGCAAGATAACGCCGACCGACAGCTTGGTGCCGTTGGCTGTGATCAGGGCGTGGCTGATGCACTTGCCGTCAAAAAACACATTGGCTTGGGTGGTGATGCTGACGCTGTCGATTTTTTCTGTGGTCATGGTGTGCGCTCGGTATGAATTGCAAAACAGTAGATTTTAGGTGACCCAAAACAACAAAAGCCGCTGATTGCGGCTTTTGCTTAGTTCAAACGCCCAAATGAGCGTGTTGACTGTTTAGTAACGGGGTGCAGAGCCAGCAGGTGGCACGTTGCCGTAGCTGGTATTAGCAGCAGGCACCATGGGCGTGATTTGCAAACGCACTGTGGGGCCCGGATCTTGGGGCATTTGCACGGTGTATTGCTTGCCCGCAAATTCGTACACCACGTTGTAAGCCATGGTGCGGTTTTCATAGAACATTTGCTGGCTGCAGTTTTGAACGTTTTTTACTTCAGGCGTGCCAGGACCTTCAATTTTGTCACCCAAGATGGCGCCGCCAAAAAGTCCTGCCATAGTGGCCAGCGCATTGCCTGTGCCTTGACCCATTTGGTTGCCGATGACACCACCCGCAATGGCGCCCATGGCAGCACCCGCACCCGATTTTTGTCCGCCCGTGACGACTTGTTGGGTGTTACACACTTGGCGCGGTACGGCAACTTGCTGAATGATGGGGGTGCTGGAAATAACTTTACCCACTTCTTGCGCTTGCACGGAGGCTGAGGTCAGCAACGTCATTAACCCGGCGAGTAGGGTGCTTTGAATGGAAATTTTTTTCATGGAGTTCTTCTTTTCTGGGGGTGGCACAAAGTGTAGTTCTTCGTCAGGGTAACGATTGGTCAGCCTATAACGCTTGCCCAAGCCTCGGGGTTGACGCCGACAATAACCGTTTGGCCTTTCACCACCACAGGCCGCTTCACCACACTGGTGTGTTCTAACATTAAGGCGCGAGCCGAAGCTTTGTCCACCACGCTGGCTTGCAGTGCGGGGTCTAGCTTGCGCCAAGTGGTGCCTTTGCGGTTGACCAGCACCTCCCAGCCCACATGGTTGAGCCATAGATCGACAGCCTCGGGCGGAACACCTTGTTTTTTGAAATCATGAAACACGTGGTCCACGCCATGGTCTGTCAGCCAGACGCGGGCTTTTTTGACGCTGTCGCAGTTGGGAATGCCGTAAACGGTGATAGATGCTTTGCTCATGAGGGTGAATCATGCCGTAAAACAAGGAGTTCATTGCAGTGGGCGACAATTGAAAAATGAATTCACTCGCAAGTTGGCTCGCGCATTGCGAGCGTTTACACCCCAAAAACATCGACTTGGGCCTTGAGCGCGTGCGTACCGTGGCCGAGCGCATGGCGCTCAAGTTTGATTGCCCCGTCATCACCGTGGCGGGCACTAACGGCAAGGGCTCGACTTGCGCCATGCTCGAGGCTTGCTTGCTTGAAGCGGGCTATCGGCCCGGCGTGTACACCTCGCCCCACTTGGTGCATTTTCAAGAGCGTTGCCGCGTGCATGGTGACACCGTGCAACCCGACGACTTACTCCCGCATTTTGAAAAAGTTGAAGTTGCGCGGACTCAAGACAGTGAGGTGTCGCTCACTTACTTCGAGTTCACCACCTTGGCTATTTTGAGTTTGATGGCGTCGTCGCCCATTGACGTAGCCATTCTCGAGGTGGGCCTGGGCGGGCGTTTGGACGCGGTGAATGTGATTGAGCCTTCTTGCTCGATCATCACCAGTGTCGACCTTGATCACATGGACTTTTTGGGACACGACCGTGAAACCATTGGCCGCGAGAAGGCGGGCATCATGCGCACGGGCCGCCCCGTCATCGTTAGCGACCCCGTGCCGCCGCAAAGCGTGATTGACCACGCCACCGAAATTGGCGCCGAGCTTTGGTTGTTTGGGCGAGACTTCAACTTCACGGGTGACAAGCAGCAATGGAGCTGGGCTGGGCGTGGCCGCCGTTACAGCGGCTTGGCTTATCCCGCGCTGCGAGGAGCCAACCAACTGGTCAATGCCAGTGGCGTGCTGGCGGCTTTAGAGGCATTACGTAGCGAGATGCCTGTGACGGCGCAAGCCATTCGCAACGGGCTGGGCATGGTGGAGTTGCCAGGACGGTTTCAAATCGTGCCGGGCCAGCCCGCTTTGGTGTTTGACGTAGCGCATAACGCCCACGCGGTCGCGGCACTGGCCGAAAACCTAGATGCCATGGGCTTTTATCCCACCACCCATGTGGTGTTTGGCGCGATGGCCGACAAAGATGTGGCGCCCATGCTGGCACGCTTGGGGCCGTTGGCGGACCGTTGGTACTTTTGCGATTTGCCCACAGAGCGTGCGGCCAAAGCCACTCAGCTGCAAAGCGTTTGGCAGAAGGGCAACACCCGCAAAGACGTGCAAGCCAGCACCTATGCCAACCCGCAAGCCGCGCTGGACGCGGCAGTGGCTGCGGCAGACCCCGCTGATAGAATTGTGGTCTTCGGCTCGTTCTTCACGGTCGGGGGGATTTTGGCCAATGGCATACCCCGTCTAGACGCCCCACATTTGAGCTCCTGAGACCCCATTTACATGGCTTTTTTCAAGTTTCGACTGCCCGGTCAACCGACCAGCGAGCCCCAAGGTAACTCCAGCAACAGCCCCGCCGAGAGCGTGGACGTCATGCGTCGCCGCGCTCGCCACCGTTTAATTGGTGCCTCAGTGTTGGTTGTTTCGGCTGTGATCGTTTTTCCCCTGTTGTTTGATACCCAGCCCCGCCCTGTGGCGGTGGACATTGCAGTGGACATTCCAGACCGAGCCACAGCCAAGCCTTTGGTGGACACTTCCAAACAAAAGCCCTTGTCGGCTGGCGCAGGTTTGGATGCCAAAGAAGAAGTGGTGCCAGAGACGAAGCCAAAAGTGGATGTGAAACCAGACGTGGCGGTGGCCACTACTGCCGCTGTTACCACTACTGCCGCTGTAGCCGTGGTGACGCCAAGAGCGCCAACCACGCCAGAACC
>NZ_JBBAOV010000024.1:0-9000 GCF_040401135.1 Limnohabitans sp. | reverse complement strand
GGCGCTCGATTTGTGGTGCAGGCAGGCACGTTTTCAGATGAAGCCAAGTTGCGCGAAGTGCGTAGCAAGCTCGAAAAAGCGGGCATCACCACCTACACCCAAGTCATCGAGGGCAAAGAAGGGCGTCGCGTGCGCGTGCGCGTGGGCCCTTTCACCAAACGTGACGATGCCGACAAAATGGCAAACAAGATCAAGCAGTTGCAATTGCAGCCGCAAGTTTTGACGCTGTAAACCGATTGATATGCAGTTACTTTCGGCTGTAGATTGGATTCTGCTGGCCGTTTTGGCTCTGTCGCTCCTGCTAGGCTTGTGGCGCGGCATTGTGCAAGAGGTGCTGTCGCTGGCGGGTTGGGTGGCGGCGTTTTATGTGTCGCAGATGTATGCCCCGATGGCCGCCGCGTGGTTGCCCATGGAGGGCAGCAGCCAAATGTTGCGTTATGCCGCCGGCTTTGTGGTGGTGTTTGTCGCGGTGCTGGTGGCCACGGTGTTGGTTAGTTTTGTGGTGAAGAAATTGATCTCGGCGGTGGGCCTTGGGCCTTTGGACCGCTTGCTGGGAAGCTTGTTTGGATTGATGCGTGGTGTGGTCATTTTGTTGGCTGTCACTGTGCTGGTGGGCATGACGCCTATGCGTGAGACCATGGCTTGGAAACAAGCCCAAGGTGCACAATGGTTGCAACAGTTTTTGCATGTGTTGAAGCCGGTTTTGCCGGCTGATTTTGGAAAGTATCTCCCCTAATGTGTGGCATCGTCGGCGTTGCAAGCAGCGCACCTGTGAACCAGTTGATTTATGACGCCTTGTTGCTCTTGCAGCATCGAGGCCAAGATGCCGCGGGCATCGTTACCCAGCTCGACCGTAAATTTTTCATGCACAAAGCCAAGGGCATGGTGCGTGATGTGTTTCGTACCCGCAACATGCGCGCCTTGCCTGGCAACAACGGCTTGGGCCAAGTGCGTTACCCCACGGCAGGCAATGCGTTTAGCGAAGAAGAGGCTCAGCCTTTTTACGTGAATGCGCCGTTTGGTTTGGTGCTGGTGCACAACGGCAACTTGACCAACGCACACGCCCTGAAATCAGAGCTGTTCTCTGAAGATCACCGCCACATCAACACAGAGAGCGACTCTGAAGTCTTGCTTAATGTGCTGGCCCACGAGATCGACAAAACCACGCGAGGCTTATCCCTCAAGCCCGCCGATGTGTTTGAGGCTGTGCGCCGTGTGCACCGCCGCATCCAAGGCTCTTACGCCGTGGTGTCCATGATTGCAGGCCACGGTTTGTTGGCATTCCGCGACCCGTTTGGCATTCGCCCTTTGTGCATTGGCCGTGGCGCGGATGGCACCTACATGGTGGCCAGCGAATCGGTGGCTCTGGACGGCACGGGCCATGTGTTTGAGCGCGACATTGCGCCAGGTGAGGCGGTGTTCATCAACCTCGAAGGTCAAGCGCACTTCATGCAATGCGCCGATGTATCGCTGCTTAAACCTTGTATTTTTGAATACGTGTACTTAGCCCGCCCAGATTCGACGATGGACGGCATTTCGGTGTACCAAGCCCGCTTGAATTTGGGCGAGACCTTGGCCAAACGTGTGGTGTCTGCAGTGCCCCCAACAGACATTGATGTGATCATTCCTATTCCTGAGTCCAGCCGCCCCAGCGCCACTCAGCTGGCGCATTTGTTGGGCGTGCCGTATCGCGAAGGGTTTGTAAAAAACCGTTACGTGGGCCGCACCTTCATCATGCCGGGACAAGGCGTGCGCAAAAAGTCGGTTCGCCAAAAGCTCAACGTGATCGCCAGCGAGTTCAAAGGCCGCAATGTGCTGCTTGTGGACGACTCCATCGTGCGCGGCACCACCAGCAAAGAGATCGTGCAAATGGCACGTGACGCCGGCGCACGCAAGGTGTATTTGGCCAGTGCTGCACCGCCTGTCCGCTTTCCCAACGTGTACGGTATTGACATGCCCACGCCTGAAGAGTTGGTGGCGCATGACCGTACAGTTGAGCAAATTCGTGTGCTCATTGGCTGCGACGCCTTGATTTACCAAGACGTGGAAGCCATGAAGCAAGCCGTGCTGTCAGCTAGAAAAGCCGACGCACCCAAGCTCGACGGTTTTGATGCTTCGTGCTTTGACGGTGTGTACGTGACGGGCGATGTGTCCTTGAGTGACATCGTGCGTTTGAACGAAAAACGTGTGGGCCAAGAGGAGGGCGCTGAAGACAATTCGCGTCTGGCCTTGCCCAATCCTTCGGAGTAACTTCGGTATGAGCCAGCACCCTTTGCCCCCTGATTTGCACCTAGAAACCTTGGCTGTGCGTTTGGCTGCAGACCGCAGCCAGTATGGTGAAAACTCTGAAGCCCTGTACCTCACCAGCGGCTATGTGCAGCCCTCGGCCGAAGCTTCTGCCCGCCGCTTTGCGGGTGAAGAAGAGGGCTACACCTATGGCCGCTCAGGCAACCCCACGGTCACTAGCTTTGAAATGCGCTTGGCCGCACTTGAGGGAACTGAGGCTGCTTTGGCCACCTCGTCGGGCATGTCGTCGGTCATGCTCATGCTTTTTAGCCTGCTCAAAGCGGGCGATCATGTGGTGTATTCGCAGTCGATGTTTGGCTCCACCCTGAAGCTGATTGGCTCTGAGTTTGCACGCTTCGGTGTGGAATCCACCGTGGTCTCGCAAACCGATCTTGCTGAGTGGCAAGCTGCCATTCGCCCCAAAACCAAAATCTTGTTTGCCGAAACACCCACCAACCCCTTGACCGAGGTGTGTGACATCGTTGCCTTGGCCGACATGGCGCACAACGCGGGCGCTTTGCTGGCGGTCGACAACTGTTTTGCCACGCCCATTTTGCAGCGTCCCATGGAGATGGGGTCAGACATCGTCATGCATTCGGGCACCAAGTATTTGGATGGTCAAGGCCGTGTGATGGCCGGCGCTTTGTGTGCCAGCGAACAGCTGATCAAAGAAAAGTTTTTGCCCGTCATGAAGAACAGCGGCATGGTGTTGTCGCCCTTCAATGCGTGGGTGGTGCTCAAAGGCTTGGAGACGCTAGACATTCGCATGCGTGCGCAAAGCGCGCACGGCCACGCGATGGCGCAATGGCTGGAGCAACACCCTGCGGTATCGCGTGTGTATTACCCCGGCTTGGCCAGTCACCCGCAGCACGACTTGGCGATGCAGCAAATGTCGGGCATGGGCGGCGCGGTGTTGTCATTTGATGTGAAGGCGGCTGACCCGCAGCAGGCTCGCACGCGCGCCTTTCATGTGCTCGACAGTTTGCGCACGCTCTCGCTTTGTACCAACTTGGGCGACACTAAAACTTTACTCACGCACCCCGCCAGCACCTCGCACGGCAAGCTGTCGGAAGACCAGCGTCAAGCCGCAGGCATTGGCCAAGGCATGATTCGTTTGGCAGCAGGCCTTGAACATTTAGACGACATGAAGGCCGACCTATTGCGCGGCCTTGAGACCCTTTGATTTTTACCCCTGCATGACCAAAACTCGCACCCGTTTCGCGCCATCACCCACTGGCTTTATTCACCTGGGCAACATTCGCTCGGCCCTCTATCCCTGGGCCTTTGCACGCGCCACGGGTGGCGACTTTATTTTGCGCATTGAAGACACCGACCTTGAACGCTCTAACCAAGCCTCGGTGGATGTCATCATCGAAGGCATGAAGTGGTTGGGCCTTGACCACGACGAAGGTCCGTTCTACCAAATGCAACGCATGGACCGCTACAAGGCCGTGCTGGAAGACCTCAAAGCCGCTGGCCACGTCTATCCCTGCTACATGAGCATGGAAGCGCTGGACGCCTTGCGCGAACAGCAAATGGCCAACAAAGAAAAGCCACGCTACAACGGCACCTGGCGGCCAGAGCCGGGTAAGACCTTGCCTGCCATTCCTGAAGGCGTAAAGCCTGTGCTGCGCTTTAAAAACCCGCAAGGCGGCTCCGTTGTGTGGGAAGACAAAGTCAAAGGCCGCATCGAAATCAGCAACGACGAATTAGACGACTTGGTCATTGCCCGCCCCGATGGCACGCCCACCTACAACTTTTGTGTGGTGGTGGACGACATCGACATGGACATCACCCACGTCATCCGTGGCGACGATCATGTCAACAACACGCCTCGCCAAATTAACATCTTTAAAGCGCTGGGCAAAGACACGCCGGTGTATGCCCACCTGCCCACTGTGCTCAATGAGCAAGGCGAAAAGATGAGCAAGCGCAGCGGTGCCAAAGCCGTGACGCAATACCGCGACGAAGGCTACCTGCCTGACGCAATGGTCAACTACCTTGCACGTTTGGGTTGGAGCCACGGCGATGACGAAATATTTAGCCGTGCTCAATTCTTAGAGTGGTTCAACCTCGACCACCTGGGCCGCAGTGCTGCGCAGTTTGACGAAGCCAAGCTGAAGTGGGTGAACGCCCAGCATTTGAAGGCGATGGCAGATGATGCGCTGGCAGCTTTGGTAAGCGCTGAGCTAGCCAAGCGCGGCATCGCCGCCGATGACCGCTTGCCTGCAATTTGTGGTTTGTTCAAAGACCGCTGCGACACCCTGTTAGTGTTGGCTGATTGGGCGACGGCTTTTTATGCCGATGTCACCCCGCTGCCGGAAGATGTTGCAAAGCACATCACGCCAGCCGCCTTGCCAGCGTTGGATGCATTGGCCACCAAACTTGCAGCTGTGGTTGAGTGGAATACGGCTAGCGTCAGTGCTGCATTTAAAGCAGTGCTGACAGAGCAAGGTTTAAAAATGCCGCAGCTCGCCATGCCTGTGCGTGTGTTGGTTATGGGCACTCCGCAAACGCCCTCTGTGGACGCGGTTATTTGGCTGTGCGGCAAAGAAAAAGTTTTGGCGCGTTTGACGAAACGTTAAAAATTTAGCTATACTATTGCTCTCGACACCCAACGGGGGTATAGCTCAGCTGGGAGAGCGCTTGCATGGCATGCAAGAGGTCAGCGGTTCGATCCCGCTTACCTCCACCAAAATTTCTAATAAACGGATTAGTCCAAGGTTTTGACCCCATCGTCTAGAGGCCTAGGACATCACCCTTTCACGGTGAGTACCGGGGTTCGAATCCCCGTAGGGTCGCCAAGTTTTGTAGCACTTGGCTTTGGTTGCTCAAGCAACTAAGC
The DNA here is from genome assembly GCF_040401135.1 of Limnohabitans sp. Taxonomy (GTDB): domain Bacteria; phylum Pseudomonadota; class Gammaproteobacteria; order Burkholderiales; family Burkholderiaceae_C; genus Limnohabitans. The sequence goes on along the minus strand of NZ_JBBAOV010000024.1, from coordinate 3,869 downwards.
ATTAGTTACAGCTATCAGGAGTGGTAGTTCAGTTGGTTAGAATACCGGCCTGTCACGCCGGGGGTCGCGGGTTCGAGTCCCGTCCACTCCGCCAAAAAATCCTTATAAATCAAGGACTTAGAAGAAGCCCGATGTTAACTCATCGGGCTTTTTTGTTGCCTAAATCGTTTCCAGTGTCCACAGATTGTCCACGAACATCCCCAAAATTCCTTTCTGAACTCTGGATGAGTGTCCTCATTTTGTCCACAGCATGAGGTCTCGAAGGGTTCCAAAAAATATTTTCATAAAAAGTTACCTTAGCGGGGGATTAAGTTTGGACGTTTACATATCCAGTTGTTAGAGACTCACCACGTTAAGTAAGCTAAGAAATTTTAGAGGATGTTGGTCATCCAAAAGTACGGTCTGTTTGGCCGAACATACCTTGCAGAGAAAGTTGGTAAACACTGACATTGGACTCGGCCACTGTGTGGCCGGTTCTTTCGAGCACTCTCTAACAATTTATAGGCCGTAAAGGTGTTGCCAAGTTGTTCGAGTTCAATTTTGAAAGTCGATCTGAATAGCTGGAAGGGCTGCTTCAGACTGAGCTGTGAAAAGTGTCTGGAGGTTTTGAGGTCATTTCAATTTGTTGTTTAATAATTAACATAATTCTTTGTTTACCCATCACTAAAAAATTGGAGAGCATCTATGAATCACGATACATCACTTCCCCGTCGACACTTGCTGGGCGCTAGCCTTGGCACTCTTGCGGCGGCAGGTCTCGCCACATTCACGCGCGGCGCTTCCGCTCAGACAGCCCCTCTTGCAGCAGCCCGACCGCTCCCTTCTTACGTTAGTTGGAAAGATCCTGCCAGCCTCATCGTGCACAGCAGCAGCACCCTCGAGACCAAACGCAGTGCCTTTGGCACCAGTGTGATTACCCCCGCCGAGCAGCTATACATTCGTAATAACCTGCCAGCGCCTGACGCCTCCATCCTCGCCAACCGTGATGCTTGGGAGGTCAATATCGAAGGTGTTAAGAATCCACGCAAACTCACCGTTGCCCAACTCAAATCCATGGGCCTTGAAACCGTCGCCATGGTGCTTCAGTGCTCAGGAAACGGGCGGGGCTTTTTTCCTAGCAAGCCCAGCGGTACCCCTTGGACTGTGGGTGCTGCCGGTTGCGTTGTTTGGAGTGGCGTTCCTGTGCGGGCTGTAGTCGAGGCACTAGGTGGCCTAGATGGCGCGCGGCCTTTCATGACTGGTACCGGTGGTGAAAAGTTACCGGACGGTATTGATCCTAAAAGCGTCATGGTGGAGCGCTCGGTGCCGGTGGCAGCAATGGCCGATGCGTTGCTGGCATGGGAAATGAATGGTGCACCTATTTCGCTGGCACACGGTGGGCCTCTTCGCCTGATCGTGCCCGGTTACACCGGTGTCAATAACATCAAGTACGTCAAGCAACTTGCCTTCACTACCGCTGAAAGCGATGCGCGAATCATGTCGCATGGCTACCGCATCACGCCGCCTGGCGCAAAGGCCGATCCAACCCAGCCCTCGGTGCTGGAGATGACGGTGAAGTCTTGGATCAACTCACCTAACGGCGAAGGAAACGCTCCGACAGCCGGGTTGATGCAAATTCAAGGCGTTGCCTTTGGTGGTGTGAATGCCGTCAAAAAAGTTGAGGTTTCCATCGACGGCGGCAAAAGCTGGCGTGAAGCACGCCTCGTAGGGCCAGACATGGGCAAATACGCCTGGCGGCAGTTCGTGTTATCGGCCCGACTGCCAGCGGGAAATTACACGCTTGCCAGCCGCGCAACCGATGCCGCGGGTAATGTGCAACCTGAAACTAGGGGCGAAAACGTCAGCGGCTACAACAACAGTAGTTGGCTCGACCACGCCGTGAAAGTCACGGTGGCATGAGCTTCAAGTCGTTATGGCGCATAGCACTTAGGTTGACGCTTTACCCCGTCTTTGGCTCAGCCTGTTTTGTCCACGCACAAGCCAATGACCCCGCTTACATGACGGGGAAGTTGCTTTTTATTAAGGCGGTGCCTGCCTGCTCTATTTGCCACACGCTCAATGATGCGCAGTCAGAGGGGGCTGTGGGACCTGTGCTGGACGAGATCAAGCCCAACGCTCAGCGCGTGGCTAAGGCGGTGCGCAACGGTCTTGGCAACATGCCGTCCTACGGAGCTAAGCTTTCCGATAGTCAAATCGAAGCCTTAGCTCGCTATGTCTCTAAGGCAAGCGGCGGGGCGCCTTGATTGCTTGAGTACGTGCTGTTCAGCCATATTTGCTAAGGATGATCAGTTGGTTTGGTTGTTGAAAGAATTACTATGATTTACACCTCACTCAAGCTCGCCCACGTCTTGGCCACTATTGTGTGGATTGGCGGTATGGTGTTCGCGCACTTTTTCTTACGTCCAGCCGTGATGAGCTTGGAAGTGCCCGAGCGGGTACGCCTGATGCATGAGGTTTTGCGAAGGTTCTTTAATGCGGTGTCAGTCGCTGTGTTGGTGACACTGGTGACAGGTCTATGGATGATTGGCCGAGTCGCCAAGCAGTTGGTTCAAAGCGGCTCTAGCTTTTCTATGCCCTTGAGCTGGACCTTAATGGCTGGCTTAGGCATATTGATGATGTTGATATTTGCGCACATCCGCTTTGCTTTGTTCAAACGCTTGAGTGTGGCTGCACAGTCTATGGACTGGGAGGCTGGAACTGTTGCTTTGGCTGCTATCCGCAAATGGGTAGCGGTGAACTTGGGTCTGGGTGTGCTAATTGTGGCGCTGGTTACTTTGTTGGGCTGAGTAATGGGGAGGGCGGAGCGTCTCTCCTAGTACGACATCATTTAGGCGCAAGGGTTGCGTTCAAAGTATTAATAGAAAGCCGGGCTCGTAAAAAACTTTTATAAATCAATTGCTTATAAGCGAAAAAAGCAAACGTGTAGTATTTCGTGTAACAGACCAAAAATTGTAAATTACAATTTTCCAGCTCTTTAGTGGATTTTGCACTCAGCCGTGTCACCGAGCAGGCGAAAAGTTAGGCGCGAGGGCGGGAAAGTATCAAGCATTGTCACTGGGCTACGCCTACTTCACCACGGCGAATCGCGTTGGCACGAAGCGTCACAGCTTGCTTTTGGCTGTCAGTCATGCGCACCACGTTCTTGACCTGCAAAGCCATGCGGGGGTTTTTGGCCAGCAGTGTTTCGTGCCGCATCAAAAAATCCCAGTACAGCGTGGTGTAAGGGCAGGCACGTTCACCCTCGCGCAGCGCTGGGTCGTAGCGGCAACCTTTGCAAGGCCCACCCATGCGCTGGATGTACTTGCCCGTCGCAACATAGGGCTTGCTTGCCATGAGGCCGCCGTCGCCGTATTGGCTCATCCCTAAGGTGTTGGGCAATTCGACCCATTCAACTGCGTCTACATAGACAGACAGGTACCAAGCGTGAACTTGTTGTGGTCGCACGCCCAGGAGCAGGGCATACAAGCCTGTCACCATTAAGCGTTGAATGTGGTGCGCATAGCCGTGTTCGAGAGTCTGCGTGATGGCATCGCGCAAGCAGGCCATGTCTGTCTGACCGGTCCAAAACCATGCGGGTAATTCTTCCTCGGCATTCAGGGCATTGCGCTCGATGTAGCTGGGCATTTGCATCCAGTAAATACCGCGCACGTATTCGCGCCATCCCAGGATCTGGCGGATAAAGCCCTCAGCGCTTTGAAGCGGCGCATGGCCAGCCCGGTAGGCAGCCTCTACCGCATGAACGACCTCGCGCGCACTAAGCAGTTTGAGGTTCATTGCCGATGACAAATGCGAGTGGTAAAGCCAAGGCTCGCCAGGCCACAAGGCATCTTCATAGCGACCAAAAAGTGGCAGACGTTCTTTAACAAAGC
>NZ_JBBAOV010000023.1:21640-39601 GCF_040401135.1 Limnohabitans sp. | reverse complement strand
ACGTCTTCCAAGCAACGCATATGGCCCAACGGACAAGTGCGCTCGTAGCAAGGCGAGCAAGCCAATGGTGGCTGGTAGTTGGCGTCCACACGCAGCCACACCACGCGGGCGCGGTCGTTCAAGGGCGGGGTGTGCTCGGGGCTGGATGAGCCAAACACGGCCACTTGCGGCACTCCAAACGCGGCGGCCACGTGCATGAGGCCGGAGTCATTGCTGACCACGCGGTGTGCGTAGGCAATGAGCGCGAAGGCTTGCATGAGGTTGGTTTGTCCAGCCAAGTTAAAACAGTTGCCGGGCTTTTGGGCATTGGCCGCAGTGGCAATTTCTTGGCAGATGTCGAACTCTTTACCCGAGCCTAACAAGAACACAGGGCGGTCTATCTTGGCAGCCAGCTCGGCAAAGTGTTTGGCGGGCCAACGCTTAGCGGGGCCGTATTCGGCACCCGGCGCAAACACCACGTAGCTGTGTTTGGCCAAGGTGGGCAGCGTGGGCATGTTGGTGGACAACTCTTCTAGCGAATCATCCAGCACACCCACGCCGGCTTTGAGCACGGGGCGCAAATCGCCCACCAGCTTCATGGGGCCGGTGAGGCTTTGCCCAACCAGGCTGAGCGCGGCGTACCACTCCACCATAGGCGGACGTTCTTCGGTTTGGGGGTTGTCTAAGCGGTCGGTCAGCAGGCCAAAGCGCATTTCGCCGGTGTAGCCCACGCGTTTGGCAACACCAGCCATCCAAGGCAGCAATGCGCTTTTCAACGAGTTGGGGCACACGTAGGCCACATCAAATTTGCCGCGCAGTTGGCTGGCCAGTTTGATTCGACCCATGAGTTGCAAGCCGCCGTGTTTGAACGGCATTTCAATCACCTCGGCCACGCCCGGCATCACGCGGTACACCGGTGCAATCCAGGGCAAAGCAGCGACGGTCAGACGCTCGCCGCGTGCAGCCAAGCGTCGCAGCAAGGGCTCGGTCATCACAGCGTCCCCAATCCATTGGGGCGCAATGATGAGCGCGTTTTTAGTGGCCGTGGCCAACGTGCTCGCCGGCTTTAAGTGCGTACTCGGTGCCGCAATAAGGGCACTTGGCTTGGCCGGTGCTGGCCACATCCAAGTAGACCTTGGGGTGGCTGTTCCAGAGTTTCATGTCGGCTTTGTCGCTGGGACAAAACACGCCGCCATGGCCGTTCAAATCTTTGGCCAAGAGTTCAACTGGGTTGCTCATGTTTAAACCTTTGTCAACCAATGTGCGTATTTGGGATTGCGGCCATTGACGATGTCAAAAAACGCCGTTTGAATTTTTTCGGTGATGGGGCCGCGGCTGCCCACGTAGCCGTCTTTGCCCAGCTCAATGCGGTCGAGTTCGCGAATTGGCGTCACTTCGGCAGCGGTACCGGTGAAGAACGCTTCGTCAGAGATGTACACCTCGTCGCGTGTGATGCGCTTTTGCACGATCTCAAGGCCCAAATCTTTGGCGATGTGGAATACGGTGTTGCGGGTGATGCCGTTCAAAGCGCCAGCCGACAAGTCGGGCGTATAGATCACCCCGTCTTTGACCACAAAGATGTTTTCGCCAGCGCCTTCAGACACAAAGCCTGAGGTGTCGAGCAAAAGCGCTTCGTCGTAACCTTCGTCGGTCACTTCCATGTTGGCCAAGATGGAGTTGGTGTAGTTGCTCACGGCCTTAGCCTGAGTCATGGTGATGTTGACGTGGTGGCGGGTATAGCTAGAGGTCTTCACGCGGATGCCGCGCTTCATGCCTTCTTCGCCAAGGTAAGCACCCCAAGTCCACGCAGCCACCATCAAGTGGATGGTGTTGCCTTTGGGGCTGACGCCAAGTTTTTTGTCGCCAATCCAAGTGAGGGGGCGGATGTAGCCCGACTCCAATTTGTTCTCACGCACCACAGCGCGTTGCGCTTCGTTCACTTGATCTTGGGTGAACGGAATGGCCATGCGCAAAATCTTGGCGCTGTTGAACAAGCGCTGGGTGTGCTCTTGCAAACGGAAGATGGCTGGGCCTTGCTCGGTTTTGTAAGCGCGCACGCCTTCAAATGCGCCGCAACCGTAGTGCAAGGTGTGGCTCAACACATGAATCTTGGCATCGCGCCAATCGACCAACTGGCCGTCCATCCAAATTTTGCCGTCACGGTCAGACATGGATGATGGGATCACGACGCTCATGGAATTTCCTTTGGACTGATGTTGTGGGTTTCGCCAACTTTGGCGTCATGGTGGGATTTTAGCGAGCCTAAAGCAGGCTAACGCAATTGCTTGGTCAAGCGCTTAATCGTTGGCCGCTTGGCTGATGGGCTTAACGTCGGTAGCCTGAAACGGTCGGTCCAAGGTCCAGCTTTGCAGCTTTCCCTGCATGAAGACGCAGCGCACCACCGATTGGCTGCCATCACGCCAGCTGAACACCTCGGGTTGCGCGCCCTTGTCGGTCTCGGCTTGGCCCAGTGCGCGGGTCATGGCGATGACGTGCATCAGGCTCACACCCGTTTTGAGCTTGGCGTTCAGCATGACGGCGCTGTCTACAAAGCCAATGGGGCGGTTGCTGGCCCGCTTCATAATTTGCACCAAACGCGTGAAATACAACAGCAGCCACATCACGCCGCCCGTCACCACCATAACAATGCCCATCCATTGCCAGGTTTGCCAAGCCCATGCGGTCAAGCCCACGGCGCCAATGGGCACCAAATATCTTTGAAAGTTCATGGGCTTATTGTCTCAGGCTCGGAGCCGCACTACTTGGTGGCGCTGAGTTTTTGGCGCTTGGCGATTTCGGCCTGGATGGCGTCCATCATCTTTTTGTCGGGCTGTTTCCAGTTGCCGCCTGACTGATTGACCATGTAGTTCAAGGCCTCCGAAAAGCCCTGCACCGTCAAGTCTGGTTTGCCGCCTTTGGCAGGCATGGCACGAACGCCCACATAGCCATGGGCGGTGAGGATGACTTGGCCTTCTGCAATCAAAGGTGCCCACTTGGCGGTGTCACCCATCTGAGGCGAATTGGCGAAAGCTTTGGAGTGGCAATTGGCGCAAACAGCTTTGTAGGTGCCCTCACCCGACGCAAAGGCAACTGCGCCCATAAGAGACAAGCCTGTTGCAAAAACATATTTAAAAAAACGCATAGAGACCTCTTTTTAAAAATAAGCTGATGACTTTTGCGATACGTTTTGTGGGTAACGCAAGGTCACCTGCAAACCAACCAACTCCGTTGACTTGCCCACTTGCACATCAATGCGCTGCAAGGTAGCAATGTGGCGCACGATGGACCAGCCCAAGCCGCTGCCCGTGGCAGATGTGCCCAACACGCGGAAAAAGCGCTCGCCCAAACGGGCCAAGTCGTCGGTTGACAAACCGGGGCCGCTGTCTTGCACGGTCAATTGTATTTGGCCGTTTTGCAAACGCTGCGCTTGAATGCGCACCGTTGCCCCGTCGGGGCTGTAGCGCAGCGCGTTGTCCATGAGGTTACGCAACAAGATGTGCCACAGCGTGCTTTGGCCGTTAACCTCCAAGGGCTCGGGCGCCAACAGCTCAAGGGTTTGGCCGCGTCGCAGGGCTTGGGGCGTGAGATCGGCCAAGATGTGTTGGGCTAGCTGGTCTAGGCGAAACGGCTCAGAGGCCACGTCTTGCGGGCCTTCCACTCGGGCTAAGGTCAACAACTGCTCGACCACGCGTGAGGCGCGGTCGCAACCGACCAAGGTGTCTTGCAGCGCTTGCCGGCGCACCTCGTCATTGGTGGCCTCGCTTAACGCCACTTGGGCTTGGGCGCGAATGGCAGCAATGGGCGTGCGCAGCTCGTGCGCTGCATCGGCGGTGAAGCGCCGCTCGGTTTCCATGCGCAGGCCCAGACGTTGCAGCAAGTCGTTGAGGGCGTTCAACAGCGGCTGCACTTCTTGTGGGGTTTCGGGCAGGCTGACAGGGTCTAGCGTTTGGGTGTCGCGCTTCAACAGCACTTGGCGCAATCTCTGCAAAGGCTGCAAACCCGAGCGCACGTTCCACCACAACCCGATCAGCAACAGCGGCAGCGCAAGGGTGAGCGGCGGCAAAAAGCCGCGCAGCACCGCCCACAAAATCTCGTCGCGACTGTCCTCCCGCTCGGCTACATAAATTTGCACATCTTTGCTTCGACCGGGCGCCGCAAAGATGCGCCACGATTTGCCGTCGGCCAGCGTCAAGGTTTCAAAGCCTTGCGTGTGTTGCGCCATGGGCGTGTGCGCCACGTTGGGCGAGTGCATCACCAAGCGGTCTTCATCAAACACTTGGTAGGCCACGCGATTGGCGTATTTGTGCAAAGTAGGCGCGTCGAGCAAGGGCTCGTCATCGTCGGGCGTGGCGTTTTGTTGCACCACCAGCAAAGCGGCGGATTGAGCCAAGTGCGCGTCCAAAAGTTCGTCCACTTCGTGCTGGGCTTCGTAGCCCACGAAAGCCGCCGTGCCCATCCACACCACCAACACCGCGCCCAAGGTGCGGGTGAGTAAGCGTTGTTGCAAAGAAAATTTGTGTGCCATAGCGCTAGCCGTCCATCAGGGCATGACTATGTAACCCACACCGCGCACGGTGTCGATTAGGCCCGCGCCCATCTTGCGGCGCAGGTGGTGAATATGAACTTCAATGGTGTTGCTCTCCACCTCGTGGCCCCAGCGGTACAGGTGTTGTTCTAGCTGTTCACGTGACAACACGCGCCCCGCGTTGAGCAACAAAGCTTGCAGCAAATCAAACTCGCGGGTGGATAGACTGATGGTTTCGCCGTTGCGGCTGACTTGGCGTGCGCTGGGGTCCATCACCACATCGCGCAGTTGCAGGGTGGCTTGTGTTTTGCCGTGGGAACGACGCACCAAGGCATGCAAGCGGGCGGCGAGCTCGTCTAAGTCCACGGGTTTGACCACATAGTCGTCAGCGCCGAGGTTGAGGCCTTCGATGCGTTGGGCCACGGCATCGCGTGCGGTCAACACCAACACGGGGGTGTTAATGCCGCGTACACGCAAGGCCTTCAAGACAGCCAGGCCGTCTTGGCGTGGCAGGCCAATGTCAAGCACGGCCGCTTGGTGCTGAGCGCCTAGTAGCTCGCGCTCGGCGGCCACACCGTCGCGCACCCAGTCCACCTGAAAACCACGCTGGTCTAGGCCCGCACGCAAGCCGCTGCCCAGCAGCTCATCATCCTCGGCCAGAAGTATTCGCATAGCCTTGCCACATCGGTCGCAGGGCTTGTGGGCCGCGCCACATGCGCAGCATCACCACCAACCCCACGTGGATACACACCACAGCCATGGCCGCGTTGCCCAAGCCCTCGTGAAGTTCTTGCAGGGCATCGTTCAACCAACCATCGCCTAAAAGTTCATTGTAGGTAGCCCACCCAGTGGCAATGGCCACCGTGCAGAACGCATAGATGCTCAACACCGCAGCGCTCAGCACCCAACTGCTGGCCCCTACCCAAAAGTTACGGCTCAGCCATTCGCCCTGCTTGAATTTGTTTAGCCACACCCGCCACATGGCGACGCGCCGCAACAACAAGCCCCAACGTGCAGACGCAGGCCCCACCCATCCCCACACCAAGCGAAACGCCAACACCGCCGCCAAGCTGTACCCGCTATACACATGCACCAAGCGCCAATACTCCGACTCGGACGTGACATAAGAAATGAGGAATGCCAAGGCCATGCTGGCGTGGGCCATGCGAGTGCCTAAGTCGACCACGGGCTTGCGCTTCGCGGACATGGGCGTTTGCAGTTGCAAGTGGCTGGGGTTTAAAACGCTGTCGGTCATTTGGGAATCCTCACACGGTCGTCTTCAAAATCGCCTTGCGCAGCATCACCGTGGCACGCCGCGCAGTTGGCGGGGCTTTTGATGGAAGCACGTTTAAACGTGGCCGCGCTCACCTCTCGGTGCTTGCGCTCAAACCATGCCGAGCGCGTGATGCGGTCTTGCGGCGGCTCTTCACGCGCACGCTTGCCTTGGCCGCCGTAGATTTGTAGCCAGATGTCGATTTGCTTTTGCGTGGCTGCATCGAGCGAGGCATCACTGCCGTAATGTTTGTCGAGGCCACTCATCACGCGCTGCCACGATGCTTTGGGCAACAAGTTGGGAGGAAAAGCCAAGTGGCAGCCGCCGCACTCTTGGGTGTACATCGCGGGCGGGGTTGGGCCTTTGTAGCTGTCGGCCCATGCGGGCGCAGCGGCCAACAAGCTGACGGCTAGCGCGCTGCGCATGAGGTGTGTGAAACGTATTTGCATGTGAGGTCTTCTTAACGCAATGAAATCAGCCAAGCCAACACATCGGCTTTTTCGGCGGCGGTGCATTCGCGCGCCAGCACGTCTTTGCAATTGCGACGAAACCACTTTTCCGCCTTGGCGCTGTCGGTAAAGCGCTTGGCGTTGGCCGCCGGCGCAAGCGGCTCAATCGCCTTGTCGGTGCTGGCATGACGCCCGCCCAGCATGAGCGACTTGCCATGGCAACTGGTGCACTGCCACTCTTGGCCGTGGCTGGCTTTGAAGAACGCTTCACCCTTAGCTGCATTGGCAGGCTGGCCCACTTGCGCGGTGTAGCCCGCTAGCAAATCGGCAGGTGTGGCTGCCATCGCATGAAGCGATGCAAAGAGCAAGAGCGCGAAGAATTTGTGAAGCATGGTTGTGTGCCTTTCACAACCAATGCTAGTGAGCGCGTCTTAGGGTTTTCTTAAGAAATGCTTGGCGCGTCTTAAGACAGTCTTAAGGTGAGGTGCGCACACTTTCAACATCCTTTATGAATGGAGTTCGTATGCCACATGTCATCTTTAAACCCAAATTACTTGCACTGCTCATGGCAGCAGCAGGCCTCTTGTCTGCGTGTGGCGGCGGTGGAGGTGGCAGCGCCGCCACGCCCACTGCAGCCGGTCTCAGCTCGGGCACCATCAGCGGACTGGGCTCCATCATCGTGAACGGTGTGCGTTACGAAACTGTGGGCTCGCAGGTTTTAGATGCAGACGATGGCAGCACGGCCATCACCACCCCACTTCGCATTGGCATGACGGTGAGCGTTGAACAAAGCGGCACCGACGCATTGACCCTGCGTCCAATTGCAGGAAAAATTTTGGTGCAAAGCGGCATCAAAGGCTTGGCGAGCTACATAGGCTCAACCCTGACTGTGGCCGGCATGCCCATCACCACCGACACGTCCACCATCTTGCTGGGCACCACTGGGGCTGTGACCAACTTGACCACGCTGAACAACCAAGCTGTGGAGGTTTATGGTTTGCCACAAGCCGATGGTTCTTTTTTAGCCACCTTGGTTGAAGCTGAAACGGGCTTGGTCAATGTGCAAGTCGTGGGCACCGTGCAAAGCATGGACACCACCGCTAAGACCTTGGTGCTGGGCACAACAGCCGCACCCATCACGGTGAACTACGCCAGCATCACACCACCCAGCAGCTTGGCGACAGGGTCTGTGATTGTTGTGAAGGCCGCCACCAACACCACGGCCAACACCTACACCGCCAGCAGCCTGCAAATTCGCAGCGGCACGGCAAGCACCTACACCAGCTATGCAAGCAACTACAGCGGAACCACAGGTGTTCGCAACGAACGCAATGAGTTGTACGGCGCGGTGTCGGACAAAACCTTAATTTACAGCGGCGTCAACGTCACGGGTTGCACACTGAAGGTGCAAGGCATTCAAGTGCAAGCGAGCAGCCCTGCCCTGTGCGCCAATATTGCAAACGGCACTTACGTCGAAGCCAAAGGCACACTGATCAACGGCGTGCTAGCTGCAACAAAAATCGAATTTGAAGGCAGCCAGGCCAATGGCTATTCAAATGATTGGGACGACAACGACAGGGACGGCTTACACCACCGCAGCTTGTCCACGCTCAGCACGCCCACCGAGCTTCAGGCCTCTCGCAGTTTTGAGATGTATGGGGCGCTCAGCTGCTCTGCTGTGAATGTGGGCTGCACGCTCACGCGCGGCGCCATCGTCTACACAGCTGACATGTCTTCGGCTTATTGGGATGAGCATCAGCCCACCATCAGTGGCTACGTCGAAGCCAAGGGCTATTTGACGGGCAACACCTTCAAGGTCAGCAAGATCGAATCTAAAGACCGGCGCTATGGCACTGGCCATGGTGACGACGACTGATCGTCATTGCCAAAGGCTTAAAGCCCACGCACCAAACCAATCGCCTCATCCACCCGTTCCACCGCATGCACCGTCATGCCTGGAATGGGCTTTTTAGGAGCGTTGGCTTTGGGAATGATGGCGACAGTAAAGCCCAGCTTGGCGGCTTCTTTTAGTCGCTCTTGCCCACGCGGCGCAGGCCGCACTTCACCCGCCAAGCCCACCTCACCAAACGCAATAAAGCCTTGGGGCAACGGCTTGCCGCGCAAGCTGCTTTGAATAGACAGCATGACCGCCAAGTCGGCCGCGGGTTCGCTGATGCGCACGCCGCCCACGGCGTTGACAAACACATCTTGGTCCATGCACGCCACACCCGCGTGCCGATGCAACACAGCCAGCAACATGGCCAGGCGGTCGCGGTCTAGGCCCACGCTCAAGCGTCGGGGTGACGGGCCGCCGCTGTCCACCAAGGCTTGAATCTCCACCAACATGGGGCGCGTGCCTTCAAGCGTGACCAGCACACAACTGCCGGGCACAGGCTCGGCGTGCTGGCTCAAGAAAATGGCGCTGGGGTTGCTCACCCCCTTCAAGCCCTTTTCGGTCATGGCGAACACGCCGATTTCATTGACCGCCCCAAAGCGGTTTTTGATGGCGCGCACGAGTCGGTAGGTCGAGTGTGTATCGCCTTCAAAATACAGCACGGTGTCCACCATGTGCTCCAACACACGCGGGCCAGCCAGTGCGCCTTCTTTGGTGACGTGGCCCACCAGCACCACCGCCGTGCCTGTGGACTTGGCCATGCGCGTGAGGTGTGCCGCACACTCGCGCACTTGTGCCACCGAGCCTGGGGCGCTGGTGAGCTGGTCGGAATACACGGTTTGAATCGAGTCCATTACCACCACCGCAGGCTGCAGTTTGTCAACGGTGGCGAGTATTTTTTCAAGTTGCGTTTCGGCCAACACTTGCACTTGGCTGTGGTCCAGCCCCAAGCGGCGCGAGCGCAGCGCCACTTGCGCGGAGGACTCTTCGCCCGTCACATACAAAGTGCTCATGCCGCTGCGTTGCAAGCCGTCCATGGCTTGCAAAATCAAGGTGGATTTGCCAATGCCAGGGTCGCCGCCGATCAGCACCACACCGCCTTGCACCATGCCGCCACCCAACACGCGGTCTAGCTCTTCTTGGCCGGTGGGTGTGCGCGCCACGTCTTGCGCTTCGATGTCGGAGAGGATCGCCACTTCAGAGGCAGGAGCCAAAGCGGCCATGCCCGCATAGCGGTTTTTGGTGGGACCGCTGCTGTCGACTGCGGTTTCAAGCAGCGTATTCCACGCGTTGCAGCTGGGGCATTTGCCCAACCACTTGGCAGTGATGCCGCCGCAGTCGGTGCATGTGTATTGGGTTTTTTCTTTGGCCATGCGCCAATATTACTGGATAAATAGCCAGTGGTGCAATTTAGTCTTGCGTGAACCCCACGCGGCTAGACACCGCGCACATCAGCTCGTACCCAACCGTGCCCGCAGCATGGGCCACGTCGTCAATGGGCAGCACCCCACCATTGCTGGACTTGCCCCACAGGGTGACTTCGCTGCCGTAACCCATCGCTTTATCGCATGGCGTCAGGTCTACCGCAATCATGTCCATGCTCACGCGACCCAAGGTGCGTGTGCGCACTCCGTCCACCAACACGGGCGTGCCTGTGGGGCAATGACGCGGGTAACCATCGGCGTATCCACAGGCCACGATGCCAATGCGCATGGAGGCTTCGGCGGTGAACGTCGAGCCGTAGCCCACGGTATCGCCCGCTTGCAAATCTTGCGTGGCAATGATGCGACTGCGCAAACTCAACGTAGGCTGCAGGCCCCACTGCGTCATGTTGCGCTCAGGAAAATCTGGGGAGCTTCCGTACAGCGCAATGCCGGGGCGCACCCAATCAGCCGCCACCGACACATCTCTGGCGTGGCGCAACAAGCCTGCGCTGTTGCAGGTGGTGCGCTCGCCGGGCAGGTCTTCGGTGGTTTTGGCAAACACACGCATTTGCTCGGCCACGCCTTTGGCGCCATCGGCGTCGCTAAAGTGCGTGACCAAAGAAATTTCATCCACTTGCGGCAGTTGGTTTAGGCGTGTCCAAGCCGAACGAAAACGCGTAGGCGTAAAACCAAGGCGGTTCATGCCGCTGTTCATCTTGAGAAAGATGCGGTGCGGCACTTGAGTCTTGTGGGCGCTCAGCATGTCCACCTGCTCGTCGCAATGCACGGTGTGCCAAAGGTCGAGGCGCGAACACAGCTCGAGATCGCGCATCTCAAACACGCCCTCCAGCAACCACACCGGGCCGCGCCAGCCCAAGCTGCGTAGGCGTTGCGCCTCGTCAAGGTCGAGCAAGGCAAATCCATCGGCCCCGCGCAAGCCCTCAAACACGCGCTCGATGCCATGGCCATACGCATTGGCTTTGACCACAGCCCACGCGCGCGCGTCGGGGGCTGAGGCACGCATGCGCGCCAAGTTGTGGCGCAGGGCGTCGGTGTGAACAAAGGCTTGTATCGGGCGGGGCATAGGCAATATTGTGGCACCCGCGTGATATAACCTCGGGTAGTTAAAAAAGAAAGAAAAAAACAGCTGCGTAGTTTTCTGCGTGCCTGCCAGACCTATCTATGAAGCGCGGTTTTTACACCATCATGTCGGCCCAGTTTTTCAGTTCGTTGGCCGACAACGCGCTGTTCGTCACAGCCGTTGAACTACTTAAATCAGATGGGGCACCCGAGTGGCAACGCGCCGCACTGGTGCCCATGTTTGCCTTGTTCTATGTGGTGCTCGCGCCGTTCGTGGGGGCGTTTGCCGACTCGCGGCCCAAAGGCGAGGTCATGCTGCTAAGCAACACCATCAAGGTGGTGGGTTGTTTGATGATGCTGTTTGGCGTGCATCCGTTGATCGCCTTCGCGGTGGTTGGTCTAGGCGCTGCAGCCTACTCGCCAGCAAAATACGGCATCTTGACTGAGCTGTTGCCCTCATCGCAGCTGGTCAAAGCCAACGGTTGGATTGAAGGCTTGACGATTGCCTCCATCATCTTGGGTGTGTTGTTGGGCGGCCAGTTGGTGGGGCCCAACTTCTCAGCTTGGTTGCTGTCCTTTGATGTGCCATTCATCACGACTGGCATCAACACATCAGCCGAGGCGGCCATTTGTTTGTTAATCCCCCTATACGCACTGGCGGCCTGGTTTAACAAGCGCATTCCGCTGACGGGTGCTGCCTACATTCCCATGCGCGCCGATCCCGACAAAAGCATGGCGCGCAACCTCTTGGTCTTGATCCCCGATTTTTGGGATTGCAACAAGCGTTTGTGGAACGACAAGCTGGGCCAAATCTCGTTGGCCACGACCACCTTGTTTTGGGGTGTCAGCGGCAACCTGCGCTACATCGTGCTAGCTTGGAGCGCCGCCGCTTTGGGCTATTCCACCACGCAGGCGTCTAGCTTGGTGGGCGTGGTGGCCATCGGCACCGCCGTGGGCGCGGTGGTCGCCTCCATGAAGATGCGGCTCGACCACGCCACCCGCCTCATGCCTTTGGGCATTGCCATGGGCTGTTTTGTAATTGCCATGAACTTCATCGACAACCTTTGGCTGGCGGTGCCCTTCCTGATTATTTTGGGCGGCTTGGGAGGCTTCTTGGTGGTGCCCATGAACGCACTGCTTCAGCATCGGGGCCACAACCTCATGGGGGCTGGCCGCTCGATTGCCGTGCAAAACATGAACGAACAGCTGTGCATTTTGAGCCTCGGCTTTTTGTACACCTTCAGCACCGGTATGGGCCTGAGCGCGTTTGGTGCCATCACGGCCTTTGGTGCGTTGGTGGGCTTTGTGATGTGGCTGATCAAACTCTGGCATGACAACAACCGCCTGCACCACCGTGAAGAACTGGCGCGCTTGATGCACATCGCCCGCAACGACGACTTGCACGGTTAACGTTTGCGCATGCGTCCTACAAGCACCAAATGACATCTCGCCCCGTGTTGGCTGTGTTGGCCTTGGCCTTCAACGCCTTGGTCTGGGGCCTGTCTTGGTGGCCGTTGCGCCAGCTTGACGCCGATGGCCTGCATCCTTTGTGGGCCACCGCTTGCGTGTTCACTTTGGCCACAGTGGTGCTGACGCTCATCAGCCCATCGGGCTGGCGACACTTCCAACAACACCCGCAGCTTTGGTGGCTCATGGCCGCCTCAGGCTTGACCAACGTCGGCTTTAACTGGGCCGTCACGACGGGCGATGTGGTGCGCGTGGTGTTGCTGTTTTATCTCATGCCCACTTGGTCGCTGCTGCTGGCGTGGTGGCTGTTGGGCGAGAGACCGACACGTGGCGCATTAGCCCGCTTGGGACTGGCGCTATTGGGGGTGATATTGGTGCTCAAAACGCCCGACTCACCTTTGCCACTGCCACAAGATTTGCCCGATGTTTTGGCGCTGCTGTCGGGCTTTTGTTTTGCGCTGACCAACATCTGGTTGCTGCGCTTGCAGCACGCGTCAGAGTCGTCACGCATGCTGGCCATGTTCGGCGGCGGCGCTTTCATGGCCTTGGCTTGTGCCGTGCTGGCCACTTGGACGGGGGTGATTCCAGCGCTGAATGTGGTGCAGCCAAATATGGCGCAAGCCGCCACCACATGGGCACCCTATGTGGCGGGCCTGAGTGTGGCCTTTTTGGTGTCGAACTTCACCTTGCAATACGGCGCGGCACGCTTAAGCGCTCACGCCACCGCGATGGTGATGATGTCGGAGGTGGTGTTTGCCAGCGTGTCCTCTGTTGCACTAGGGGCATCGGCACTGACTTGGCGCATAGGCTTGGGTGGCGGCATGATTGTGTTGGCAGCGCTGCTGGCCTCTCACACCCACACTCCGAAAGACACCACCCCATGACCGCATTGACCGACTTCACTGCCACCCACATTGACGGCACGCCTATGTCGTTTGCTAAGCTGCAAGGCAAGGTGCTGCTCATCGTCAACACCGCCAGCGCTTGCGGTTTCACACCTCAGTTCGAGGGCTTAGAAGCGCTGCACAAAACTTATGGCGCGCAAGGCTTGGCTGTGATCGGTTTTCCGTGCAACCAGTTTGGCTCACAAGACCCCGGCACCAATGCCGAGATTGGCTCGTTTTGCCAAAAGAACTACGGCGTGAGCTTTGCCATGATGGAAAAAGTCGACGTGAATGGCGACAAAGCACACCCGCTGTTCAAGTGGCTCAAAGCAGAAGCGCCGGGCCTCTTGGGCAGTGAAGCCATCAAATGGAACTTCACCAAGTTCTTGGTGGGCAAAGACGGGCGTGTGCTCAAGCGCTATGCGTCCATGGATGCGCCCGCCAAATTGGCAGATGATATTAAAGCGGCTCTTTAATTCAGCGCCTCGTCCAGCACCTCAACCCAGTGCTTCACCGGCACGTCAGTGCCGCTTTGCAAGTGGCTGATGCAACCCACGTTGGCGCTCAGAATAGCTTTAGGTTTTAGCGCATCTAAGTGGCCCAACTTGCGGTCACGCAATGTGGTGCTGATCTCGGGGTTCAGCACGCTGTAGGTGCCAGCCGAGCCGCAACACAAATGCGCTTCGGTGTTGGCCACTTGAATCGCAAAGCCCAATTCGGCCAAGTGCTTTTCAACACCGCCTTTGAGCTGCTGGCCGTGTTGCAAAGTGCAGGGTGGGTGAAAAGCTTGCATGCCTGCGTCGGCCAACACTTGGGCTTTCAACTTGGGCTTAAGCACAGGCACCAGCTCGGGCAACAGCTCGCTCAAGTCTTGGGTCAACTCGCTGATGCGTTTGGCTTTGGCGGCATAAACGGCATCATCTTTCAGCACATGGCCATAGTCTTTCACCATCACGCCGCAGCCTGAGGCGTTCATCACAATCGCCTCCACTTCATAGGCGCCGCCTTGCTCGACAAAAGGCCACCATGCATCAATGTTGTTGCGCATGTGGACCTTGCCCCCGTCTTGGTCATTCAAGTGAAACTTCACCGCGCCGCAGCAACCCGCCTTGGGTGCAACGAGGGTTTGAATGCCGGCGGCGTTCAACACACGCGCCGTGGCGGTATTGATGTTGGGCAGCATCGCTGGCTGCACGCAGCCTGCCAGCATCAGCACTTTGCGTGCGTGGATTTGGGTGGGCCACACCACGCCATTGCGCTCAGCCGTTTGAGGTGCAGGCACTTTGGCTTTGAGCTTGGCGGGCAGAACACCGCGCACAGCTTGACCCAGCTTCATGGCTGGAGCAAACAGCGGCGAGGGCAAGCCTTCTTTCAATGCCCAGCGCAGCAGGCGCTCGCCCATGGGCCGCGGCACGAGCGCGTCTACCACTTTGCGGCCCACGTCCACCAGTTGGCCATATTGCACGCCGCTGGGGCAGGTGCTTTCGCAGTTGCGGCAGGTGAGACAGCGGTCTAGGTGCTGCTGTGTTTTGCGCGTAGGGGTGGCGCCCTCCAAAACTTGCTTGATCAAATAAATGCGGCCGCGTGGTCCGTCTAGTTCGTCACCCAACAGTTGGTAGGTAGGGCAAGTCGCCGTGCAAAAACCGCAGTGCACGCACTTGCGCAAAATGGCTTCGGCTTGTTCGCCTTCGGGGGTGCCGACGTATTGGGGGGCCAGGTTGGTTTGCATGTGAAGCTCTATGTTTACGTCTGTCTTTTAAGCGCGACCGGGGTTGAAAATCCCCGCTGGGTCAAACTGTTTTTTGAGTTCGTTTTGAATGCGTTGTTGCACCGCGTTAAGTGGGGTGTACACGCCCGCTTGCTTGTCCACATCGCCTATGGTTTGCTGACTGGCAGAGCTGGTGCGGAACAAAGTGGCATGGCCACCGGCCTTGACCGCCGCCTCGCGCACTTGCGCGGCTTCGGCCGCAGGGGCCCACAGCCAGCGTTGCGCGCCGTGCCATTCGATGTACTGCGCACACAGTGCGCCGTTCACGCGTATGTCCAACACAGGCGCGGTTTGCGGGACGCTGAGGCGCCACAAGCAGTCTTGCTCGGCAGGAGCTTTGAAAAAATCTAAGGTTTGTTCGCCGCTGGCTTTCCAGTCGGAGGCGGCTTGGGCCGGATCCATCAGCGTGACTTGTGCGCCTAGGGCTTTTACCTCGGCACTCATTTTGGCAATGGCCGCCTCCACCGCGGCCACAGCGCCACGCAAGCGCACAAAGAAGAAGTCTTGTGCGGGCGTTGCGGTGGTGTCGTGCACCCAAGCACTGGCATTCAATGGCAGCGGCTGACCGCCCCATTGGTTGATGAGTTTCAAGGCTTGCGCTTGCGTCACTCCGGCGCAGACCAAGGTGGCTTCGCCTGGGGCAACAGGCAGCACCTTCAAAGACACTTCGGTGATCAGGCCCAACTGGCCCCAACTTCCCGCCAACAAACGCGACACGTCGTAGCCCGCCACATTCTTCATCACTTGACCACCAAAGGTGAGGTGTTCGCCTTTGCCGTTGATCACGCGAGCGCCCAAAACAAAGTCGCGCACCGTGCCCACGCTGGCACGCGCAGGTCCGCTTAAGCCAGCGGCCAACATGCCGCCGATGGTGGCGCCCGATCCGAAATGCGGCGGCTCAAAGGCAAAGCTTTGGCCCTTTTCAGCCAACGCCGCCTCGACCTCGGCTAGCGGAGTACCGCAGCACACGCTGATAACCAGTTCGCTAGGCTCGTAACTCAAAATGCCGCTGTAGGCGCTAGTGTTCAGAACATCACCTTGCAGCGATTGGCCCAAGAAGTCTTTGGTACCACCACCACGCAAGCGCAACGTCTGACCGGATGCGGCGGCTTGGAGGATTTGGTCAGTGAAATGCTGAAGGGTCGGTTGCAGGTTGTCTTGCATGGCCAAGATGGTAGTCGTAAGGTCTGCCGCTGGTTTTGAATTTTTTGCACAGCAATGTCAAAAATCACTCGCCCACAAAAAAGCCCGCCCTGATTGCTCAGGTGCGGGCTATGAAGTCCAAGGAAAACTTGAAGCGCTTGAAAAATTAACGGTGGTAGGCCGTTTCGCCGTGTGAGCTGATGTCTAGGCCTTCGCGCTCTTCTTCTTCCGTCACACGCAGACCCACAACCATGTCCACCAATTTGAAGCCAATGAAGGACACGACGCCTGACCACACGATGGTGGTGATCACGGCTTCGAGCTGGATCAACACTTGGCCGCCGATGGAGTAGTCAGCGCTGGCAGCGTTGGCCACGTAATCAAAGATGCCCGTGCCGCCCAGTGAAGGCGCTGCAAAAACGCCGGTCAACAACGCGCCCACAATGCCGCCCACGCCGTGGACACCAAACACATCGAGTGAGTCGTCAGCACCCAACAGGCGCTTCAGACCGTTCACACCCCACAGGCAGAGGAAACCGCCAGCAGCACCGATCACGATGGCACCCATAGGGCCCACAAAACCGCACGCTGGGGTGATTGCCACCAAACCAGCCACAGCACCAGAGGCTGCGCCCAACATCGAGGCTTTGCCTTTGGCGAGTGCTTCGCCGGCAATCCAAGCCAAGGTAGCAGCAGCAGTGGCCACCAAGGTGTTCACAAAAGCCAGAGCTGCAACACCGTTGGCTTCGAGGTTAGAGCCGGCATTGAAACCGAACCAACCCACCCACAGCAACGATGCACCCACCATGGTCAAGGTCAAGCTGTGAGGCGCCATGGATTCTTTGCCGTAGCCCGTACGCTTGCCAATCACATAAGCACCTACCAAGCCAGCCACCGCCGCATTGATGTGCACCACAGTGCCGCCAGCGAAGTCCAGCGCTCCTTTAGCCCACAACCAGCCAGCAGCGGCAGTCACAGTTTCCAAAGTAGCAGCGTCGGTGATGGCGTCAGGGCCGTCCCAATACCAAACCATGTGGGCCACTGGCAAGTAGCTGAACGTGAACCAAAAGGCGCAGAACAACAACACCGCAGAGAAGCGCACACGCTCAGCAAACGCACCCACGATCAACGCGCAAGTGATGGCAGCAAACGTGGCTTGGAAAGCAGCGAAGGTGAACTCAGGGATCACCACACCCTTACTGAACGTGGCAGCAATGGAGTCAGGCGTGATGCCTTTGAGGAACAACTTGTCGAAGCCGCCAAAGAACGGTGAACCACCGCTGAACGCCACGGTGTAGCCGTAAATCACCCACAACACATAGACGAGCGAGCTCACCACAAAGACTTGCATCAACACAGACAACATGTTCTTACTGCGGACCAAACCGCCGTAGAACAAAGCCAAACCGGGGATGGTCATCATGATCACCAACACGGTAGAAATTGTCATAAAGGCGGTGTCGCCTTTGTTAGGAACCGCAGCAGGTGCTGCTGCTTCTGCAGCGGCGGGGGCGGCGGCAGGGGCTGTGACTTTGACGTCAGCAGTTGGGGCCGCGGATATGGAAGCTTGAGCCATGGCAGCAGTGCCGCCTAGCAAAAGACCAAACCCGAGGGCCAATGAGGCTAAGAATTTTTTCATGAGGGTCTTCTTTCTTAAAGCGCTTCTGGGCCGGTTTCACCGGTACGGATGCGGACAACTTGTTCGAGGTCGTAAACAAAAATCTTGCCGTCGCCGATCTTGCCGGTACGCGCAGAACCTTCGATGGCTTCGATCGCGCGCTCGACGTGTTCAGCGTCAACCGCGGCTTCGATCTTGACCTTGGGCAAGAAGTCAACCACGTACTCAGCGCCGCGATACAACTCGGTATGGCCTTTTTGACGGCCGAAACCTTTAACTTCAGTAACAGTGATACCCTGCACGCCAATTTGGGAGAGGGCCTCGCGGACCTCATCCAACTTGAACGGCTTGATGATGGCGGTGATGAGTTTCATGGTTGCTCCTAGAGAAGACAGTTGGCTTGGTTTAGAAGCTGTACTTGACGCCGACGACCAAAGCGTTTTTGGCTGCGTTGTAT
>NZ_JBBAOV010000023.1:0-21540 GCF_040401135.1 Limnohabitans sp. | reverse complement strand
CGCCGCATCCTTAATCCACTTAATAGTCGAACCCCAAGCGCCCAAATAAAACCCGTTGGCGTTGGCGTAATCCACACCAGCTTGCAACGCTGCGTCACCCTTGGTTTGCGCGATACCGCGGTAACGGTACTGGCTAAACACGCCCACGTTGTAAGTCACCTCAGGTGCGGCAGCAGCCGCAGGTGCTGTTTGTGCAAACGCTGCAGAAGAGGTGGCCAAGAGAGCCAGCAAAAGTTTGGACTTGATGTTCATAGTTTTCTCCGTTGAAAAATTTAAGAAGGACACACCTACTTAGCAGGGTCCGTGCCAATGTGATTCTTCACAAAAGTGATCTCACAACATGACCCACGACCCAAAGTGATGCGGTAGCCTGACTACCCGTCCATTTTGGCGCACGCTCTTGGTGCATCACTTTGTTTTACATGCCCCGCAATGGGGATGGATGCTCAAAAAGAGAATTTTTATGACGTTAGCGCTCATCCACAGCCGTGCACTGCTCGGCCTGCAGGCCCCCGCTGTCACGGTGGAGGTGCATTTGGCAAACGGTTTACCCAGCTTCACCCTGGTGGGCTTGGCAGACACCGAGGTCAAAGAGGCCCGCGAACGGGTGCGTTGCGCCATTCAAAACGCGGGGCTAGAGTTTCCGACAAACAAGCGAATCACGGTCAACCTCGCCCCAGCTGATTTACCCAAAGACTCGGGCCGGTTTGATCTGCCCATTGCCTTGGGCATCTTGGCGGCCAACGGTCAGTTGGACGAAGCCGCTTTGGCGCTGCACGAGTTTGCGGGCGAGTTGTCGCTGTCGGGCGAGCTGCGGCCCGTTCGAGGTGCGTTGGCCATGGGGCTGGCTTTACGCGGCGCGGGGGTACGCACGCGTTTGGTATTGCCTCCCATCAGCGCTGAAGAGGCGGCCTTGGTGCCGACCGCCGAGGTGTACCGCGCACAACATCTGAGCGATGTGGTGGCGCACTTTGCCAAGCCAGCGCTCAAAACACACACCACCGACGGTTGGTGCCGCATTGAAGCCAAGGCCTTGCACACAACGACCGCCACGCACGGCCCCGACTTGGCCGATGTCAAAGGCCAAGCCGGCCCGCGCCGCGCCCTAGAAATTGCAGCGGCGGGTGGCCACTCTCTCTTATTAGTAGGCCCACCCGGCACCGGCAAGTCCATGCTGGCGCAGCGCTTTGCTGCCTTGTTGCCAGACATGACGCTGGAAGACGCGCTAGAAAGTGCGGCCGTCGCCAGCCTGGCGGGACGGTTTGAATTGAGCCAATGGATGCAGCGGCCCACGCGCAGCCCGCACCACACCGCCACCTCGGTGGCGCTGGTGGGTGGCGGCACACCGCCTCGCCCAGGTGAAATTTCCTTGGCTCACAACGGTGTGTTGTTCTTAGACGAATTAGCCGAGGTCAAACGCAGTGCATTAGAAGCCTTGCGCGAGCCGCTGGAAAACGGCCACATCACCATCTCACGCGCAGCGACGCAGGCCAAGTTTCCTGCGCGTTTTCAATTGATTGCCGCCATGAACCCCTGCCCGTGTGGCTACTTGGGCTCCACCCTCAAAGCCTGCCGTTGCACACCCGACCAAGTGGCGCGTTACCAAGGCAAGCTCAGCGGCCCGCTGCTAGACCGCATTGATTTGCAGGTAGAAGTGCCGACGCTCCCCACCGAGGTGTTGATGCAAAGCGCACCGAGTGAATCCACTGCAACCGTGCGCGCGCGTTGTTTGGCGGCGCACGCCAAAGCCTTGGCACGACAAGGCACGGCCAACCAAGGCTTGCAAGGTCAAGCACTCGAATCGCACATGCACCTAGACCCGCATGCCGCCACGTTTTTGCAGAACGCAGCCACCAAGCTAGGCTGGTCTAGCCGCAGCACACACCGTGCGCTGCGCGTGGCACGCACCATTGCAGACCTGGCCGACAGCACCACCGTGCAAGTGGCGCATGTGGCCGAAGCGCTTCAATATCGGCGCGTATTGGTGAACCACTAAGCGGCACCGGAAGCAGCAGTTTCGTCAAGCGCCGCGAGGTAACCCGTCGTTTGCAGCCACTCGAAATGCGCCACATCTTTCAACCACGCAGGCAATTGCTGCCTCTCTGCGTTGGCGCTCACATGCGTCATAAACGCACGCTGCACCGCGCTGTTCCAAGGCGTATGGCAGGCTGCGTCTTTGAGAAACAAATGCACGGTCTGACACCACAGGGCCTCACCCAAAGCTGCACGGGTTACGGGAAACACAGGGGCCAAGATGTTGCTTACGAAGTCAACCATCACTTGCGAACAAGCGTTGGCATCGGCCGCTTTTACGCCCGCGGGCAAGGGCGCGTTCAAGGGGTCACGCAGGTGTCTGGCGAGCGCAAATTGAGTTTGGCGAAAATTGTTCAACATGTGGGTTCCTCTACTTTCAGTTGCTTCACATCGTCCACACATCGCGCCATGCGAAGGTGCGTTCGCGCCAGCACTTCTTGCAGCAGGGCGTCATCGTCGCCCACGCGAACGTAGTCGACGCTGGCTAGAGGCAGGGCTTTCAAAAATGCGTGCGGGTCAAACCCAAAACGCAAAGCATTGATGGTCAGCGCATGCAAATCTAAATGCAAGCTGCACCCCGCTTTTTTTACCACCGCGCTGATAAATTGCGCCTCGTCCATTTGCACTTGCGTCGGCTTCATGCGGTGCGCCACGTTACGAATGCCTATGCGTAAACCCAGCGCATCTTGCACCTGCGCGATACGGCTTACCGTCCAACCCACCGCTTCGCGGGTACTGGGAATGGGCAAGTTGATGAACAAAGGCGCATCGTCGGCACTCCAAGCCAAGGCTTCTGAAAACACTTGAATGTTGTGCTCGGCCATGAAGGCGCGCAAATCTCGCAACACTTGTTTGTCTAACGGGCTAGGACCGCCTAGCGACAAGCTTTGGCTGAAGCAAACGCTGGGGTAACGCTGGGTAAGTTGCATTAAATCAGCATGTTGTTGACCACTCAAACCTATCCAGTCGGCTGGTGTGATCTCTAAAAATTGCAAATTAGAAAATTGCAAATTATTAGGCGCCCTGTTTTTCAAGGTCGCTATCAACGCGGGGCGCAAAGCCAAGCCCGCGCCTTGCAAGGTGTGATGTTTCATAAAGTTGCTTTCATTCAAAGTGTCCATCCATGGTTCCTAGCCACGTATTCGTCAGCCCCTCTAAGAACATGAACAAACGAATTAGTAAGTCACCACCTTTTTGACCCGCGCCCCAAATTCTCACAAATCACGTAGCCGCCACTCTTGACATATGGACTCCGTATCATCAGTCGAACATGCCTCACACCCACCTCTCCTTTCGTGATGCCCGCTTTGTTTGGGTGCTTTCGCTACTGCAACTCATCTCTTGGGGAAGTGTGTTTTACGGTTTTGCTTTGTTCATGTCGCCGCTTGAGCTAGCTTTGGGCATGAGCCGTGCCGAGTCGTCCCTCGGCTTTAGTTTGATGCTGTTGGCCGAAGGGTTGCTGGCTTTTTCTGTGGGCCGCTGGATTGACCGTGGTCATGAGCGCGCGGTGATGACGGGCGGCTCGCTGCTCGTGGGGTTGGCCTTTTTGATGCACAGCCAAATCACGTCGGTGGTTGAGTTTTACGCCGTCTGGACAATGCTCGGCGTTGGCTTAGCAGGTACCTTGTATCCGCCTGCGTTTGCGGTGCTGACGCGGCGGTTCCCGCAGCACTTTCGGCGGGCCATCATCACGCTGTCGTTTCTGGGTGGCTTAGCCAGCACCGTGTTTATTCCGCTGGTCGCTTGGCTGATTGATGCCCACGGTTGGCGAGATGCGCTGTGCGTCTTAGGCGCACTGCACCTGCTGGTGTGCGTGCCTGTGCATTGGCTGCTGTTGCGCGACGCGCCGCAACGCGCCGTGCTTGCTTCTTCGCACACCGATCACCTCACGCTGATGCACTTTGTGCGTCGTCCTCAGTTTTGGCAATTGGCTATTTTTGTGGTGCTGCTCATGGGCGTGACATCGGCATTGCCTGCGCACATGGTGAGTCTGCTGCGCGAGTCGGGCATGAGCGAGTCATGGGCGATTGCAGTGCCTGCCAGCATCGGTGTGCTGCAAGTGATGGGACGCTTGGGGCTTTACCTGTTTGAGCATCGCGTGGATGTGCATGTTGTCAACCGCTGGGTGCCTATGTTGGTTCCGCTTGGGTTTTTAGCACTGCTGATTGGTGCGGGTCACATTGGGTGGAGCGTGATGTTTGTGGTGCTTTATGGCTTGGGCAACGGCATGCTCACCATCGTCAAAGGCACGGCCATGGCGCAATATGTGAGCCGCGAACACATGGGCAGCTTGAACGGCTTACTGGGTTTGCCCATGGCCTTGGCGCGCGCTGCAGCGCCTTTGCTGATGGGGCTGCTGTGGTCAGCGGAGGCGGGTTACACCTTGGGCCTGTGGCTGATGTTGACGGCTAGCGTGGTGGGCGTGGCGTCGCTGTGGCTGGCTCAAAAAGATACTCCACGGTGAACACCGGCCAATCACTCTTACAAATTAGGCGCCAGCAAGCGCTCTAAATCTTTCACCGCCACGCCTTGGCGTTGCGCCAAGTCTTGCACTTGGTCGTCGCCAATGCGGCCCACGTTGAAGTAGGTCGCATCGGGGTGTGCCAAGTAAAAGCCGCTCACACTCGCCGCAGGTGTCATAGCCAAACTGCTGGTCAGGCCCATGTCGATATCGTCGCACTGCAACAAGGCAAACATGTCTTGCTTGGCACTGTGGTCTGGGCAGGCGGGGTAGCCTGGCGCAGGGCGAATGCCTTGGTATTTTTCTTGGATCAGGTCTTCGTCGCTCAGCGCTTCGTCTGCGGCGTAGCCCCAAAAATCGGTGCGCACGCGGTGGTGCATGCACTCGGCAAAGGCTTCAGCCAAACGGTCGGCCAAGGCTTTGAACAAAATGGCTGAGTAGTCGTCATGCGCTTCCATGAAGCGCTTTTCTTGTTTCTCGGTACCCAAGCCTGCGGTCACGGCAAACAAGCCCACATAGTCGGCAGCTTGGGTTTGGTCGGCCACAAAGTCGGACAAGCAACGGTTGGGGTTGCGCACATCATCACGGCTGGGCTTTTCGGTTTGTTGACGCAAACCGTGCCACGTCATTACCTGTTGTTGGCGTGTTTCGTCAGCGTACAAAACAATGTCGTCGCCCACACGCTGCGCGGGGTACAAGCCCACCACGGCGTTGGCTGTGAGCCAGCGGTTGGCAATAATTTTTTTGAGCATCGCCTGGCCATCGGCGTACACCTTTTTGGCTTCCACGCCCACGACGGCGTCGTCCAAGATGGCGGGGAAGGGGCCTGCCAAATCCCACGTCTGAAAGAACGGGGCCCAGTCGATGTATTTTTCGAGCTCAGCCAAGTCAAAGTTTTTAAACACGCGACGGCCAATGAACTTGGGCTTGGCGGGTTTGTAGTTGTCCCAGTTAATGGGCGTGGCGTTGGCTCGCGCTTGCGCCAACGTGACCAACGGTGTTTGCTTTTTGTTGGCGTGTTGCTCGCGCACCTTGGCGTAGTCGGCATTCAGATCGGAAATGTATTTGGCCGCTTGGTCTGACAACAAACCTTGCGCCACGCTCACGCTGCGCGAGGCATCGGGCACGTAGACCACGGGGCCGCTGTAGTGCGGCGCGATCTTCACAGCGGTATGCACGCGGCTACAAGTCGCCCCGCCGATGAGCAGCGGCATTTGGCGATCGCGGAAATAGGGGTCTTTCTCCATCTCGCTGGCCACGTATTGCATTTCTTCCAGCGACGGCGTGATGAGGCCCGACAAGCCAATGATGTCCGCGCCCTCTTCTTTCGCCTTGGCCAAAATTTCGTGACAAGGCACCATCACGCCCATGTTCACCACTTCGTAGTTGTTGCACTGCAAAACCACGGTGACGATGTTCTTGCCGATGTCGTGCACATCGCCCTTGACGGTGGCGATGACCATCTTGCCCTTGGCTTTCACGTCTTCGCCCGCCGCTTCTTGGGCCAGTTTTTCGGCCTCGATGTAGGGCAGCAAATGGGCCACCGCTTGCTTCATCACGCGGGCGCTTTTAACCACCTGCGGCAAAAACATCTTGCCTTGGCCAAACAAGTCACCCACCACATTCATGCCGTCCATCAGCGGGCCTTCGATCACATGCAGTGGACGACCCGCCTTGGCCAAGATTTCGCGGTAGGCCTCTTCGGTGTCGTCGTTGATAAAGTCGGTAATACCGTGCACCAGAGAATGGCTCAGGCGCTGCGCCACGTTCACAGGCACGTCAGGCGTGCCGCGCCAAGCAAGCTTTTGGCTGTCGTCTTTGGCCGCTCCTTTGGCAGTTTCGGCCACTTCAATCAGCCGCTCGCCAGGGGTGAGGTGCGCTTCGCCTTCTTTGTATTGGGGCGCACGGTTCAGCACCACGTCTTCTACGCGTTCGCGCAGAACGGACTCCAAGGCGTCGTAAACGCCCACCATGCCCGCGTTGACGATGCCCATGTCCATTCCCGCCTGAATGGCGTGGTACAGAAACACGGTGTGAATGGCTTCGCGCACAGGGTCGTTGCCGCGGAATGAAAAGCTCACATTCGACACGCCGCCACTCACCTTGGCGCCGGGCAGGTTTTGCTTGATCCAACGCGTGGCGTTGATGAAGTCAACCGCGTAGTTGTCGTGCTCTTCGATGCCGGTGGCAATCGCAAAAATATTCGGGTCAAAGATGATGTCTTCGGGTGGGAAGCCCACCTCGTCCACCAACACGCGGTAAGCGCGTTCGCAAATCTCGATCTTGCGTGTGTAGGTGTCCGCCTGGCCTTTTTCGTCAAACGCCATCACTACCGCCGCCGCGCCGTAGCGCTTGACCAAAGTGGCTTGACGTTTGAACTCGTCCAAGCCCTCTTTCATGCTGATGGAGTTAACGATGCCCTTGCCTTGAATGCAACGCAAGCCCGCTTCGATGACCGACCACTTGGACGAGTCCACCATCACCGGCACACGCGCAATGTCGGGCTCACCGGCCATGAGGTTGAGGAAGCGGACCATCGCGGCTTGGCTGTCGAGCATGGCCTCGTCCATGTTGACGTCAATCACCTGTGCGCCGTTTTCTACCTGCTGACGCGCCACAGCCAAAGCTTGCTCGTACTCGCCGTTCAAAATCATGCGCGCAAAGGCTTTAGAGCCAGTGACGTTGGTGCGCTCTCCGACGTTGACAAACAGCGTGCCAGTGCCAATGGAGACGGGCTCAAGACCCGACAACTTCATGGGGGAAACTGCAGTGGAATTCATGGGGGTACTCACCTGGGGGCTGACAAAACAGGTGAGCGTCGTTGCAAAAAATTCGCCCCAAGCCTGACTTCACGCGCGAACCTAGAAAAGGTGGGGTGAAGCTGCAACGCTCCTTGGGGTGCTGGTTATTTTAACTAGGTCTGGGTCTTTACCGCGACACGTCTAAACATTGATGTAGCGCATGCGCCGCAGCCAACGTCAAGCCATCTGCACCCACCGGCCCCACCACCTGCAAACCCACAGGCATGCCATTGGGCGCAAAGCCCGCAGGAATGTTGACCGTGGGCGTGTGCAACACCGTCCAAATGCGGCAAAACACGGGGTCGCCCGTGTTGTCTAGTCCCAGCGGGGCAGCACCCGGTGCGCTGGGGGTCAGTAGCACATCGACGTCTTGAAACACGTCGGCCAATTGCGCGCGGCATCGCGCCACAAGCGCTAGTGCTTGGTCGTATTGCTCCACAGTCACGGCCAAACCTGCCTGCATGATGCCCTGCAAACGGGGGCTGAGTTGCGCCCAATGGTGCAAGCGCTCAAACGCAAAAGACTGCGCTTGATCTGCCAGCTGAATGTAGGTTTGCGCTTGCGCCAACTGTTGGTAGTCCACAGGCAGCTGCACATCACTTAGTGCCATGGCGCTGTTGGCTTGAACACAAGCAGCCGCATGTTGCATGGCCGCTTGGGTTTCAGGCAAGGCCTGCCCCCACTCAAATGTGTGGCACAAGCCCACGCGCAACGGGCGCGACAGGTGCTCGGCCATGGGGCGCACCAGCCAAGATGTGCGGCCGCTCAAGGCTGCTGCAAACAATGCGGCATCGGGCACATTGCGGGCCATGGTGCCCAAGGTGTCCAAGGTGTCGGACAAGGGCTTGGCGCCCGCGCGGTTGATGCCCCCAAAGCTGGGCTTAAAGGCCACCACGCCGCAGTAAGACGCCGGCCGCGACAGCGAGCCCGCCGTTTGAGAACCCAGCGCCAAAGGCACCATGCCATCGGCCACCGCAGCAGCCGAGCCAGAGGACGAGCCTCCCGGTGTGTGCGCTAGGTTGCGCGGGTTGCGGGTTTGGTTGGGCTGAAAAGTGGCCAGCTCGGTGGTTACCGTTTTGCCCATCACTACCGCGCCAGCTGCACGTGCCAGTGCTACACAGGTGGCATCGTTTGCAGGTTGGTGACCGGCATACACGGCCGAGCCATATGAGGTGGGCATGTCAAAGGTGGCAATGAGGTCTTTCACGCCGATGGGCAAGCCATGCAGCAAGCCTTGGTGCGCGCCGTGGTCCAAGGCTTTGGCCCTGGCCAATGCAGCGTCACGCGCCACATGCGTCCATGCTTGCACTTGTGGCTCGCGGGCGTCGATGCGCTCTAGGCAGTCGCGCACCAAGTCTTCGGCACGCAACGTGCGTTGTGCCAATTGATGGGCGGCCTCGCAGGCGCTCAATGTATGGTGCGGCATAGGGTGCAGTCTCCAGTGGGGCGAAAAAAAACCCAATTTTGCACCGATTAGGCTGCACCGCGAATGAGGGCTTAGACGCTACGCACTGGCTTCATGTGGTAAGCATTGAGAGCACCATCCCATGCCACCAAAGCTGCATGAGCGTTCAAGAATTCACGCAGTAGTTGGCTGGCTTGAAGTTTGGTCAACATTAACTTTTCAGAGATCAAATGGCGATTGACATGGCCGTGCTCTTTGAAAATAGCCGACACCACATCAAGTCGGGTTTGCGCGTCGGGGGAGGTTGTGATGGCGCTTAAAGGTTCGTTAGTCATAAATACGTCCTTTATCAAAAGGACTTATTGTTGACTCGCCGCGCCACCTTGTCTATCCGCCACGTGGCGTATGCGCGATGCCCTGCTGCTAATGCTTAAGCGGCTTCGCGATAGAACGGCCCGGCACTGACAGCGCGGACTTTTTGATCCGCCACCGCGTTGCCAATGGCCGCGATGTGCTCGGGTGTGGTGCCGCAGCAGCCGCCCACGATGTTCACCAGGCCTTCTGCCGCAAACTCGTGCAGCAGGCGGCTGGTGACATCGGGCGTTTCGTCAAAGCCGGTGTCGCTCATGGGGTTGGGCAAGCCGGCGTTGGGGTAGCAGCTGATGAAGGTATCTCCGGCCACTTTGTTGAGCTCTTGGATGTAGGGGCGCATCAGTGTGGCACCCAAAGCGCAGTTCAGGCCAATGGCCAGTGGCTGCGCGTGGCGCACGCTGTGCCAAAAGGCGGTCACGGTTTGACCGCTCAAGATGCGCCCGGAGGCGTCGGTCACGGTGCCGCTGATGATGAGGGGCAAGCGTTCGCCTGAGTCTTCAAAGAACTCTTCAATCGCAAACAACGCGGCTTTGGCGTTGAGCGTGTCAAAAATGGTTTCCACCAACAACACGTCCGAACCGCCCTCGACCAAGGCTTTGACTTGGTCGTAATACGCAGCGCGCAGCTCTTCAAAATTCACATTGCGTGCGCCAGCGTCATTCACATCGGGACTGATGCTGGCTGTTTTGGGGGTGGGGCCCACCGCGCCCGCCACGAAACGGGGCTTGTCGGGTGTGCTGTATTTGTCGCAGGCCTCGCGGGCGATGCGGGCCGAGGCTAGGTTCATCTCGTAGGCCAAGTCGGCCATGTCGTAATCGGCCTGCGCAATGGTGGTCGCGCCAAACGTGTTGGTTTCGATCAGGTCTGCACCCGCAGCGAGGTAGCGCTCGTGGATGTCGCGAATCACATCGGGGCGAGTGAGGCTGAGCAACTCGTTGTTGCCCTTCACATCTTTGTGGAAGTCTTTGAATCTGTCTAGCTGCGCGCCGGGCCCGGCGTATCCCGCGCCACGGTATTGGGCTTCGTCTAGTTTGAATCGCTGAATCATGGTGCCCATCGCGCCGTCAAGGATGGCGATGCGGTGTTTCAGGATATCGGGCAGCGCTTGGGCGCGAGTGTAGGCAGTGGCTTTCATGCTGACGATTGTAGAAGTGAGGCGAATCGACAGTCAGCGTATGGGGGATGGCCCGATCAAGGGACTGGCGAAATCAGCTCAAACGCCAAGGCTGCCCCTGGCTGCACAGTCACTTTGACCGCACGCACGTCGGACGCGCCCGGCACGATCAAGCGCGTGATGTTGGGCAAGGGCTGACGGTTCAGTGTGAAAGGCTGGTCCAACTTGAACTTATGGCTGTCGCCATGAATGACCAACACCGGCTTGCCCCAACGCTGCGCCAAGGGCAGCAAGGTTTCGCCAATGCTTTGACGAAAGCCTGACCAACCTGGAAAGTCTTCATACATGCTTTTTGAATCAAACACATCGGCTTGAAAAGCAAACACGATCAAGCTTGGGTTTTGCGTGGCGGCGTCTGCAAAAGCAGACTGAATCCAAGCGATGTTGGCGGCGTCGCGTTCATAAAACTCTTTGCTCGCGGCAGGGTCACGCGCCTCTAAATTGTTGTTGCTGCCCACGATGTGCACGGTGTTGAACTGCACGCCTTGGTGCTGCCAGCGCAAGTTTTCCACATAGGTGGCAAAGGCTGGCGTGCGCTGGGCTTGGCTTTGCACACGGATGGGCTGGCTGCCCAATGACTGACCCGGTTTGAAAAAGCCTTTTCGCAAAGCGGCCAAACGCTCCAGCGGGTCATACCCGCCGTTGTTGGCGCGGTGGCAATCAGTCCACTCGTTGTCGCCCGGCGTGAACACCACCGCGCCCTTGAAGCGCTGAAAGTGTTGAAGCTGGTTGGCAAACTCCTCATCGCTGCACAAGGTAGAGCCCGATTTAATATCGCCCACATGGATTGAGAAGTCGGGGCCCACTTGGTTGATGCGATCGATCAGCGCACGGTAAGGGACGTAGGCTTTTTCGGGAGAGCCGTAGGGCAAGTCGCCCAAAGCCACAAACGAAAACCCTTGCTGTGCAAGTGCCGCTGGCATGGATAAAACAAGGCCAAAGGCCAAGCAAGCGCGAAGCAGGGTGGTTTTCATCATGGGCATCGATCCAAATGTTGAAGGCGTGTTGGGTAATTTTGAATGGCAATTGTGACCGCTCCAGCGGGTCGCGATACGGATGCACGATGCGTGAAAGCGGCACGTACATTGCGCTAATTCCAATGGGGGACAATGCCAGCTCTTTGTATGTCACAGGTATCAGTTTTGTTCTCACCGTTGAGCATCTTGCGCGAGGTTTTTGGTTACAACGCGTTTCGCGGTCCGCAAGAGGCCATCGTCAACCACGTGTGCGGTGGTGGCGATGCGCTGGTGTTGATGCCCACGGGCGGCGGCAAATCGCTGTGCTACCAAATCCCCGCCATTGCCCGCCAGCGGGCCGGCCACGGCATTGCCATCGTGGTCTCTCCCCTGATCGCGCTGATGCACGACCAAGTGGGCGCACTGCACGAGGCGGGTGTTGAAGCCGCGTTTTTAAATTCCAGCCTCACTGGCGAAGAAGCCAACGCGGTGGAGCAACGCCTGCGCCGAGGCGACATCACCCTGCTGTACGCCGCGCCTGAGCGCATCACCACGCCTCGCTTTTTGGCACAGCTGGATGCCCTGTTCGAGCAAGGCCAGCTCAGCCTATTTGCGATTGACGAAGCGCATTGCGTAAGCCAATGGGGCCACGACTTCCGCCCCGAATACCGCGCCCTCACCGTGCTGCACGAGCGCTATGCCGGCGTGCCGCGCCTAGCGCTGACTGCCACCGCCGATGCGCTGACGCGGGCCGACATCGTCGAGCGCTTGCAGCTGGAAAATGCACAACAGTTTGTCAGCAGCTTTGACCGCCCCAACATCCGCTACACCATCGTGGAAAAAAAGGACGCCTCGCAACAGTTGCTGCGTTTTATCCAACGCGAGCACACGGGGCCAGACTGGCAAGACAGTGGCATCGTCTATTGCCAATCGCGCAAACGCGTCGAAGAGGTCGCCAAACTTTTGTGCGCTGCCGGCATTGCCGCGCTGCCGTATCACGCTGGGCTGGATGGCGCCATTCGTCAAAAGCACCAAAACCGTTTTTTGCGTGAAGACGGTTTAGTGATGGTCGCCACCATCGCGTTTGGCATGGGCATCGACAAACCCGATGTGCGCTTTGTGGCCCATTTGGATATGCCCAAAAACATCGAAGGCTATTACCAAGAAACGGGCCGTGGCGGACGCGACGGCCAAGCCGCCCACGCGTGGATGGCCTACGGCCTAAACGACGTGGTGAACCAGCGCCGCATGATCGACGAAAGCCCCGCGGGCGAAGACTTCAAACAAGCCATGCGCGGCAAACTCGACGCGCTGCTGGCCTTGGCCGAAGCCACCGACTGCCGCCGCGTGCGCCTGCTGGGCTACTTTGATGAAACCTACAAATCCGCAGAGGACGGGCAAGTTCGCCTGACTTGCGGAAATTGCGACAACTGCCTGCAGCCCCCAGAAATTTGGGACGGCACCGAAGCCGCCCGCATGCTGTTGTCCACCCTCTACCGCGTCAAACAGCAGAGCGGCATGTCTTTTGGCGCAGGCCACATGATGGATATCTTGCGCGGCAAAGTCACCGACAAAGTCAGTCAATACAGCCACGAAAAACTCAGCACCTTTGGCATAGGCGCACATTTCACCGAGGTGCAGTTGCGCGGCGTGCTGCGCCAGCTCATCGCCTTGGGCGCGTTAGGCGTGGACGCGCAAGCCTTCAACACTTTGTATTTGACCGAGGCCTCGCGAGCCGTACTAAAGGGCGACGTGTCGGTGCGGCTCCGCGCCTCGGTGTCCACCCCGGCGGACCGCAAGGGTGACCGTAAAGCCAAAAGCACCGCCAGTGGCACATCCAAACCTGCGCCCATCGCGCTGGACGATGCAGGCCAGCAACGCTATGACGCCCTCAAGGCGTGGCGGGCCGAGGTGGCCAAGTCGCACAACTTGCCCGCCTACGTCATCTTCCACGATGCCACCCTGGCCGCCATCGCACAGGCCGAGCCGCACGACCTTGAAGCGCTGCAAGGCATCGCCGGCATAGGCGCCAAAAAACTAGAGGCTTACGGCGACGAGGTGTTGCGCGTGGTGGCGCTGCCCGCTTAAGCTATCGGCAACAAAGGGGTTTCACATTTCCCCTAGAATTCATGCAAGTTCAAACTTTCTGAGGAAACTTTCCATGTCCGACCACAAACCAGAACACGGCACCGAGCAAGACGTTGTCGAATCCATCGTGCCCATGATGCCCATCGTGTTGCCCGTCGTGGGTGGCATTTTGATGTTCCTGATGATTTTCATTGCCATGTACATGGCCTAAAACATTGTCTTGACTGAAAGTTCGTCGGTCTTGCACATTAAAGAGCGCCTTTCGAGGCGCTTTTTTCTTAGTCACTTATAACCAATCCAATCGCCTAAGTTACAAAAACACCTTTAAAAGTAATACTTTTCGGACTTTTCATGCCAGTCTTAGGGTTTTTGCAAGCCTGAACCAAGACAGAGTTTCATAAAATAGCCATCCTGCTGGTGTAGGCCCGCAACAATGAATTGAGGTCAGCGCCTAGCGCTTTAACAGGCTGGGCTCTGGCCTCAATTTTTTGACTTAGGAGCTTTCCATGAACATCAACGCACCCGCGTATGTAAAAAACCCCAAGCTAGTGGCTTGGGTTGGCGAAATGGCCGCCTTGTGCAAACCCGACACCGTTTATTGGTGCGACGGCAGCCAAGAAGAATACGACCGCCTGTGCCAATTGCTGGTCGACAAAGGCACCTTCAAAAAACTAAACGCCACCAAGCGCCCCAACTCGTATTTGGCGTGTTCTGACCCGACCGACGTGGCACGCGTGGAAGACCGCACCTTCATCTGCTCTGAGAAAAAAGAAAACGCCGGCCCCACCAACAACTGGATGGCTCCCGCCGAAATGCGCAACACATTGCAACCCCTGTTTGACGGTTGCATGAAAGGCCGCACCATGTATGTGGTGCCTTTCAGCATGGGCCCTATGGGTTCGCACATTGCCCACGTGGGCATCGAGCTATCCGATAGCCCTTATGTGGCAGTGAGTCAAAAAATCATGACGCGTATGGGCAAGGCCGTTTACGACGTCATCGGTACAGATGGTCACTACGTGCCCTGCGTGCACACTGTGGGTGCGCCCCTCGCTGCGGGTCAAGCTGACGTCAAGTGGGCTTGCAACAAAACAAAATACATCGTGCATTACCCAGAGACCCGCGAAATCTGGTCTTACGGCTCAGGTTACGGCGGCAACGCCTTGCTGGGTAAGAAGTGCTTTGCTTTGCGCATTGCGTCCAACATGGGCCATGACCAAGGATGGCTGGCCGAACACATGCTCATCTTGGGCGTGACCAACCCACAAGGTAAAAAATACCACGTGGCAGCGGCGTTCCCCAGCGCATGCGGCAAAACCAACTTCTCCATGCTGGTTCCGCCCGAAGGCTTTGATGGCTGGAAAGTCACCACCATTGGTGACGACATCGCGTGGATCAAACCCAACGCGGACGGCAAGTTGTACGCCATCAACCCAGAGGCTGGCTACTTTGGCGTGGCCCCAGGCACCAACTTTCACACCAACCCCAACTGCATGGCCAGCTTGGACAAAAACGTGATTTACACCAACGTCGCGCTCACCGACGACGGCGACGTGTGGTGGGAAGGCATGGAAAAAGACACCGGCAAGTTGCCCGACCATTTGATCGACTGGCAAGGCAAAGACTGGACGCCCCAGATCGCCAAAGAAACTGGCGCCAAAGCCGCCCACCCCAACGCCCGCTTTACTGTGGCCGCCACCAACAACCCGGCCTTGGACAGCCAATGGGACGACGCTGACGGCGTAGCCATTGATGCGTTTATCTTCGGCGGCCGCCGCTCTACCACCGTGCCTTTGGTCACCGAAGCACGCAACTGGACCGAAGGCGTTTACATGGCCGCCACCATGGGCTCTGAAACCACCGCCGCCGCCGCTGGCCAACAAGGCGTGGTGCGCCGCGATCCGTTCGCCATGTTGCCCTTCATCGGCTACAACATGAGCGATTACTTTCAGCACTGGCTCGACATGGGCGACAAGCTCAAAGCTGGCGGCGCCAAAGTGCCATCAATTTACTGTGTCAACTGGTTCCGCAAAGGTGACGATGGCAAGTTTGTGTGGCCAGGCTACGGCGAAAACATGCGCGTCTTGAAGTGGATGATTGACCGCATCGAAGGCAAGGCACACGGCAAAGAAAACGTGTTTGGCGTGAGCCCCACCTTTGAAGAAATCACCTGGACCGGCTTGAACTTCACAGCCGAGCAATTCAACACCGTCACCCACATTGACAAAGCAGCGTGGGTGGCCGAGTTGAAACTGCACGAAGAGTTGTTCACGCAATTGGCCTTCCACTTGCCCGCCGAGATGACCACCACCAAGGCTGCTTTGGCGGCGCGTTTGGAGGCCTAATTAGGCCCTCAAAATTACAACCAGCCGCGCTTGCGAAAACGCCAATACAAGTATGCGGCTGTAAAGCCAATGATGCCCAGCGCCATGGGGTAACCGTAAGCCCACTTGAGCTCGGGCATCACTTCAAAATTCATGCCCCAGATGCCTGCCAGCGCCGTGGACACCGCAAAGATGGCCGCCCAGGCCGCCAAGCGCTTGGTGACCTCTGACTCTTCAATGGTGACCAAAGACAGATTGACCTGAATCGCCGTGGCAATGGTGTCGCGCACCGCATCGATGGCGCTGTTGATGCGTGCCAAATGGTCGTGCACATCGCGAAAATATTCTTGACTGGCTTGGCACACCGCAGGCACGCGCCCGCCGTGCAGTTTGCCAACCATCTCCAGCAACGGCACCACGGCATGGCGCAACGTGGAGCTTCTGTGCTTGAGGGCATAAAGCCGCTCGATGTTCCAGCGGGCTGATCCACGCTCAAAAATTTGGTCTTCCACTTCTTCCAAGTCCGCCTCTAGCGCTTCGACAAATGGGAAATAGCGGTCCACCACCGTGTCCATCAAGGCATAGGCCACAAAACCTGAGCCCTGCTTGAGCAACTCGGGTTCGCGTTCGCAACGCTCGCGCACACCCATGAAGTTTTGCTGGCTACCGTTACGCACAGACAACACAAAGTTACGCCCGACAAACACCGCCACTTCTCCCACATGCACCTCGTCTTGCTGTATTTCCAACAGGTGCATCACCACAAAAACGATGTCGCCGTACTCTTCAATTTTGGGACGCTGGTGGCCCCGCGAGGCATCCTCGACCGCCAAGGGGTGCAAGTCGAACTCTTCCTGCATTTGTGCCAGTTCCGCAGGTGCCGCATCGCGCAAAGCAACCCAAATAAAACAGCCCGGTTTTGCCAACCAATCGCTGATATCCGCAATGGGAATATCCGCTAATTTTTGACCCTCTTGATAAGCCACGCAGTTAACAAGCATTTGGGCAACCCCTTGGAAACATTAAAAAGTATTTGCCTGAGACTATAAGGTGCCGCCCCCGTTTGCAAGACAATCGAGTTTTCTGTTTTTCGTAAAGCTGATATGAACTTCTGCTATCCCACCACCTGGCGCACCGCCGCCCTGGCCTTGAGCCTTGTCTCCTTGCCTGTGTTTGCCCAAAACGTCATCAAGATTGGCGAAATCAACAGCTACAAAGCCCAGCCAGCATTCCTTGACCCCTACAAAAAAGGCATGGAGCTGGCGGTAGAAGAAATCAACGCCGCGGGCGGTGTGAATGGCAAGCAGCTGCAACTGATTACGCGAGACGACAACGCTTCGCCTGGCGACGCCGTGCGTGCCGCCGAAGAGCTGCTGAGCCGCGAAAAAGTGGATGTACTGTCTGGCGCGTTCCTCTCGCACATTGGTTTGGCACTGGGGGACTTTGCCAAGCAGCGCAAAGTGTTCTTCCTCGCGGGCGAGCCCTTGACCGACAAAATGGTGTGGCAAAACGGCAACCGCTACACCTACCGCCTGCGCGCCAGCACTTACATGCAAGTGGCCATGCTGGTGCCCGAAGCTGCCAAGCTCAAGAAAAAACGCTGGGCCGTGGTGTACCCCAACTACGAATACGGCCAGTCGGCCGCTGCCACTTTCAAACAACTGCTGAAGGCCGCACAGCCCGATGTGGAATTTGTGGGCGAACAAGCCCCCGCACTGGGCAAGATTGACGCGGGCTCGGTCACCCAAGCCCTGGCAGATGCCAAACCCGACGCTATTTTTAACGTGCTGTTTGCCACCGACCTTGCCAAGTTTGTGCGCGAAGGCAACACCCGCGGACTGTTCCAAGGACGCGAAGTGGTGAGCTTGCTCACGGGCGAACCCGAATACTTAGAGCCCCTCAAAGACGAAACGCCCAACGGCTGGATCGTCACCGGCTACCCTTGGTACGGCGTGCAAACGCCCGAGCACAAAGCGTTTTATTTGGCTTACCACCGCAAGTACAACGACCACCCCCGGTTGGGCTCGGTCGTGGGCTACAGCATGATTCACGCCTTGGCCGCTGGCATCACCAAAGCCAAAAGCACGGAGACTGAAAAGCTGATCACCGCTTTCAGCGGTTTGAACTTCACCACACCGTTTGGCAAAGCCACGTTCCGTAAGCAAGACAACCAGTCCACCATGGGTGCGTTCTTGGGCCGCACCAAAAACGACAATGGCAGGGGCGTGTTGGTAGACTACCGCTACATCGACGGCGCCAGCGTGCAACCCAGCGATGACGTTGTGAAGAAACTCCGGCCGAGCAATTAAAAGCCTTCCCATCCCCAACACAACGCCCGCCTTTTGCGGGCGTTTTAATTTCAAGCACTCACACCTCTTATGGATGTCGCCAGCTTCCTTGTTCAAGCCCTCAACGGGTTGGCCAGTGCGTCGTCTTTGTTTTTGGTGGCGGCAGGGTTGTCGCTCATCTTTGGCGTGACGCGCATCGTCAACTTTGCGCATGGCTCGTTCTTCATGTTGGGTGTGTATGTGGCTTACTCGCTGGTGTCGCATGCAGCGCCTGCTGTGTCTTCGGCCTTGAGCGTGGTGCTGGGTAATTTTGGGGGCCAAAGCGCCAGCCAGACCATTGCCTACTTTTTGCTTTTACTTTGTGCTTCGCTTGTCACTGGTGTATTGGGTGCGGTGGTAGAAGTGCTGGTGCTGCGCCGCATTTACAAAGCCCCTGAGCTGTTTCAGTTGCTGGCCACCTTTGCCTTGGTGCTTGTTATCCAAGACGGCACGCTGTGGCTATGGGGTGCGGAAGATTTACTTGGCCCACGCGCACCAGGGCTGGGTGGTGCAGTCGATATTTTGGGCCGTCGCTTTCCCACCTATGACTTGTTTTTGATCGCCATTGGCCCAATGGTGTTGGCCGTGTTGTGGTGGACTTTGCAGCGCACGCGTTTTGGCGTGTTGGTCCGCGCCGCCACGCAAGACCGCGAGATGCTGGGCGCCTTGGGGGTGGACCCACGCCACTTGTTTACCGCTGTGTTTGCGCTCGGCTGCGCTTTGGCTGGCTTGGGCGGCGCACTGCAACTGCCCCGGGAACCCGCGCACTTGGGACTGGACATGGCCACGATTGGTGACGCGTTTGTGGTGGTTGTGGTGGGTGGCATGGGCTCGATTCCTGGTGCGTTTGTGGCTGCGTTGTTGATTGCCGAAATCAAAGCACTGTGCATTGCGGTGGGCACGGTGGAAATTTTTGGCATGTCGTTTGCGTTTTCTAAACTCACACTTGTGGCCGAATTTTTGGTGATGGCGGCGGTGCTGATGGTTCGCCCCTGGGGTTTGCTGGGCAAGCCGCAAAGCACTCCACGAGCCAGTACCGAGCACGACGTGCCGTTTGTTTTAGGCGGCATGCGCACACAAGTTGCTTGGATGCTGGCGGGCGCGGCCTTGCTGGTGCTACCCCTGCTCACCACGGATTCGCCCTACACATTGGTGTTGGGTATTGACCTGCTGATTGCCGCGTTGTTTGCCGCGAGTCTTCACTTCATCATGGGGCCTGCGGGCATGCACTCGTTTGGCCATGCGGCTTACTTTGGCGTGGGCGCGTATGCGGCAGCGTTGTTGGTGTTACGTGCCGGCGTGTCCAGCGAAACCGCGTTGTTGTTGGCACCTCTCGTCAGCGCTTTGGTGGCTGCGCCTATCGCTTGGT
The DNA here is from genome assembly GCF_040401135.1 of Limnohabitans sp. Classification (GTDB taxonomy): domain Bacteria; phylum Pseudomonadota; class Gammaproteobacteria; order Burkholderiales; family Burkholderiaceae_C; genus Limnohabitans. Next base: position 2,229 of record NZ_JBBAOV010000023.1, on the reverse strand, counting down.
TTGCCGTGCGCTTGTCGGGCGTGTACTTGGCCATGCTTACTTTGGCGTTTGCACAAATTGTGTGGTCCATCTGTTTTCAGTGGGACGATTTCACGGGCGGCAGCAACGGCATCACGGGTGTGTGGCCTAGCGATTGGTTGCAAGACAAAGCAGCTTATTACTGGCTCACGCTTGCGCTTGTGGCGATCAGCGTCATGGCGCTTCGCCGCGTGTTGATGTCTCCCCTCGGCTACGCCCTGCGTGCCAGTCGCGATTCGCTGGGCCGCGCCGAGGCCACGGGACTGAATGTGGCGCATGTGCAGTGGCTGGGCTTTTTGGTGGCTGCGGGTTTTGCGGGTTTGGCGGGCGCATTGTTTGCGTTTTCAAAAGGCAGCATCTCACCCGATGTGTTGGGCGTGAGTAGATCGGTCGATGGCTTGGTCATGGTGCTACTGGGTGGGCTGCACACCTTGGTTGGGCCACTGGTGGGCGCCGTGACATTCACAGCGCTGCAAGACAGCTTGGCCCGCAGCACCGACTACTGGCGCGCGGTGTTGGGTGCCAGCATGTTGCTATTGGTGCTGGTGTTTCCGCAAGGCATTGCCGGATCGGTGCAGGCGTTGTGGCAACGATTGCTTGCATTCCATGCGCGAGGTCATGCATGAACACACACGGCAACAGCACGCTGCTTAGCGTTCAACACCTGCACAAATCCTTCGGTGGCAACCAAGCTGTCAACGATGTGTCGTTCAGCTTGCAAGCTGGCGAATTGCTCGCGCTTATCGGCCCTAACGGTGCCGGCAAATCCACCACCTTCAATTTGGTCAATGGTCAGCTCAGCCCCGACAGCGGCAGCATCACCCTGAACGGCGTGTCGCTACTGGGCCGCAAACCGCATGAGCTGTGGCGTATGGGCGTGAGCCGCACGTTTCAAGTAGCACAAACTTTTGGCTCGCTAACGGTCGCTGAAAACGTGCAAATGGCGCTGCTCTCGGCCGATGGCCGATCGCTTTGGCCGTGGCAACGCGCCACCCACTATCGTCGCGCCGATGCGTTGCAGCTGTTAGAGCAAGTGCAACTGGACACCCAGGCAAATCGGCCCGGCCACGCACTCGCCTATGGCGATGTGAAGCGCCTTGAACTGGCCATGGCCTTGGCCAACGAACCGCGCTTGTTGCTGATGGACGAGCCCACTGCGGGCATGGCCTCCGAAGAGCGCCACGCCCTGATGGCGCTCACGCGCAGCTTGGTCAACCAACGCGGTGTGGCCGTGCTGTTTACCGAACACAGCATGGACGTGGTGTTTGAACACGCCGACCGCGTGCTGGTCATGGCGCGTGGTGCACTCATCGCGCAAGGCACGCCCACACAGGTGCAAGCCGACACGCAAGTGCAGGCGGTGTACTTTGGCAGTGGCAAAACCTTTGGCGCATCGCAACCGCTTCAAACGCTGTCCACCCATACATCGACTGCCGACACCCCTCTGCTCGACGTGAAAGGTTTGAACGCTTGGTACGGCGCAGCCCAAGTGGTGTTTGATGCGCAGCTGCATGTGCAACGCGGCGAAGTGGTGGCACTTGTAGGGCGCAACGGGGCGGGCAAGTCCAGCATGCTCAAAGCCATCATGGGCCTCATGCCACGTCGAACAGGCAGCGTCGAGTTTGCAGGGCACGACATCTCAAATGTCCAGCCTTACCAAGCCGCACGTTTAGGCCTAGGCTATGTGCCAGAAGACCGCCGCATTTTCACCGACCTGACGGTGCTAGAAAACTTGCAACTTGGTGTGCAAACAGCACGCCGTTTTGCCGATGGCTTAGCTGCACCGCAATGGTCACTCGGTCAAATCTTTGCGCTGTTCCCCAACTTGGCAGACCTGCAGCATCGCCCTGCCAGCCACATGAGCGGGGGTGAACAACAAATGCTCACCGTGGCACGCACCCTTATGGCCAACCCGCTGATGGTGTTGCTCGACGAGCCCTCCGAGGGCGTTGCACCCGTCATCGTGGAGCAAATGGGTGAAATGATTTTGGCGCTCAAACGACAAGGCGTGAGCGTGTTGCTGTCCGAGCAAAACACGCACTTCGCGCAATGGGTGAGTGACCGCAGCTACACGCTAGAGCGCGGTGTGCTCACTTCCTAAATCAACGCTCGCGCAAAGCCTGCGACACGTTTTGCAAGGGGCGGAATAGATACTCCAGCACCGTTTTTTGTCCGGTCCGAATTTCGACACTTGCGGTCATGCCGGGTGTG
>NZ_JBBAOV010000022.1:0-40724 GCF_040401135.1 Limnohabitans sp. | reverse complement strand
TGCAAACGATGGCTTCGTCTTTCATGGCGGCCATGTGTTCGTAGCGGATCACGTTCTTGTTGCCGGTGGCCGACACGAAGATGTCGCACTTGTCAGCCGCGTATTCCATGGTGACCACTTTGTAGCCTTCCATCGCGGCTTGCAGGGCGTTGATCGGGTCGATTTCGGTCACCCACACTTGGGCGCTCAAAGCGCGCAAGGCTTGGGCAGAACCTTTGCCCACGTCGCCGTAACCGGCCACGCAAGCCACTTTGCCAGCGATCATCACGTCGGTGGCGCGCTTGATGGAGTCCACCAAAGATTCGCGGCAGCCGTAGAGGTTGTCAAACTTGCTCTTGGTCACCGAGTCGTTCACGTTGATGGCACGGAACATCAGGCTGCCTTTGGCGGCCATTTCGTTCAAGCGCAACACGCCGGTGGTGGTCTCTTCGGTCACGCCAATGATGTGCGCGCCCTTGCGGCTGTACCAAGTTGCGTCAATGGCCAACTTGTCTTTGATGGCGTTGAACAAACACGTTTCTTCTTCGCTGGTCGGGTTGGCGATCAAAGACGCGTCGGTTTCAGCGCGCTTGCCCAAATGCATCAACAACGTGGCATCGCCGCCGTCGTCCAAAATCATGTTGGGGCCTTCGCCTTCAGCGCCTTTGGCACCGAATTCAAAGATGCGGTGGGTGTAGTCCCAGTACTCTGCCAAGGTTTCGCCTTTGGTGGCAAACACAGGAATGCCAGCATCAGCAATAGCAGCCGCGGCGTGGTCTTGGGTCGAGTAAATGTTGCAAGAAGCCCAGCGCACGTCAGCGCCCAAAGACTTCAAGGTTTCGATCAGCACGGCCGTTTGAATGGTCATGTGCAAAGAACCCGTCACGCGAGCGCCTTTTAAAGGCTGCGCTTTGGCGAATTCTTCGCGAATGGCCATCAAACCGGGCATTTCGGTTTCGGCGACTTTGATTTCTTTGCGGCCCCAAGCGGCCAAAGACATGTCAGCCACGATGTAATCAGCGGCAGCGTTGGTTTTAAGAACAGCGTTCATTTGTGAGACTCCAAAAGTTGGCAGAGCCACTAGCGACGCGCGGTGAGCGTCATCTGGGAGTCCGAAGAAATCTTCGAGGAGCTCACCTCACGTCGACTAGTGGGTGAGCGCGGTTGGCAGTCCGAGCCTCACCTGTGAATCAACCCATTGCGGGCCGACAGGCTGCAGCGCTCCTCGGATAGTCAAGATTTTAAACGAACTTCTAAAAACCCTGCTTCGCCACGGGCCCAGCGCTATGATTCCCGCCTTGTTTTGCCATTTTTCTAGGCAACCCCTTTTATATAGACCCCATGAGCTCCTTTTTGAACGAAGTGCGCCGCCGCCGCACCTTTGCCATCATTTCTCACCCTGATGCGGGTAAAACCACGCTCACCGAAAAGCTGCTGCTGTTTTCAGGCGCGATCCAAATCGCGGGCGCTGTGAAAGGCCGAAAAGCCAGCCGCCACGCCACTTCAGACTGGATGGAGATTGAAAAGCAGCGCGGCATCTCGGTGGCCTCGTCGGTCATGCAGATGCTTTACCGCGACCGCGTGATCAACCTGCTCGACACCCCCGGCCACAAAGACTTCTCGGAAGACACCTACCGTGTGCTCACCGCCGTCGACTCGGCCTTGATGGTGATTGACGCCGCCAACGGTGTGGAGGCGCAAACCCGTCGCTTGATTGAGGTCTGCCGTCAACGCGACACCCCCATCATCACCTTCGTCAACAAAATGGACCGCGAAGTGCGCGACCCCCTCGACATCCTCGACGAAGTTGAACGCGAACTGGGCATGCCCTGCGTGCCCATGACTTGGCCTGTGGGCCAAGGCAAATTGTTCGGCGGCATCATCAACTTGCGAACGCAAGCCATGACCGTGTTTGACTCCGGCAGCGAGCGTTTGCCACAAGACTTTGAAACACACGCGCTCACCGAGCAAGCGTTCCTCGCCGAACGCTTTGGCGCAGAGTGGGTCTCCGCCATGGAAAGCATGGAGCTGGCCACCGGCGCATCCCCCACGTTTGACAAAGAGGCCTTCTTAGCCGGCAAACAAACCCCCGTGTTCTTTGGCTCGGGCGTGAACAACTTTGGCGTGATGGAGGTGCTCGACGCCTTGGTCGACCTCGCTCCCGCGCCGCGCCCCCGCTTGAGCCACTTGGTCGTGAACCACCAAACGGTGGAGAAGACCATTCAGCCCGAAGACGAAGGCTTCGCGGGCGTGGTGTTCAAGGTGCAAGCCAACATGGATGCCAACCACCGCGACCGCATTGCCTTTGTGCGTGTGGCCTCGGGCAAGTTCACCCCCGGCATGAAGCTCAAGGTGCAACGTACCGCCAAAGAGTTGCGCCCCACCAGCGTGGTGACGTTCATGTCACAGCGTCGCGAGGCGGTGGAAGAAGCCTACGCGGGCGACATCATCGGCTTCACCACCCACGGCGGTGTGCAGCTGGGTGACACCATCACTGATGGACCCGCACTGCAATTCACCGGCTTGCCGTTCTTTGCCCCTGAGCTGTTCATGACCGTGATTTTGAAAAACCCATTGCGCACCAAACAACTGCAACAAGGCTTGGACCAGTTGGGTGAAGAAGGCGCGATTCAGGTGTTCAAACCCGAAGCCGGTGGCGCCATGCTGCTGGGTGCCGTGGGCCAGTTGCAGTTTGAAGTGGTGCAACACCGCTTGAAAGCCGAATACGACTGCGATGTGAAGCTAGAGAGCTGCCAGTACACCGGTGCGCGTTGGATCACCGCGGACACACCGACAGAGCTGCGCGAGTTCAACTACGCGTACCCACAGCGCATGGCGTTGGACGCGGCCAACACCTTGGCGTATCTGTGCACCTCGCCTTATGACGTGCGGTTGGCGCAAGAGCGGTTTCCTAAGATTCACTTCCATCCGCTGCGAGAGCATGCGGGGTTGGCGTTGTCTAAGGCTGGCTGATTTTGTAGTGAAGAGAGGCTCAGTGGCATTGCCCTAGGCTCCTCTTCGCTGCGCTCAGAATGTCGCTACGGGCAACACCACTGAGCCTCTCTTCGCGTTGCACGCATCAGGCTCGAGCTAGCACATGCGCCAAAGCCACACCGGTGTGCGTGCCCAAAGCCACCACCGCCTCGGGTGTATCCGCTGCCACGATCAAGCCACCGCCATCGCCCCCCTCTGGGCCGAGGTCAATGATCCAATCGGCTTCGGCCACCACATCGAGGTCGTGCTCAATCACCACCACGCTGTGGCCCCCATCGACCAAGCGGTGCAACACGCGAATGAGCTTGTCCACATCGGCCATGTGCAAACCGACCGTGGGTTCGTCCAACACATACAAGGTGTGCGGCGCTTTGTTGCCACGGCGGGTCACGTCGTCACGCACTTTGCTGAGCTCGGTCACCAGCTTGATGCGCTGTGCCTCTCCGCCGCTGAGCGTGGGTGAGGGCTGACCCAAGGTGAGGTAGCCCAAGCCCACGTCTTTGAGAAGTTGCAACGGATGCGCGATGTTGGGCATGGTGGCAAAGAACGCCACCGCCTCGTCGACCTCCATCTGCAATACATCACCAATGCTTTTTCCGCGCCAGCTGACCGCCAATGTTTCGGGGTTGAAGCGTGCACCGCGACAGGTTTCGCACGGCACTTTCACATCGGGCAAAAAGCTCATCTCAATGGTGCGCAAGCCTTGGCCTTCGCAGGTGTGACAGCGGCCTTCGCCGGTGTTGAAGCTGAAGCGCCCCGCACCATAGCCACGGGCTTTGGCCTCTAAGGTTTCGGCGAAGAGTTTGCGAATCGTGTCCCAAAACCCAATGTACGTTGCGGGGCAGCTGCGCGGCGTTTTGCCAATCGGCGTTTGGTCCACTTCCAACACACGGTCAATGGTTTGATAACCGTCTAAGCCCGTGCAACCCACCCATGCAGGATGCTTACCTTCGTCGTCAAGCTTGCGGCCCGCCTGCGTTGAACGCTGCGCCACAGCTGCGGCTACGTTGTGCAACAACACATCTCGTGCCAACGTGGACTTGCCTGAGCCAGACACACCCGTCACCGCCACCAAACGTTTGAGTGGAACATCCACGCTCACGTCGTTCAAGTTGTGCAGCGAAGCGCCTTCTAACGACAGCCAGTTAAGAACCAACCCCTCGGAGGAGGATGAGGCGTTGCCGGGTGACGATTTTGGCTCGCCGCATGAGGAGCCCGGCAATGCCTCGTCCTCCGCAGCGAGTGAGGTAACAGGCCGACGCGCCTGCAACGGATGCCGCATCGCATGCAACAAATACCGACCCGTTTGCGATTCCGCTTGGTCGGTAATGTCCTTCACAGACCCCTCACCCACCAACCGCCCGCCGCGCTTACCCGCGCTAGGCCCAATGTCGATGATGTGGTCCGCACGGCGAATGGTGTCTTCGTCATGCTCCACCACCACCAAGGTGTTGCCCTTCTCGCTGAGCAAATGCAGGGCGTTCAACAAAATTTGGTTGTCGCGTGCGTGCAAGCCGATGGTGGGCTCGTCCAACACATAACAAACGCCTTGCAAGTTGCTGCCCAACTGCGCCGCCAAGCGAATGCGTTGTGCTTCACCGCCGCTGAGCGTGGGCGCTCCACGGTCAAGCGTGAGGTAGTTCAACCCCACTTGCTCTAAGAACTCCAAACGGCTTTTGATTTCTGGCAACAAATCGCGGGCAATGTCGGCATCGCGGCCCGTCATGGCCAGCTTTTCCACCCACTTGCGAATCTCGGTCACGCTCAAGCGTGCGATGTCGGTGATGCCGACGCCTGCAAACTTCACGGCACGAGCTGTGGCGTTGAGGCGTGTGCCTTCGCAGCTTGGGCAAGCCACGTCTACCAAATCGTCCACATCGGGTTCGGCAAAAGTTTGTTCGCGGCCTTTGTCTTTGTCGTCACGCACCGAATCGTCCAGCACCATGCGCTGGTCTTTGTTGAGCTTCACGCCGGTGCCCACGCAGTCGTTGCACCAGCCGTGTTTGCTGTTATAAGAGAACAAGCGCGGATCCAGCTCGGCATACGAGGTGTCGCACACGGGGCAGGCGCGCTTGGTGGAGTACACATCCAAGCGGCCAATGCTGTTGGTCTCTGTGCCTGCTTCCATGGCTTCGCGCAAACCGTCGAGCTGACTCAACACATGCACCACGCCTTTGCCGTGCTCCAGCGCGGTGGTCAGTGCTTGGCGCAGCGCCACTTCGTTTTGCGCAGAGACCTCTAGGCTGGCGATTGGCAACTCGATGGTGTGTTCTTTGAAACGGTCCAAACGCGGAAAGCCATTGGTGGGCAAAAAGTGGCCATCCACGCGCAAGTGGGTGTAGCCACGTGGGCGCGCCCAATCGGCCAGCTCGGTGTACACGCCTTTGCGGTTCATCACCAGCGGGCTCATCAGCCCAATGTGCTGACCTTTGAATTCGCGCATCAGCTGAGCAGCAATACGCTCTGCGGTTTGCGGCTGCACTGCCGCACCATCGTGAGTGCAATGTTGTGTGCCGAGCTTGACGTACAACAAGCGCAGGAAATGCCACACCTCGGTGGTCGTGCCTACAGTGGACTTGCGACCACCTCGGCTCAAGCGTTGTTCAATGGCCACCGTGGGCGGAATGCCATACACCGCATCCACTTCGGGGCGGCCGGCAGGCTGCACGATGCTGCGGGCGTAGGCGTTGAGACTTTCTAAATACCGTCGCTGTCCTTCGTTGAACAAAATATCAAACGCTAGCGTGGACTTGCCCGAGCCCGACACGCCCGTGATGACGTTGAACTTGCCGCGCGGAATGTTGACGCTCAAACTTTTGAGGTTGTGCTCTTTGGCGTTGATGATTTGAATCGCACCATCGGCCACAGACGCGCCACGCGCAGCCTTGGCAAACCGAGCGGTGTCTTCAGCGGCCAGCAGCCCAGCAGAGGCTTTCTCGCCATCAATCTCATACACCACGCCCATCGACGCGGCGTAGTCGCGCAGGGCTTTGCCCGTGTGCGAGGTGAGGTGCAAACGCACCTCTTCGGGCGTGCCTTCGGCCACCAAGAAACCACCGGCGTCGCCTCCTTCGGGGCCAAGGTCAATCAACCAATCGCTGGCACGAATCACATCCAAGTTGTGTTCGATAACGATGAGCGAGTTGCCGTCTTCCAGCAAGCGGCGCATGGCACGCATGAGCTTGGCGATGTCGTCAAAGTGCAGCCCCGTGGTGGGCTCGTCGAACATGAACAACACGCCCTTTTTGGCGAGCGATTGCCTGCTTGATGTTTTGGCTTTGGCGGCTTCGGCCAAGAAGCCAGCAAGCTTCAGGCGTTGTGCCTCGCCGCCGCTTAAGGTCGGAACCGGCTGGCCGAGCTTCACATAGTCCAAGCCGACGTCGACGATGGGTTGCAGGGCGCGCACCACTTCACGGTCATTGGCAAAAATCTCCAGCGCCTCCCCAACTGTCAACTCAAGCACATCCGCCACGTTGAGCGAAATTCGCGATGGGGCAGTGGGGGTGACGTCGCCGCGACATTCTGAGCGCAGCGAAGAGGAGCAAGACGTTGCACGCGCTGCCCCATTGCGAATTTCGCGTTCGATGCGGACTTCTAGGATTTCTGGACGGTAGCGTTGGCCATTGCAGTCTTGGCAACGCAAATACACGTCGCTCAAGAACTGCATTTCAACGTGCTCAAAGCCTGAACCACCGCAGGTGGGGCAGCGGCCATCGCCGCTGTTGAAGCTGAACTTGGAGGCGGTGTAGCCGCGTTGTTTGGACAAGGGTGCGACAGCAAAAATTTCTCGTACTGCGTCCCATGCGCCCACGTAGCTGGCGGGGTTGGAGCGTGCGGTTTTGCCGATGGGGGACTGGTCCACAAATACCACGTCGCTGAGATAGTCAGCACCCAGCAAACGGTCATGTGCGCCTGGCGTTTCTGTGGCGCGGCCAAAGTGACGCAGCAAGGCGGGCGTGAGCACGTCTTGAATGAGGGTGGATTTGCCCGAGCCGCTGACGCCGGTGATACACACCAAGCGTTGCAAGGGAAACTCGATGCTCAGGTTTTGCAGGTTGTGTTCGCGGGCGCCTTCCAAAATTAGGCGTGGCGTGTTGTCGGTCACCACGCGCTTGAGGCCTAGGCCAATAGTTTTGCGTGCGCCCAAATACGCGCCCGTGAGTGTGTCGGCTGATTTCAAGGCTTCGGTTGTGCCGTCAAACACAATTTGCCCGCCCTTCACACCGGGGCCAGGGCCCATGTCGATGATGCGGTCGGCGCACATCATCACGGCAGGGTCGTGCTCCACCACCACCAAGGTGTTGCCTGCGTTGCGCAAACGCAGCATGGCTTGGTTGATGCGGTTCATGTCGCGCGGATGCAAGCCAATGCTGGGCTCGTCCAACACAAACAAGGTGTTGACCAACGAAGTGCCAAGTGCCGTGGTGAGGTTGATGCGCTGCACCTCGCCGCCGCTGAGCGTGCGGCTTTGTCGGTCCAGCGTGAGGTAACCAATGCCCACGTCGCTGAGGTATTTCAAGCGTGTGCGAATTTCGTCCATCAGCAAATGCAGAGCTTGCGCATCGGCGCCCGCCACATCCACCTGCGTGGCATTAAAAAACTGGTGGAGCTTGTCTATGGGCAAACGCATCAAGTCATGCAGGCACAGGCCAGGCATGACTTCGAGTTGGGCTCGGGTCCATTGCGCCCCATGAGGCATGAAGCGTTTATCGGGTGGCAGCACCACGTCGGCATGTACTTTGGAGCCGATGCGCCACAGCAAGCTGTCGGTCTTCAGGCGTGCGCCAGCGCAAGTGCCGCACGTGGTGTAGCTGCGGTATTTAGACAGCAGCACACGGATGTGCATTTTGTACGACTTGGTTTCTAAGTATTCAAAGAATCGTTTGACGCCGTACCACTGGTGGTTCCATTTGCCCTTCCACAAAGGCGAGCCGTGAATGACCCAGTCCTTGTGCTCTTGGCTCAGCTTGTACCAAGGCGTGTCGCGCGGAATACCTTCGGCTTCGGCGTGACGCATCAGGTCTTCTTGCGTTTCAACCCACGCTGGGGTTTGAATAGTTTTGATCGCGCCAGCACGCAAAGTGAGCTTGTCATTCGGAATCACCAGCCCGTAGTCCACGCCAATCACGCGACCAAACCCTCGGCAGGTTTCGCACGCGCCTACCGCCGAGTTAAAAGAGAACATCGAGGGGATGGGGTCGCTGTAGCGCAAGTCGCTGTCGGGGCAATGCAGCCCGGTAGAGAAGCGCCAGAGTGAAAAACTGGTTTCAGCGCCTGAAGAATGGGGGGCAGCCCCCACGTCTTGCCAATACACATTTAACCGACCACCGCCGCGCTTGATGGCCAGCTCAATCGCTTCCACCACACGGGCTTGTTCGGTGTTACTCAACCTAAAGCGGTCGGCCACCACATCCAGCAATTTGCGTGGCCCTGTGGGCGTGGCCAACTCACGTTCGGCGTGGATGCGGGTAAAGCCGCTTGCGCTCAGCCACTGCTCGATCTCGGCAGACGTGGTGTTGGCTGGCAACTCCACAGGAAAGGTCATGATGAGACGCGGGTCTTGCGGAAGTTCAGCGCAACGGCGTTGCAGTTCGGCATAAATGGTTTGCGGCGTGTCGTGCTGCACAGGTTGTGCGGTTTGCCGGTCGAACAAATGACCCGCGCGCGCGATGAGCAACTTCAAGTGGTCGTTGAGCTCGGTCATCGTGCCCACGGTGGAGCGCGAACTGCGGACGGGATTGCTTTGGTCAATCGCAATCGCGGGTGGCACGCCTTCCACCTTGTCGACGGCGGGGCGGTCCATGCGGTCTAAAAACTGACGGGCATAAGCGCTGAAGGTTTCCACATAGCGGCGCTGGCCTTCGGCGTAGAGGGTGTCAAACACCAAACTTGATTTGCCCGACCCGCTGGGGCCGGTGACCACCGTGAGCTCACCGGTACGAATGTCTAAATCTAAGTTCTTGAGGTTGTGCTGGCGTGCGCCACGGATGCGGATGGTGCCTGTCATGGCGGAGCCTTTGAGAGTGTGGCAAATATTCTAAAGATTCGCACAGGCCCACATGTGTGACGGGTCATTGCCAAAGCAAAACGCCACGGACCAGCCGTGGCGTCTTGACTGCGCAAAGTAACTAAAAATTACTTGGCAGCAGAAGCATCTGCAGATGCGCCAGACGCAGCAATTGAAGCCACTTCAGCAGGTGCATGCACCGCATCAGCACCATGCTTTTCGCCACTCATGTCCAAGCTGTCGCCGCCTTGCATGATCACAAACATGGCCATGGCAGCAAAGACCACAAAGCCGAGAAAAATTTTCAACATATCAAATCTCCGAAATCAGTAAAAAGCCCTCCATCAGGGAGGGCTTCAATGTAGCACCCAGGTCGCCCTAGGTTGCTGACAGGTTTAGTCGTTGGCGTAGATGTCAACGTCTTTGGTTTCGCGAACGAAGATCATGCCGATGACAAAGGTCATACCTGCAATGATGATGGGGTACCACAAGCCGTTGTACATATTGCCGGTCTGCGCCACGATCGCGAAGGCGGTGGTGGGCATCAAGCCGCCGAACCAACCGTTACCGATGTGATAAGGCAGTGACATAGATGTGTAACGGATACGTGTGGGGAACATTTCCACCAACATCGCGGCGATAGGACCGTAAACCATGGTCACCAAAATCACCAAGTAGGTCAAGATGATGACAACAGTAACTTTGTCAAACTTGGCCATGTCGGCTTTGGCAGGATAACCAGCAGCCTTCAAAGCATCAGCCACGGCCTTGCGGAACTCGGCAGACTTAGCCTTGGCTTCATCAGCTGGCAAGCCCTTAGAGCTGTAACCCACGATTTCTGTCTCACCAATTTTGATGGTGGCGGTTGTACCAGCTGCACCAGCCACGTTTTCGTAGCTCACAGAGCTAGAAGCCAACACTTGCTTAGCGATGTCGCATGAGCTGGTGAACTTCAAAGTACCTGTGGGGTTGAACTGGAATGAACACTCGTTGGCATCTGATGTCACAACCACTTTGTTCTTTTGTTGCGCAGCGTACAAGTCTGGGTTAGCAGCCTTGGTCAGTGCTTCGAACACAGGGAAGTAAGTCAGCACGGCCAACAAACAGCCCAACATGATCAAAGGCTTGCGGCCAATCTTGTCGGACAAAGTACCGAAAACCACGAAGAACGGTGTGCCAATAATCAACGAAATCGCGACCATGATGTTGGCAGTTGCGCCGTCCACTTTCAACGCTTGTGTCAAGAAGAACAATGCGTAGAACTGACCCGAATACCACACCACCGCTTGACCTGCGACCAAGCCAAACAAGGCCAAGATAACGATCTTCAGGTTTTTCCATTCACCGAAAGCTTCGGTCAGAGGCGCCTTAGATGTTTTGCCTTCAGCTTTCATTTTCACGAAAGCAGGTGACTCGTTCATCGACAAACGGATGTAGACAGAAATCGCCAACATGATGATGGACACTAGGAACGGCACGCGCCAGCCCCAATCAGCAAAGGCTTCTTCGCCGATCAAGGTACGTGTACCCAGAATCACCATCAACGACAAGAACAAACCCAAAGTTGCGGTGGTTTGAATCCAAGCTGTGTAAGCGCCACGCTGACCCATGGGGGAATGCTCGGCCACGTATGTAGCTGCACCACCATACTCGCCACCCAAAGCCAGACCTTGCAGCAAACGCAAGCAGATCAGGATGACGGGAGCGGCTACACCAATGCTGGCGTAGTTAGGCAAGATACCCACGATGAAGGTGGAAACACCCATGATCAGGATGGTCACCAAGAAGGTGTACTTGCGGCCGATCATGTCGCCCAAGCGGCCGAAAATGATCGCGCCAAAAGGGCGCACGATGAAGCCGGCAGCAAAGGCCAGCAAAGCAAAGATGAACGCAGAGCCTTCATCCAAGCCGCTAAAGAATTGCTTCGCAATAATTGCAGCGAGCGAACCGTAAAGGTAAAAGTCGTACCACTCAAAAACGGTACCCAATGAAGAAGCGAAGATCACTTTCTTCTCTTCACCCGTCATCGGGCGATTAGCTTCAGCGACGTCTAGTGTTGCCATGTGTTTTGTCTCCTTAGACTGTTTTCCCAACACCCTGACATGGGCGCTGTGCGGGGCAACTATCTTGGGGGTTGCTGACTGCTTTCTGACAAAGTCCTCACGCAAAACCCCAACTCAAAAGCGCGGCCATTACAAAACACAGTAGTAACCCTTTGTGTTTTTTTCTGGATACGAAAAACTTTGAGAAAACGCAGTATTTACTGTTCGAAAACAGTCCTAAAAGCTTAAGTGTTTACACCCATGAAATTGGTCTTACTTTTAAAGCGTTTCCCTCTGTAAAAGCCCTTTTTTAACCACAAGGGGCGTAAGGGCTTGGTCAGTACACCTTTCCACAATGACCCGGTCAACGAAGGAACCATCCTTCTTGCGTTTTTTTGATATTCCAAACGGGAGAAAAACAATGAGTGATCCAGTGGTCGACAAGATCCAGAACCACCCGAAATACAAAGAGCTGCGCGCTAAGCGCGGCGGCTTCGGCTGGCTCCTCGCTGTGTTGATGTTAGCCGTGTACTACGGCTACATCGCATTGATTGCATTTAACAAACCTTTCCTCGCACAACCTATCGGTGCAGGCGTTACCTCAGTGGGTATTCCCCTGGGCATGGGCGTGATCGTGTTCACCATCGTGATCACCGGCATCTACGTGAACCGCGCCAACAGCGAGTACGACAAGTTGACCAAGGAAATCTTGGAGGACGCTACAAAATGAAAAAAATCACGACTCTCTTCACTGCACTGCTGGCTTTGGCCGCATGCGGCGCAGCTATGGCTGCCGGTGGCGATGTAGGCGACACAGCCAAGCAAACCACCAACTGGACAGCCATTGGCATGTTCGCCGCGTTTGTGGCAGGCACACTTTGGATCACAAAATGGGCCGCCTCCAAAACCAAATCAGCGGCTGACTTCTACACCGGCGGTGGCGGCATTACAGGCTTCCAAAACGGTTTGGCCATTGCGGGCGACTACATGTCTGCTGCTTCCTTCCTCGGCATTTCCGCGGCTGTAATGGCGTCGGGCTATGACGGCTTGATCTACTCCATCGGCTTTTTGGTCGGCTGGCCTGTGATCACCTTCTTGATGGCCGAGCGTCTGCGTAACTTGGGCAAGTTCACCTTTGCCGACGTGGCAGGCTACCGCTTCAAGCAAGCCCCCATCCGCGCCTTTGCTGCCTCTGGCACTTTGGTAGTGGTGGCGTTCTATCTGATCGCACAGATGGTTGGCGCTGGCCAGCTCATCAAGTTGTTGTTCGGCTTGGAATACTGGATGGCCGTGGTCATCGTGGGCGCGTTGATGATGGTGTACGTGTTGTTCGGCGGCATGACTGCCACGACATGGGTGCAAATTATCAAAGCCTGCTTGTTGCTGTCTGGCGTAACCTTTATGGCCTTTATGGTCTTGGCGCAATTCGGTTTCAGCCCTGAAGCTTTGTTCACGCAAGGCGTGGCCGTGAAAACAGCCATCGCACAAACAGGCAAAGACGCAGCCATGGCTGCCGCCGCTGCCTCAGCAGCGATTGCTGCAACCCCTGAAGCCATTGCCGCAGCCTCCGCTGCTATTGCAAAAGCTGATGCGATTGACCCCTCCAAAGTCGGCTTGTCATTGATGGGCCCAGGCGGCTTCATCAAAGACCCTATCTCTGCCATCTCCTTCGGTATGGCTTTGATGTTTGGTACAGCTGGCTTGCCACACATCCTGATGCGCTTCTTCACGGTGCCTGACGCCAAAGAAGCTCGCAAGTCTGTGTTCTGGGCAACCACATGGATCGGCTACTTCTACGTGTTGATTTTCATCATCGGTTTTGGCGCGATCACCTTGGTCTTGACCAACCCCGAGATGGCTAACATCGCGACCGGCGTTATCCATGGCGGCGCAGGTACGGCCAACATGGCTGCTGTGTTGGTGGCAAAAGCTGTTGGTGGCGACGTGTTCTACGGCTTCATCTCTGCTGTAGCGTTCGCAACCATCTTGGCTGTGGTGGCTGGCTTAACCTTGTCAGGCGCATCGGCTGTGTCACACGACTTGTACGCCACGGTGTTCAAGAAGGGCAACGTTGACAGCGCCTCAGAGCTGCGCGTGTCTCGCATCACCACCTTGGTGCTCGGCGTCGTTGCTGTGGCCTTGGGTATTGCGTTCGAAAAGCAAAACATTGCCTTCATGGTGGCATTGGCCTTCGCGATTGCTGCGTCGGCTAACTTCCCTGTGTTGTTCATGTCTGTGCTGTGGAAAGATTGCACGACTCGTGGCGCCGTCATTGGTGGCTTCTTGGGTCTGATCTCTTCGGTCGCGCTGACCGTGGTGTCGCCTTCTGTGTGGGAAGCCACACTGGGCAACCCCAAAGGTTCAGCTTGGTTCCCTTATGCTTCACCCGCCCTGTTCTCTATGACCATCGGCTTTGTGGGCATTTGGTTGTTCTCCATCTTGGACAACAGCGAACAAGCCAAGAAAGAACGTGCTGCGTTCCCTGCGCAGCAAGTGCGTTCAGAAACTGGCTACGGCGCATCGGGCGCTTCAGGTCACTAAGACCTTGGCCACTGAGTCCTTCGGGGCTCAGTCAACAAAAACCGAGCATTCGTGCTCGGTTTTTTTACGTCTGCCCTTTTTTCTTCGACGGCTTAGGTGTGTGAGTGACACACATCACTTCACTCGCTCACAAGCGAAAGCGAGGTGGGATAGGCAAAAACGGCGCCATTCGTCGCGAAGCGATGTAAGCCGTGTTTGTCTACCCCACCTCGCGAACCAAAGAAGGGAAGTTAAAAACTCAAGAACCCCGCAAATGACGCAACTTAATAAACGCCATCGCCGCCATCACAGCGTCGTTCAACGCATCGTGCGCATCACGCATTGGCAAATCCAGATCAGACATAAGCGTGGCGAATCGCAAATCGATGTTCGGGTTGGTTTGCTGCTCGTAGGGCAACATTTGACGAAACTTATGGTCGTAGTACAAGGCCGACACTTCTATCTTGGGCTGCGGTAAGCCTTGCCCCAAGATGGGCCAAATGGCACGGTTGAGCATGGCCACATCGAACTCTAAAAAGTAGCCCACCAACGGACGACTGCCAATAAAACGCAAGAGCTGCTTCATGGCTTCATCCACAGGCAGGCCTTGCGCCACGTCTTGTTCGCGCAAGCGGTGAATGCGCACACTGTCAGCTGACACCCCGCGTTCAGGGCGCACCAGCACTTCAAAGCGATCGCTGGCCATGATTTTGTTGCCCACAATGCGGACCGCCCCAATCGAGATGATTTCATCTGAGCTCACATTCAACCCCGTGGTTTCGCAGTCCAACGACACCCACTCGTTAGGCGGTGACGTGTCAAACATGAAGCGAAACTCAGGCAGGCCCAAGTGGTAGATGAGCCACTCGCGCCTCAGCGACGAGCACCAACGAGCGGGGGAAATCAGCGACTTCATCAAAGCGTGTCAAGTTTGAAGCGGCTGCGCAGCAAGACTTTGAAGTGCTTGACCACGCCCAACGCATCTTTGAGCAAGTCACGCTCTAGCGTGGTGAGCTTGGCGACATTGACCAAACCCGACACCGCGTGCTGCGTTTCCATTTCGGTCACGCCCGCTTTGAGCTTTAAATCCATTAAGAAATGCAAGGTCTGCGTGAGGTCGGCTCCCAGCGCTGGGGTAATGACGCTTTTAGCCACCAATGCATCGATACGGGCCGTGGTGCTGGTCTCTTGCAAATGTTCCGCCAAGGCCAAGCTGCGCACGCCATGCACCAAGGGAAAAATGCCTTCTTTTTTGAGGTGCAAACCTTTTTGGCCGTCTAGCCCCAACAAACGGTTCCACCATCCTTGGCTGTTACCAAAGGCGTCGATGGACGCAGCAAAACGCGCCAGCATGGCGTCGTTGTCGGTGGCCAAACGCATCAGTGCTTGCTGGGCATACTGCAGCAAATGCGCATCGCCACACACGGGGTGGGCGTCTAAGAAGATGGCCAAGTTCATCAGACTGTCGGCATCGGGCATGAGCAACCACTGCTGCACCATTTGCCCAAAGTCATAGGAGGTCTTGCGCCACAACGGGTTATTCACCATGATGTGGCCCGGACATTCGGGATAACCAAATGCCGTCAAGGCATTCGAAAAGTCTTGGCAAATGGCTTCGAAGTTGTGAGGTGGCGTGTAGCCATCGCGCAAGATGAGGCCATTGTCTTGGTCGGTTTTAAGCAGCTGCTCACCTCGCCCTTCGCTGCCCATCACAAACAAGCAACTGTTGGCGACCAAGTCTGCGGGCGCGATGAGTTGCCACGCGCGTTCAAACAAACGCGCGTTCAAGTCTTGCACCAAGCGAGCAATCAAGCTCACGCGTGTGCCGCTGCGGTGCAGCGTGGTCACCATGCGGGTAATTTGGGTCGCGGCTTGCGCCAAACCATTGATATCGGTGGCAGCCTCCACCTGCACCGTGATGAGATGCGAGTGGTTAGACAAAAAACTAAATAAGTCCAAGGCTTCGAGCACGCCCACCACTTGAGCGCCGTCTATGACCACCAAGCGGTGCACCCGGTGGCGCTGCAACAAGGCCAAGGCATCGCCCACTTGATCCGCCGGCTTGACCAAGATGAGTTGAAAATTGGCAAGATCACCCACCTTTTGCTGATCCAGCGGAGCGCCGTTCAAAATGGCGCGCTGCAAAGTGGAGGCAGTAAACATGCCCAAACGCTCAGGCCGGGCTGTGCGGTCACGGACCAACACACACTTGGTGCGCTGCTCTTGCATGACCTTGACCACTGACACCACATCGGCATCCATGTCCACAAAATGCGCTTGACGGACGAAGGCTTCGTCCACTCGCGAGAGCGTGAGCGACTGCAGCTCATGCTGACTTTGGCGCTGCGACAACGCGTTGAGCTTGTTGCTCAAGTCCGAGAACAACAAGGCGCCAAAAGTGGCGTTGCTGGCGATCAGATCGGTGACCGTCTGACGTGCCAGTTGGTAGCACACCACTTCCTCTTGCGCCACAAAACGGTTGCTGGTTTTGCCTGCCACCAATCCACGTCCGTCAAAGGTGTCGTCAGGGCCGTAGGTGGTGATCACCTCATCGCCCTCGTACTGCGTGACAAAGCCTTTGATGATGACAAACAAGTGTGTAGGGGCGGTGCCCACATCGAGGATGGATGCGCCCTCAGGGTAGTACGCCACGTCAACGCTGTCGCGCACAAGTCGTTGCTCGTCGGTTGTTAGGCAGTCAAACGGGGAGGCGGAAAAATGAAAAGCGTTAGGCATATGGCATTGAAAATAGCAACGAGGCTATTCAACGCTTCACGCCTTGCTGAATGCTTGCAGCCATGTTCCATGCAGAGTCAAACCATTGATCTCCGTCAAGATAGGCACGCAACATGGGTAAGGCATCTAAACCCCAAAAGACTTTGTCGTCCACACAGAAGCTAGGCACGCCAAACACACCGCGCGCAATCGCTTCTTCGGTGTTGGTTTTGAGCTGATCTTTCACATCCGATGCGTCCACCAAGCGTTGGGGCGCCAGCTGTTGCGCGAGGGCTTGCAAACGCGCAACGTCATCGGCTGCGGCACCACCCTGCCATACATGTTTGAAGATGGTTTCGCACACCAAGCGATTCGGCTCACCCTCATCACTGCAGGCCACAGCCAAACGTAGCAAAGCCAGCGGGTTGAACGGGTGTGATTGCGGCATGTCTAACGGCACGCCCAGTTGCTTGGCTTGCCAAAGCACTTGGCGATACGTCCACTCACGTTTGCCTGCAATTTCAGCAGGTCCTAACTGGCCGTGGTGTTTGAGCATTGCCGCAAACAACACAGGCTTGTAAACCATGCGGTGGCTCACACCCATCAGGCTTTTGGGCAGCGCCTGAAATGCAAGATAGGCATAGGGCGAAATGAAATCGAGGTGGCAAACGATGGTTTTCATGGCCGATTCTCTCAGCAATCAAGCCTGCAGTTTGGCTTGCAGGCGCTGTTGAATCAAACGCCACATGTCGCGCTTAGCCTCTGGGGGGCAATGGCCCCAGCCAGTGATTTCGTCGAGGGTGCGAAAACACCCTTCGCACAAGCCCGTCTGATCGGACATGCGACACACGGAGATACAGGGCGAAAGCGGTGTTTCTTCTTTTTTCAGCTCGCGCGCAGCCGTCTGCTGCAAACGCAGCTCATCGGGCGAAAGTCGAGCTTTCAAAGAGAGAAGACGATCAAACATAGAGACGAATTGTCAACGAACAGCGCCAGCTTAAGTCGCACGCTTGTTCAAGACCGCGCGTGACACGAGGGAATTGGGTTTGCGGCCTAAGGCCTCGCTAATAAACACGCCCGCGTCGATCAACTTATCAAGGTCAATGCCTGTGTCAATACCCATGCCGTGCATCAGGTAGACCACGTCTTCAGTGGCCACGTTGCCCGTGGCGCCTTTGGCATAAGGACAGCCGCCCAGGCCTGCCACCGACGACTGAAAGTTCCACACGCCCATTTGCAAGGCGGCCAAGGTGTTGGCCAGGGCTTGGCCGTAGGTGTCGTGAAAATGGCCGCACACATCGTTGAGCGCATAGTGTTTGAGCGTGGCCTCCATGGCGGCTTGCACCTTGCGCGGCGTACCCACGCCAATGGTGTCGGCTACGTCCACGCGCTGAATGCCGATGCTTTTCATCAAGCCCGCCAAGTAGCCCACGCGCTCGGGCGCAACATCGCCTTCATACGGGCAGCCCACGGTGCAGCTCATCGCACCGCGCACCGCAATGCCTGCTTCACGCGCGGCTTTGACCACGGGCGCGAATCGCGCAATGCTTTCTTCGATCGAGCAGTTGATGTTCTTTTGGCTAAATGCTTCGCTGGCCGCTGCAAACACCACGATTTCGTCGGGCTTGCTTTTGAGCGCAGCTTCAAAGCCTTGCAGGTTAGGCGTCAGCACCGAGTAGCTCACACCCGGCTGGCGGTGGATACCCGCCATGACCTCGGCGTTATCGGCCATTTGCGGCACCCATTTGGGCGATACAAAACTGGTGACTTCAATTTCTTTCAAACCAGCCGCTTGTAAGCGGTGCACCAGCTCCACCTTGACAGCGGCGGGCACTGGTTGTTTTTCGTTTTGCAGGCCGTCGCGCGGGCCCACATCAATCAAACGCACACGATGTGGCAAAGACGATTTCAACATGGTCACACTTTCAATTTCAAAAGCTCTTCGCCTTCGGCCACTTGGTCACCGGGCGCATAGAGCAGTTCTAGCACTTCACCATCCGCGGGGGCGGCAAGGGTGTGCTCCATTTTCATCGCTTCCATGACCGCCAAGGGCTGACCGGCCTTGACTTTGTCACCTACGGCAACTGCAAACGACACCACCTTACCGGGCATAGGCGCCGTCAAGCGGCCGCCTACCTCTTGCACCTCGCCTGCGTGGTCGAGCGCATTGACCACGGTGATGCGGGTGGCGCCTTGCGGTGCAAACACATGGGCCACGTCTTGGTGTCCATCGTTGTGGTGAAACACTTGCACGCGGGCGTGCTGGCCTGCGAAGCTGATGTGCAACGCATCACCGCCCTCGCGGTAGGCCAAGGCACCTGCCACTTCGCCATCCGCATCGGCGACACACAGTTGCAAACTGCCATCGTGCGCATAGGTCAACACGGCGGCGTGCGCATCGCCATGAAACACAAAACTAAAGTTGCGCGTGGCCACGCCATAGACGCGCCAGCCGTCGCGGCTGCTGAAGGGGTCGTTGCCTTTCAAGGCCGTCTCTCGGTGCAGTGTGTTGGCCACCACCGATGCTGCGGTCAGCACCAAACCCAATGGCTCTTGCGCAAACAAAGCTTTTTCTTCGCGCTGAATCAGCGCAGTGTCGAGCTTGGCCGTGGCGAATGAATCGGTGCGGATGATGTGTCGCAAGAACTGCACATTGGTGGTCAAGCCGACGATGCGCGTTTGCGAGAGGGCTTCATCCAAACGCGCCAGCGCTTGCGCGCGCGTGTCGCCGTGCACGATGAGCTTGGCCACCATGGAGTCGTAAAACGGGCTGATGCTGTCGCCCTCACGAACGCCGTCGTCGATGCGCACTTTGGCGCCCGTGCCGCTGACGCTCGAAATTTCAAAGCTGCTGCAAGCTGGCTTTCGATACACAACCAAAGTGCCTGTCGCAGGCAAAAAGTTGTTGTCGGGGTTCTCGGCGCAGATGCGCGCTTCAATGGCATGGCCGTGAATCCGTAAATCACTTTGCTGCAACGGCAGCGGTTCGCCGCTGGCCACGCGCAACTGCCACTCCACCAAGTCGAGGCCGGTGATGGCTTCGGTCACGGGGTGTTCCACCTGCAAGCGCGTATTCATCTCCATGAAGAAAAACTTCATGGACTCAGGGCTGTCATAGCCCGTTTGCTCGACGATGAATTCCACCGTGCCTGCACCTACATAGTTCACGGCTTTGGCGGCGGCCACAGCGGCTTCGCCCATTTGTTTGCGCAAGGCTTCGGTCATGCCGGGCGCGGGCGCTTCTTCCAACACTTTTTGGTGGCGGCGCTGCACCGAGCAATCGCGCTCAAACAAATAAACGCAGTTGCCATGGGTATCGCCAAACACTTGAATTTCAATGTGGCGTGGGCGTTGCACGTATTTCTCAATCAACACCGCGTCGTCGCCAAAGCTGTTGATGGCTTCGCGTTTGCAGCTGGCCAATGCATCAGCAAACTCGGCACTGCTGTTGACCACACGCATGCCTTTGCCGCCACCACCCGCACTGGCTTTGATGAGCGCGGGGTAGCCAATGAGGTCAGCTTCGCGCTGCAACAAAACGGGGTCTTGATCGGCACCGTGGTAGCCGGGCACCAGAGGCACGCCTGCTTTTTCCATCAATTGTTTGGACGCCGCTTTGAGGCCCATTGCTTGAATGGCCGACGCGGGCGGTCCAATGAAAACCAAGCCTGCGGCTGCACAGGCTTTGGCAAATTCTTCGTTCTCACTCAAAAAGCCGTAGCCTGGATGCACCGCTTGCGCGCCTGTGTCCTTGGCTGCTTGCAAGATGAGATCCCAACGCAAGTAGCTGTCTTTGGGTGCGCTGCCGCCAATGTGCACCGCTTCGTCGCACACCTGCACATGTTTGGCTTGCGCGTCTGCATCTGAATACACGGCCACGGTTTTTAGCCCCAAGCGTTTTGCTGTGGCTGCAACTCGGCAAGCGATTTCGCCACGGTTGGCGATGAGGATTTTTTTAAACATGACAGTGTGTCTTTCTAAATTCAAGGCGAAGCATGTAATTGCGAAGGTCAAGCGGCGTAGGTCACTTCAAAAGCCAGTTGGGTTTGCGCTTTTGCAAGAACGACTGCACGCCCTCTTTGCCTTCAGCACTCACGCGAATATCGGCAATGCACGCCACGGTGTGCGCCACCAAGGCGTCGTCTATCTCTCGCTCAGCCACGTCTTGCACCAAACGTTTGCAGGCGCGTACCGCGCTCGGGCTGGCCGCTACCAAGGCTAGCACCAGCTCGGCCACTTTGGCATCTAAGGCATCAGCGGCGACAACTTCGTGCACCAAGCCAATGCGATGCGCCTCGGCCGCGCTGAAACGCTCAGCCGTTAACAAGTAGCGATGCGACGCGCGTGCGCCCATGGCGCGGATGACGTAGGGGCTGATGGTGGCGGGAATCAGTCCGAGCTTGACCTCGCTCAAGCAATAGGTGGCGGTGTCCACGCTCACGGCCATGTCGCACGCAGCGACCAAACCCACGCCACCGGCAAACACATCGCCCTGCACGCGAGCGATGGTGGGCTTGGGGCATTCATAAATCGCACGCAACATGGCGGCGAGTTGGCCTGCGTCGGCCAAGTTTTCGCTGCGCGTGAAGTCGGCCATGCGGCGCATCCAGTTCAGGTCAGCACCTGCGCAAAATGCGGGGCCTTTTGCGGCCAACACCACGCAGCGCACATCGGCGGCAAGGCCAGCCTCGATGAAAGCTGTTTTCAATTCGGCAATTACTTCGTCATTGAAGGCGTTGCGCACATCGGGGCGGCAAAGCGTGATGGTGCGCACAGCGCCGTGGTGGGTGATGGTCAGCGCGGAGTTTGAAGCTGCGTTCATTTGTAAATCTCCATCACATGCGGAACAAACCAAACTTGGTATCGGGGATGGGCGCATTCAACGACGCACTCAAACCCAAAGCCAACACGCGGCGTGTGTCTGCGGGGTCAATCAAACCGTCGTCCCACAGTCGGGCGGTGGCGAAATAGGGGTGACCTTGCTCTTCGTACTGTTGGCGAATCGGGTCTTTGAAGGCTTGCTCTTCTTCGGCGCTCCACTGGCCGCCTTTGCCCTCAATGCCGTCGCGCTTGACCGTGGCCAACACGCTAGCCGCTTGTTCGCCGCCCATCACCGAGATGCGCGCATTCGGCCACATCCACAAAAATCTGGGGCTAAAAGCCCGACCGCACATGCCGTAGTTGCCCGCCCCAAAACTGCCGCCAATGATGACTGTAAACTTCGGGACGGCGGCCGTGGCCACGGCGGTGACCATCTTCGCGCCGTTGCGTGCAATGCCTTCGTTCTCGTACTTGCGGCCCACCATGAAGCCGGTGATGTTTTGCAAAAACACGAGCGGGATTTTGCGTTGGCAACACAGCTCGATGAAGTGCGTGCCCTTCAATGCGGACTCGCTGAACAAAATGCCGTTGTTGGCAATGATGCCCACAGGCATGCCTTCGATGCGCGCAAAGCCGCACACCAGCGTGGTGCCAAAGCGGGCTTTGAATTCATCGAACTCTGACGCATCCACGATGCGCGCAATGATTTCGCGCACATCAAACGGTTTGCGCGTGTCGGTCGGGATGACGCCATACAACTCGTGCGCGTCGTAATGGGGGGCGACCGGTGTGTGCGTGGCGATGTTGGGCTGTTTTTGAGAGTTGAGATTCTTCACGCTTTGACGCGCCAACGCCAGCGCATGCACGTCGTTTTGCGCCAAGTGGTCGGCCACACCCGAGAGGCGCGTGTGTACATCGCCACCGCCCAAGTCTTCGGCCGTCACCACTTCGCCAGTGGCCGCTTTCACCAAAGGTGGACCGCCCAAGAAAATAGTGCCTTGATTTTTGACGATGATGGTTTCGTCACTCATGGCCGGCACATACGCACCGCCGGCGGTGCAACTCCCCATCACCACCGCGATTTGTGCGAGGCCTTGCGCGCTCATGTTGGCTTGGTTAAAGAAGATGCGGCCAAAGTGGTCACGGTCCGGGAACACCTCGTCTTGGTTGGGCAAGTTGGCCCCGCCCGAGTCGACCAAGTAAATACATGGCAAGTTGTTTTGCTGTGCGATTTCTTGGGCACGCAAATGCTTTTTCACGGTGAGGGGGTAATACGTGCCGCCTTTCACCGTGGCGTCATTGCACACAATCATGCAGTCCACACCGCTGACGCGACCAATGCCCACGATCAAGCCTGCACACGGGGCGTCGTTGTTGTACATGTTGAGTGCGGCGAGTGGGGCCACTTCTAAAAACGGCGTGCCTGGGTCGAGCAACATTTGCACACGGTCACGGGGCAAGAGCTTGCCGCGCGCGACGTGTTTTGCGCGCGCTGCCCTGCTTGATTCTGTAGCGCCACCGACAGCGATTTTTTCCAGGCGGGCCTTCAGGTCATCCACCACGGTGCGCATGGCGGTTGCGTTGGCCACGAAATCAGCAGAGCGTGGGTTGAGTTGGGTGTGCAAAACGGTCATGGGGCTGTCCTTCTGTAGGGTCTGAGCTTAGGCCCTTTAGCGCATACAGGTGCGCCACATGGGTTGCAAATCCTGCCACAATTATGAAATCTTATGCTACCCGACCAAACGACCCCACCGACCTCCCTGTTGCATGGCCGCACAGAGACGCCGATTGCGTTTATACAAGCCATCGCCGCCGCCTATGCGCAACGAGGTTTGCGTATGGACGTAGCCCTGTCAAAGGCACAAATCGAGCCAAAACTTCTAAAGAAAAACACCTCCCGTGTGACCGCCATGCAGATGGAGCTGATCTCGGGCATTGCCATGCAAGAGCTGGACGACGAAGGCCTAGGCTGGTTCAGTCGCCGCTTGCCGTGGGGCAGTTACGGCATGTTGGTGCGCGCCTCGCTCACCTCACCTACGCTGGGTGTGGCTCTGAATCGTTGGTGCAGACACCACGGCTTGTTGACCGGTGACATTCGTCTGAGCTTGACCGAGCGCAACGGCATCGCCACCTTGCAGTTAGACGAGATGAAAGACCTAGGCGTCTTTCGAGAGTTCTGCTTGGTATCGGTGCTGCGCAACGCCTTGGGCGTCGCGTGCTGGCTGACCGATTCACGCATTCCGCTAATGGCAACACACTTGCGCTTTGCTCCGCCCGCGCACTGCGACAGCTACCGCGTGTTGTTTGATGGCCCGACCACCTTTGAGGCCAGCGAAAACGCCTTGCAATTTGACGCCGGCTACCTCGACCTACCCGTACGCCGAGACGAAGCGGCACTGCAGCAGATGCTGCAACGCGCCCTGCTACTGACCGTGCGCCCCTATCGGCGCGACCGCTTGTTGGTCGAAAAGGTGCGACAAACCTTGGCCCAGCACCCCGAACACAGCCGAAATGCAGATGACTTGGCCGCATGGCTCAACATGTCGGTCCGAACGCTGCACCGCCAACTTCAAGAAGAAGGCGCGAGCCTGCAACAACTCAAAGACAGCGTGCGAGAACAACGCGCACGCGTGCTGCTACTGCGCACCACAAAGCCCCTGAAGCAAATTGCCACCGAGGTGGGTTTTTCTAACGAGAAAAGTTTTATGCGGGCGTTTAAGAGTTGGACGGGCAAAGCGCCCGAGTCCTTCAGACAAAGCGCCGGCACGCGTGCAAACGCACCTTAACAATCGTCATGCAACGCGAGCCGCGAAATCGAGCCTAAAAATTAAGGCAACACCGAAATCGTGCCACGCATACCTGCGTCGTAATGGCCTGGCTCAAAGCAGGCGATATGCAACACACCAGCATCGGTGAAGGTCCACACCAGCTCGCCCCTGGTTCCGGCGGCCACACTCACCGCGTTGCTGGCGTGGTGGTGGTGGCCCGAGTTTGGCTTTTTCATTTCTTCGGCATGGGCTTGCAACTCGGCCTCGGTGCCGATGATGAACTCGTGGCGCACTTTTCCAGCATTCACGAGCTGGATGCGGACGGTTTCGCCCGAGGTGGCTTGCCAGTTGGCGGGGGTGAAGCGCATGTCGTCGCTCAACGTAACCGTCACGGTGCGAGTAATGGTCTCTGCGCTAGCGCCGGTGCTGTTGTGCGCATCTTGCTTCGAGGCAGCCTCGCCATGTGAGTGGCCGTGGCCATCGCCCGCCTGCCCCACCAGTTGCGTCCACGCCAAGGCCGAGCAAGCGGAGACGACCGCAATAGAAAACAAGGCATAGGTGATAAGGCGATTGACCGACATGCGCGTGCGCCAATCCATGTAGTACATGGCCAGCAAACTCAAGGCAAACCCCAAGGGCACCGCCCACACACTGCGATCGGGCGAATCAGGAAAATGCTGCAAGCCGCCGGTGAAAAAGCCCAGACCGATAGACGACACAATGCCCACGCCCAGCACATCGGCCCAGCTCAAACGCTGGGTATCTTGCAAGCGCATTTCTAGCCACGAACCGAGCAAATAAAAACACACGCCAAAAGCAGCGGTGATGAGCGAGCGGCTTTCGCTGAACATGCCGTGGTTGACAGCGCCCGCAATGAAGCTGATGCCGCCGTATTTCAGCAATGTGGCGGTGTGGGTGGTGGCGAAAGACATTAGGCTAATCCTCGTTGAATGATGATTTTTTGCACGTCGCTGGTGCCTTCGTAAATTTGGCACACGCGCACGTCGCGGTAGATACGCTCCACAGGAAAGTCGCTCACCACACCGTAGCCCCCCAAGGTTTGAATGGCAATGCTGCACACCTGCTCTGCGGTTTCGCTGGCAAAGAGTTTGGCCATGGCGGCTTCTTTTAAACAGGGCAAGCCAGCATCGCGCAACTCAGCCGCGTGGTACATGAGCTGTCGTGCGGCTTCGAGCTGTGTGGCGCAATCGGCCAAACGAAAACCCACAGCTTGATGGTTAAAGATGGCGGTGCCAAAGCTGACACGTTCTTTGCTGTATTGCAAGGCCGCTTCAAACGCGCTGCGAGCCATGCCAATGCTTTGCGCGGCAATGCCGATGCGACCGCCTTCTAAAGCAGACAAGGCAATTTTGTAGCCCTCGCCCTCTGCGCCGATCAAGTTCTCGGCGGGGATGCGGCAGTTGTCAAAGTTGATTTGTGCGGTATCGCTGCTGTGCTGGCCAAGCTTGTCTTCGAGGCGCGCCACGTTATAGCCAGACGCACGGGTGGGCACGATGAAGGCACTCATGCCTTTTTTGCCAGCGCCTTTATCGGTCACGGCAATGACGATGGCCACGTGGCCGTTTTTGCCGCTGGTGATGAATTGCTTCACGCCATTGATGACGTACTCATCGCCTTCTTTGGTAGCGGTAGTACGCAAGGCTGATGCGTCAGAGCCCACATGCGGCTCGGTCAAACAAAACGCGCCAAGCATATTGCCCTGTGCTAATTCGGTGAGCCATTGCTTCTTTTGTGCTGCGTTGCCGTAGCGCATGAGGATGGCATTCACGGGGCAGTTGGTCACGCTGATGGCGGTGCTGGTACCGCCGTCGCCTGCGGCGATTTCTTCTAAAACAATGGCCAGTGTGGTGTAGTCCAAACCTGCACCCCCCAAGTCTTCGGGCACGCAAATGCCATAGGCGCCGAGTGCTGCCAAGCCCTTGTGCACCTCATGCGGGAAGGTGTGCTCTTTGTCCCACTTGGCGGCGTTGGGCCAAAGTTCTTGTTGGGCAAAGTCGCGCACGGCATCGCGAATCATGGTTTGGTCGGGGGTGAGCAACATGGCTTTATCCGGTTTGAAATGAATGTGTAAAAGGCATCACCAAGCAATGGTGCTGCCGTCGTAAGACAAAAACTGCCCCGCGTGTTTGGGTGTGATGTGCGCCAAGGTTTGGCGCATGCGTGTGACAGCCTGCTCAACCGTGAGCGTGGCATTGGCACCACCCATCTCGGTTTGCACCCAACCGGGATGCATGGCCACCATGCGAGCGCTTGGGTACTCGGGCTGTGAGGTGCGCACCACCATGTTGAGTGCGGCTTTGCTGATGCGGTACAACGCGGCATCGCTGCTGCGCGTGCCTTGCAAGCTGCCCATCACGCTGCTGATGCAAGCAAACACACCATCGGCCGCCTGGACCAAAGGCGCGACTTGCGGGATGACCATCATCGCGCCCATGACGTTGGTGTGCATGACGCGGTCAAACGCATCTTGCGTGGGCGGTGTGCTGGCGTTGTTGTGGTCGATGACGCCGGCCACATACAAAGCAAGGTCAAGCTTTTCGCCATCGAGCATCCACTCGAACGAACTGACGCTGATGGGGTTGGCCACATCCACGCGCAAACATTGCGCGCCAAGGGCTTGCACACGGTCGCGCCCCGCATCGTCACGCGTGGTAGCAATGACGCGCCAGCCGTCCGCCATATATTGACGAACCAGTTCAAGCCCAATGCCGCGCGACGCGCCGATGATGAGTGCGGTAGGCATGATTAAAACTTAAACGAGTTCGAGTGCCACAGCCGTGCCTTCACCGCCGCCGATACACAACGTGGCCAAGCCTTTTTTTAAGCCGCGTGCTTTGAGGGCATGGATGAGTGTGACCATGATGCGCGCACCTGATGCGCCAATGGGGTGACCCAAAGCACAGGCGCCACCGTTCACGTTGACGATGTCGTGGGACACGTTGAGTTCTTTCATCAAGGCCATGGGCACCACTGCGAATGCTTCGTTGATTTCCCACAGGTCCACGTCTTGCACTTTCCAGCCTGCTTTGGCCAAGGCTTTTTGCGTGGCGCCGACGGGGGCGGTGGCAAACCACTCAGGCT
Organism: Limnohabitans sp.; assembly: GCF_040401135.1. Lineage (GTDB taxonomy): Bacteria > Pseudomonadota > Gammaproteobacteria > Burkholderiales > Burkholderiaceae_C > Limnohabitans. Next base: position 13,776 of record NZ_JBBAOV010000022.1, on the reverse strand, counting down.
CTTGCGCATGAGTGGCATGGCTGACGATGCGTGCCAAGGGGGTGCAACCCAACTTCTTGGCGGTACTTTCGCGCATCAGCACCATGGCGGCTGCGCCATCGTTGATAGACGAACTGGAAGCCGCAGTGATGGTGCCGTCTTTCTTGAACGCGGGCTTGAGTGAGCTGATTTTGTCAAGCTTGACTTTGCCGGGGCCTTCGTCAATCGACACCACCGTTTCGCCAACACGCGTCTTGACGGTGACGGGGGTGATTTCAGTGGCAAAGGCTCCGCTTTCAGTGGCGGCCTTGGCGCGTTGCACACTGGCAGTGGCAAACGCGTCTTGCTCGGCGCGTGTGAAGCTGTATTTGGCGGCGCAGTCTTCCCCAAAGGTGCCCATGCTGCGGCCGGGTTCGTAAGCGTCTTCCAAGCCGTCGAGCATCATGTGGTCAAAGATGCGGTCGTGGCCGATGCGATAGCCACCACGGCCTTTGAGCATGAGGTAGGGCGCGTTGGTCATGCTCTCCATGCCGCCAGCGACCAGCACATCGTGTGTGCCTGCCACCAACATGTCGTGCGCAAACATCGCCGCTCGCATGCCTGAGCCGCACATTTTGGACAAGGTAACAGCGCCAGCGCTTTTGGGTAAACCACCTTTGAAAGCCGCTTGGCGTGCAGGCGCTTGGCCTTGGCCTGCCATCAAACAGTTGCCAAACAAAACTTCGGTGACCAACTCAGGATGGATGCCTGCACGCTCCACTGCGGCCTTGATGGCTGCGCCGCCTAGGTCATGTGCGGCAAGGCTTGAGAAGTCGCCTTGAAAGCTGCCCATAGGCGTGCGCGCAGCGCTGACGATGACGATGGGGTCGGACATGAATTTCTCCAATACAAAAAATGCCACGCCAACCCAGAGGGTCACGCAGCGGGAAGCATGCCACCGCGAGGGTAGCGTTTGAAAGCGCGGCGAAACACATCGACCACTTCGTCGCCGTGACTCATGCTGACGCCTAGGTCTTTGACCAGGCCATCATCTAAGCCGTATATCCAACCATGCACGGTTACTTTTTGACCTCGACCCCATGCGTCTTGCATGACATTGGACAAGGCCACGTTGCCCACTTGTTCGATCACGTTCATCTCGCACATGACCGCTTCAAGCTCAGCTTGCGGCAAATGGTTAAGGCGCTGGCGATGGCGCAAGCGCACGTCTTGCACATGGCGCAACCAGTTGTCAGCCAAACCCACACGTGTGCCGCGAGTCGCTGCCAACACCCCGCCACACCCGTAGTGGCCTACCACCATGATGTGCTCGACCTTGAGCGCATCGACCGCATATTGGATGACGGACAAGGCATTCAAGTCGGAATGCACCACCAAGTTGGCCACGTTGCGATGGACAAACACTTCACCCGGATCTAGGCCGGTGATTTGGTTGGCAGGCACTCGACTATCAGAGCAGCCAATCCACAAATACTTGGGATTTTGCTGGTTGGCCAGACGAGAGAAGTACGCAGGATTTTCTTCAATCATGCGGGCCGCCCAGACGCGGTTGTTATCGAAAAGGTGTTGAAGTGAATTGCTCATGCATTCATTGTCGCAGGGGTAAAAATCCCTTAACAAGTTTCAGCGAATAGCTCGCGGCCAATCAACATGCGGCGAATTTCGCTGGTGCCTGCACCAATTTCATACAGCTTGGCGTCGCGCCACAAACGACCCAGTGGGTATTCGTTGATGTAGCCGTTGCCGCCAAAAATCTGCACACCTTCGCCGGCCATCCAGGTGGCTTTTTCGGCGGTCCACAAAATGACGGATGCGCAGTCTTTGCGCACTTGACGCACATGGTCGGTGCCAAGTAAGTCGAGGTTTTTGGCCACGGTGTAGGCAAAGCTGCGACCGGCTTGCAGCACGGTGTACATATCGGCCACTTTGCCTTGGATGAGTTGGAACTCGCCAATACTTTGGCCAAACTGCTTGCGGTCGTGAATGTAGGGAATGACGTTGTCCATCACCGATTGCATGATGCCCAACGGACCGCCCGCCAACACAGCGCGCTCGTAGTCCAAACCGCTCATCAAGACTTTGGCACCCATATTGAGGCCGCCCAAAATATTGGCTTCGGGCACTTCGACGTTGTTGAACACCAGCTCACCCGTGTGGCTGCCGCGCATGCCGAGTTTGTCGAGCTTTTGCGCGACGCTGAAACCCTGCATGCCCTTTTCGATCAAGAAGGCTGTGACGCCTCGCGCGCCTAACTCGGGCTCGGTCTTGGCGTAGACCACCAAGGTGTCGGCGTCTGGGCCATTGGTGATCCACATCTTGCTGCCATTGAGCAGGTAGTAGCCGCCGCCCGAGGCGCTCGGCTCTTTGAACTCCGCCTTCAACTTCATGCTGATGACGTCTGAGCCCGCGCCTGGCTCAGACATGGCCAAGGCACCCACGTGCTCACCGCTGATGAGTTTGGGCAGGTACTTGGCGCGCTGCGCTTCTGTGCCGTTGCGTTTGATTTGGTTCACGCACAAATTGCTATGTGCACCATAGCTCAAGCCCACGCTGGCCGAGGCGCGAGAGATTTCTTCCATCGCAACCATGTGTGCGAGGTAGCCCATATTGGCGCCGCCAAACTCCTCCCCGACTGTGATGCCTAGGACGCCGAGGTCGCCCATCTTGCGCCACAGGTCCATGGGGAATTGGTCGTCGTGATCGATTTGTGCAGCACGGGGGGCAATTTCGGCTTGTGCAAAATCGCGCACAGCGTCGCGCAGAGCATCGATGTCTTCACCGAGTTGAAAGTTGAGGCCGGGCAAGTTGTTCATTTTTATCTCCTAGGGGGTCAGTATGTTTTGTTCACTGTGGCGAGGGTTTGTTGCATCAATGCGCAAGACGATTCGCCGCCGTTGTCATCCAGGTGCACCACTTCGGCGGTGGTAATGATGAGGCGTTTGCCAGCGCGCACCACATGTCCGCGGGCGCGAAGCTCGCCACCCGAGAAGGCCGCGAGAAAGTTTATTTTGTATTCCACCGTAGTCACCTCTTGACCTTCGGCGGCCATGGTGAGTCCGGCATAGCCTGCGGCAATGTCGGCCAACGCGCCCATGGCGCCACCGTGGTAGCCGCCTTGTTGCTGTGTGACGCGCTCGGAGTAGGGCAAGGCAATTTCAACCTCGCCTGGCGCCACAGACACGATGCGAGCGCCAAGGTGCTGCATCATGCCTTGACGGACAAAGCTGGCTTCGATGCGGGCGTGTAACTCGGGGTGAGCAGATGCAACGTGCGTCATGCTGCGCTCGCTTTCAAAGCCTTGAGCATCTTGATGGGTTTGACTGCTTTATCACCTTGCTTGGTCAGCAAACTTCGGGCTTCTTTTTCGTGGGCCTTTACCTCATCGAGGTTGGCCAGAATCTCTGCCATTTGCGCTTCAAGCTCGCGCTTGTGCGCATCGAGCACCACCAAAAACTTTTGCAATTGTGGGCCTGTGTCACGCGGGCTGTCGTACATATCGATCAGGTCTTTGGCCTCAGTCAATGACAAGCCCAAACGCTTGGCACGCAAAGTAAGTTTCAGACGCGTACGGTCGCGGTGGCTGTAAACACGGTTGCGCCCGCCAGGGCCAGAGCGCTCGGGCTGCAAGAGACCCATGTCTTCGTAAAAACGGATGGCCCGCGTGGTGAGGTCAAACTCACGCGCTAAGTCGCTGATGGAATAGGTGGTCGCCATGATTGCCTTGTTTACGTTTACGTAAACGTCAATTATGGCGGCAAATCTCCAATAATCAGCTCATGACCAAGGAGGTAAGGGTTCATCCTTAAGCACACGACGTCGCTGGGCGTAGTCGGGCATGACGCTTTGCACGGTTTCCCAAAAGCGCGGGCTGTGGTCCATGACGCGCAAATGGCTGAGTTCGTGGGCCACCACGTAGTCAATCACGTCGCGCTTGTGGTGCACCAAACGCCAGTTGAGGCGAATAGCGCCATTGGCGCTGGCACTTCCCCAGCGCGTGGCTGCGCTGCTGAGCGAGACGCGTTGCCACTGCACACCGAGCTGAGGCGCGAAGTGGTTAAGCCGTTCGACAAACAAGGCTTTGGCTTGACGCATGAGCCAGGCTTGTACGGCATCGCGAATTTGTGGGGCCTCAGCGTTGAGTGGAAGGCCTAGGCGCAGCGTGTGGCGCAAAGGAGGCGAGATTTGCCCCGCCTCTTCAGTGATCACGTCTGCGATGGGGCTATGCGTCAGCGCTTGGTCAACCTGCTGCAACGGCGATGGCTCAAACTGCGCACTGTTTTTCTTCAGCGCGCTGGAGGAGTCAAGCACCACCTGCAACTGCTCGCCCAAATATGGCAACACGACGCCATCAGCCCACTCGATGCGGGCGGCTCCCAGTTGCTGCTGGCGCTCTTGCATCTCGATCAGCTTGCGGGCAATCCAGTCGGATTTTTCTCGCAAGGCTGACTCCACCTCACCCACCGTGACCCAACGCGGCGCGCTGACTTCTAAGCCATCGGGGCCAATGGCCATTCCGATGGTGCGACGCTTGCCACGCCTAAAAGCATAGGCCACATCGGCGCTCCCTAGCTGAATGCGGCGGGTGGCGCGGGGGTGTGTGTAAAGCGCCTTGGGCAGTACTTGACCCAGGGGCTCAGAAGGTTGATGCGGGCCATGCAGTACCCGAGGCTTGGGACGAGGCGACGGTTTGGCGGGTGACGCGCCGTCGAACATGTCGAGCACGAGTTGCAAGAAGCGGCTCATGCTTATGAGCTCAACGTTGGCCGACGTAGGCCTCGGGATCGAGGCGGTGCATCTCGGCTTCGATCCAGGTTTCGACTTCGCGCATCAGTTCGTCTGCTTCGCGGCCTTCGCTGGGGATGGGCTTGCCAATCGATACATCCACCATGCCCGGGTGTTTGATGAAAGCTTTGCGAGGCCAGCATTTGGCGGAGGTTACCGCCACGGGGATAACGGGTGCGCCGGTGGCAATGGCCAAACGTGTGCCACCGCTTTTATAGCTTCCGCGTTCGCCGCGTGGAATGCGTGTGCCCTCTGGAAACATGATGACCCACACACCCCGGGCCAACAACGCTTTGCCCTGCTCCACCACTTTGGCAAACGCTCTGGCTCGTTGGCTGCGGTCGATGTGAATCATGTCTAAGCTGCCGATGGACCAACCGAAGAACGGCACATAAAGCAGCTCTTTTTTAAACACATACGCCAAGGGGTGCGGCATGATGGCCGGCATCAAAAACGTTTCATACGTGGACTGATGCTTGACCAACAAAATAGCAGGGCTGGTCTCGCCCACCGGCAAGTTACCTTGCCCATGCACTTGGTAACGAATGCCAATGATGACGCGCGCAGAATCCACACTGAGCTTGAGCCATTTTTGGGCTATGGTGTAGCGCATGGCTCCTTTGGCGCCAAACAAGCGCACCACCAAGATAGCCAAGGTGTAGGGGATGACGGTGACAAACATAAACGCCATGTGCAGCGCGGAGCGAAGCAGATTCATCATTAGGACACCTATGTTTTGTTTTTAACAGCGGTATCCGGCAACGCAAGCATCCAATCGACAAATTCACCTAAATCGGCGTGCGCCAAAGTACCTGGTGGAAAGTTTGCAGGAAGTGTTTGCCCCATCAACTTTTCGCCTTTGCCTGTGTGTACCAAGTGCGTATCACAACCAACGGCAGCACCCGCTTGTAAATCGCGCAACGAATCGCCCACCGTGTGAACGCCTTTGAGGTCCATGCCATAACGCTCGCCAATTTGCTCGAACAAGCCGGGCAAGGGCTTGCGGCAGTTGCAGGTTTCTTCGGGGCTGTGAGGGCAATAGAACACGGCGTCAATGCGGCCGCCGGCAGAAGCCAGCAGTTTGTGCATCTTGCTGTGCATAGCGTTCAAGGCGGCGACATCGAACAAACCGCGACCCAAACCTGATTGGTTTGACGCCACCACCACACGCCAACCGGCATGGTTCAAGCGTGCAATCGCCTCGAGTGCGCCGGGCAACGCAATCCACTCATCGGCAGACTTGACATAGTCGTCACTGTCTTGGTTGATGGTGCCGTCGCGGTCGAGAATGACGAGTTTCGTTTGCATGATGGCTGAGCTTGGGTTTTAAGAAGCGAGACAAGACAAATCGGCCACGCGGTTCATTGCCAAGTGCAGGCACTTGAGCAGGCCCTGGCGGTTAAGGCGCAAGTCCATCTCTTCAGCATTGACCATGACGTCGTCAAAGAACGCATCCACAGGCGAACGCAAGGTAGCCAAAGTTTGCAACGATGACGTGTAGTCGCCCGCATTGAACTGCGCCTCAGACTCTGGCAGCAACTTGAGCATGACGGCATACAGCGCTTGCTCGGCGTCTTCTTTGAACAAGGCTGTGTTGACGTGTGCGTCGACCTCGCCTGCTTTTTTGAGTATGTTACCGATGCGTTTATTGGCCGCAGCCAATGCAGGGCTTTCTGGCAAAACGACGAATGCGCGGACGGCGGTGAGGCGCTTGGCCACATCACTCAAACGCTGAGGGCGCAGCGCCAACACGGCTTCGACCTCTTGGGCTGAATAGCCTTGCTCGCGCAGGCCGCCAGAAATACGGTCGTAAATGAAAGATGCCAAAGGCGTTGCCGCTTCGTAATTTAGATACACGGTTGAGGCAGCATGTCCTACCGCCTTTGTTGCTTGGATAGCGGCGCCCCACTGTGCATCCTCAAACGCGCGCAGCAGCAGTTCGTCCAAACCGACGGGTAAATCTGTTTCAACCAACATGCGAATCACGCCCAACGCGTGTCGGCGCAAAGCGAACGGGTCTTTGTCGCCCGTAGGTAAATTACCGATACCAAACATGCCAACCAAAGTTTCGAGCTTATCGGCCAATGCCACCACTACTCCGACCGTGTTGCGCGGCAAGGCATCGCCGGCAAAGCGCGGTTTGTAATGGTCTTCGATGGCTTGCGCCACGTCCTCGCCCAAGCCATCGTGACGGGCGTAGTATCCGCCCATGATGCCTTGCAGCTCTGGGAATTCGCCCACCATGTCGGTCAGCAAATCGGTTTTGGCAAGCTGTGCGGCGGTGTCGACTGCTTGTAAAAATTTGGCGTCTTTGGCCTCAGGCAGCAAGGCCGCAATGCCTTTGGCGATGGCGCGCACACGGTCGGTACGCTCGCCCTGTGTGCCGAGTTTGTTGTGATAGACCACTTTGGACAAACCTTGCACACGCGAAGCGAGTGTCTTTTTGCGGTCTTGGTCGAAGAAAAATTTGGCGTCAGCCAAACGTGGGCGAACCACGCGCTCGTTGCCGCCAATTACAGCGGATGGGTCGTCGGGTGTGATGTTGCTGACCACCAAGAACTTATGGGTCAGCTTGCCTTCGTCGTCGAGCAACGGGAAGTATTTTTGGTTGGCCTTCATCGTGAGGATGAGACACTCTTGGGGCACGTCGAGGAACTGTTTTTCGAACTCGCACACCAACACATTGGGACGTTCGACAAGCGCAGTTACTTCGTCGAGCAAAGCGGCGTCTTCAATCGGCCTTAGCCCTCCTTGTGACCTTGAGTCCTCGCCGCCGCCCGCTTTGACTGCTGCAGCATTAAGCTGACGCGCTATTTCTGCGCGGCGCTCAGTAAAGCTGGCGATGACTGCCCCATCTTGGGCGAGTGTGTCGGCATAGACGTCGGCATTGGCCAACACCAAAGGCGATACACGCGCTTCAAAACGGTGACCTTGTGTGCTGTTACCAGCCACCAAGCCCAAAGCTTTGACTGGCACGACCATGCTGCCGTGCAAGGCCACCAAGCTGTGCGCGGGGCGCACAAAGTTGACGCTTGTCCAGCCTGGTAAAAAGTTGTCAATGCCGCAGTCGGTTTCAAGCTGATAGCTCATCACCTTCGGTATGGGAAGTTTGGAGATCGCCTCATTCAGTGCTTTTTGCAGGCCCTCGGCCAAGCTCGCGCCTTTGACAATGCTGTCGTAGAACAAGGCTTCTGCTTTGCCATCGGGTGCGCGCTTTAGTTGCGCCACTGCTTCAGGGCCTGCGCCCAAAGCTTGCAGCTTTTTCAGTAAGGCAGGTGTCGCGTTGCCGTTTGCATCCAAGCCCACTGTTGTAGGCATGAGTTTTTGTTGTACGGCTTTGTCGGCTCCTAATTCAGACACGTCGGTTATGTGTGCAGCCAAACGTCGTGGCGATGCGAAGGCAGTCACAGCCGAATTGGCTGCAGTTAATCCTTGTGCTTTTAGTTGTTCAAACAAAACGTTGGAGAAAGCATCGCCGAGTTTTTGTAAAACTTTGGGAGGCAACTCCTCCACGAAGAGTTCGATGAGTAGGTTATGTGTGGTCATGTTCTTGTGTCCTACGCTCAAGCGGTCTTCTTCATTTGCTCTACCCATTCACGTGGCGCCATGGGAAACCCCAAGCGCTCGCGACTCTCGTAATAGCTTTGCGCCACGGCGCGTGCGAGGTTACGGATGCGGCCAATATAGGCGGCACGCTCGGTCACGCTGATGGCGCCTCGAGCGTCCAACATATTGAAGGTGTGTGCGGCTTTGAGCACTTGCTCGTAAGCGGGCAAGGCAAGCTGGACGTTGATCAAATGCTTCGCTTGTTTTTCGTGTGCACCAAAAGCAGTGAATAAAAACTCAGCATCGCTGTGCTCGAAGTTGTAGGTGGATTGCTCAACTTCATTTTGTTTGTAGACGTCGCCATAAGATAGTTTGTTACCCTTCAAGTCATCGGTCCATGTCAGGTTGTAGACGTTGTCAACGCCTTGCAGGTACATGGCTAAACGCTCTAGTCCGTAGGTGATTTCGCCTGTGATGGGTTTGCAATCAATGCCGCCCACTTGTTGGAAGTAAGTGAATTGCGTCACTTCCATACCGTTTAACCAAACTTCCCAGCCTAAACCCCAGGCGCCTAATGTTGGGTTTTCCCAGTCGTCTTCAACAAAGCGGATGTCGTTCTTCTTGAGGTCAAAACCAAGTGCTTCGAGTGAGCCCAGGTACAACTCCAAGATGTTGCTTGGTGCTGGCTTCAACACCACTTGGTATTGGTAGTAGTGCTGCAAACGGTTGGGGTTTTCTCCGTAGCGGCCGTCTTTAGGACGACGACTTGGCTGAACGTAAGCGGCCTTCCAAGGCTCTGGGCCCAAGGCGCGTAAGAATGTGGCAGTGTGCGAGGTGCCCGCACCAACCTCCATGTCGATGGGTTGCAGCAAAGCGCAGCCCTGCTCGGCCCAGTAGGACTGAAGTTTGAGAATGATTTGTTGAAATGTCAGCATGCAAAGTGACCAGCAGACGCTGGCAAATTAGTCTGCGGGTCAAGATGCCCGCAATGCTTTGATTTTACGGGCCGAAACGCCTCTGCCCGTGCCTTGATGCATGCGCTGTGGCTCCTGACAGCAGCAAGATCAGCAGGGCAAATCCGACCAATGGCCAAAGTCCAAATCTGGATACCCATTGGGCATACGGGGTAATGGGGCCATGTCTGCCGTACACCTCGGCCGTCAGAGCCCCTTGTACTGCGCTTGGCAATCGGTGCGTGACTTCTCCTCGTGCGTTGATGATGGCTGTAGCCCCTGTATTTGTAGCCCGCAGCATGGGTCTTCCTAGTTCTAGGGCGCGCATGCGTGAGATATTTAAATGTTGGTCTATTGCCACCGTGTCACCAAACCACGCGATGTTGCTAAGGTTGACCATCAGCGTAGGCGCATTGTTTGGATCTGCAAAGCTACGGGCCAACTCTTCGCCAAACAAATCTTCGTAACAAATATTCGGGGCAATCCGCTCACCCTTAAATATCAAGCTCGGCTGGGCTAGAGCCCCAGGGGTGAACTCACCCAAAGGGATGTTCATCATGCGTACAAACCACTGAAACAGTGGCGGTACAAATTCACCGAACGGAACAAGGTGATGCTTGTCGTATTGGTAGTTAGCCGTTACGGCGGGGGATGTTTGTGGCATCAAAGCCATCACCGAGTTGCTGTATTTCAACTGACCTTGCTCGCTTTTCATGGCTAACGGCAGACCTATTAATGCGGCTTGGTTGCCATTGCTGAAGTGAGCTTCTAACGGCTGCCAATAGCGATCAGGCATCTGTTGCTGAATCAAAGGAATCGCTGTTTCGGGTGTGACGATTAGGTCGCTAGTATTTGAGAGCAATGCCTCGCGGTAATCGTGCAGTGCGCGGCTGACGCCCTCACCAAATTTCATGTCTTGCGGGATGTTGCCTTGCAACAAGGTAACGCGCAAAGGGTGTTGTGACTGGTGCGCATCATTGGTCGCTCGACTTGGGGAAGTGCCCCATGTGAAGGCCAGCGCTGCAACAAAAATGACTATCCCGACTTTGCCGACACCTGAAAGTGGGTTGCGCTCTCTTTTTTCAGCTCCTATGGCCATGGCGATGAATGCCGTCAGTGCACACAAACCATAAACACCTATCCACGGCGCCCAGTGCTGCAACACACTATCCAAATGGGCATAGCCCACTGCGCCCCATGGGAAGCCTGTAAAGATCGTGCCGCGGACGATCTCTGCTAACACCCAGACAGCGGCAAAGGCACTGGCTCGCAGCAAAATACTGACACCCGTTTTGCAAACAGCATAAAAAACGGTACATGCTGCTCCATAAAACAACGCTAAACCCGACGCCAATAAACCAACAGCCAACGCTGCAATAGGAGCGGGTAAACCACCGTACTTGTTCATTGAAATGAACAACCACCAAATACTGCCAACGAGCCAAGCAAAAGAAAATATCCAACCAGAGAGAAAAGCTTGTTTACGAGATTGACTGCGGTCCAAAATCCCAGCCAACACAACCATGCTCAAGCACTGCAACCAGCCCTGAGTTACACCTGACCAATCTCCCTTAAATGGCCAAGCAAGTGATGCAGCTTGCGCTATGCCCGCTCCCAGCAATAGCGCCGTCACGCTCCAAGGCAAAGGCCATGTCTTGTCAGCGTGGTCTCTATCACGCATATATTTATGGCTGAGCCTTTTCTACTGGGGCGGGGTAGACCTTGAACCACTTGACGGCGCCACCCCTTGTGTGCAGCACCTCAAATCGTAATTTATTTATTTCAAAATGTTCACCACGGCGCGGCACATGGCCCATAGCATGGGCGATGAAGCCTCCTATGGTGTCGAAATTTGTATCATCAGATTCTTCGGCAGCAGTTACTTCTAAATGCGTTCCAAACGCTTCACCCACACGTTCCAAAGAAGCGTCGCCACTGACTCGATATGTTTGATCGGCTAATGCAAAAATATCACCCACATCTTCTTGGCTATCAAATTCATCTTCAATATCGCCAACAATTTGCTCCAACACGTCTTCAATGGTGATGAGTCCAGCAATGCGACCAAACTCATCCACCACCAAGGCCATGTGGTTGCGTGTGTTGCGGAACTCACGCAACAAATCATTTAAACCTTTGCTTTCTGGCACGAAAACTGGGGGGCGTAATAGAGTCCGAATGTTGAGCGTTGGCGCACGCTGTAACTTCAACAAGTCTTTTGCCAGCAAGATGCCCACTAGGTTGTCACGCTCACCCTCGAAAACAGGGAATCTTGAGTGCCCCGTATCGATGACTTGATTCAAACTCTTCTCAACAGGATCGTCTAAGTTGATTTGATCCATGCGCGGGGCAGCTACCATCACTTCACCAGCCGTAAGATCGGCCATGCGCAAAACGCCCTCTAACATGAGGCGGCTTTCTGCTCCTATGACTTGGTTGTCTTCTGCATCAGAAAGCGCGCCTAGCAACTCTTCGCGTGAGTCTGGACCGGGGTGTATAAACTCAACTAACCGCTGCCAAAAGCTGCGTGAGTCTTGTTTTTCAGTATCGCGGGAATTCGGGGGTATCACAGTTGTGCAGCTGTTGCTGCTAGAGTCTTACAGACCCTAAGCATAGTGCATACACGTTACCCCTTTTTTACTCAGCGGCTTGATGGCGCGATTTGCGCACACCTGTTCGGATTTCCTGTACTTTGGCTAAGAAACTCCAAAAACGATTGGCGTCTTCTTTAATGCTGTAATTTGTTTTGGCGTATTGATTTGCTATGAACTCCGTGACCCGGCTGTCTAAGTTACGTTTCGGTAAACTTAAAAAGGCTTCAACTTCGGAACCATAGCGCTCTATCTTTGCGCCTCCTTTGCGAGCAATCCGAATCATGGGTGCGTTTTCACTCAATGCATGGATGTGCATTTTGTACACCTTTTCATTTCTTGCATGTATGACGGCGCGTTGAAATAGGTGCGCGCCGTATCCTCTACCCCGTGCATGAGCAGAGACAGACACGCCAAACTCTGAGCAGTGCTCCTGACCGTCTTCTTTCATGAGCGCCAAATGCGCCATGGCTATGATTTGAAGTTCAGAATTAAAAATTCCATAAATTTCATCACGATCAAATTTCAAATTAGCCACATATTTTTCAATATGAATATTTGTTGCCGCGTAACCAAAGCGTAAATAGCGATCGTGCTCAGACAATTCGTTTAAATGCTGCAAAATCTGCTGGCTTTTCGAAAAATCTAAGGCAGCAATGGGAATTAATGCGCCTTCTGTTTTGTTAAGCAGATCTTGTGTAACACCTGATATGTTGAGCATTTTCCAACCTCCATTCAGTGTAGTTTCAGCAAAAGTTTGTACGAATGTCATGAATTTATTCTAAGGGTTATCCCTTATTCTTGCTGTTTCCTGACCTAGATTAGGTGCTTCTCTCTAAATCATTCAAGCAGGCTACTTGTAACTTACGGCTCATCAACCTCTCAGATGGCGTCTCAGGCCAACAAAAAGCTGATACTGTGATGATTTACAGCCGACAAACAACAAGTCATATGCATAAATTACCGAACGGAGTAACGTTTTTTGAACGCGGGTGGCTTTCATCCAATAACGTTTTGATTCAACATGAGGAGGAAGCGTTGCTCGTCGATACAGGCTATTGGACTCACGCTCATCAGACGGCTTCGTTAGTGACATCTGTTTTGCAGAATCAACCCTTAACATCAATTGTCAACACTCACTTGCACAGCGATCATTGCGGTGGAAACTCGTATTTGCAACATTTATTCCCAGCAATAAGTACATTCATTCCACCTGGGCATGCTTCTTTTGTTGAAGATTGGAATGCGGAGGTCTTAACCTACACACCAACTGGGCAACATTGCCCAAAATTCACTAAAAGTGGTCTTCTTTCTAATGACGATTGCTTGTTATCGGGTGATGCATCTTGGCGGGTTTATTCCGCACCCGGCCATGACCCTCATTCAATCATTCTATTTAATGAACTCGAAGGGATTCTTATATCAGCTGATGCACTATGGGAAAACGGTTTTGGCGTTGTATTCCCAGAAATCGATGGTATCCAAGCATTCGATGAAGTAGAAGCGACGCTCCAAATTATTGAGCAACTCAATCCCAAACTTGTATTGCCTGGGCATGGGTCTTCTTTCACTGATATCTGTGGCGCCTTGAAAAGGGCAAGAACACGACTAGCTCAGTTTAAGGCATCACCTGAGAAACATTCCTTATATGCTGCGAAGGTGTTGTTGAAATTCAAATTACTGGAACTTCAAAAAATTAAATATTTAGACTATGTTGCATGGGCAAATTCTGCCAACTACCTACATCTACTTCATACGAATTATGAAAAAGCAATTGAATTTGATGCGTGGATATTAGATATGTGTAAAAGTCTAGAAAAAAGCGGCGCTTGCTTATTTGTTGATCAATATATCGTTAATATAAACTAATGCAAGTACAAAAACAAAAACCCCCACTCAACTGAGCGGGGGTTTCTGAGGCTGTA
>NZ_JBBAOV010000021.1:0-41643 GCF_040401135.1 Limnohabitans sp. | reverse complement strand
GGGCGTCTTTCATTTGTACATGCCAAAACATACGGCGGATTTAAGGTGGCAGAGCAACAAAGGCTCACCATTTGAAGCGGCTAGTGAAGCTCACTTATGCAGTAGTTGATGGTTTGTAGGCACGAAAAACCCTGGATGTCCCGTCCTTGTGGATCAGTAAAACTTGGTAAGCGTCACGCTTGCCACCATAGGCAGGGCCATCCATTCCCGGAGAACCAATCGGCATTCCAGGAACAGCTAAACCTAAAGCTTGTGGTTTCTCTTTGAGAAGAAGTTGGATATCTGAGGCTGGCACATGACCTTCAATCACATAACCCTCGATAAGTGCGGTGTGGCATGACCCAAACGTCTGTGGCATGCCCAGCCTTGCACGCGCAGCGGTATTTCCTTGGTCCATGACTTTGACTAAGAAATTATTTTTCTGTAAATGATCAATCCAGTCTTTGCAGCAACCGCAGTTCGGATCCTTCCAAACTTTGACTGGCACAGGATTTGGTGCCACTGCGATAGAACCAGAGCTCATTGCAAGCAAACTTAAAAGCAGTGATCGCCTTTTGAGAGTCATTGAGTACATTTTTAAAGTCATGTTTTATCTACTTGGGTTCATTATTTATCCAATGGTAAAAACCGTTATATTGGAGGTTATGGCTGTGAAATTACGAACTGTTCTTTTAATCCTATGCATGGGCTGGCAGTCGCTGGCCTTTGCAGGTTTCGGTGCGGTTGTGGCCCACGAAGAGCAAGAGCAGCACGAGTTGCTTCACTTCCAAGGTGTTGCCCATCATCATGACGACCACGCCGAAGACTTTCATCAAGACAACTCCTCGGCATCAACTGCGCATTGCCTGTCTGACGCCTCCCAGTTTTCTTCGGCCTTGCCTACCCCGCAATGTTCTTTACCTTTGCTGGCGGGCACTTATTACCTCTTTGTAGAGCGTTTCTTCTCCAGGGGCCAACTGCTGCCCGGCGGACTCGATCGCCCCCCGAAACCAAGGGCCTGACTTTCGGCCGTGCCTGCGCTTGAACTTGCGCAGTGCTTTTTTGGTTCCGCCCCTTTCGCTGCGCCTGTATTTGGCGCAATGTGACCGGGCGTAAATAGTCGATCAATATGATGAAAAAAATGACATGGCGTCAGCCATGGCAGCCGTCGCTCGGTTTAATGCCTTGCGTGCTGCTATGCATGGCTCTCGGTGCTTCAATGCCAATGCGGGCGCAACAAACTACGCAAGCCTCGTCCAACGCTGCGGCGGGCATTCTTACGCTCAACCAAGCGCTCGAGGCTGCTTGGCTGCGTTCATTGGAGGTATCCGAATCACGCGGTCGTTTTGCCCGCGCTCAGGCTGATTTGGCCGTCAGTCAAAGCTGGTTGGCTGCAACACCTGCCGTGAGCATGGGCCAACGCGAGGCGCGCGCAGGTGCGCCTGCCGGAAGTCGTGAGACCGAGCTTGGGATGGCGTTTCCCCTTTGGCGGCTCGGACAGCGTTCCGCTGGAGAGCAGGCAGCCCAATCTCAGTCGGGTTGGGTTCAAGTCACTGAACAGGTCGAGCGCTTACGCTTGGCAGGGCGGCTGCGCGAGGCAATTGGCGCCTTGAATCTGGCCGAAGTCGAATTGCAGCAAGTGGAACGGCAGGTCCAAGTCTTAGGCCAATTGACGCAGGATGTAGAAAGACGAATGCGTGCAGGCGATCTTGCCCCCTCCGATGCACTTGCAGCGCGGGCTGAGTGGCTTGCGGCCCAGGCGCAAGCTAGTGCAGCGCGTCAAGCCTTGGGTGTGCAGAAATCCCAATGGCACTTGCTCACGGGCCTTGCTCCTATGAAATTGCAGACGAGTGTCGTCCCTGCCTTGGCGCAATTGCCGGACAACCACCCCGAACTCGTTCTCGCAAGCGCAACCTTGGACTTAGGCCAGCGTCGGGCAGACCTGGCGCGAGTTCAGCGCCCTGATTCGCCACAACTGACATTGGGTATGCGACAAGAGTACCCGGGGCAAGGCTCAAGTTCGCAAAGCAGTGTGGTGGTGGCGCTGCGAGTGCCTGTGGGTGGACAGGTCTACCAGCAGCCGCGCATCGCTGCGGCGCTCGGTGAACTGGACATGGCACAAACCCAAGCGCAGCGAACGCGCGAGCGCTTAACGGCCGAACTGGAGCTGGCGCAAAACCAACTAGACCTGAGTCAGGTCCAACTGCAAGCGGAACGAGAGCGCGTGCAATTGCTGGGCGAACGGGCCCGTTTGATTGACAAGTCCTTCCGTGCCGGTGAAACGGCGCTACCCGAAATGCTGCGTGCCATAGCCGCAGCTGCCAGCGCCGAGAGTGGCGCGGCGCGTCAACACATAAACCATCAAACGGCGATTGCTCGCCTTGAACAAGCTTTGGGACTATTGCCATGATTTATACGTTTATTTCCAGATTGGTTTCGACAGGCTTGACAGTCAGCCTGTTGGCGCTGATGCCTGTAATCACTTGGGCCGGGCCCGGCGCACATGGCCCTAACGGCGAGCACTTGGATTCGCCAACAATGGGCAACGCCAACGCCACGCGGGCAAGCCTTCAAATTGAAGCCAGGTCTGATCTCTTCGAACTGGTTGCAACGCTGACCGGTGGCGAGTTGTCTATTTTGATTGACCGCTTTGCGACTAATGAGCCGGTGCTAAGGGCGCAGGTTGAGGTCGAGTCAGGCGGTCTGAAGGCGCAGGCTAAATTTCACGAAGATATCGGCGATTACTCGATCGATGACCCGGCCATGCTCAAAAAGCTCTCTTCACCGGGTGAGCATCCTCTTGTAATTACTGTGCTTGCGGGCGAGGACAGCGACTTGCTTGATGGCGTGTTGCAGGTGCCCACGTTCTCGGCCGATCATGAGCACGGCATTCATTGGGCGTGGTGGGTTCTTGGTGCATTGATTATTTTTGCGCTGCTGGGCATTGCAGCCGCGCTTGTGCACAAAAAACGTCAGCGTCAGTTCTCCGAAGGAGGTCGAGTATGAAACGTCTGTCTTACTTTGGTGCGCTAGTAGCGATTTTGTCGATGGTCAGTGCCTTTTCTGTTTGGGCGGGTCCTGGCGCTCACGGCCCGAATGGCGAACACTTGGATCAAGCAACATCTTCAGCTGCCGGTGGGCTAGCCCGCTTAGCAGATGGCAGCGTGAATGTACCCAAGCTTGCACAAAGGCGTATGGGGCTTCGCACCCAAATAGCCCCCGAGTCCGAGGCCGCCGCGACCATTCAGTTGCCTGGCCGAGTCGTGGCAGACCCCAATGCAAGTGGTCAAGTGCAAGCCACCCATGGCGGACGTGTTGAGCCTGGGCCGCGTGGATTGCCTATGGCGGGTCAAACAGTCAAGCAAGGCGAGGTGCTGGTTTGGGTGCGTCATCATGCCGATCCGTTTGCCTTGGCCGCACAACAATCGCAGCGCGCAGAGTTAAAGGCTGCGCGAGATTTGGCTGAACAGCGCCTGCGCCGGTTGGAGTCTCTCGAAGGCACTGTGCCTCGAAAGGATATCGACGCTGCACGCATTGATGTCCAGTCACTAACTGAGCGCGAGCAGCGCATTGCAGCGAGTTTGGATGCGCGTGAGCCCTTGCGCGCGCCGGTTTCGGGTGTGATTGCACGTGCCGATGTGAAGGCGGGCCAGATCGTGGACACACGCGAGGTGTTGATCGAGGTCGTTGATCCTGCGCATCTGATGGTGGAGGCTAGCACTCCCGATGTGTCGCTTGGCGGTCGCTTGGGCGTGGCCTATCTGGCTGGGATCGAGGGCATTAAGTTGCAGCTGGTAGGCGCTGCCCGCTACTTGCGTGACGGCGTATTGCCACTTAACTTTAGAGTTTCGGTAGCTGCTGGTGCATCACCTCTCGCAGTCGGTCAACCCGTGACAGTGGTCGCGGCGCTAAAGGAGCGGCGCAAGGGCATCGTTTTACCGGCGTCTGCTGTCGTGCGCAGCCCGTCGAACGAACCCATCGTCTGGATCAAGACGGGCGCTGAGCGCTTCATGCCGCAGCCGGTGCAGGTACAGCCGCTGGACGCTGTGACGGTATTGATCACCCAAGGACTGGCTGCTGACAACCGTGTGTTGGTGCAAGGCGCGGCGCTGGTCGCGCAGATTCGCTGAACGGAGACTAAGCATCATGTTCAATTGGATCGTTCAATACAGCCTGCGCAACCGGCTATTCGTCCTGGCCTTTGCTGCTTTGCTCATGGTTTATGGGGCATTGACCGCTTGGCGCACACCGGTCGATGTGTTCCCCGACCTCAACAAACCGCTCGTGACGGTGCTGACTGAAGCAGGCGGCATGGCCCCGGAAGAGGTCGAGCAACTGGTGAGTTTTCCCATCGAGACGGCTCTCAACGGTATGCCCGGTGTCACCCGGGTGCGCTCCACCTCAGGCATTGGCCTCTCGGTCGTGTATGCCGAATTTGACTGGGGCACTGACATTTACCGCAATCGCCAGTTGGTCGCCGAGCGATTGGCTCAGCTGCGCAGTCAACTGCCTGCCGACATCACGCCCGTTATGGGCCCCGTCTCGTCCATCATGGGCGAGGTCATGCTGATTGCATTGCCGCTGCAAGGCGGCGAGGGCGCTGCCACGCCCATGCAGGCTCGTGAATACGCCGACTTTGTATTGCGGCCTCGCTTACTTGGTATCGCTGGTGTATCCCAGGTCATTCCCATCGGCGGCGAGGTACGCCAGCTGCGTGTGGAGCCCGATCCGGCACGAATGGCTCAACTGGGCATTTCACTGAGCCAAGTCGAGCAGGCCCTACGCGGATATGCCGGCAATGCTGGGGGTGGATTCATAGACCTGAACAGTCGGGAATACCTCATTCGTCACATGGGCCGTACCCAGCGGCTGGAGGACTTACAAGGCATAGCCGTGGCTTGGAAGGAAGGTCGACCCGTGTTGCTGCAGCAAGTCGCTCAAGTACGCTTCGCTGCTGGCCTCAAGCGTGGCGATGCGGGTTACCAAGGGCAGCCTGCTGTGATTTTGAGTGTGCAAAAGCAGCCTGCGGCCGATACGGTCAAGCTCAGCAAGCAAATTGAGCAAGCCTTGGGTGACCTGCAAGCTGGCCTGCCACAGGGGTTGGCCAAACCCCAGGTGCTGTTTCGGCAGGCTGATTTCATCAAGGCTTCAGTTGGCAATGTGACGGAGGCGCTGCGCGACGGCGCGGTGATTGTGGCCATCGTGCTGTTTGCGTTTTTATTGTCTGTTCGCACTACGCTGATTTCCTTGATCGCCATTCCACTGTCGCTGGCGGTCACGGCCTTGGTCTTTCGCTGGCTGGACCAGTCGATCAACGTCATGACGCTGGGGGGCTTAGCGATTGCGATTGGTGAGTTGGTCGACGATGCCGTGGTAGACGTCGAAAACATTTTGCGTCGGCTCAAAGAGAACCGGGCTCTAGCTCAGCCGCGTTCGGTGATGGCGGTCGTACAGCAAGCTAGCGTTGAGGTGCGCTCAGGCATTGTGTACGCCACAGTGATCGTTGTGCTGGTGTTCGTACCTTTGTTCTCGTTGCCAGGCATTGAAGGCCGTCTGTTCGCACCGCTGGGTATTGCTTACATCGTCTCCATCTTGGCGTCGATGGCGGTCTCCATGACAGTGACCCCGGTCTTGTGCAGTTACCTGCTTCCCAAAATGAAACAGCTGGGACACGGGGATAGCCCCCTTGTGACGCGCCTGAAGGCTTGGGACCGAAGGTTGCTGGACTGGTCCTTTCCGCGTGCGCGGGTCCTGATCACTGGCGCAGTTGTTGCCGTTGCTTTGGCCGCCGCCAGTGTGCCCTTTTTTCCACGCGCTTTTCTGCCGGCTTTCAACGAGGGTTCGCTGGTGTTGTCTCTGTTGTTCAACCCGGGCACTTCGCTGGCCGAGGCCAACCGCATGGGGGCGGTGGCCGAACAACTGATCGGTCAGGTGCCTGGCGTCAGTCAGGTGGGTCGGCGTACGGGTCGAGCTGAACTTGATGAGCATGCCGAGGGTGTGCACTCGACCGAGATTGACGTGGACTTGATTCGCGATGGCAAGCCGGTCGATCGCGAGCAAGTGATGGCCCGCATCCGCGCCCAACTGGTTGTATTGCCCGCGCAAGTGGCGATTGGTCAGCCGATTTCGCATAGGTTGGATCACCTGCTCTCCGGCGTTCGGGCGCAAATTGCGGTCAAGATTTACGGCGACGACACCGACACCTTGCGCGGGCTGGCCGAGCAGATGCGCAGCCAGCTGGCCACCATTCCTGGCTTGGTGGACCTGACTGTTGAGAAGCAGGTACTGATTCCACAGATCGTGGTTCGGCTTGACCTACAGCGTCTCGCGCAGACAGGTCTGGCGCCGGGTGAAGCACTGCGCATCCTGAAGGCATTGACGGACGGTGCTCACGGCTCGCAAATTGTGGATGGTGCCAAGCGCTACGACTTGGTGTTGCGACTGCCCGACGACAAGCGCAGTCCGCAGGATCTGGCTCGCACGCTGGTAGATACGCCGGCAGGACGCTTGCCCGTTTCGAGTTTCGCCACGGTGACGGAATCTGATGGCCCCAACCAGATTGGTCGCGAAAATGGCCGTCGGCGTATCGTCGTTTATGCCAACAGCGATGGCTCCGACATGGGCCGCATCGTTGCAGACATCCGCAAAGCCATTGCTGCCACAGCGCTCCCAAGCGGCAGCTTCATCAACCTAGAAGGTCAATTTCAAGCGCAGGAGCAGGCGACCGGCCAGATCGTGGGCTTGTCGCTGGTGTCGTTGGCGCTTATGTTCCTAGTGCTTTACTCGCGTTATCGCTCGGCGGTGCTGGCGGGCATCATCATGGCCAACATTCCGCTTGCATTGATTGGAAGCGTTGTCGCGATGTGGCTGGCGGGCGTGACGCTGTCGGTAGCAACGATGGTGGGCTTTATTACCTTGGCGGGTATTGCCACGCGTAACGGCATCTTAAAAATCAGTCATTACATCAATCTGTGCCGTTTTGAGGGAGAGACCTTCAGCCAAGGCATGATCGTGCGCGGATCAATCGAGCGGCTGACACCAGTGCTCATGACAGCGTTGGTGGCGGCCTTTGCGTTGACGCCGTTGTTGATGGCCGGTGATGCGCCGGGTAAGGAGATTCTGCACCCCGTCGCGGTGGTTATTTTTGGTGGTTTGATCAGTTCCACGCTTTTGGACACCTTGCTTACACCGCTGCTATTCTGGCGCTTCGGAGCCGCGGCGACGGATCGGCTTTTGAATCCAAGCAGCACCGAAGAGGATCTGCAGCGACCCGAGCACGATGCGTTTTGACGAGTTGAGCTACAGGCTTGGTGGTGCCGCCTTCAAGCGCATCACGCCCTACAAGGAGTTAAGAGATATGAAGATGAAGTATTTGATTTCAGTGGCTAGTTTGGCCATTTCTTGCCTGAGCATGAATCCAGTATTGGCCCACGGTGATGCCAAGCCCCAGCATGGCGGTATCGTGCAGATGGTCAATGACCTGAGCTTTGAGTTGGTAGCCCAGGCCGATGGCGCCACGATTTATTTGATGGACCATGAGAAACCAATGGTCACCAAAGGCATTACTGGCAAGCTCACCGTTTTGCAAGGCAGCAACAAGACTGAAACCGACATCAAAGAAGCAGGGGGCAACACACTGCGCGTCATGGGCGTCAAGCTTGGTAAAGGTGACAAACTCGTCGCTGCGCTGAGCAACGTTGGCGGCAAGACTATGACCGTACGATTTACGATCAAATAAACGCCTTAACAATAAGAAGGATAAATAGGGTGACAGATGCCGCATCTTGAGCAATCTTCCAAGCTAAAAATCCTGCGTTACTTGGCAAAGTGGGTGGCTTTAGCAACGTTGGTGGCCGCCCTGGCTGGCTCAGCATCAGCCCTGTTTCTGTTTGCGCTCGACTGGGCCACTCACACCCGCGAAGCCAAACGATGGCTGATTTGGGGCTTGCCCGTGGCGGGCTTTCTGGTGGGCTGGTTGTATTTGAAGTTTGGCCAGCAAGTGGAGGCTGGCAACAACTTGCTGATTGACGAAATTCACGACCCCAAAAAAGTAGTACCCCTGCGCATGGCCCCTTTGGTGTTGGGTGGCACAGTGATTTCGCATTTGTTTGGCGCTTCGGTGGGCCGCGAAGGCACGGCGGTGCAAATGGGTGGGGCGTTGGCCGATCAGTTGACGAAGCTTTTCAGGCTCAACACGTCGGACCGTCGTATGGTGTTGATGGCCGGCATCAGCGCTGGCTTTGCTTCTGTGTTTGGCACGCCTTTGGCGGGCGCTGTGTTTGCGCTAGAGGTGCTGGCCATGGGCCGCATGCGCCTAAATGCTTTGCTACCTTGCTTGATTGCGGCGGTGCTGGCCGATCAAGTGGGTTTGTGGTGGGGCGTGCAACACACGCATTACATGGCGGGGGTGATGCCTGGCATCACCGCTTGGCTGTTGGTAGCCATGGTTTTGGCGGGTGCTGTATTTGGGTTGACGGGCAAGTTGTTTGCCGACGGCACACACGCGCTGAGTGCTTGGATGGCAAAGCGCATAGCCTATGCGCCCTTGCGCCCCTTGCTGGGCGGCGCGGTGATTGCAACTGTGGTGATGTGGGGTAGCTTTGACCGCTACATCGGCCTAGGTATTCCAGTGATGGTGGAAGCATTTGCCCACCCACTCGCGCCCACTGACTTTTTGGGCAAGATGGTGTTCACCATCGCTTCGCTGGGCTCTGGCTTTAAAGGGGGCGAGGTCACACCTTTGTTCTATATCGGCGCGACCTTGGGCAATGCCTTGGCGCCGTTGTTGGATGTGCCATTCCCTTTGCTGGCGGCTGTGGGTTTTGTGGCGGTTTTTGCGGGAGCCGCCAACACGCCCATTGCCTCCACCCTGATGGCCATGGAGCTGTTTGGTGCGGAGATTGGGGTGTTTGCCGCGTTAGCGTGTGTGATGAGCTACATGTGCTCGGGCCATTCGGGAATTTACCGCGCCCAACGCCTTGGGCATCGCAAGACCGATGCACCGTCTGAGTCTTCATAGAATGGGTGCTATGACTAAGAACCTCGCCCGTTTGCTGAAAGCCACGCTGTTATGTATGGCGGTGTTCTCAAGCACCGCATTTGCCCAAACTTTCAAAATGCCTTGCGAGGTGGAGGGTGCCATCCCTGCCATGGAGGACCTCAAGCTCAAGCCGCAAAAAGTGGTGATTGAAATTCAATCCTTGGGTAGCAACATCTTTCTGAAGATGAATGGGCCCGAGCCTTATGTGTTGATCGCCAACAGCTTAAGCACAGAAGAGTTCAATGGCAAAAATTTAACCACGGCCAAAGAAATGGGCGCGTTTCGCAAACACAAGGTGTCGGGTGCAGAGTCAGAGATTCGTATCGCGCAAGCCACGGTGATCGTGACCGCCTTCACCGACACTACCTACCTGGGCAAAAAAGTGCGCGTCAACATCACGGGGCCTTGCAGCGCCCCCCGTTAGGGCTGTGAAGACAGCAATGCTTCAGTGTTTAAAACCAGCACCAAAAACCGGTGCAACTGCCCGTGATTTGTTGAATCAGCACGTCCACCAAGCTGCTGATGGCCAGCAGGGGCAAGCCTGCGTAAACAAACACCCACAGCACCAACACCAGCGTGAGGCGGGGTTCTTCCAAGCGGTGGCCCATCACGGTCTGAGCTTGGCGGCGAAGGCGAAGTTTGTTCAACATGGTGCGGAGATTTTAGGCGCATGAAAGTCAACTGGGACACCCTGAGCTATCCCGAGTGGGACGCGCACCATGCCGCCGCCGCTGCGCCCCTGCAGCAAGACTGGGCCTACGGCGCATGCATGAAGACATTGGGCGTAGGCGTGTTGCGTGCCTTTGTGTCGCAAGACGGCGCACCCGTGGCCCTAGCCCAATTTATCGTGCGCCGATTTGTTGGCGGCTTGGCCAATATGGCTTTGTGCTCCTTAGGCCCAGTGTGGTTGCAGCCTTTGTCGGGCACTGACAAAGCGCTGGTCTACAAAGCCTTGAAGCAAACCATGCCCTTGAAAAACTTGCGCGTCGTGGCTGTCACGCCCCACGAGGCGCAAAGCCCAGGGCTGGGCTTGTCCCGTTGGCGCCGCGTGATGACGGGCCACAGCACCGTGGTGCTGGACCTTTCGCCTGAGTTAGAAGTGTTGCGCGCTCAGCTTGACGGACGTTGGCGTTATAGCTTGGCGCGCGCTGAAGAGGCAGATTTGACCATCCACCGCGTCGGCACCAATGCGGGGCAATACCGCTGGCTTTTAGATGCCGAGATGCAGCAGCGCGAGCAACGTGGTTTGCACGGATTGCCCTTGCACTTTTTTGATTTGTATGTGCCCTCGCGCCAACAACCCACCCAAACCATTTTGACCGTTCGTGCCGATGTGGGTCGTGACCGTGTGGCGGGCATGATGTTTTTGATTCATGGCAAGGCTGCCACCTACCAAGTGGGTTGGAGCGGCGATGTAGGCCGTGAGCAAAACGCACACAACCTTATCCTGTGGCGCGCCATGCAAGAGTTGCGCGAGCGCGGCGTGCGCACGCTTGACCTTGGTGGTGTCAACACCACGCGCAGCGCGGGCATTGCGCGTTTCAAAATAGGCACGGGCGGTCAAGTGCTGACTTGCGCTGGCACCTTCATTTAACCCATGCTGCGCGTGTCCCACCTTTCCTGCAGCCGTGGCAACAAGCCACTGTTTGCCGACGTCAGCTTTGAGTTGCAAGCGGGCCAAGCTTTGCACCTTGAGGGTGACAACGGCGTGGGCAAAACCAGCTTGCTGCGCATCGTCTGCGGCTTGTCACCCGCCGATGCGGGCGAGGTGTGTTGGCACGACAAAACCATTCAACACAACGCTGCGGCGTTTCGCTCGGCCTTGTTTTATTTGGGCCACGGCTTGTCGCTCAAAGAAGAGCTTACGGCTTTAGAAAATCTCATGTCAGATGCCGCGGTGTCGGGCCGATCACTCAGCGAGGCACAGGCCTTGGTGGCCTTGGCCCGCATGGGGCTGCGCGGGCGCGAGCATTTGCCGCTGCGTGTTATGTCGCAAGGCCAAAAGCGCCGCACTGCGCTGGCACGTTTGCTGGCTAGCCAAGCCCCGCTGTGGGTGCTGGACGAGCCCTTTGTGGCGTTGGATGCCAAAGCCGTCGACGGTCTGCGCGGCCTGTTGGCCGAGCATGTGGTCAACGGCGGCATGGTGTTGTTCACCAGCCATCAGCCGGTGGTGCTTACCCCTGCCAACGGCTCGCCAATGGATGTGCAAACCTACCGATTGAGAGGCCTGGCATGAGCGGCAGCGCTTTTATGGCTGTGCTGCGGCGCGACTTGCTGCTGGCGATGCGCCGCAAGAGCGAGGTGCTGACGGCGGTGTTTTTCTTTGTCGTGGTGGCGGCGCTGTTTCCGCTGGGTATTGGCCCTGAGCTCAATACGTTACGCCTCGTGGCCCCCGGTGTCTTGTGGGTGGGTGCGCTGCTGTCGAGCATGCTGGCTTTGCAGCGTTTGTTTGAGGCCGATTACCGCGACGGTACGCTGGAGCAAATGGCTTTGTCGCCCACGCCAATGTCCTTACTGATCAGTGCCAAACTCTTGGCGCATTGGTTGGTGTCAGGAGTGCCGTTGGTATTATTGGCGCCAGTTTTAGGGTTGCAATTTGACCTCTCATCGGATGCTTTGGTCACCCTCACGTTGGCCCTGTTGTTGGGTACGCCGGTGTTGTCTTTGGTGGGTGGTATTGGCGCTGCATTGACTTTGGGCGTGCGTGGCGGTGGGGTGCTGTTGTCGCTGTTGGTGTTGCCTTTGTTTATCCCTGTGTTGGTGTTTGGTGCAGGCGCTGTAGAAGCGCAAGCCAGTGGTTTGGGTGCAGAGGCGCACTTGTCGATTTTGATGGCCATGCTGTTGCCTGCGGCATTTTTTAGCCCGTTTGCATGTGCAGCTGCTTTAAGGATCGCGTTGGAATGAAAAGTATCAATTGGTTTCACTACGCTGCGCCACAGACCTTTTATGGTTTTGCAGGACGTGCTTGGCCCTGGTTTGCCGTGTTGGCCACCGCGCTTATGTTGGCGGGTATGTGGCTTGGCTTTGCCGTCGCGCCCGCTGATTTTCAGCAAGGTGAGGGCTACCGCATCATCTTCGTGCATGTGCCCGTCAGTTGGATGTCGATGGTTATTTACCTGGCCATGGCCTTTTGGAGCGTGTTGGGCCTGACCTTCAACACCCGCTTGTCGGGCATGATGACCCGCGCCCTGGCCCCCACCGGCGCCTTGTTTGCATTTCTGTCGCTCTGGACAGGGGCACTTTGGGGCAAGCCCATGTGGGGCACTTGGTGGGTGTGGGATGCGCGCCTGACCTCTGAGTTGATTTTGTTTTTCCTCTACCTCGGCTACATCGCCTTGACGTCTGCCATTGACGACACGCGCCGTAGCGACCGTGCTGGGGCCCTCATTGCCATCGTGGGCGCGATCAACGTACCCATCATTTATTTCTCGGTGAAGTGGTGGAACACCTTGCACCAAGGTGCGTCTGTGTCGATGACCAAAGGCTCGAGCATGGCCGAGGTCATGTTGTGGGGCATGTTGCTGATGGCGCTGGCGTTTTGGTTTTATACCGTGGCGCTGGTGTTGTACCGTGTGCGCACCCTGATCGTGCAGCGCGAGAGCCATGCCACTTGGGTGCACCAACTCGAAGAGGTGAAGGCATGAGATGGGAAAGCTGGAGCCAGTTTTGGGCCATGGGCGGCTATGCCGTGTATGTGTGGGGCAGCGTGGGTGTGACGGCTTTGCTGATGGCGCTGGAAGTGTGGCAAGCCCGCTGGGCGCACCGCGCAGTGTTGAATCAATTGAAAGCCGAGCAAGCAGTGGCTCAATTACCTGTTGAAGAATTGATGTGATGAAACCAAGAACCAAACGATTTGCACTGATAGCCGTTGGCATTGTGGTGTTGTGCGCGGCAGCGGCTTTTGTACTGAATGCTTTCCAAAGCAATTTGGTGTTTTTCTTCACGCCCACGCAGGTCAGCAATGGCGAAGCGCCCAAGGGGCGTACCTTTCGCGCGGGCGGCATGGTGAAAGAGGGCAGTTTGGTGCGCGATGGCAACACCGTGCGCTTTGTCATCACCGACACCGTCAACGAAATGCCCGTGAGCTATGTGGGCCTGTTGCCCGATTTGTTCAAAGAAGGCAAGGGCGTGGTGTCGCAAGGTAAGTTGGGCACCGATGGTTTATTTGTGGCTAGCGAAGTTTTGGCCAAGCACGATGAAAACTACATGCCACCCGAAGCCCAACACGCGATGGACCAAGCCGCTGCGGCCAAAGCCGCTAAATCCTTAGAACAGCCGAACACCAAGGGCAACCCATGATTCCAGAACTCGGTAATTTCGCACTTATGCTTGCCGCCTTGGTGGCGGTGATGCAAGGCGTGCTGCCCATCGCAGGCACTTTGGTGCGCCAGCCACAGATGCAGGTCACTTTGCAATCGCTGGCGCGCCCGACGGCCGCGTTGCAGTTTGCGTTGGTGGCGTTTGCGTTTGGCGCGCTGGCCACTTCGTTCTTGAACAACGATTTCTCGGTGCTGTACGTGTCGCAACATTCCAACTCGTTGCTGCCCAAGCCTTACCAATTCGCTGCGGTGTGGGGCGGCCACGAAGGTTCGCTCTTGCTGTGGGTGCTGATGCTTGCCTTGTGGTCGGTGGCGGTGGCGGTGTTCTCACGCAGCTTGCCACTCGACATGGTGGCGCGTGTGATTGGCGTGTTGGGCTTGATCTCGGTGGGCTTCTTGTTGTTCATCTTGCTCACCTCCAACCCATTTGACCGCTTGTTGCCCGCGGCCTTGGACGGCAAGGATTTAAACCCCTTGTTGCAAGACCCCGGCTTGGTGATTCACCCGCCCATGCTCTACATGGGTTATGTGGGCATGGCCGTGGCGTTTGCGTTTGCGGTGTCTGCTTTGATGAGTGGCCGCTTGGATGCAGCATGGGCTCGCTGGTCGCGCCCTTGGACGGTGGTGGCTTGGACCTTCCTCACCTTTGGCATTGGCCTGGGTTCTTGGTGGGCGTATTACGAACTCGGCTGGGGCGGCTGGTGGTTTTGGGATCCGGTAGAAAACGCGTCGCTCATGCCTTGGTTGGTGTCCACGGCGCTGATTCACTCCTTGATGGTGACTGAGAAGCGCGGCAGCTTCAAAGCATGGACAGTTTTGTTGGCGATTGCAGCGTTCTCTTTGTCGCTGCTGGGCACGTTCCTTGTGCGATCGGGTGTGTTGACTTCGGTCCATGCGTTTGCGTCTGACCCCAAGCGTGGTGTGTTTATTTTGGTATTCTTGGCCGTGGTGGTGGGTGCGTCGCTCACGCTGTTTGCTTGGCGCGCACCGCGTGTGGCCTTGGGTGGCCGCATGGAGCTCGTATCGCGAGAGTCGTTTTTGTTGGCCAACAGCGTGTTGCTGGTGGTGGCCACGGCAGCGGTGTTGTTGGGCACGATTTACCCGCTCATCATTGATGCGCTAAACATGGGCAAGTTGTCGGTGGGGCCGCCTTATTTCAATGCGGTGTTTGCGCCGCTGCTTGTGCCCACGGTGTTTTTGATGGTGCCCGGCTCGGTGGCGCGTTGGCGCGATGCCAATGTGCGTGAGATTGCACACAAACTGCGTTGGACCTTTGCGGGGGCGTTGGCCTTGGGTCTGCTCCTGCCGTTTGTGTTGGGCGGTTGGTCCATGGGCGCAGCGTTTGGTTTGTTTCTGGGTTGCTGGGTGGCTTTGGGTATGGGCCAGCAAGTCATTGAGCGTCTGGGCAAGCCGGGTCGCATTGGCGCATCGTTTTGGGGGCAACACACGGCCCATTTAGGTATGGCGGTGTTGGTCATTGGTATCACGGGCGTGAAGTGCTACGAGGTGGAGCGCGATGTGCGCATGCAAATTGGCGACGTGGTGACCATCGCGCCCTATACCTTCCGCTTGAACTCGCTTGACGAAGTGCTTGGCCCCAACTACAAAGCGGTTCGCGCCGATGTGGAAGTGCTGCGCAACGACAAGGTCATAGAAATTTTGCAGCCAGAAAAACGTCGCTACTTCTCATCGGCCATGGCTATGACAGAAGCGGGCATTGACTCGGGCTTCATGCGCGATTTGTATGTGTCGCTGGGCGAACCGCTGAATGACGCTCGCACCGAGTGGAGCATGCGGGTGTATTACAAGCCCTTTGTGCCGTGGTTGTGGGGCGGTGTGTTGCTGATGGTGTTGGGCGGCGTGTTGGCCGCCCTTGACCGGAGATACCGCAAATGAAAAAGGTGTTCATCCCGTTGGTCTTGTTCGTCGCTTTGGTGGTGTTCTTGGCCGTGGGCCTGAAGCGCGACCCGCGTGACATTCCTTCCCCCTTGGTTGGCAAGCCTGCGCCGCACTTCACTTTGTTCACCTTAGACAAAGGCGACAACAAGTTTTCTCCCATCGACTTGCAAGGCCAAGTGTGGATGCTCAATGTGTGGGCCACTTGGTGTGTGGCGTGTCGCGAAGAACACCCCGTGTTGGTGGCGTTTTCTGAAAAAACCCAAGTACCCATCGTGGGTCTGAGCTACAAGGAAATTCAGCCTCAAGACCCAGCCTACAAAGCGCCGTTTGACGACAAACTCAAGCTTGCACGTGAGCGCAGCCAAGTTTGGCTGAAGCGTCATGGCAACCCCTACGTCACCACGGTCATGGACCTCGATGGTCGTGTGGGCATCAACTACGGCGTTTACGGCGTGCCCGAAACCTATGTCATCGACAAGGGCGGGGTGATTCGCTACAAGTTTGTGGGCGCTGTCACGCCAGCCTTGTTGGCCGAGAAAATTTTGCCCCTGATTTCGGAGTTGAACAAGTCATGAAACGTGTGATCCTGAATGCCGTGTTGACGCTTAGCCTCGTTTTGTTTGCGTCTGTGAGCACGGGTCGTGAGGCCATGCTCATGTCCGAAGACCCCAAGCTTGAAGCGCGATTAGATGAGCTCTCGCATGAGCTGCGCTGCATGGTGTGCCAAAACGAATCATTGGCATCTTCTCGTGCCGAGTTGGCCGACGACTTGCGCAGCGAAGTGCGTGAGCTGCTTCGCTCGGGCAAGTCCGACCGAGAGATCAAAGACTTCCTCGTCTCCCGTTATGGCGACTTTGTGTTGTACAACCCTGAGGTCAAACCGCTCACCTGGGTGTTGTGGTTTGGCCCATTTGTGTTGCTGGTGATCGCCGTCATCTTCCTCGGTATGTATTTGCGTCAACGCCGTGCACTGGCTGCGCCTGAGGCCATGAGCGACGACGAGCGCAAACGCGCCAAGCAACTGTTGAAAGGTTGATGTGAATCCCCCACTTGTTTTTATTTTCTCAGCCGTAGCCATGATGGCCGTGGTGATGGGTGCGTTGAGCGTGGCACTGTGGCGAGGCTCTCAACAGGGAGCGCGCATGGCGTCGCAGCAAAACGACGCTGCCAACAACCCCGCCCTAGCCAACGCAGCCGTTTACCGTGACCAAATGGCCGAGCTCGACCGCGAATTTGTGATGGGTAACCTGAACTACGAAGAGCTTAAAGCCGCGCGTGATGAGCTGTCGCAACGTTTATTGGTCGACGTAGGTGCCGAGGGTTTGACTTCTGCGCCTGTGACACCTGCTGCGTCCGGCAAGTTGCTTTGGCGCAAGCCTTGGTTGGCCATTGGCCTGCTGGTGTTTGTGGTGCCCGTGTCGTCCATGCTTATGTACAGCGTGTTGGGCGAGCCTGCCGCGCTGGATCCGATGGCGCTGAAACAAGGTGTGGATTCATCTGCCGAGGTCACGCCAGAAAAGCTGACTGAAATGGCCACTGCGCTCACGCGCCGTCTACAAGATGAACCCAACAACATGGACGGTTGGGTCATGCTGGGGCGCGTTCAGCGTGCGCGTGACCGTTTTGAAGAGTCTGCCGAAGCCTACGCCAAAGCCCTGGCACTGAGCCGCGATGACAACCTGTCGATTGAACGAGCCGAGGTGCTGGCGCAAAAAAATGGCGGTAGTTTTGCGGGAGAGCCTTGGGCCATCATTCAACGCGTCCTCACGGCTGACCCACTTCACCTCAATGCCTTGTTCTTAGCCGGCAGTGCGTCGTATGCCGAGATGAACTTCACAACTGCTTTGCGCTACTGGGAACGTGCCCGCGAAGTGGTTTCCGCCGATTCGCCCGATGCGCCCGAGCTAGACCGTGCCATTGCCGAAGCGCGCAATAAGATGGGTTTACCAGCCATCCCGCCGCGTGCGGCAAAGGCATCCGAGCTGCAAGCCAGCAAAGCCGCCATGGCTGCCGGCAGCATCAGCGGCCGCGTGACCTTGATCAAAGAGTTGCAAGGCTTGGTTGCGCCCACCGACACCGTGTTTGTTTATGCCACACCTGTGGCGGGCTCGCGCATGCCCGTGGCCATTGTGCGCACCACGGCCGACAAACTCCCCTTTGACTTTGTGCTGGACGACAGCACCGCCATGAACCCCAGTGCCAAGCTATCGGGCATGGCCGAGGTCACGGTGCGTGTGCGTATTTCAAAGAGCGGCCAAGCTATGGCTCAGCCTGGTGACTACGGCGTCAGCCTGACCCCTGTGAAGCTTGGGAGCAAAGGCCTGAACTTGATGGTGCGAGACACCTTGCAATCCACACCGCAGTGATGTGGTGATCGCGCATTAAAAAAGCCCCGCAGTCTTCAAAACTCCGGGGCTTTTTGTTTGGGTGTCCGCTGAATTACAGCAGTCCGTTCATGCGAGCAAAGTGCAAGGTCTGGGTACGGCTCTTCACGTCCAAACGACGGAACAGGCGCCACAAGTGAACTTTCACTGTGTGTTCGCTGATATCCAACTCAGCGGCAATATCGCGGTTGCTCAAACCACGGTCGAGCATGACGATGAGCTGCTTTTGGCGCTTGGACAGTTTGGTCTCGCCAACGGCAATAGCTTCTTCGTCGCCGTTCTCGGCAGCAAACAAACCTTGGATGGCTAATGAAATTTCATTAGCCGGTGAGGACTTTTCGATATAAATATCTGCCCCGGCTTCGATGCATGTCTCTTCCGCCTCACCTGCAGGCATAGAAGAAATCACAGCCAAAGGAACGTTGGCGTACATAGTCTTGATGTCTTTGACCGCTGATGTGCCTTTGACGCCAGGCAACAACAAATCGAGCACAAACAAAGCAGGCTCACCGTTTTTGATGATGGCCGCTTGTAATTCGCTGAACTTTTCCAGTTCGATGACTTTCGATGCGGGACGCATGCGACGCAGCAACATGGCAATGGCTTGGCGTACCAAAGGATGGTCATCAATGATGTACATACTCATTTTTATTACTCCTGAATCAATATTAGTAGTTTAGCCCCATTGCGGACCGGACTTCTCGCATAGTCTCACGGGCTGTTTTGCGAGCTTTTTCAGTACCTGCGTCCACGATATCACGAACAATCTTGGGGTTTGTGATGTACGGCTCGGCCCGTTCAAGCATGGGTTGCTGCTCGCGCAGAATGGCGTCAATGATGGGTTGTTTGCAGTCTAAGCAGCCAATGCCCGCTGTCTTGCAGCCTTGCGCCACCCACTCACGTTGGCCTGCATCGCTGTAGACGAGGTGGAACTGCCACACGGGGCATTTGTCGGGGTTGCCCGCATCTGTGCGTTTTTGGCGTGCGGGGTCGGTGGGCATGCGCTTGACCTTTTGCTCAATCGTGGCGCGGTCTTCGCGCATGGCAATCGAGTTGTTATAGCTCTTGCTCATTTTCGCGCCGTCAAGGCCTGGCAGCTTGCTGGCGTCGGTCAGCAGAGCGTGTGGCTCGGTCAAGATGACCTTGCCCGTGCCTTTGAAGTAGCCCTCTAAGCGCTCGCGGTCTTGCACGTCGAGCTCGGGTGAAGAGGCGATGAAGCCCAGCGCGCCTTCCATGGCTTTGGCGTCGCCCGTTTCTTGATAGGCTTTGCGTGACTTTTCAAAACGCTTGATGCTGTCTTTGGACAACTTGGCCAGAGACGCTTGTATTTTTTCTTCTGCGTTGATTTCGCGGCCATACAGGTGGTTAAAGCGCCGAGCGGCTTCGCGCGTCAGCTCTACGTGGCTGGCTTGGTCTTCGCCCACGGGTACATACTTGGCTTTGTAAATCAAGATGTCTGCTGCTTGCAGCAGGGGGTAGCCCAAGAAACCGTAGGTGGACAAGTCTTTGTCCTTGAGTTTTTCTTGCTGGTCTTTGTAGGTGGGTACGCGCTCTAACCAGCCCAGCGGTGTGCCCATGGCCAAGAGGGTGAACAACTCGGCATGCTCGGGAATGCGGCTTTGCAAAAAGAGGGTGCAAGCGTTGGGGTCAAGCCCAGCAGCCAGCCAGTCGATCACCATTTCGTAGACGTTCTTCTCGATCACTTCACGGTTTTCGTAGTGTGTGGTCAGGGCGTGCCAGTCGGCCACGAAGTAGTAGCAGTCCATCTCGGATTGCAAACGCACCCAGTTTTTCAAAGCGCCGTGGTAGTGGCCCAAATGCAAAGCACCCGTGGGGCGCATGCCAGAGAGAACGCGTTCTTTCATATCGTGCTTACTTTTTCTAAATCAGGGGTGCAATATAAATTCAAAGGGCGTCAGCAAGAGCGACAAAGCGAACACAGTCCACTTCATCAAAGGCCCCATCCAGATGGTGTCAAGTTGTTTGAAGACGACCAGTGCCAGCACAATGTAAATGCCATAAGGCTCAACCTTGGACAGCCAAACCGCCGCACGCCAAGGCAGCAAGCCCACCAGCACGCGGCCACCATCGAGCGGCGGCAGTGGAAACAGGTTGAACACAAACATCGACACGTTCACCACGACCCCCGCCAAACACATCTTCAAAAAATAGGTTTCGGTCACGCCGAAATGCTTCATCAGATAAAAGGCTAACAACCAAGCCAAAGCTTGCAAGAAGTTGATGGCTGGGCCCGCAAACGCGACCCAAATCATGTCGCGTTTGGGGTGGTTTAAATTGCCAAAACGGACCGGCACAGGGCGAGCGTAGCCAAATAAAAAGTTGCCGCCAGAGGCGAAGTAGAGCAGTGCAGGCAATGCAATCGTACCTATAGGGTCGATGTGTGGGATGGGGTTGAGCGTCACGCGGCCTAACATCCAAGCGGTGTCGTCACCCAGTTTGTGAGCCACGTAGCCGTGTGCAGCCTCGTGCAGCGTGATGGCAAACACCACGGGCAAGGCATAGATCAGGACGGTTTGAATCAGCTCAGAAAAATTCACAGCATCATTGTCGCATTCAGCATAGCTTGGCTAGGCGCTCAGCCGTTCACAGGCCCAATGTGCTCAGCGGGCCGCGCCCTCGGCGAATCACCTCGGGGTCACCTCCGCCGTCCATGGGCGTGAGGTCTACCACGGTGGTGGGTTCTAGCGGGCAAGCGCCGGCGTCAATCACGGCGGCAAGATCGTGCTCAAAACGGTCGCGAATTTCCTCGGCGTCGTTCATGGGGTGGGTCTCGCCGGGGGCGATGAGCGTGGTGGCCAGCAGCGGTGCGCCGTGGAGTTCAAGCAAATCGAGCAGGGTTTTGTTCAGCGGCACGCGCAGTCCAATGGTTTTGCGCTGCGGGTGGCTGACGCGGCGCGGCACTTCTTTGGTGGCTTCTAAGATAAAGGTGTAAGCCCCTGGCGTGGCCGCTTTGAGCAAGCGGTATTGGCGGTTGTCCACTTTGGCGTAGTTCGCTAGTTCGGACAAATCGCGGCACATCAAAGTGAGGTGGTGTTTGTCATCCACTTGGCGAATGCGGCGCATGTGTTCGACCGCTTCTTTGTCGTCAAGTTGGCAGACCAAGGCATAGCTTGAGTCGGTTGGCACGGCCACGATGCCGCCACTTTGCAACAACTTGACAGCTTGTTTGAGCAAACGGGGTTGAGGGTTGTCGGGGTGAACTTGAAGAAACTGAGACATGAGCGTGTGCGCCGAAAAATAAGCTGGCTGTGGTGCTGAGCACCCAGCGGTCACCTAAGTTGTGGGATGGCGTGCGGTTATTGAACCCGCTCAGCAAGCGCTTCCCACACGGGGGTGAGTTGGCCGGGTAGCCAAGGCAGGGTGCCGAGGTCGATGCGGCTCTCAGATGGGCTATGAAAATCACTTCCGCGCGAGGCGAAAAGGTCAAACTCTTTGGCCATGTCGGCATAGGTCACGTACTCTGCGGGGGTGTGGCTACCGGTGACCACTTCTACGCCTTGGCCGCCGTAGTTTTTGAATTCGGTGAAGAGCGCAAACTCTTCATTGGGCGTGAAACCATAACGCGCAGGGTGTGCGATGACAGCCATACCCTTGGCTTGCACGATCCATTGCACCGCGTTTTTAAGCGATGCCCAACTGTGTGGCACAAAGCCGGGGTTGCCTTCGGTCAAAAAGCGGCGAAACACCTCGTTGGTGTCTTGGCAAACACCCGCTTCGACAAGGAAGCGGGCAAAGTGGGTGCGCGAAATCAGCTCGTGGTTGCCTGCGTATTTGAGGGCGCCTTCGTAAGCGCCGTGGATGCCCACTTTGGCGAGTCCTTCAGACATTTCTTTGGCCCGTTCGCCACGGCCACCGCGTGTTTGGAGCAAGCCTTTTTGGAGCTGCGCGTCGTGTGCGTCAAAACCAAGGCCCACGATGTGAACCGTTTTGTTGACGAAGGTGATTGAGATTTCCACGCCCGTGAGGTAGTGCATGCCGTTGGCCTTTGCTGCGGCCAAGGCGCGATCTTGGCCACCCACTTCGTCGTGGTCAGTCAAGGCCCACAGTTCTACTCCGTTGGCTTTGGCGCGTTCGGCCAATTGCTCAGGTGTGAGTGTGCCATCCGAAACCACGGAGTGGCAGTGCAGGTCGGCGTTGAGGATGGAAGAAGTCACACATTCATTGTAGGCGTGGCAAGGCAATTCGCGCATTGGCGCGGGTGGCTGCTATCAACGCTTCTAAGGATATGCCGCGCAGATCGGCCAGCACTTGGGCAATACGCGGCAACTCTGCAGGTTCGTTGCGGCCTTGAGGCTGTCCCGCGGCGCGTTGTTCGGCATTGGTGTAGAGCCAATGTGGCGGAATGTCGGGCGCATCAGTTTCCAGCACGATGGCTGAGAGCGGCAACTCGGTGGCCAATCGGCGCAGTTGCAAGGCCCGGTCAAAGGTGAGCGCACCGCCAAAACCGAGCTTGAAGCCCCTTGAGATAAATGCCTCTGCTTGTTGCAAGCTGCCGTTAAAAGCGTGAGCAATGCCGCCCACCACGGGTATGTCACGCAAACCTTTGAGCAGCCAGTCGGCACTGCGGCGCACATGCAAGATGACGGGTAACTGGTGTTGTTGGGCTAGCTTGAGTTGAGCTTTGTAAAACAAGTGCTGTTTGGCCAAGGCTTCGGGTGAGTTGAGCGCTGGCACAAAACCATCGAGACCAATTTCACCCACGGCCACCAAGCGTGGGTCGTGGCGGTGGGCGTGCAGCGCAGTATCCAACTGGACCAAATTCACCTCGGTGGCATCGGGTGTGAAAAGCGGGTGAATGCCTAACGCATAAGCGTCTTGCTGCGCGTGAGCTAGCAGGCGAACAATATCAAAGTTGGCGGCGGATACGGCCGGAATCACACTCATTGCCACCCCTGCGGCACGCGCACGTCGATGCACGTCAGCGCGGTCGACATCAAATTCGGCGGCGTCTAGGTGGGCATGTGTGTCAATCCACATCCTCAGTGGCTGTTGACCCAGGCGTTGCCCAGCGCGAATACCGAGTTGGGCGTTTTGGTTTTGGCAGCAGCTTGCGGCTTTTGGGCAAACACACCGCGCTTGGGAGAGCCGTTACTGGTTGAACGGCCACCTTTGGAGAGTTGTGCTGCGATCAAACTGTGCAAGCTGATCGATTGCATGTGGTCGTCCATTTTTTGATTCAAGCTAGACCAAAGCTCTTCAGCCGACACATAACCGTTTTGCTCGGCATCTGCTGGCAATTCCTCTTTTTCGTCGGGGCTGTTGACTGCATAAATAATGTCTGCCACGCTGATGAGGTTGGCATCGCGGTTGAGGTTGTAGCCGCCACCGGGGCCGCGCGTGCTGTCCACCAAACCGTGCTGGCGCATCTTGCTAAAGATTTGCTCGAGGTAAGAAATAGAGATGTGCTGGCGTTGGCTGATGGCTGCCAATGACACGGGGCCTTGGTGTTGGCGCAAACCCATATCAATCATGGCAGTCACAGCAAAACGGCTCTTGGTACTTAAACGCATGAAATTCTCCTATCGTTGGTGTTATCACTTTACGTAGGAAATTACTTCGTGTAAATTCGTATTTATAAATTTATTCATGCGTAAAAAACGAAGTTAAATGACATTATGAATTTCAAACATTTGTATTATTTTTGGGTCACAGCACGTGCTGGCGGTGTTATGCGCGCAGGTGAGCAGTTACACACTACGCCGCAAACCTTGTCTGGGCAAATCAAATTGCTGGAAGAAAGCTTGGGCCGTAAGCTGTTTCGCAAAAGTGGTCGACAGCTCGAACTGACCGAAGACGGCCGCAAGGCGCTGAGCTATGCCGACGATATTTTTGCATTGGGCTCAGAGCTAAAAGCCGCCATGACCCAGACCCAAGCGGGGGTGCGCACGCTGGAGTTTCGGGTGGGTGTGGCCGACTCGGTGGCCAAGTCGGTGGCCTATCGTTTGCTTGAACCCGCGTTGTCGATTGCCGAGCCCGTGCGCTTGATTGGCAGTGAGGGCAAGTTTCCAGACCTGCTGGCGCAACTGGCTTTGCATCGCCTGGATTTGGTGATCGCCGATGAGCCGCTGTCCAAACGTATCAGCGTCAAGGCGTTTAACCATGAGCTGGGCTCCACGCCCATGAGTTTTTTTTGCACGCCA
This sequence comes from Limnohabitans sp., assembly GCF_040401135.1. Lineage (GTDB taxonomy): Bacteria > Pseudomonadota > Gammaproteobacteria > Burkholderiales > Burkholderiaceae_C > Limnohabitans. The sequence continues at coordinate 17,861 of NZ_JBBAOV010000021.1, read as the reverse complement.
GCTTTACGCACCACACTGAAAGGCAAGTTTCCTAAGTGTTTGCACGATGCACCCATGTTGATTCAAGGCTCATCTTCCTCTGTGCGGCAACAACTCGATGGCTGGCTAGTGCGCCAAAAAATTCAGCCGCGGGTGGTGGGCGAGTTTGACGACGGGGCGTTGATGACTGCGTTTGGCCGTGAAGGGCGGGGTGTGTTCATGTCGCCCAGCATCTTGGAAAACGAAACCGTGGCGCAATTTGGCGTGGAGGTTCTGGGTCGCAGCGACGAACTGGTGGAAGAGTTTTTTGCGGTATCGGTGGAGCGCCGTATCTCGCACCCGTGCGTAGCGGCGATCACGCAAAACGCGCGTGGACGTTTGTTCAACGGCTAGTTGTTGAATTCAGCGGTTTGTGCTGTTCAATGGTTTTGCAGTACGCCAGCACTCAGGTGCAGCTGGCGGTCGCAACGAGCGGCCAAGGTGTTGTCGTGGGTGACCACCACAAAGGCGGTGTTGTGCTCGCGGGCCAGTTGCAGCATCAGAGCAAACACGTTGTCGGCGGTGCTGCGGTCGAGGTTGCCCGTGGGCTCGTCAGCCAACACGCACGCAGGGCGGGTGACGAGGGCGCGGGCAATGGCCACGCGTTGGCGTTCACCGCCCGACAGTTCGGCGGGGCGGTGGTGGATGCGTGGGCCTAAGCCCACGGCTTCAAGCATGGCCTGCGCTTGGGCACTGGCGGCGGTGCGGTCCATGCGGCGAATCCACAAAGGCATGGCCACGTTGTCGAGTGCGCTGAACTCGGGCAACAGGTGGTGAAACTGATACACAAAGCCCAAATGCTGGTTGCGCAGCTCGCCCAAAGCCGCAGCACTGAGGCCAGCCAAAGCATGACCCATCAAGGACACGTGGCCAGAGGTAGGTGCGTCTAAACCACCCAGCACATGCAGCAAGGTGCTTTTGCCAGAACCCGATGAGCCGACGATCGCCAGCGTTTCGCCAGCATTGACCGACAAGTCGACGTTTTGAAGCACGGTCACATCCAGCGGGCCTTCGTGAAAGCGGCGGCTGATGTTACGGGCGTAAAGAATAGGTGTGTGTGACATTTTTAGCCTCATTCGTAGCGCAACGCTTGCGCAGGGTTGACGCGGCTAGCGCGCCAACTGGGATAGAGGGTGGCCAAGAACGCCATCGCCAGAGATATAAGAGTGATGGGCCAAATATCAGCCGATTGCGGGTCGCTCGGCATGCGGCTAATCAGGTAGATGTCGCGCGGCAAGAAGCTAGCACCCAGCAGTTGTTCAATGGCTGGCACGATGACGTCAATGTTGAACGCCACGCTCAGGCCCAGCAGCAAACCGCCCAACGTGCCCAGCACGCCCACCGTTGCCCCTTGCACCACAAAGATGGCCATGATGCTTTTTGGGCTTGCACCCAGCGTGCGCAAAATGGCAATGTCGGCGCGTTTGTCGGTGACAGTCATCACCAGCGTGGTGACAAGATTGAACGCCGCCACCGCCACGATGAGCGTGAGGATGATGAACATCATGCGTTTTTCTACTTGCACCGCGGCAAACCAAGTGCGGTTTTGGCGGGTCCAGTCGCGCACGATCACATCGGGGCCTAACTGCAGTGCTAAGTCATAAGCCACGCTGCGGGCTTGTTGGCTGTCTTTGATTTTTAGGCGCACGCCCGTGGGCGCTTGAAGGCGAAAGATGCGTTGTGTGTCATCGATGTGTAGCAGCGCCAAAGACGCGTCGTATTCGTAATGGCCCGAATCAAAAATGCCCGATACACGCAGTTGCTTCAAGCGCGGCATGACACCTGCGGGCGTCACTTGCCCGCCGGGGGCGATCAGGGTAATTTGGTCGCCCACGCGCACGCCCATGGACATGGCCAGTTCGCCGCCCAACACGACATTGAAGCTACCGGCCTGCAAAGTGGCACGCACTTCGGGGGGGATTTGCAGGGTGAAGTCGCTTACCTGAGTTTCGGGCACGGGGTCAATGCCGCGCACCATTGCGCCGCGCATGTCTTCGCCGCGCGCCATTAAAGCTTGTTGTGACACGAAGGGCGCTGCAGCGATGACTTGTGAGTTTTGCTTGGCTTGCGCGATCAGGGCATTGACATCGGCAAAACCTTCGCCACCAGGGGCAAATAGCTCGATGTGAGACACCACGGCCAGCATGCGGTCACGCACTTCTTTTTGAAAGCCGTTCATCACGCTGAGAACAATGATGAGCGCAGCAACACCCAGCGCAATGCCCAACATGGACACGCCTGAGATGAACGAAATAAAACCGTTGCGGCCAGCAACTCGGCCCGCGCGCGTGTAGCGCCAGCCAATGAGAAGCTCGTAGGGAAGTTTGGAGGAGGTGGGTTGCATGTGGACTGAATTATCCCGTAGAGAAAAGACAGCCTTGTCGCGATGTGTAGCTGCATCACGGACAATCCAGCCCATGACTTCTGCGCTGACCCTGATTCCGTTTTCGATGTGGACCACGCACGGCCCTGAAGCATCGGTGTTGGCCAAAGCTGATCTGCCTAATTTGCGTGCGTGGTTGGCGAAGGCCCGACGTGTCGACGTGCAAGTGGACGACGTGCAAGAACCGTTGCTCGCTACTTTGTCGCCTCCGCATGAACGTGCTTGGGCGCTTAGCGTTGGCTGGCCTGCGACGGATGGTGCGTTGCCTTGGGCGGCGCGTGCGGCGGCCGAGCATGAAGCCCAGACGAGCCTTGTCAGTTTGACGTCTACCGCATCGCCATCTGGCTGGGCCTTCATCACTCTTTGCAATTGGCACGTGAGCAACGGCCAAGTCACGATGGGCGATCCCGCGTATTTGCAATTGGACGAAGCCACAGACGCCATCTTGTTCAAAGCTATGCAAAGCTTCTTTGCCGAAGACGGGATTGCCTTGCACCCCTATAAGCCGGGCCAGTGGTTGGCGCAGTCGCCGCTGTTGGTCGACTTGCCCACCGCTTCGCTTGACCGCGTCATAGGGCGCAACATTGACCCGTGGTTGGTGGGCTGCCATGTGGCGGCCGATGCGCTCAGCCCCGCAGCCAAACTGCTGCGCCGTTTGCAAAACGAGATGCAAATGCTGCTCTACACCCATCCTGCCAACGAAGGGCGAGGCCTAACCATCAACTCGTTTTGGGTACACGGCACGGGCGCGTTGCCGGTGTCTGCGCTGCAGCAACCAGAACCCACTGTCATTCCAACCCTGCGCCAAAGTGCTTTGCAACAAGACCTTATCGGTTGGTTAGAAGCGTGGCAACACGTTGACGCCCACGTCATCGCACCCATGCTGGCCCGCTTGGCCACGGGTGAGCCACAGCGCTTGGTGTTGTGCGGCGAGCATGAGTTTCATGTGTATGACAGCGCCGCACCATCGTTTTGGCAACGTGTGCGCACGCACTTCGCCCCCATTTCTTTAGACACCGTGTTGGCCGTTGCGCCCCTGAAAGACTAAGCCCATGCAATTCATTCCACGCGACATGCCACCTCGCAGCATTTGGGCACTGGAGCAAGCGGGCGTGCATCCGCTGTTGGCGCGTTTGTATGCCGCACGCGGTATTCAAGATGCAGTTACGCTCGACGCTTCACTCGCGCAACTGTTGCCTCCCACGAGTCTGAAAGGCATTGAAGCTGCCGCTATGCTGCTGGCCGATGCCATGGCTGAGAATAAAAAACTCTGCATCGTGGCCGACTACGACTGCGACGGCGCTACTGCTTGTGCCGTTGCCCTGCGCGGCCTGCGCTTGTTGGGCGCGAAGCACGTGAACTACATCGTGCCCGACCGCGTGGTTGATGGCTATGGCCTCACGCCTCCCATTGCCGAGCGCGTCAAAGCCAGTGGCGCGGACGTGCTCATTACCGTGGACAACGGCATTGCCAGCGTCGAGGGCGTGGCCACCGCGCGCAAATTGGGCTTGCAAGTGCTCGTCACTGACCACCATTTGCCAGCGGCGGTATTGCCCGAGGCCGATGCGATGGTCAATCCCAACCAACCGGGTTGCACGTTCGAGAGCAAAGCACTTGCCGGTGTGGGCGTGATGTTTTATGTGTTGCTGGTCTTGCGTGCGGAACTGCGCAAGCGCGGGGTGTTCACTGCCGAACAGCAACCCAAGTTAGATACGCTGTTACCACTCGTGGCACTCGGCACTGTGGCCGACGTGGTCAAGCTCGACGCCAACAACCGTCGCTTGGTGGCCCAAGGTTTGGCGCGTGTGCGCAAGGGTCAAATGCCAGCGGGTATGACCGCGTTGTTTGCAGCGGCCGGTCGCCCTAGCGAAAAGTGCACCTCTCAAGATTTTGGTTTTGCGCTAGGCCCACGTATCAATGCCGCAGGCCGTTTGTCAGACATGACGTTGGGCATTGAATGCCTCACCACCGACGACGTCGGCCGTGCGACCGAACTGGCCTCGCAACTTGACCGTATCAACCGCGAGCGCCGCGAGATTGAAGGTGACATGCGCGAGCAAGCCCTAGAGCTGGCGCAAGACATGTTTGACCCAGAAGAAGAACCGCCCTCCGCCCTGTGCGTATTCGACCCCGACTTTCACGAAGGCGTGGTGGGCATCGTGGCGGCCAAGCTCAAAGACTTGCACCATCGCCCCACCTTTGTGTTTGCGCCCAGCCAAGCAGCGGGCAAGGGGCATGAGCTCAAAGGTTCGGGCCGCTCCATCCCCGGCTTTCATTTGCGCGATGCCTTGGACCTGGTGGCCAAGCGCCATCCCGAGGTGCTGCTGCGTTTTGGCGGTCATGCCATGGCGGCGGGTTGCACTTTGGAAGAAGACAACCTAGCCACCTTTGAAGAAGCGCTGCAACAAGTTGCGCAAGAGTGGTTGGACGAAGCCACCTTGCAACGCCGCTTAGAAACGGACGGCCCCTTGTTGCCCGAATACCGAATCCCTGAGTTGGTCGACACCTTGTCACGCGAAGTGTGGGGCCAAGGCTTTGCACCGCCCACGTTCAGCGAAGAAGTTGAAGTGTTGGGGCAGCGCTTGGTGGGTGAAAAACATTTGGCGCTCAAACTACGCCACCAAGGTCAGCCCGTGGACGGCATTTGGTTTGGCCGTGTCGATCCACTGCCTGCGTTGGCACATTTGGCGTTTCGCTTAGAAGTCGATGAGTGGCAGGGCAACAAGCGCGTGCGCTTTGTGGTGGAAGGCATGGCGGAATAAAAATGGCAACCAAGAAAAAAAACGATCTCCCAGAAGTTAATTTTTCTGACTACGGCGACATTCGCTATCTGCACCTTGGCACGCCGTGGGTGCAAGGTTCTATGAACATCGACAAGCCCTTTGAGATCGACCTAGAGTACGTGCAACGCATGATGGCGTGGCTTTTGTTTGTGGAGATCGACAAAGTGGGCAAACTGCACGCCATGCAGTTGGGCTTGGGTGCTGCGTCGCTCACCAAGTTTTCGTTCAAGCACCTGCGTATGAAAACCACGGCGATTGAACTCAACCCCCAAGTGGTGGCCGCCTGTCGTCTATGGTTCAAGCTACCTGCCGACAGCGCCAAACTGCAAGTGGTGCTGGGTGATGCCGACGAGGTGGCCAAACACGACCATTGGCGAGGCCAGATTGATGCTTTGCAAGTAGACCTCTATGACCACGAAGCCGCATCACCCGTGCTGGACAGCACAGAGTTTTATGCCGACTGCCGCAGCCTGTTGACGGACGAGGGTTGCATGACGGTCAATTTGTTTGGCCGCAGTTCTAGCTATGAACAAAGCCTTGCCAAAATGGCCAAAGCGTTTGGTGAAGACGCACTGTGGGCCTTCAAGCCCACACGCGAAGGCAACACCGTGGTGCTGGCGCAGCGCACGCCCGTGCATCCCAAACGTGCCGAATTGATGGCGAGAGCCGAGGCTATTCAAGCGCGTTGGCCATTGCCCGCCACTAAATGGTTGCGCGTGTTCAAGCCCTTGAAAGCCTAGGGGCTTAGGGGTTTACCCCTTGCTTTTCATCTTTTAAAAATAGGTGTAACCCACATTCATATTGGCACAGCAAGACCGCCATAATTTGGCGCATATTTGCTTTTGAATAGAGGAGATGAAATGATCAAAAGTCAAAAAGACTTTTTCTCTGGCCTGATGTTTACATTGGTCGGTGCTGCTTTTGCTTGGGGCGCAACCAGCTACAACATTGGAACGGGTGCGCGCATGGGGCCTGGTTACTTTCCTTTATTGCTCGGTATCTTTTTGGCCGTGCTGGGTGGTTGCATCACCTTTTACTCATTGATTGAGCACACCGAAGACGGCGAGCCAGTGGGCGCATTTGCTTGGAAGCCCGTTGTTTTCATCTTGGGTGCCAACATTGTTTTCGGTATTTTGTTGGCCGGCTTGCCACGCTTTGGCGTTCCACCCATGGGTTTGATCGCTGCTATTTACGCTTTGGTCATCATCGCTGGCAAGGCGGGCGATACCTTTTCCCTGAAAGAATCTTTAATACTGGCCACCGCTTTGTCTGTGGGTAGTTACCTCGCCTTCATCATGCTGCTGAAATTGCAGATGCCTGTGTGGCCCGCCTTCATCACTGGTTGAGCCTGGAGAATTAAAAAATGGATTTGATTTCAAACCTTGCAATAGGTTTTGGCGTGGCCTTCACGCCCATCAACCTGATGTATGCCTTGATCGGCTGTATCTTGGGCACGCTGATTGGCGTGTTGCCAGGCATCGGCCCCGTGGCGACCATCGCCATGTTGCTGCCTGCCACTTACGCGCTGCCTCCTGTTTCAGCGCTGATCATGTTGGCTGGTATTTACTATGGCGCTCAATACGGTGGTTCGACCACTGCAATTTTGGTGAACTTGCCAGGGGAATCGTCTTCGGTGGTCACCACCATTGACGGCTACCAAATGGCTCGTAAGGGCCGTGCAGGCCCCGCCTTGGCAGCCGCTGGTTTGGGTTCGTTCTTTGCTGGTTCTGTGGGTACGTTGATCTTGGCGGCCTTCGCGCCTCCTTTGACAGAACTTGCGTTCAAGTTCGGCCCAGCTGAATATTTCTCGCTCATGATCTTGGGCTTGGTCGGCGCGGTGGTGTTGGCTTCGGGCTCTTTGCTCAAAGCGATTGCCATGATCGTGTTGGGCCTCTTGATGGGCTTGATCGGCACCGACGTCAACTCTGGCGTGGCTCGTTTCAGCTTTGACATCCCCGAACTCACCGACGGTGTGGGCTTTGTTGTGGTGGCGATGGGTGTGTTTGGTTATGGCGAGATCATTTCGAACTTGTCAAAACCTGAAGACGATCGAGAAGTGTTCACGGCCAAGGTCGAGGGTTTGTTCCCTACCAAGGAAGATTTTAAGAACATGATGCCCGCTGTGCTTCGCGGCACTGCGTTGGGTTCGTTGCTCGGCGTGTTGCCTGGTGGCGGTGCGTTGTTGGCTGCATTTGCGGCTTACACCATCGAAAAGAAAACCAAGCTGCATCCTGGTGAGGTGCCCTTCGGTCAAGGCAACATCCGTGGTGTGGCTGCGCCTGAAGCTGCCAACAACGCGGGTGCGCAAACCTCGTTCATTCCCTTGCTCACCTTGGGTATTCCTCCCAACGCCGTGATGGCTTTGATGGTGGGTGCGATGACCATTCACAACATCCAGCCCGGCCCACAGGTGATGACCAGCAACCCCGAGTTGTTCTGGGGTCTGATTGCCTCGATGTGGATTGGTAACTTGATGCTCGTGATTCTGAACCTGCCTTTGATCGGCATGTGGATCAAGTTGTTGTCTGTGCCTTACCGCTTCTTGTTCCCCGCCATCGTGCTGTTTTGCGCGATCGGCGTGTACTCGACCAACAACAATACCTTCGACATTTGGATGGTGGCTGGCTTTGGTTTGGTGGGCTACACCTTCATGAAGCTAGGTGTAGAGCCTGCGCCTTTGCTGCTGGGTTTCATTCTTGGCCCCATGATGGAAGAAAACCTGCGTCGCGCCCTGTTGCTGTCGCGTGGTGACTGGACTGTATTCGCTACACGTCCGTTGTCTGCTGGCTTGTTGGCTGCTGCTGCTCTGCTCTTGGTGATCGTGCTGTTGCCGGCCATCAAATCCAAACGCGAAGAAGCCTTCGTGGAAGAGTAACTCAGTTCATTCTGTTGCACTTTCCTAACGGCACCTTCGGGTGCCGTTTTTCATTTGGTCAACATGGGGCTTCGTTTATATTGATGGATGAACGTGTTTTACTTGAATGACCTCAATGATCAATCACACCCAACAGCTGGCCTTGCACTGCCCGCCTCTGGTATGCGCTGCGTTCTAGCCCTTGGGCTATGCGCGTTGTTAGGCGCATGCATTTCGTCCCCTAGTATTACGGGCATTGCACCGCTGCAGCCCGAAATTGCCAGTGGCCTCACACCTAAAACCGATGTGGTGACGCGCAGGTCTGCCGTGGCGGCGGCCAACCCATTGGCCACGCAGGCGGGCTTTGATGTGTTGAAAGCTGGCGGTTCGGCGGTGGATGCTGCCATTGCTGTGCAAATGGTGTTGGGCTTGGTCGAGCCGCAATCAAGTGGTATTGGCGGTGGCGCGTTTTTGTTGCACAGCACAGCGGGTGAGGGTGTGCTCGCCGCTCCGAGGTTGCAAGCCTTCGATGGCCGAGAGACGGCGCCCGCAGCCGCCACCGAAGACCTGTTGCTGAACGCCGAAGGCAAGCCCTTGGCATTTCACGCTGCTGCGGTAGGTGGCCGTTCGGTGGGCACGCCTGGTGTGTTGCGCATGTTGGCGCAAGCCCATTTACAACACGGCAAGCTGCCGTGGGCCCAATTGTTTGAGCCCGCCATCAGTTTGGCTCGCCAAGGCTTTGCCATCAGCCCACGCTTGCATGCACTGCTGAAGGCCGATGCGTTTTTGCGGCTTGACCCAACCGCCCGCGCTTACTTTTACCAACCCAATGGTGAGCCTCACGCCATAGGCCATGTGCTGCGCAATCCAGAGTTGGCTGCGGTGCTGCAACGCATTGCCCTCGAGGGCGTGCCAGCGTTTTACAGCGGTGACATCGCCGAAGCTATGGTGCGTAAAGTGCAGCAGCACCCCAGCAACCCCGGCCGTTTGGCGATGAGCGACCTTGCCAACTACCAAGCAAGAGAACGCATACCGCTGTGCTTTGACCATGCAGCGCTGAGCCGCGTGTATCGGGTGTGCGGTTTCCCGCCGCCTAGTTCGGGTGCCATTGCCATGGGGCAAATATTGGGCATGTTGCAACACACGCCGGCGTCTTTGATGCCCTCGCCAGTGGACACGGTTGATGGTGCGCCCGACCCGCGTTGGTTGCATCTGTACAACGAGGCCACGCGACTTGCCTTTGCTGACCGTGCCCAATACGTGGCCGACCCTGACTTTGTCAGCGGCCCCGGTGGTGAGTGGCAAAGCCTTCTGGCCCCTGCATATCTACGCGACCGTGCCAAGCTCATTCGCCCCACGGCCATGCCGCAAGCTTCGCCCGGTGTGCCTGTGCGCGCTCAAGGCAGCAGCTTTGCGCCCATGGCTGAGCAGCCCGAGTACGGCACCTCGCACATCAGCATCGTCGATGGGCAGGGCAATGCGCTGGCCATGACCACCACCATCGAAGACGCGTTTGGTGCACGCCAAATGGTGAAAGGTTTTTTGCTGAACAACGAGTTGACCGACTTCAGCTTTGCCCCGCGCGATCCGCAAGGCCGCGCGGTGGCCAACCGTGTACAGCCCAACAAGCGCGCGCGCTCGTCGATGTCGCCCACCTTGGTGTTTGACAAAGCCACAGGCCAATTGGTGATGAGTGTGGGCAGTCCGGGTGGCGCCATGCTCATTCACTTCACTGCCAAAACTTTGTACGGCGTGTTGAACTGGAGCCTAAGCCCACAGCAAGCCATTGCGCTGCCCAACTTTGGCAGTGTGGGTGGGCCCTTGGTATTGGAAGGCGGACGTTTTGCACCTGCTACCCTTGCGGCCTTGCGCGAGCGCGGGCAAGAGGTGCGCGAACAAGCATTGACCAGCGGTCTGCAGGCCGTGGTTCGACAATCTAGCAACCAAACAACGTCGTGGGTCAGCGGTGCTGATCCGCGACGCGAAGGTTCGGTCTTAGGTGAATGATGAAAGAGAAAGAAAGTCAGCTATGTTTTTGAACCGAAGTTTTATCAGTACGTGGCGCTCCGTTGTGTTGGGGTCGCTTGCTGTGTTTGTGTTGGCGGCCTCAGGTGTGGCCAGTGCACGTTCACCCATCGATATGGAACACATCTTGGGTGCGGATTTCAACCGTCGCACAGGTTTGCCTACTGGTGGGCACACCCTGCTTAACGGTGATGTGCGCATCATTCCCGGCAGCGAGTCAGCGCCAGACGCCACGGGTGTGTACCGTGCGCAAGTGCAAATGGCTGACCCATCCAAGCCTGGCCTGTGGCTGACCAAAACAGATCGCAATGGCAAGCCCATGCAAAACACCATGTTTCCTAAAGCATGGAATGCCGAGCGCGTGGCGTCTGAGTTAGACGCTGCATGGAACAGCCCCAACAAAAATATCCGTGGCGACAAGTGGAGCGCCCTCACACCCAGTGGTGTGCGCGTCGAGGGCTATACCGCGCCGCGTGTCACGGCGTATCCCGTTTATGCCAAATGATGAGCCAATGACCATGCAACACATTCATTTTTTTTACCACCAAGAATTGCCAGTGCCAGGCTCAACAGCCAAGCCTGTGACTTATCCCGTGTGCGAATGGCGTGCGCCGAAAGGACACGCCATGGATGATGCTCAGCATCCGATCAACCGCTTTGTATGTAGTTGGCTGACCAGTGACATGACCGACGTGGCGCGTTGCGACGAAGCGCTGAGCGCCTTGGCGCAATTGCAAAGCCACAGCTTGGCTGAGTGGTTTGCCGATGGCGATATGTTTTGCGTGGACTTCAAAACCAGTGGCGTGCAGTTCAACCAAAGCAATGTGGGGCCAGAGGACACGGATTGGTGGAATTTGCCAGAAGGCAGATTTGCTTTGACTGAGGTGAACGCTGTGTTGCAGGCCTGGCGTAATTTCTTAGCAAAAGCTACCAAGCATTGAAAATTCAGAGATGAATCGTTTGAGTTGCTGAGTTACCGCAGCTCAATATCGCCCAAACCCTCTTTGTGCTTCAACGCATCGCGCATCAATGCATAGCGCGTCATACGCTGGCCTTGCACCAAACGAATCACACGTTTGAGGGGAATGCCAATGTGAGCCAAGGTTTGACTGGCCAACATGAGGCTGCCTTCAATCACTTCAGGCACCACCTCGGCTGCGCCCGCGGCGCGCAGGTCTTCCAGGTGTTCATCGTCGTGGGTGCGCACGATCACGGGCACGTGAGGCGCGTGTTCTTTGACCCACGCCAACACCTTCAAAGCAGAGGGTAAGTCTGGGTAGGTCACAGCCACGGCGGCGGCGCGCACCAAGCCTGCGGACATGAGGCTGGAGAATTGGGTGGCGTCGCCCAACTCGACGAGGTGGCCGTGGTCGCGACCCATTTGCACGCGCTCAGGGTCAGAGTCCATCGCCACAAAAGGTATTTTTTCTAAGCTGAGCAAGTCAGCCAAGTTGTGGCCGCTGCGTCCGTAGCCGCACACGATGACGTGGTGTTCAATTTTCAGCGAACGTTGTGCCATGCCCGTAAGGGCCAGCGATTGCAGCAGCCAATCGTTGCTGATGAAGCGGTTGACGATGCGGTCGGCATTCATCACCAAGAACGGCGTGGCAATCATCGACAACACCATGGACGCCAAGATGGGGCTCATCCACGCCGCGGGGATGAGAGAGTTTTGCAAGCCGAGCGACAACAACACAAAACCGAACTCACCCGCTTGTGCGAGGTACAAAGCGGTGCGCAGGCTCACGCCCGCTGGCGCACCCGTGAGGCGAGCCAGCACAAAAACCAAACCCGCTTTCAGAAACAAAGGCACCAGCGACAGCAACAGCACCCACGCCCAGCTGTCAATCAACACTTCCCAATCCAGCTTCATGCCGATGGTGATGAAGAACAAGCCCAGCAACACATCGTGGAAAGGTCGAATGTCGGCCTCCACCTTATGTTTGAAATCGGTCTCTGCAATCAACATACCTGCTAGAAATGCACCCATGGCCAGCGACAAACCCGCTAGCTCTGTCAGCCATGCCAAGCCCAGCGTCATGAACAAAAGGTTGAGCATGAACAGCTCATCGCTCTTGCGTTTGGACACGACCTGCAACCACGCCCGCATGACCCGCTGGCCTCCCCACAGCAGCAAGCCCACTAGCGCAGAAGCTTTGAGCATGGCGATGCCAAGCACTCGCCAAATGTTGTGTTCGCCCATGTCAGCCAGCGCGGGGATAAGCACCAGCAGTGGCACAACGGCCAAGTCTTGAAATAGTAAAACGCCCATCACGCGTTGGCCGTGGGGCGACTCCATCTCGACGCGGTCAGACATGAGCTTGACCACAATTGCAGTGCTTGACATGGCCAAGGCACTGCCCAGCGCAATAGACGTCTGCCAGCTCAAGCGCCAAATGTGGCCCAATTCTTTGAGTGCAAAACCCACCGCGAGGTTGAGTAAAAATGCGCCGATCAACGTCAGCACCACTTGACCCAGCCCTAGGCCAAACACCAGCTTGCGCATGCGCATTAGCTTGGGCAGATTGAATTCCAAACCAATGACGAACATCAAAAACACCACGCCAAATTCGGCCAAGTGTTCTACCGCCACCGACTCTTTAGCCAGTGCCAATGCGTTGGGGCCAATCACCACGCCTGCAAACAAATAGCCCAACATAGCGGGCAAATGCAGCAGTCGGCAGGCCACCACGCAGAGCACGGCAGCGCACAGATACAGCAGGGTAAGTTCAAGGGAAGACATGGCCCCAATGGTACTGAGCGTTTGTGACTTGTCCTTTTGTTGTCCTCACATAAACTCAGGTTTTGAGGTTTAAGCGGGGTGTCATTTCATGGATTTAGGACTCAAAGGCAAATGGGCTTTGGTGGGTGGTGCAAGCAAGGGTTTGGGCTTTGGTTGTGCGCAATCGTTGGCGCGTGAAGGCGCTCATGTGGTCATCGTGGCGCGCGGAGCTGAGGCGCTGGAGGCCGCGGCCACAGAGCTGCGCCAATTCGGTGCAACCGTTCTTGCGGTGGCTGTTGACATCACGACACCCGAAGGGCGTAAAGCCATTTGGTCAGTGGCGGGGGGGCCTGGTAAAAACTTTGACATCGTGGTGACCAATGCAGGCGGTCCACCGCCTGGCGACTTTCGCAACTGGGAGCGAGACGATTGGATCAAGGCGGTGGACGCCAACATGCTCACGCCGATTGAGCTGATCAAAGCCACAGTGGACGGCATGGCTGAGCGTGGATTTGGCCGCATCGTCAACATTACCTCCAGCGCCGTGAAAGCACCCATCGACATTTTGGGTTTGTCCAACGGCGCACGTTCAGGGCTGACGGGTTTTGTGGCGGGCTTAGCACGCACGACAAAGCTGGCGGCCAACAACGTGACCATCAACAACCTGCTGCCCGGCGCCTATGACACGGACCGTCTCAGGTCCACCATGAAAGGCGCAGTCGAAAAAACCGGGCAGTCGATGGAGGTCATAGCTGAGGCACGCAAGCAAACCATTCCTGCCCAGCGCTTTGGTCATCCGCAAGAGTTTGGCGACACCTGCGCGTTTTTGTGTTCTGTCCAAGCGGGCTACATCACAGGTCAAAACATCTTGACCGATGGTGGGGCTTATGCGGGGACATATTGAGTTACTGGCGTGACGACACCACAATGCCGCCGATGATCATCACAAACGCAGCCAAGTGATACATCTGTGGCAATTCGCCTAAGGCGATGACCGATAAGGTGGCCGCAAACACCGGCGTGAGGTTGGTAAAAAAACTCGTGATGTTGGGGCCCACGCGTTGCACGCCCAAGCCCCAGCAACGGTAAGCCAAAACCGAGGGACCCGCGGCAACATAAACCAGCGCCGCTACCAAGGGCCAGCTCCAACTGATATGTACATTCACCATGCCTGTGTAGCCAGCCCACTCAGCTGCGGTGAATGCACCAGACCAAGCCAATCCAAAGACGACTTGCGCCATTAAAAAGAAAGCCCAGTTACCCCTCACTTGGGCTGGCTCTTGGGTGTGCGACAGCAGCCAGCTGTACCAAGCCCAACAGACGGTGGCGATGAGCACAAACACATCCCCCAAAACCAATTGCACATGGGTCAGCGCATGCCAGTCCCCGCGGCACAGCACCAGCAGAACGCCCACGATAGACAGCAAGGCCCCAAATATTTGGCGCTTGCGCACCACTTGGTTGAAAAAGAATGCCCCCATGGCCAGCATGAACACAGGTGCGCTCGAGGCGACCAAGGTGACATTCATAGGGGTAGAGGTTTGCAAAGCCAAATACTGCAAGCTGCTGTAACACCCTACGCCCAACAAGCCCAGCAAACCGTAATGCTTCCAATGCGGCCACAAAGGACTGGTGCGTCGCAACACTTGGTGCGCGATGGGCAAGAGCAGCACAAAGGCCAGCACCCAGCGTAAAAAGTTCAGCGTCAACGGAGGGATTAACTCTTGCACCATTCGCCCAACGATGGCATTGCCTGCCCACAAAAGGGGTGCAACCAATAAAAGTGCCGCCGTGCGCGGCGTCAAAGCATGAGGGACGAAAGACATAAGCAAATGACTTTACATGAGCCCCAATAACTTAGGTGACATCTGTGCGACCAAATTCATGGCAGGATTAAAGTCTAAAAATCATTTATCTCTGGAGCATCCCCCCATGACCCAAGCAGTCATCATCGAACAACACGGCGGCCCCGAAGAGCTCAAGCTCGTTGACGTCACCGTGGGCCAGCCAGGCCCTGGTGAAATTCGCATTCGCCACAAAGCCATTGGCTTGAATTTCATTGATGTTTACCAACGCACGGGGGTGTACCCCATGCCGATGCCGCTGCACTTGGGTATGGAAGCCTCCGGCATCGTCGAAGCCGTGGGCGAGAGCGTGACCCACCTGAAAGTAGGCGACCGCGCTGCCTACACCAGCCATCCATCCGGCAGCTACTGCGAAGAGCGCGTGATGCCTGCCAAGTGCGTGTGCAAATTGCCAGACGCGATTTCGTTTGAAACCGGTGCAGCCATGATGCTCAAAGGTTTGACCGCTCAATACTTGTTGAAGAGCACCTTGCCACAAGGCGGCTTGCACAAGGGTGACTTCATCTTGTTCCACGCTGCCGCTGGTGGTGTTGGCCTGATCGCTTGCCAATGGGCCAAGGCTTTGGGCTACCAACTGATTGGCACGGCAGGCAGCGATGCCAAGTGCGAATTGGCCAAAGCCAATGGCGCAGCGCACGTGATCAACTACAACACCGAAGACTTCCTTGTTCGCGTGAAAGAAATCACAGGTGGCAAGGGTGTGAAGGTGGTGTACGACTCAGTGGGTAAAGACACGTGGGACAAGTCACTGGATTGCATCGCACCGTTTGGTTTGATGGCCAGCTTTGGCAATGCCTCAGGTTCACCTGCGCCTATCGCCCCCGGCTTGTTGGGAGCTAAGGGTTCGATCTACCTCACACGTCAAACCGTGTTTAGTCACATCGCTACGCGTGAAAGCACACAAGCGATGGCCGATGATTTGTTTGAAGCGGTGACCAGCGGCAAGGTGAAGATTCACATCGACCAAACCTACCCATTGGCCGACATTGCCCAAGCGCACCGGGACTTGGAAGCCCGCAAGACAACGGGTTGCACCATCATCACCTTGTGATGACAGCGCTGGCTTTTTAGGCGCTGGGCTCAGCGTCCTGAAACTTGTCAGCGCGGCAGGTCAGCACCAGCGTATCGCGGTGGCCACCCTCAGCCAAGGGCTGAATGGGCGTGCTTTCGTGAATCACGCGGGTGTCGTCTAGCAACAGCAAAGACCAAGGCTCATGCAGGGTGAAGCGTTCGCCTTGTGGGCCATTGGCTTCAAACACGCGGGTCTCGCCACCTTTAATGTGGCTGCGGTTGACCATGAACACCGCCACAAAATCCACGCCATCGCGGTGGGCGCCTTCGGGTGTGGGGCGGCCAATTCCGTCTGTCGTGTCAATGCGGAATTGATGGGCCTCGATACACCATTTGGTGTGGGGTGTGCCGTGCACTTGGCTTGCCGTGTTGGCGAGTGCCGTGAGCAACTTGGCCCACGCTGGCGACGTCACGGTGGCTGCGTGCATGGGTTCAAACCAGCGCTCCATGCCGCCGTGCAGTGCGTTGTAGTCGACCGATTGCCAATGTGCGCGATGCGGCACTTGGGCCAAGACTTTGTGTTCAAACACAAAACTGCTGTGCAAGCGGCGCCGATAGCGGCCACCGTCTTTGAGGTAGTTGTCGGGCGGCATGT
The DNA here is from genome assembly GCF_040401135.1 of Limnohabitans sp. Lineage (GTDB taxonomy): Bacteria > Pseudomonadota > Gammaproteobacteria > Burkholderiales > Burkholderiaceae_C > Limnohabitans. The sequence goes on along the minus strand of NZ_JBBAOV010000021.1, from coordinate 1,545 downwards.
TGTTCCAGCTTGGCGACAGGTCTTGCAGTGCGTCCAATGTGCAATCCGCCCATTCGGCCACATCGGCGGCGCTTAAGACGGCATAGCCATTTTGTTGGACAGTGGCTGTGAGTTCTGAAACAGAAACGGTTTGAGGTGAAAGTATTTGCATAGTCAGTGTCCGCGGCGAACGCGCAGCACTTCGTCCAAGATGAGGCAAGCCGCACCCAGCGTGATGCCACTGTCGGCAATGTTGAACGCTGGGAAGTGAATGCCAGCGTAATACAAATCAAGAAAGTCCACCACGTAACCGTACATTACGCGGTCAATCACGTTTCCCACAGCGCCGCCCAAGATGCAGGCGATGGCAAAGCCAAACAGTTTTTGGCCGGCGTGCTTTTTGAGCATCCACACCATGGCGATGGTGGCCACGATACCCAGAGCCGTGAAGAACCAACGCTGCCAGCCACCCGCGGTGGCGAGGAACGAAAACGCAGCGCCTTCGTTGTGTACGCGCACGATGTTAAAAAAGCTGCTGACCGCAAACCCTTCGCCCAACTGATAGGTGCTGACGATGAGCACTTTGGTGAATTGGTCGGCCAAGAGAATCAAAGCAGCAAGCCCTAACCACACCCAATAAGAGGTGGTGCTGCGAATGAAGGTGTGGCGTGCCATGTGTGTGCTCTCCTTAGGCGAAATGACGCACTTCACCGTCGCCGTGCAAGTTGCTGTCGCAACGGCCGCACAAGGTGGGGTGAGCGGGGTTGTATCCCACATCGTCGCTGTAGTGCCAGCAGCGGTCGCACTTGGCTGCGGCGCTGGATTTCACCTCGACGGTTAAGACTTCGCCTTCGCCTTTGATCAAGGTGACTTTGGAGGTGATGAACACAAACTTCAAATCGTCGCCCAACGAGGCCAGCGCGTCATATGTTGCGCCATTGCAGTGGATGGTCAGCTCTGCTTGCAGCGATGCCCCCACCAAACCCTCGGTGCGTTTGTTTTCGATTTCTTTGTTGGCGATTTCGCGCACTAGCTGCACGGTACGCCACTTGTCCATCAAGGCCGCATTGCTTGCACCGAGATCGGTGAAAGTTTCCAAGAAGATCGACTCAGACTTGCCAAACGTCGTCCACGCCTCTTCAGCCGTGAAGCTGAGGAACGGGGACATCCAGCGCAGCATGGCGTGGGTGATTTGATGCAACGCGGTTTGTGCGCTGCGGCGTGCAAGCGACTTGGTGGCGGTGGTGTACAGACGGTCTTTGAGCACGTCCAGATAGAGCGCGCCCAAATCTTCCGAGCAGTACAGCTGCAACTTCGACACCACGGGGTGGAACTCATACGCATCAAAGTGGGCGCGAATGTCGGCTTGCACTTGTGCAGCACGCGACAGGGCGTACTTATCGATTTCCAGCAAGTCGTTAAACGGCACGCTGTCTGTGGCGGGGTCAAAGTCGCTCACGTTGGCGAGCAAAAACTTCAGTGTGTTGCGAACGCGTCGGTAGGTGTCCACCACACGGGCCAAGATTTTTTCGTCAATGTTCAGGTCGCCCGAGTAGTCGGTGCTGG
>NZ_JBBAOV010000020.1:0-42812 GCF_040401135.1 Limnohabitans sp. | reverse complement strand
TGGCGGAGAAGGAGGGATTCGAACCCTCGGTAGGGTCGCCCCTACGCTTGATTTCGAGTCAAGTACATTCGACCACTCTGCCACTTCTCCTGATTCGGTGTCGTTTGTCGAAGGCGCAATTCTATCAGCCGCGCAATTCGGTCAGGCCGCCCATATAGGGGCGCAGCGCTTCAGGCACGCGCACACTGCCATCGGCTTGTTGGTAGTTTTCAAGCACCGCCACCAAGGTGCGGCCCACGGCGAGGCCTGAACCGTTCAAGGTGTGCACCAGCTCGTTCTTGCCTTGTGCATTTTTGTAGCGGGCTTGCAAACGGCGCGCTTGGAAGGCTTCGCAGTTGGACACCGAGCTGATTTCGCGATAGGTGTTTTGCGCGGGCAGCCAAACCTCAAGGTCGTGCGTCTTGGTGGCGCCAAAGCCCATGTCGCCGGTGCACAGCAACATGACGCGGTAAGGCAAGCCCAGCTTTTGCAGCACGGCTTCGGCGTGGCCAGTCATTTCTTCTAAGGTTTCGTTGCTCTTGTCGGGATGCACGATTTGCACCATCTCGACTTTGTCAAACTGGTGTTGGCGAATCAGGCCACGCGTGTCACGGCCTGCGCTGCCCGCCTCTGATCGGAAGCACGGCGTGTGCGCCGTTAGCTTGATGGGCAGCTCGCTTTCGGCCAACACCACGTCGCGCACAAAGTTGGTCAAAGGCACTTCGCTGGTGGGGATCAGATACAGCGCGGCGGTTTCGCTGGCCGCTTCGCCTTCTTGGCCGCCCTTTTTGGCGGCAAACAAGTCTTCCTCAAACTTGGGCAACTGGCCCGTGCCTTTGAGGCTGTCGGCGTTCACGATGTACGGCGTGTAGCACTCGGTGTAGCCGTGCTCTAGGGTTTGCACGTCCAGCATGAACTGCGCGAGGGCACGGTGCATGCGGGCAATTTGGCCCTTCATCACAGTGAAGCGTGAACCCGTTAGCTTGACGCCCATTTCAAAGTCAAGGCCCAAGGGCTCGCCCAAGTCCACATGGTCTTTGGGTTCGAAGCCCAAAGGTGCGGGCTCGGTGCCCGTGGGGCTCCAACTGCGCAGCACCACGTTGCCGTGTTCGTCTTCGCCCACTGGCACGCTGTCGTGAGGCAGGTTGGGCACAGCCAAGAGCAAGGTTTGCAATTCGGCTTGGAGCACATCTAAGCGAGCAGATGCGCCATCGAATTCGGTATTTATTTCTACAACAGATGCTTTTAAAGACTCAACACGATGGTCGTTGGCATCAACAACATCGTTTTCCTCCGTAGCAACGAGACGAGCTCTCTGCCCCATCAACATACCGATTTCTTTAGAGGCTTTATTGCGATGGCCCTGCAACTCTTCGGTGCGAGTTTGCAATGTTTTGCGCTCAGCCTCTAGCGCCTGGTACGCCTCCACATTCAAAAACGCTTGTGGGCTCTTGCGAGTTTCGAGTTTGGCAATGACGCTGGGCAGATCGCGGCGCAGTTGGTTGATGTCGAGCATGTGGTTTTCAGTCCTGTTACTTCAGCCCTTTGGGCAGCGGGAATTTGATGGTTTCTTCGACACCATCAAGGGTTCGGACGGACAAGGCGCCCAAGGCGCGCATGCGGGCAATGACTTGCTGCACCAAGATGTCTGGGGCCGAGGCGCCGGCGGTTAGGCCCACACGGGTCACGCCAGCAAACCATTCTTCTTTCAACTCCTCAGCGCTGTCGACCATGTAGGTTTGTGCGCCCGAGCGTTGGGCCACATCGCGCAAGCGGTTGCTGTTGGAGCTGGTGGGGCTGCCCACCACAATGACCAAATCGACCTCGGTGCTCAGCACCTTCACCGCATCTTGGCGGTTTTGGGTGGCGTAGCAAATGTCTTGCATCTTGGGCTTGCGAATACTCGGAAAACGCGCCACCACGGCATCGGTAATGACGGCTGCATCGTCCACGCTCAGGGTAGTTTGTGTGACCACGGCCAAGCGCTCGGTTTGTTTGGGCGACACCTTGGCCACATCAGCCACGTCTTCCACCAAGTAAATACCGTCTAGCAACTGGCCCATCGTGCCCTCGACTTCGGGGTGGCCTTTGTGGCCAATCATGATGAACTCGAAGCCCTCTTTGTGCAGCTTGGCCACTTCCACATGCACCTTGGTGACGAGCGGGCAAGTGGCGTCAAACACGGTAAAGCCACGTCGCGCTGCTTCTTCCTCCACCGACTTGGGCACGCCGTGGGCGCTAAAAACCAAGGTGGCGCCCGCGGGCACATCGGCCAAGTCTTCAATGAAGATGGCGCCCCGTTGCTTGAGGTCTTCCACCACATAGGTGTTGTGCACGATTTCGTGTCGTACATACACGGGCGAGCCAAACTTTTCTAAGGCGCGGTCAACAATGTCGATGGCACGGTCTACGCCAGCGCAAAACCCACGGGGCTCGGCCAGGACAATTTCTTTTAGGCTGTGGTTCATGATGTTTACAAAATCCCAATAACTTTTACTTCAAACGTCACAGGCTGGTTGGCCAATGGATGGTTGAAGTCAAACAAAACTAGGTCGTCGCTTACTTTCTGCACCGCGCCGGCAAAAGAGCCTTGGCCATTAGGCGCAGGAAACTGCACCACATCGCCCGCGTTGTATTGCTCGTTGGGGTCGCCAAATTCTTTCAGCAAGCTTTTGCTGACCCACTGCTGCATGTCAGGGTTGCGCTCGCCAAAGGCCAAGCCAGCAGCCAGCTCAAACGTGGTGTGCGCACCTTCTTCAAGCCCCATCAAATGCTGCTCTAACGCAGGCGACAACTCGCCCGAGCCCAGCGAGAGCGTGGCGGGTTTGTCGTTGAACGTATTGATCACGTCGCCTTGCGGTCCCGAAAGCCGGTAGTGCAGCGTTAAAAAAGAAGCGGGCCCAATGGTAGGGTGAGCGTTGGATGCAGTCATGGAAGTCTCTGTGTTGAACCACTATTGTAGAAAGCTCTCGCTATGGACCGAATGCCCGCACCCATGACCATTGCGCAACTCCCCGTCGAGATGCGGCCTCGCGAAAAGCTGCTCAAACACGGCGCTTCAGCGCTGACTGACACCGAGTTGTTGGCCTTATTTTTGCGCACGGGCATCAAGGGCAAAGGTGTGTTTGTGATGGCCCAAGAACTGCTGGACCGCTTCAAGGGCTTTGCCGGCCTGATTCACGCCACCGCAGCCGAGCTAAAAACCTGCAAGGGCATGGGCGGCGACGCCAAGCGCTCGCAGTTGGTGGCCGTGCTAGAAATGGCACGCCGCGCACTGACCCAAGAATTAACTGAGACCACTGTCATGAATTCGCCCAATGCGGTGAAACAATACTTACAACTTGAATTAGCGCAACTCAAACACGAGGTATTTGCAGTTTTGTTTCTAGACGCCCACAACCGCCTGCTGTCGTATCAGCCCATGTTTCGTGGCTCGTTGTCACAAACCATGGTCTACCCCCGTGAAGTGGCTAAGACCGCCCTCGCCTTGGGCGCGGACGGCGTGGTGCTGGCGCACAACCACCCGGGCGGCACGGTCAACCCCTCGCAAGCCGACATGAAACTCACCCGCACCCTGCAAGAAGCCTTGGCACTGATCGACGTGACCGTGCGCGACCACATCATCGTGGCGCAGGGCAAGTATTTGTCGATGGCCGAAGAGGGGCTGCTGTGAAAGCCAAATCACTGCAAGACTTGGGCGCGATTCGCAAGCAGGTGAACGATGCAGCCGTGGCCGCGGCGGCTGCTGAAGAAGCTCGCAAAGAAGCCGCACGACGCGCCGAGGCCGAGCGCAATTTATTCACCAGCGCCATTGGCAACGTGAAGCCCATTGCCGCCAAAGCCCGTGTGCACATCACGCCACAACGCCCCGCAGCCCGCCCCTTGCAGCAAGATCTAGACGACCAAGCCGCGTTGGTCGAGAGCATGAGTGACGAGTTTGATGTAAGCACCCTGCTAGATGTGGATGACCAACTGAGCTTCAGACGGCCCGGCATTGGCACGGACGTGACTCATAAGCTGCGCAAAGGCGAATGGGCCATGCAAGGCCAGCTCGACCTGCACGGCTTTCGGAGTGACGAAGCCCGTGAAGCACTGGGCCAATTTATACGCGATGCCAAACGCATGGGCTGGCGTTGTGTGCGCGTGGTGCACGGCAAAGGCTTGGGTTCGCCCGGCAAAGAGCCGGTGCTAAAGAGCAAAGTGCAGCGCTGGTTGGTGCAAAAAAATGAGGTGCTGGCCTTTGTGCAGGCCAAGCCTTCAGACGGCGGCGGCGGTGCGCTGGTCGTTTTGTTGGGCCCTAGCAAAGGCTAGTGGCTGGCTTGCCTGAGCGTCTGCACCACGGGGCGACGCAGCACATCGCGCAAGCCCCACCACCCTGCAGCCAAGGCCAATAACGCGCCTACTGCTGCGCCCAGCAAAGGCACCCACGGGCTGGCCGTCCATTCAAACTCAAACGCGAATCGGGCCAAACCCCAGCCCATGGCCATGGCCACGCTGGTGGCCAACAGGCCAGCCAGTGCACCCACGCCAGCCAGCTCGGCACGTTGCACACGGGCCAGCAGTTGGTTGGACGCACCCAGCGCGCGCAGCACCGCGTATTCACGCGCACGCTCTTCGCGGGTGGCGGTGACGGCGGCAAATAACACCACCAAACCAGCGGCCAAGGTGAACAAGAACAAAAACTCCACTGCGCTCACCACTTGGCCGAGCACGCTTTGCACTTGGTTCAAGGTGGCGCCCATGTCCACATTGGTGATGTTGGGAAAGCTGCGCGTGAGTTGGTTGTCAAAGCTCTGTCCCGTCACACGGGGCGGTGCACGAAACGCGGCGATGTAGGTGGTGGGCACGTCAAAGCCCTCATCGGTGGTGAGACGCTCGACGGGATACATGACAAAGAAGTTGGCACGCATGGAGGTCCAGTCCACACGCCGCACCGAGGTGATGCGTGCTTCGCGTTGCATACCCGCGATGTCAAAGCGCAGGCTGTCGCCCAATTTGAGGTTAAAAGTTTTGGCAATGCCGTCTTCGATACTCAAGCCCTTGGGGTCTTCGGCTTGCCATGTGCCGCCCACCACTTGGTTGTGTGCAGGCGGCTCGACGCTGTAGGACACATTGAACTCGCGGTCCATCAAGCGTTTGGCGCGTTCATCGGTGAAGCTGTCGGGGGTAACGCTGACATCGTTCACCGCCACCAAACGCCCGCGCACCATGGGGTACCAGTCGAGTTTGTTCACACCCGCATCGCGCAAATTTTGCAAAAACGGCTCGGACTGCGAGGGCTGAATATTCAAAATAAATCGGTTGGGCGCATCCGCTGGCGTGGCATTGCGCCAGCTGCTGATGAGGTCGGTGCGCAGCAGCACCAACAACGCCAAAGCCAACAAACCCACCGCCAAGGCGCTTACCTGCACCATGGCATACACAGGGCGAGCGCTGATTTGCCGTGTGGCCAACATCAACCAAGGCGGCGCTGCCCCTTCAACCACACTGCGGCGCAACAGCCACACAGCCAGCCAAGCCATGCCCGCAAACACCAACACCGCGCCGGCAAAGCCGCCCACCACCATGAGGCCGAGTTTCACATCACGGCTCACTGCCACCAGCAACACGGCAAAGCCCGTGAGCCCCAAGGCCCACACACTGAGCGTGGTGGCTTTGAGCTCACCCACATCGCGGCGCATCACGCGCAGTGCTGGCACGCTAGCCAGTTGCAGCACGGGGGGTAAACCAAACGCCAATAAAAGGGTCAAACCCGTGCCTAAGCCATACACCACCGGCCACACGCTGGGTGCAGGCAAAGCAGTTTCTACCAAGCCTTTGAGCAAAGCCACGAACACCCAATGCACGGCATAACCCAAGACCAAACCCAACCCGCTGGCAAACATGCCCACCCACACAAACTCAGCGGAATAGGCCAGCGTGATGTGACGTTGGCTCAGACCCAACACACGCAGCATGGCGCAGTCATCCAAGTGACGGGCAGCAAATGCCCGGGCGGCCAGTGCCACAGCCACAGCGCTTAGCAAAGCAGCCAACAAAGCTACCAAGTTTAAGAACTTGCCCGCACGGTCCAAGGTTTGCCGCATCTCAGGGCGGCCTGCATCCAACGACTCCACACGCACGCCGCGCACGTCGGGTTTTTTGCTTTCGATTTGCAGCCAGTCAGAAAAATCAGCCACCGCGGCGGGCTCGCCTACCAAGGCAAGACGCCAGTTCACCCGGCTGGCGGGTTGAATCAGCCCCGTGGCGTCGATGTCACCCCTGTTGATCATCACGCGTGGCGCAAAGTTCATAAAGCCCGCGCCACGGTCGGGCTCGGTCACCAGCACTTGTGTGATGCGCACTCGCACGTCGCCCAAGAACAACGCATCGCCTACATCGAGCCCCAAAGCCTCTAAGCCGCCTGCATCCACCCAAGCTTGGCCCCGCTCGGGCACTTGCTTGGTTTTGCGGGCCGCCTGAGCGCCCTCGGGTGTCAAAGAAACTTGGGCTTGCATAAGGTCATCTGCCACACGCAGCTCGCCGCGTAGGGGGTAGCCTGCCTCCACCGCTTTGAGCGCCACCAATTTGCTGTTGCCCTCGCCACCCTTCGCGAGCACACCCCGCGCCATGGTGGGAAACGTCAAGGTGGTCACGCCCTTCAAACCCAACTGTGCAGCACGTTGTGCAATATCGTCGGGCGTGGCATGGTCGCTGACCACCACCACATCGCCGCCCAAAAGTTGTCGTGCATCTCGTTGCAAGCCGCCATTCAAACGGTCGGCTAAAAAGCTGACCGAGCTGAGTGCGGCCACACCCAAAGCCACCGCTACCACCAACAAGCGCAACTCACCCGCGCGGGCGTCACGCCACAGCGTGCGCCAGGCCAAAGCCAACCAAGTCACGCCGCTGGCTGCGACGCGTGAAGATGTTGCTTGGGTGTTTGCATTCATGCGTGGTTTACCTTGTGCACGCCGCCTTGCGCCAGTGCTGGATCTAGCTGCAAACGCTCACGCGCGGTGTAGCAAAGAAAGTGTTTGTTGGTGGCACGACCAATGGTGCACAGCTGCAAGCGCATGGCCACGTCATAGCCCATTTGCGTGATGCCGCTGCGCGACACCACCACGGCTACACCCATTTGGGCAGACTTCATCACCATCTCGCTGGTCAAGCGACCCGTGGTGTAAAAAATTGAATCAACACTGGCAACCACACTGTGCATCCACATCCAGCCGGCGATGGTGTCGATGGCGTTGTGGCGGCCTACATCTTCAACAAAAATCTGCATCTGCTCGCCACTGAACAAGGCACAGCCATGCACCGAGCCTGCCGATTTGTAGGTGCTTTCTTGCAGGCGAATGGCGTTCAGCAGGCCATACAAACGCGCTTGACTGATGCATGCATCGGGGAGCTTAAGGGTGTCAATCTCACCCATCAAGTCACCAAACACACTACCCTGCCCGCAGCCCGTGGTGACCACGCGCTTTTCAGTGCGGGCTTCAATGTCGGCTATGCCACGACGGGTTTTGACTGCTGCCACGCCCGCGCCGTCTTCGCCGGCGTCCCAATCGACCGTGACGGACTCGACCTCGCTCACATCGCCCACCAAACGCTGGTTACGTAAATAGCCCAGCACCAGCAGCTCAGGGTGAGCGCCCAAGGTCATGAGCGTCACAATTTCTCGTTTGTCCACATAAACAGTGAGAGCGCGTTCAGCGGGGATGGACACTTGCTCGCTGACGCCGTGTTCATTGACCGCTTCAATTTGGCGCGTCAACTCGGCTTGGGCTTGGGTCAGATATGGCAACACAGAAGGTAAAGAGACAAAGGACATAAGCCCAGTAGGCTACAACAAAAAGGGCCGACACCTTTCAGTGCGGCCCAATCAACAGCGCGGCTGTGTGGATTACTTTTTAGCCGGTGCTGCAGCCACTGCGGGTGCGGGTGCAGCTGCAGGTGCGGCCGCAGCAGCAGGCGCTGCTTCTGGCGGTGTGTAAACAAACTTACCTGGGTCAGCACAAGGCGGAGTGGCCACTGGCTTGCCCGCTTTGGCTTTGTTGGTCTTTTGCAAATGAGCAGCCGCCTTGTCTTGCGACTTGCACAGCAGGTAGGCATCGGCCTTGCCAGTGTGAGCAGTTTTGGCTTTAGCTTCTTCCGCCTTGGCTTTGGCCTCATCGTTAAGAGGGGGCAGTTTGGCAAATGCAGCCGAGCTGGCTGCGGCCAAGATCAATGCAAAAAGTGCTTTGTTCATCGTTATTCTCCTGTGTCAACTCGCTCAAGCGCGCGCTGGATTGCCCGAACTTTCGGTGCGATGGGCGGGGATCTTGCCTGCCTTGATGTCGTCGTGCCAAAGTTCGTGGTGTTCTTTGGCCCAGGTTTCGTCGACGTAGCCTGTGCGCATCCCTTTGTAAGCGCCTTCCATGCCGACTGTGCCCATGTAGATGTGACCAATGAACATGGCCATCATGAACAAGGTTGCCACAGCGTGAATCATGTGAGCAATCTGCATGGTGCCGCGCTCGTAGTCAAGGAAGGGAATAATCTTGTCAAGCACAAAGCCCGAACCCACCACCACCAAACCCAAGGCAAACACGCCGCCCCAGAACACCACTTTTTCACCAGCATTGAAGCGGTGCGAGGGCACTTCTGTGCTACCAAATAAACCGCCGGCCTTAATGATCCAAGTCCAGTCTTCTTTGCTTGGCCAGTTGTCTTTCAAGAAAGTGAAAAACACCACCGTCAAAGACACTGCAAACACGGGACCCGCAAAGTTGTGCGCGTTTTTAAGCAGATAAGTGAACCAACCAAACAGCGTGTCGCCAATGATGGGCTGCATGAAATACTTACCAAAGGCCATCACAATGCCAGAAATAGCCAAGATCACAAACGTGATGGCATTGGTCCAATGGGCTGAGCGCTCGAAGGGTGTGAAGCGCTCAATCTCTACGCCTGAGGGCTTGCCATGCAACATGATCATGCCCTTGCGCCAGTAGAAAATGCCGACCGCGCCGAGAGCGATCAACAACAAGGCGCCACCGTAAGGAATGATCCAGTTGTTACGCACTTGCCGCCACGCTTCGCCAGCCGTGGTTAAGCGCGAACCTGGGTACTGTACGAAGGGTTGTATCAGCACGCCAGCTTCTGGGGCCTCCGATTTTGGCAAGCTGGTGTAGCCTTCGGCGCCAGCGCCCACAGATCGCCACATGGGCGCATTGTTGCCAGGCTGAACTTGGCCGCGTTGTGCGTTGTTTTGCTCGGCATAACCAGGCGCATCGCTGGCGTCAGGCTTGACGTCTTGTATGTTGACGCTCTGCACGGCCATGGCCGCCGCAGGCGATTTGTCTTGTGCCGCAGCCGACAGTGCAAACACCGTCAACGCCGCACACAAGACCGATTGAAAAGAGCGGTGCATGGTATGCCCCTTTATTTTGGTGAACGACTGTGATCGTCTTGCCCGTATTGGGCGCGTGCACGCAAGTGCTGCTCCCAGCTGGTTTTGTTGCCGGCGGTCCAGCCTGCTTCAACGTAACTGTTGGTTGCACCGCTGAAGGCGGTGGCGTCGTTTTTGGTGCCGAGGGTTTGGGTGGCTTCACCGCAAGCGGTGAGAGCGCCCACGCTCAACAAGATGAATGACATGCGTTTCATGATTTCTTCACTCCCTCAACCTTGGCGGGTGCTTGGCCCGCTTGCTTTGAGCCGTAAGCCGTACCCCAGCCCCACACTTCAGCACCCTTGTTGCGCTTGACAACGCGGTTGCGGAAGATGTCGGCCACCATGTCGCCGTCGCCAGCAAGCAAGGCCTTGGTTGAACACATTTCAGCGCATGCAGGCAACTTGCCTTCGGCCAAACGGTTGCGACCGTATTTTTCAAACTCGGCTTGGCTGCCGTTGGCTTCTGGGCCACCCGCGCAGAAGGTGCACTTGTCCATCTTGCCGCGCACACCAAAGGTGCCTTGACTTGGAAACTGAGGTGCGCCAAATGGGCAAGCGTATGAGCAGTAGCCACAGCCAATACAAATGTCTTTGTCGTGCAAGACCACGCCTTCGTCGGTCTTGTAGAAGCAGTTCACTGGGCAAACTGCCATGCAAGGCGCGTCCGAACAATGCATACACGCGACAGAGATAGATTTCTCGCCGGGTACACCGTCGTTCAAGGTGACCACACGGCGACGGTTCACGCCCCATGGGACTTCGTGTTCATTTTTACAAGCGGTAACGCAACCGTTGCACTCGATGCAACGCTCTGCGTCGGAAATAAATTTCATGCGTGCCATTTAATTCTCCTTAGGCGCGTTCGATGTCGCAAACAGTGGTCTTGGACTCTTGCATCATGGTGACGCTGTCGTATCCATAGGTCGTAGCAGTGTTGACGGCTTCACCACGCACCACAGGGGCTGCGCCCTTGGGGTAGTGTTTGAGCATGTCTTCACCTTGCCAGCGGCCAGAGAAGTGGAAAGGCATCCAAACGGTGCCTGAATCCACGCGCTCGGTCACCAAGGCTTGTACGTTCAACCGAGCACCCGTGGGGCTTTTTAGCCACACACGCTCACCGTTGCGAATGCCACGGTCAGCAGCGGTCTTGGGGTTGATTTCCACATAGGCTTCTTGTTGCAACTCGGCCAACCAAGGGTTGGAACGGGTTTCTTCGCCGCCACCTTCGTATTCGACCAATCGGCCGGATGTGAGGATGAGCGGGAATTTCTCGTGCACCTTGTCGGCCAGGTTTTTGTCTTGAATCGTTTTGAACAAGGTGGGAAGACGCCAGAACGCTTTTCTGTCAGCGTGCGTGGGGTACTTTTCCATCAAGTCGGGACGTGTGCCATACAAAGGCTCGCGGTGTTGTGGGATTGGATCTGGGAAGTTCCACACCACGGCACGCGCTTTGGCGTTGCCGAAGGGATGGCAACCGTGGTTTTGCATGAACACCCGTATCATGCCGCCCGAGTTGTCGGTCTTCCAGTTCTTGCCCTCGGCCAATGGTTTTTCAGCATCGGTGAGTTCGTCCCACCAGCCAAGCTTTTTGAGCAACACGTGGTCAAGCTCTGGGTAGCCGGTGGTGATGTCGGCACCTTTGGAGTGCGAGCCATCTTCAGCCAACAAGTTTTTGCCGTCTTTTTCCACGCCGAAGTTGGCGCGGAAGTTACCGCCGCCTTCCATGACGTGCTTGGAGTTGTCGTACAGGTTAGGTGAGCCAGGGTGCTTGAGTTCGGGTGTGCCGTAGCAAGGCCAAGGCAAGCCAAAGTAGTCGCCGCCAAAGTCGTAACCGGTTTCTTTGTCTTTGCCGCCTCTGGACTTGAGGGTCTTCACGTCGAACAAGTGCATGTTCTTCATGTGGGCCTTCAGTCGCTCAGGGCTTTGGCCGGTGTAGCCAATAGTCCAAACCGACTTGTTGATTTCGCGCAAGATGTCTTCGACCATGGGTTCGTCCATGCCTTTGACTTTTTGCAGCTTGTAGTTCTTGACCAGCTCAGGACCAAAGCCCAGCTTTTGCGCGAACTGATACATGATCATGTGGTCAGAACGGCTTTCCCACAAGGGCTCGATGACCTTTTCGCGCCATTGAATAGAGCGGTTCGATGCGGTGCATGAGCCACTGGTTTCAAACTGCGTGGAAGCGGGCAACAGGTACACCGCGCGGTTGGGGTTGAGGTCTTCGGCTTTGCCGGGCATCGCTGCCATCGCGGCTGTAGCTGATGGGTAAGGGTCAACCACCACCAACAAGTCCAGCTTGTCCATGGCGCGCTTCATCTCTAAGCCACGGGTTTGTGAGTTGGGTGCATGACCCCAATAGAACACGGCCTTGAGGTTGCTGTCTTGGTCAATGAGTTCGTTGTTCTCCATCACGCCGTCGATCCAGCGTGACAAAGTGATGCCGGGCTTGCTCATCATGGCAGGCGAGGCAAAGCGGCCTTTGATCCAATCAAATTCAACACCCCACGCTTTGGCGAAGTGCTTCCAAGAACCTTCGGCAAGTCCGTAGTAGCCGGGCAATGAGTCGGGGTTAGGGCCCACGTCGGTTGCGCCTTGCACGTTGTCATGGCCGCGGAAAATATTGGTACCGCCGCCGGTCTTGCCCACGTTGCCCAAGGCCAACTGCAAAATACAAGAGGCACGGACGATGGCATTACCCGTGGTGTGTTGGGTTTGACCCATACACCAAACAATGGTGCCGGGGTTGTTGTCGTGCAGCATCTTGGCCACAAGGGTGACTTGTTCTGGAGACACACCGCAGACTTCTTCGACTTTGTCGAGCGTCCACTTGGCCATGACTTCTTCTTTGACCTTGTCCATGCCGAACACGCGGTCGTTGATGTATTTTTTGTCTTCCCAGCCGTTCTTGAAGATGACGTGCAAGAGGCCAAACAAGAAGGCGATGTCCGAGCCAGAGCGAATGCGCACGAACTCGTCAGCCCTAGCCGCTGTGCGTGTGAAACGTGGATCAACCACGATCATCTTGCAGCCGTTTTCTTTGGCATTCAACATGTGCAGCATCGACACAGGGTGCGCTTCAGCGGCATTGGAGCCGATGTACATGGCGACCTTGCTGTTTTGCATGTCGTTGTACGAGTTGGTCATTGCGCCATAACCCCACGTGTTGGCCACACCAGCCACGGTGGTGGAGTGGCAAATACGGGCTTGGTGGTCACAGTTGTTGCTACCGAAGTAGCTGACAAACTTGCGCAACAGGTAGGCTTGTTCGTTGTTGTGCTTGGAAGAGCCAATCCAGTACACACTGTCTGGACCTGATGTTTTGCGCAGCTCAAGCAGCTTGGCGCTGATTTCGTCAAGGGCAGTGTCCCAGCTGATGCGCTCGTACTTGCCGTTGACCAGCTTCATGGGGTAACGCAGGCGGAACTCGCCGTGGCCGTGCTCACGCAGGGCCGCACCTTTGGCGCAATGCGCGCCGAGGTTGATGGGGGAATCAAACACCGCTTCTTGGCGTACCCAGACGCCGTTTTCAACCACGGCATCCACCGCGCAACCCACCGAGCAGTGGGTACACACAGTGCGCTTGACTTCAATCTTGCTCGCGCCAGCGCTAGAAAACGCACCAGAGGCACTGGCTTTTTTCACCAAGCTCAGCTGCGTGGCGGCCAAGCCCACACCAATACCGAGGCCAGAGCGGCGCAAAAAGCCACGACGGTCAAGGGTTGGCAAAGCTTGTGACAAACCGCGTTGCAAGCGGCCGACAAATGCAGAGCTGCCAGAGGTTTGGGCAGCGGCGTCAGTTTTACGTGTTAACAACATGATGTGCTCCTTCAGACGCGGGCGGTCTGGTAGTAACGCTTGACGTGTTCGCTCAAGCTGTAGCCGCCGCCGTTTTGGGGCGCAGGTGGAAGTGTGTTCAGTTCAGCAGAGGGTGCGCTGAGGCCGGGCATCGCCGTGACGGCTGCAGCGGCAGCACCTGCGGCAGCAGCGCCCATGAAGAAGCCTCGGCGCGATGGTGTCGCTTGATTTTTGGCTTGGTCTTTGACTTGGTCTTTTAGCATTTTGAGCTCCTCGTGATGCCGTGGATATGAACGACTTTGCATAATGTATCAACGATGTGGTTTAGCCTTGTACGTACAAACGCCATGAGCGCGAGAATACATTCAAAATAGCTAAGCCAAAAAGCCACATCTGTCACTTATGCGTCATGAGATGCGCATCAAAAACAGATTCGAGGCGCAAAAGAGGCGTTAAGCCAGCATGTCAAAGCCCTGAGCTTCCACGCTGACAAACGCTCGGGTCAGCTCGGCCAAGGAGGCATAAAAACGGGCACGCGGCGTGGCTTGCACAGCATCACAAAACGCGGGCAACCAGGTTTGCACATGGGCAGCAAAGAACTTGGCTTGTTGCGTGAGGTTGGACACCGCCACGTCCTCACCCGCCACCAAAAAGCGCATGACCTCGAACACATAAGACACATGGTCTTCGGTCTCAGACATGGTGGTGTCGTCGCGGCCTAGACCCAAGGCGGCCAAGTCGGTGCGCATTTGAGCCAAAGGCTTTTCGTTCAAAAAGCCCGTCAAAAAATGTGAGGCAAACACATACACCTCGGGCTTGCCTACACCGCCAAACAGGGCGTTGTGTTCGTTTTGAATACTCTGGTCGTCCATCTCGCGGGCCAGGCCCACCAACTGACGCCAAGGCTCTTCCAAAAAGCCACCGGCAGTGGGCGCCTCCGTGGCGGCCACGCGCAACTGCGTCAACAGCTCGGGGCGCGCAGGTGCGTAGAACAACTCGGAAATCAAACCGTACAGCTCGGCGCGTGCGGTTTCTTCGTCAAGGGCGGAGGATAAATGAGGTTCGGTCATACAAATTTTTAAACGATTTTTTGCTCGTCGCCGGCAGAGTAAATGTCAATCACGCGGCAGTCGCCACACATCTTTAAACGCTGCAACGCATCGCCTTGGAACATCGAGTGACCAGCCAGTTTGCCAATCATGGTTTCGATGCCTTTGAGCGTGCCAAAGGCCTTGCCGCAGCGCACGCAGCCGTAGGGCTGGGTTTCGTTCAGCACGCGCACTTCTTTGCGTTGTGGCGTGAGCAACAAGCGCGGCACAAGGCTGAGCGCGTTTTCAGGGCAAGTGCTAACGCACAAGCCACACTGCACGCAGTTCTTTTCAAAGAAGCGCAGTTGCGGTGCTTGTTGGTTGTCTTGCAGCGCATTGGCGGGGCAAGCACTGACGCAGCTCATGCACAAGGTGCAGCTGTCTTTGTTGACGTCGACCGAACCAAACAGCGAGCCGTCTTTGGGCAGCGCCAAGGCTTCGGGGGCCGCAGCGGTTTTCAAAACCGGCGCGTGTTCAAGCAAATGGTCAATCACCATG
The DNA here is from genome assembly GCF_040401135.1 of Limnohabitans sp. Classification (GTDB taxonomy): domain Bacteria; phylum Pseudomonadota; class Gammaproteobacteria; order Burkholderiales; family Burkholderiaceae_C; genus Limnohabitans. The sequence continues at coordinate 28,041 of NZ_JBBAOV010000020.1, read as the reverse complement.
CTGAGCGTGCTGCGCTTTTCAGCCATCACAGCAAACGTGGCCAAAGGCACGGTGCTGCTCAAACGCTGTTTGCCAGTGGTGAGGCGTTGCAGCTCGGCGTCGAGATCCAAAGCTTGTGTGGCGTGCAACAACTGCACAGGCATTTGGCCAGCTTTGGCATAACCCAAACCTTCGAGCAGGGCCTGCGCTTGGCGCATTTGCGCCTGCAAACCGTCGGCGTATTGAGGCGCTTCTTCGGCCGTGTGCAGCACCAGCACTTGGGCTGCGCCATAGGCCAAAGCTGTCAGCCACACATCGAGCCCGAGGCTAGCGGTGTGCCACAACGACACGGGAATTACATGCGCTGGCAAGCCTTTGGCAACTTTGAGTTGCGCTGCACGTCCCAGCTCATTCACCAAAGCTTGGCCAGCCTCTTGGCTGTGTAACAAGATGACGGCGTCTTTGCCGCCTGCTTTTTGGTAGGTGTTCAGCAAGGTCTTGAGCTTGACGCCTTGCTCGCTGGCACGAGGATAGGCATAGGTCAATGCGCCTGTGGGGCACACCGTGGTGCATGCACCGCAGCCCACGCACAGGTTGGGGTTGACCTTGATTTGTTGGCGCGACTTGTCGGAGCTCACGGCTTCGGCAGAGCAAATGTCCACGCAGGCGTTGCAGCCCACTTGTTCGTTGCGGCTGTGGGCGCACAGCTTTTGTTTGTAGTCAAAAAACTTGGGCTTTTCAAACTCGCCCACCAGCTCACGTAAGCGCAACAGGTTGGCGGCGCTTGCACCGCGGAAATAGCCTTGCGGCAGTGCGTGGCGGTTAAACGCGGTTTGCTCACGCAAGTCAAGCACCAGGTCGAACTCGGCCGCTTCTTCTGTGGCCAAGCGTTGAAAGTTGATGGCACCCACCGCGCCGCAAGCGGTCACGCAATCGCGGTGCGCACTGCACTTGTTCAGGTCAATTTGGTAGTCAAGACCAATCGCTTGCTCGGGGCAGGCAGCCACGCAGGCGTTGCAACGTGTGCACAGGTCAAGGTCAATCGGGTTGTTGTTTTGCCAAGCTAATTTGAATGCACCCAGCCAGCCTTCCACACGCAGCACTTTGCCGCCCAACACGGGGTAGCGGCGGCTTTGCGCACCGCCTGCCATGCCCGCACCATGAGTGAAGATCGTCACATTCAGGGTGTCGGCCAGCAAGGCAGCAGCCTGTTCAGCCTCGTCAATTTGTCCCAAAATCAGCAAGCGTCCCGCACTTTTGAACGTGACCGTGGGCACTGGCTCTGGGTCGGGCAAGTGTGCGGCGGCTAATAGCGCAGCAATTTTGGGTGAGGCGTTTTTGGCGTCAACACTCCAGCCGCCGGTCTCACGGATGTTGACGAATTTGATGACCGATGTTTTGGCTTGCGCCTCCACAGCCAAGTCGCCAAACAGGCGCTGTTCTTGGGTGCAGGCCACCACCACGTCCTCCGTGCCTTGCACGGCTTGGATGAAAGCACCAGCCTCACGACGGCACAACGCGGTGTGCAGCGTGAGCGGCTCAGACAGGCTTTGGCTCAGCGCCTTCGGGTCCAGAGGTTGGGTCTGGTTGCAGTCGCAAATCAGCGTGGTCATGCGTGGTGGGCTCGGGGTTAAAAGTGTTCTCAGTAAGGTCGGACTGTGCCACGACTTTGGGATCTTCAGGGGCGGGTGTGTCACCCACGCGGGTTTCGGCCAGTTCCTCGGGCTCGTCATTAAACAAGTTCAAAGTCTTGGCACTGGTCATTTGGCGCAGCATAGCCAAGGGCAGCGGGTCGGGAATGCCGTAGTCATCGATGTAGATATCCAAGCCATCCATCACATTGAAGTGCGGGTCGGCAAACAGCTTTTTCATGGCCGCGTTTTTCACGTCGGGTGCGACGCCTCGGGCCATGAAGCCCGTGAAGTCGGAATCAGGGGTGAGTTGCTGGGTATCGGCCAAAGTTGGGGGTGGTTTTGCAGGTTGTGCATCCACGGCGGCGGTTGTTGGATGCGCCGATATTGGCAAATTCGGTGGCAAATTACCGAGCTGAGCTTCAACAGGCTTGGGCTCGTCCAAAGGGCGGCCCGCGCGTTCATCAACTTTGCGGCGCGACCAGCGGCTTAAAAAGCCAGCGGGGGTGTCATCGTCATTGGCCATGACCGCCTCCGTTGTGTTGACCACCACCGCGCATTTTTTCGGTGCTCACAGAAGCAGGGTTGCCAAAGCGGTCTTGCAAACTTCTAAAGCTATCGGGGCGCTTGCGGCGTTTGCTCTCCACCACCATGTGCTCGTCAATGAATTCACTCATCCAAGCCACCACTTCGGCGGGGGCCGGCACTTGGTCCACATTTTCTTGGGCGTCGAGCCAGCGACCAGCGTCGTGGTAGCTCAGGCTGACCATGGTGGGCACAGCCATCACGTCGTCACCAATGCTGGGCTCTTCTTCCATGCGCCACAACACAAACCAGCACGGCGCAGGTGACGAGGCGTTGAGGTAATAACCCTCGGCATCGTCTTTGAACAGCGCCACCGTGAAGCCGGGGTGCAACCAAATTTGCTCATCGTCAGTTTGGCGCATGCAGCGCGGCTCGGTGCCAAAGTGTTCGGCATGCGGCTGCACGTCGTGACCTGTGACGTCGTGCAGCACCCAACGCCAAGGCTGCCAACGGCTCATGTCACCAGGCACGCGCTCACGGCGCATGACCACGGCCACTTGTAGGCTGGGGCGCTGCGTCATGTTGGACATCAAGTCTCTTTAGAAATCTTGATGCTGGGGAATTTGCTGGAGAAGTCTTTGGCTTTCGACGCAATCTTCACCGCCACTTGGCGGGCGACCGCCTTGTAGATGCCAGCCATTTCGCCGTCGGGATCGGCCACCACCGTAGGCTTGCCGCTGTCGGCTTGCAGGCGAATTTGCATGTTGAGAGGCAACGCGCCAAGGTAGTCCATGCCGTCTTTTGCAGCCAACTTCTTGCCGCCATCGGCGCCAAAGATGTGTTCAATGTGGCCGCAGTTGGTGCACACGTGCACCGCCATGTTTTCGACCAAGCCGAGAATGGGCACGCCCACTTTTTCGAACATCTTGATGCCTTTTTTAGCATCGAGCAGCGCAATGTCTTGCGGCGTGGTGACGATCACCGCGCCCGTCATGGGCACGCGCTGGCTGAGCGTGAGCTGAATGTCGCCGGTACCGGGTGGCATGTCGACGATCAAATAGTCCAAAGCCTTCCAGTTGGTTTGGCGCAGCAACTGCTCCAGCGCTTGGGTGGCCATGGGGCCGCGCCAAATCATGGCTTCGTCTTGGTCCACCAAGAAGCCGATGGACATGACTTGCACGCCATAGTTTTCCATGGGGTCCATGGTCTGGCCGTCACTGCTCTCGGGGCGGCCTTCGATGCCCATCATCATGGGCTGGCTGGGGCCGTAAATGTCGGCATCCAGCAAACCCACGCTGGCACCTTCGGCGGCCAAGGCCAGGGCCAAGTTGGCGGCGGTGGTGCTTTTGCCTACGCCGCCTTTGCCCGAGGCCACAGCAATGATGTTTTTGACTTGCGGCAACAAAGCCACACCGCGCTGCGCAGCGTGCGCCACGATGTTCATGCTGATGTTGGCAGACACGTTGTCGACGCCCGCCACGCTTTTGGCCGCAGCAATCAGCTCTTTACGAAAAATGGGAATCTGACTTTTGGCGGGGTAGCCCAGCACCACGTCAAACGACACATCGCTGCCGTTGATCTGCAGGTTCTTCAGTGCTTTGGTGGTGACAAAGTCTTTACCCGTGTTGGGGTCAATCACGGTTTGCAGGGCTGCGTGTAGTGCTTGTTCAGTCAGGGCCATAAGAATTCTTTTACATAAGGAGGAATGCGCGCAAGTCTAGCGCGGGGTCGGCCGCTGGTCGTGCAGACCCAACAGGAAGATGGATTTAGTTTTTCCGCGCCACCCAATAAGCCGCGCCTTCAGCGCCATAAAGCTCGTCATGTGGCACGTTAGGCTCAAGCTCAAAAATAGAGCCCGGCACCAAGTGCTGGGTATGGCCGTTCATGGTCAGCCACATCTCGCCGCGCGTGAGCAAGGCATGCACGCCAAACGGATGGGTATGGGTGTCCAGCACGGTGTTGGGCGACCATTCGCGTTCGATCACCTCGTCAAAACCAGCGGCTAGGGCTTTTTGGCGGAATTCGTCAAAGCTGGGTAAGTTCATGCGCGCATTCTGCTGGAACTAAAATCGACCCCTTCGCCTTAAGGTCTTGTTCTCAAATGTCCCAGCGCCAGCTCTTCGTCACCACCGCACTGCCCTACGCCAACGGCAACTTCCACATCGGCCACATCATGGAGTACATCCAGGCCGACATCTGGGTGCGTTTCCAGCGAATGCAGGGCCACAAGGTCGATTTCGTGTGCGCGGACGACACGCATGGCGCGCCCATCATGATCGCCGCCGAGAAGGCCGGCGTCACACCCCAGCAGTTTGTGGCCCACATCGCCTCAGGCCGCAAGCCCTATTTGGACGGCTTTCACATCGCGTTTGACAACTGGCACAGCACCGATGCACCTGAGAACCACGAGTTGGCTCAACAGATTTACCGTGACTTGCGCGACATCCCAGAGTCAGAAGGCGGCTCGTTGATTGAGCGGCGCACGATTGACCAGTTCTTCGACCCAGAAAAGAACATGTTCTTGCCCGACCGCTTTATCAAAGGCGAATGCCCCAAGTGCCACGCCAAAGAGCAATACGGCGACAACTGCGAGCTGTGCGGCGCGGTTTACGCCCCCACCGACCTGATCAACCCCTTCTCCGCTTTGTCCGGCGCTAAGCCTGAGATGAAAAGCTCGGAACACTTCTTCTTCAAACTGTCAGACCCGCGATGCGTGGCGTTTTTGGAAAAGTGGACACAAGACAAAGACGAAAGTGGCAAGCCACGGCTGCAACCCGAAGTAGCCAACAAGGTCAAAGAATGGTTTAGCGTGCGCACCAACGTCGATGGCACCACCAGCGAAGGCTTGGGCGACTGGGACATCTCGCGTGATGCACCTTACTTTGGCATCGAAATTCCGGATGCCCCTGGCAAATACTTTTATGTATGGCTCGACGCGCCCGTGGGCTACTTGGCCTCGCTGAAAAACTTGCTCGATAAGCGCCGATCCTTAGATTCGAAACGCCCTGACTACGACGCCTACATGGCCAACCCCGAGCTAGAGCAGTACCACTTCATCGGCAAAGACATCGTCACCTTCCACACCTTGTTCTGGCCCGCCATGCTGCACTTTAGCGGTCGCAAAACGCCCAACAACGTGTTTGTGCACGGCTTCCTCACTGTTAACAACGGCGAGAAGATGAGCAAAAGCCGAGGCACGGGCCTGGATCCGCTCAAGTATCTGAGCCTCGGCATGAACCCCGAGTGGCTGCGCTACTACTTGGCCACCAAGCTGAACAACAAGAATGAAGACATCGACTTCAACGCCGAAGACTTCATGCTGCGCGTGAACAGCGATTTGATTGGCAAGTTTGTCAACATTGCATCGCGTGCGGCGGGCTTCTTGACCAAGCGCTTTGAAGGCAAATTGACGCCGTCATTTGACGAGCAAGGCACGGCGTTGCTGAGCGACATTCACGCGGCCAAAGACAGCATTGCCCATGCCTACGACGCACGCGAGTACGGCAAAGCCGCCCGCGAAATCATGTTGCTGGCCGACAAGGTTAATTCGTACGTGGACCAACACAAGCCTTGGGACTTGGCCAAAGATACAGCCAACAACGAAGCCTTGCACCAAGTGTGTTCGTTGCTTATCAATGCCTTTACAGAGTTGAGCCGCTACTTGGCACCTGTGTTGCCGTCACTCGCGCAAGCGGTCGAAACTTTCACCGGCGCTTCCATGCAAAACTGGTCGACCACTGGCCACGTGACCCACATTCAACCCTACCAACACCTCATGCAACGCGTCACGCCCGAACAACTCGAAGCTCTGTTTGAACCACCCGCTGTCTTGGAAGAAAAAGTCACTCCCGGCGGCGAACCCATCGCCCCCACCATCAGCATCGACGACTTTGCCAAGATCGATTTGCGCATTGCCGAAATCGTCAACTGCGAAGCGGTGGAAGGCTCGACCAAGCTGCTACGTCTCACGCTCGATGTGGGCGAAGGTAAAACACGAAACGTCTTTTCAGGCGTCGCCAGCATGTACAAACCCGAAGACCTCAAGGGCAAGCTCACCGTGATGGTGGCCAACTTGGCCCCGCGCAAGATGAAGTTTGGCGTCAGCGAAGGCATGGTGCTTGCCGCCAGCCACGCCGACGAAAAAGCCGAGCCCGGCATCTATGTGCTGCACCCATGGCCCGGAGCAAAGCCCGGCATGAGGATTCATTAACTCTCATGTTTAACTTTTTTCGCCCCCACGTTGTTGATTCGCTAAAAGGCTACACGCGCCAGCGTTTTTACCAAGATGTGGGCGCGGGCATCACGGTGGGGGTGGTAGCGCTTCCCCTGGCCATGGCGTTTGCCATTGCGTCGGGGCTCAAGCCTGAGGCGGGTTTGTTCACCGCCATCATTGCTGGGTTTTTAATCTCCGCCTTGGGTGGCAGCCGCGTGCAGATTGGTGGGCCAGCGGGTGCGTTCATCGTCATCGTGTACGGCATCTTGGAGCGCTACGGCCTGGCCAACCTCATCATTGCCACCGCCATGTCGGGAGTGATTTTGTTTTTCATGGGCTTGCTGCGATTGGGCACGCTGATTCGCTTCATTCCCGTGGCTGTTGTGATTGGGTTTACCAACGGCATTGCGGTGCTCATCATCGTGTCACAACTCAAAGACTTTTTGGGTATGCCCATCACCAGCATGCCTGCCGATTTTTTTGGCATCTTGCACACGATCAACGCCAACCTCAGCAGTTACAACGGCGAGGCCTTGGGCTTGGCCGTGGTCTGCTTGGCGGTGTTGGCGTTTTGGCAGTTGGCTTTGCCACGCATGGCCAGGGGCATGCCCAGCACCAAAAGTTTTGCCACCATCCCTGGCTCCATCGTGGTGCTGGTGGGTGCCACCGTGGCAGCAAAAATGATGGGGCTCGAAGTCGACACCATCGCCTCACGCTTTGGCAGTATTCCCAGCAACTTACCCACTTTTGCGTGGCCGGCGTTCAGCTGGGACACCGCCAAGTTCTTGCTCATTCCCGCCACCACACTGGCCTTGTTGGGCTCGATCGAGTCGCTCTTGTGCGCCCGCATTGCCGACCAAATGATGGCCGACGGCCCCTACGGCGACCGCCACGATGCCAACCAAGAGCTGATGGCCCAAGGCATTGCCAACATCATCACGCCATTTTTTGGCGGTATGCCCGCCACAGGCACGATTGCCCGCACCGTGACCAACGTGAAAAACGGTGGCAACAGCCCCGTGGCGGGCATGGTGCATGCGGCCACGCTGCTTCTGGTCATGCTGGTGGCCGCACCCCTGGCGGGGGATGTGCCACTGGCCGCGCTGTCGGCCATCCTAATGTTTGTCGCTTGGAACATGGGCGAGTGGCGTGAATTTGTGCACCTACGCCAGTTCCGTCTGCCCTACCGCGCCACGTTGTTGTCGGTGTTTTTGCTCACCGTCATCCTCGATTTAACGGTGGCGGTCGAGGTCGGCCTGATGGCCGCTTGCCTCACCTTCATCTACCGCATCTCTAGCCTTAGCCGTGTCGAGCAGGTGCAAGCCCAAGCCTTTCCTGAACTCGTGGGCCATGAAACAGATGTCCATGCCCACCGTCTGTATGGCGCTTTGTTTTTTGGGGCGGTCAAACTGGTGGAGGCGATTGAAGAAACCCTGCCGTCACAAGCCGTGGTGCTGGACCTGAAAAACCTCATCTATGTCGACTCGTCGGGCGCCGACGCCTTGCTGGCCCTGGTGCGAACGTGCAAGAAAAAAAAGGTACGCCTCATTTTGTCTGGCTTGGACCACCAGCCGCTGGACATGGCGAAGCGCAGCGGTTTGCTGCACGCCTTACCTGACACAGACCTTGTGGCCGATTTGAGCCACGGTTTGGCCATGGCCCTCGGTCGTTAAAATTCATGCAATTTCAAGATAGCCAATTAGGAACTTCACCATGTCAATTTTTCAACGTGACAGCTACACCTCCGAAGTCACTCAGTTCATCGAGTCGCTCAAGGCCAACAAGCCCACACTCGAAAAAGAACAGCGCGATGGCCGCGCTTTGTTGTGGGACAAACAAGTAAACACCGAAATTCAGCAAGACAACGCAGCGGGCCGCGTGGCGCAAAAGCCTTACCCCTATCAAACCAACGCATAACCATCCGTGCATCCTGCCGACTCCACCCTGCCTAACGACGAGGCGCGCATCTCCTCTGTGATGCCAGAGGTGATCGACAACGTGGCCGTGGCCCGCCTATATGGCGAGCCACTGTTTGCCATGCCGCAGGATTTGTACATTCCGCCAGATGCGTTAGAAGTTTTCCTCGAGGCCTTCCAAGGTCCGCTGGACTTGCTGCTGTACCTCATCCGCAAGCAAAACTTCAACATCCTCGACATTCCCATGGCAGCGCTCACGCGCCAGTATCTGAGCTATGTGGACGAAATTCGCACGCGCAACCTAGAGCTGGCCGCCGAATACCTGCTAATGGCCGCCATGCTGATTGAAATCAAATCACGCATGCTTCTGCCGCCCAAAAAGGTGGCAGAAGGCCAAGAACCCGAAGACCCCCGCGCCGAGCTGGTGCGCCGCTTGCTCGAATACGAGCAAATGAAGCTGGCCGCCGCCAAGCTCAACGAAGTACCGCAATTTGGCCGCGATTTTTTGCGCGCGCAGGTCTATATCGAACAGTCGCTGCAACCGCGCTTTCCTGATGTGCATGTGGTCGAGCTGCAGCAGGCGTGGGCCGACATTTTGAGGCGTGCCAAGCTGGTACAGCACCACAAAATCACTCGCGAAGAGTTGTCGGTGCGCGAACACATGAGCATCGTGCTGCGCCGCCTGCAAGGCCAACGCTTTGTCGAATTCGAAAAATTATTCGACGCCGAAAAAGGCGTGCCCGTGTTGGTGGTGACCTTCATCGCCTTGCTTGAGTTAGCCAAAGAAACGCTGATTGAAATCACGCAGGCTGAGGCTTTCGCACCGATTTATGTGCGCTTGGCCTACACACCCACGTAAACTCCAACCTCTCAGCAACACAGGACTGGCTTTGCGCCACACCGTTCTATGAGCAATACCCACGCCTCGCCTTACGGCACTTTGCCCCCCGCCTCCCCCGTGGCGGCCCGCAAGCCCATCAGCCTGCCACGACTGAACGAGCTGCGCGCTCGGAATGAAAAAATCACCATGCTCACCGCGTATGACGCCACCTTTGCCGCCGTGGCCGATGCGGCGGGCGTGGAATGCATTTTGGTGGGCGACTCGCTGGGCATGGTCTGCCAAGGCTTGGGTAGCACCGTGGGCGTCACCCTAGACACCATGCGCTACCACGTCGAAAGCGTGGCCCGTGGCATACGCCGCGTGCAAGGCACAGCGTGGATCATTGGCGACCTGCCCTTTGGCAGCTACCAAGAAACCAAAGAGCAAGCCCTGCGCAGCGCCACCGTGTTGATGCAGGCAGGTGCGCACATGGTGAAGCTCGAAGGCGGCGGCTGGACCACCGACATCGTGCATTTTTTGGTTGAGCGCGGAATTCCTGTGTGCGCACATTTGGGCCTCACCCCCCAAACCGTGCACGCCTTGGGCGGCTATCGCGTACAAGGTCGCGGCGACTCGGCCACCCAGCTGCGCCAAGAAGCCATCGCGCTGCAAGACGCAGGCGCCTCCATGCTGGTGCTAGAAATGGTGCCCGAACCCTTGTCGACCGCCCTGACCCAAGAACTGCCAACCTGCCACACCATTGGCATTGGCGCGGGCAACGGCACGGCGGGCCAAGTGCTGGTGATGCATGACATGCTGGGCGTCAACTTGGGCAAGAACCCCAAGTTCGTGCACAACTTCATGGAAGGCCAAGCCAGCGTGCAAGCCGCCATGAGCGCCTATGTGGCCGCCGTCAAAGGTGGCACCTTCCCCGATAACGCCAAACACGCTTGGACCTGAACGCGCCCCAAGCCCTTTCTTTCGTCTCATGCAAATCGTTCATACCCTCGCGGAGCTACGCCGCGCTTTAAAGCCCGCCGCCCTGCGTGCCTTTGTGCCCACCATGGGCAATTTGCACCAAGGCCACCTTGATCTGATGCAACTGGCGCGCCAAGAGGTGGACAAACGTGCAGGTGACAACAAGCACCATAGTGCTGGCATGACCGTGGCCAGCATCTTCGTCAACCGCCTGCAATTTGGCCCCCACGAAGACTTTGACACCTACCCCCGCACCCTAGAAAACGACTGCGCCATGCTGAAGGCCAATGGCTGCGACCTGGTGTTTGCCCCGAGCGAAAAAGACCTCTACCCCGACCCCCAAGTGTTCAAGGTGCATCCGCCTGCAGAGCTATCTGACATCTTGGAAGGCGCATTTCGCCCCGGTTTCTTTGTGGGCGTGAGCACCGTGGTGCACAAGCTCTTCAACATCGTGCAGCCCGACTTGGCCGTGTTTGGCAAGAAAGACTACCAACAGCTGATGGTCATCCGCCGCATGGTGCAGCAAATGGCCTTGCCCATCGAGATCATCGGGGGCGAAACCCGCCGCGCCGAAGATGGCCTAGCCCTCAGCTCACGCAACGGCTACCTCAGCCCCGAAGAACGCGCCGAGGCGGTGCAGCTGTCAATGGCATTGAAGAGTTTGGCTGCGGCAGCCCGAACGGGCAATGCGGCTGGCGAGTTGGACGTGGAGGCGATCGAAGCCGCTGCGATGCAAGCGCTGCGTGCGCGTGGCTGGCAACCTGACTACCTCACGGTGCGCCGTCAACATGATTTGTCTCCTGTCAGCGGCACTTGCGCTGAACCCTTGGTGGTGTTGGGTGCGGCTAAATTGGGCAAGACGCGCTTGATTGATAACCTCGAAGTTTGAGGTTTTTCTTCTGCTTCGTTGGTGGTGCTTGTGGTGGTTTTTCTCCGGCTAAGGCCGTATGCGTGAGGCACGGCGGCCGCCTCATGCTGGAGTACCAGAAATCGTTGGCCGCCGCACCTCACGCACACGACTTTGTGATCGGGAAAATCTTCGATTGAAGGAATGCCGCGCTGACGAAATTCATCCGCGCCAAAAGTTTTAAAACACTCATTTGTCGGCCGCAGACTTCTCGTCTAGGGAATGAGCGGGTGACGATTTCTGGTACCCCAGCATGAGGAACTCGCTCATTCCCTAGGCGAGAAGCGAGCTCAGCCAAGAAAATTATTTCTTCAAAGTCTCACGCTCTTGACGGTATCGGTCGTAGTTAGGCAAAGCCTCGTCGTCCTGCCCCGTCCCCGCCGATTTGGCACGTTCATTGGCGCGAATGCCTTCGTAAAACGATTGTTCGCTCACCGAGCCGCAGCTGCTAAGCAGACAACACAGCAGCAAAACGAAACGCATCAGAACCGAAAGCCTACGGCCAAACGCGTGATGTTGGCCTGTGTGTAGTTGGCTTTTTGATCGTAAGCAACGCGCACAAAATAATCACGCATTTCCAAGGTCGTGGCCAGCCCGTTACCGCTGACTCTGGCCTCGCCAGCTTCGCTGGCGCCAGAACGATGAAACGCGTCGACCACCAAGCTCACAGAATTTGGCATAGAGCCGCGCCACACCAAATGCGTCACGCGCTGACCTGTGTTGAATCGGTCATCAAAAATTTGAAACAACGAAATTTGTCCAATTTGGCGCTGCGAATATGTGCCGCCCCACAACACGGAATCATTTGGGTCAAAGTTCAAATTGACATAGGGCTTGGCATTGGTGCGCCCCCAGCCCAACAGTGGAGACAAACCCTCGACGTTGTCTTGTTTGCCATCCCACGTGAGGCTGCCACCCACAAAGCCGCCGCTGGCCACTTGCAAGGAATAAATCAATTTACCGTAGGAAGCCAGGTCCATCGCCCGCTCTGCGCCTAAACGGGACTGTTTGAAGTTGGTGAGTTCTTGGTAATAACCGAACCAAAACCGGGTGTCTTTGGTGCTACCTCGCAGGTTGACATCGGTGGAAGTGTCTTTGGTCACGGAGTCTTGGTACGTGCCCAGGGTGGCTTTCCAAGTCACGGGCTGCCCCTCTTTCATCGAGGTTACATCCTGCGTATTGACTCGGTCTTGGTTTGCAAGCGCGCTGGGACTCACCCAGCAAACCGCCAATGACATCAAGAAAAAAATGAATTTAATTTTCACCTTTGGCTCCTCGTCCCATCAATAAAGCCACAGCTTGCGCGGATGTGATTTGCCCATCTAGCAATGCGACCACGGCTTGCGCGATGGGCATGTCCACGCCCAAGTGCTGCGCACGTTGCACCACGGTGCGGGCGCAATACACGCCTTCAGCCACATGGCCCAGTGAATCCACCGCTTGTTGCAGCGTCATACCTTGGGCCAAGGCCAGGCCCACTTTGCGGTTGCGGCTCAGATCACCGGTGGCGGTGAGCACCAAGTCTCCTAAGCCAGACAAGCCCATGAAGGTTTCGGTTTTGGCACCCAGCGCCACGCCCAAGCGTGTCATTTCGGCCAAGCCGCGTGTGATGAGTGCGGCGCGTGCATTGAGGCCAAGCTGCAAGCCATCGCACAAACCTGTGGCGATAGCCAACACGTTTTTCACCGCGCCACCCACCTCTACGCCCACGATGTCGTCGTTGGCGTACACGCGCAGGCTGTGGTTGTGAAAGGCTTGCACCATGGCATCACGCGCGGCAGGGTCGCTGCTGGCGGCCACCAAGGCGGTGGGCATGCCGCGTGCCACTTCTTGCGCAAAGCTGGGGCCGCTCAAAGCACCGCCACGCAATGCGGGGGCCACTTGGGCCTTGACTTCGTGGGCCATCAAGCCAATGCTTTTTTGTAATGCATCTGCGGCTGATGCGTCGGCTTGCGCCGCCTCAAAGCCTTTACACAACCAAGCCACAGGCACGCTGTCGCCCAAGATGGGCGCGAGCTGCGTCAGCATGCCGCGCAGGCTGCTCATGGGTGAGCCAATGACGACCAAGTCTTGCTCGGCCAGCCAGGCCCCGAGGGGTGCTGAAGACACTTGCACGCCTGCGGTGAAGGGCTGCTCAGGCAAGTAGCGCGTGTTCACACGCTCGGCTTGCATGGCTTGCGCTTGGGGCACATCGCGTGCCCACAACGCCACGGTGTGGTGTGCGCCAGCGTTGATCGCCAGCGCCGTGCCCCACGCGCCTGCACCTAAAACGGCAATCTTCATATCGACGGCCTAGGGCGTGAAATTACTGAACTGAGCCAGCGGCTTGTTGCTGCTGTTGTTCGTACATGGCTTGGAAGTTTATTTCTGCCAAGTGCACAGGCGGGAAGCCCGCGCGTTGAATCACGTCAGCCACGTTGCCGCGCAGGTAGGGATAAATGATTTGTGGACAAGCAATGCCAATGACGGGCCCCATTTGGTCTTCAGGCAAGTTGCGCACTTCAAAAATGCCTGCTTGCTTGGCCTCGACCAAGAACACCACGTTGTCTTCAATCTTGGTGGTCACGGTGGCAGTCACCGTCACTTCCACAATGCCTTCAGCCACTTGCTCAACACCCACAGCCAGTTGAATGTCTACCGAAGGTTGTTCGGTGCTGGTCAGGATGGCGGGGGAGTTGGGTTGCTCCAAAGACAGGTCTTTCAAATAGACGCGTTGAATTTGAAACACGGGTGTGGCTTGTTCTTCTGACATGGTGATTTCCTAAAACAAAAAAAGCCCGCATCGGCAGAACCGAAGCGGGCAGCAAATCGGGATGGCTGAATTATGTCAGCTCAAGATTGCAGCAATGCGACCAAGCCGCCCTTGGCGTCCAAGGCCATCAAGTCGTCACAGCCCCCCACATGCGTGTCGCCAATGAAGATTTGCGGCACCGTGCGGCGGCCTGTGACTTCCATCATGTAGGCGCGCGCCTGCGCGTCGATGTCGATGCGAATTTCTTCAATCTCAGACACGCCTTTGGCGTTGAGCAGCTGCTTGGCTCGGATGCAAAATGGGCAAACAGCGGTGGTGTACATCTTGACAACGGGCATGACAGGTTCTCCGAGGTAATTCAAGCCAAAAATTAAACTTTGGCAATAGGCAGATTAGCTTCTTTCCATGCTTTCAGCCCGCCGTGCAGCGAATGCACCTTCTCGTAACCCAGCTTTTGCGCAATGGCTTGGGCGCGTTTAGAACGCGCACCTGCTGCACACACCATGATGACGGGTGTACTTTTATTTTTCACTGCCTTGATCAATCGCGACTCCAACTCATCCAGGGGCACGTTCACCGCGCCTTTGATGTGGCTTTTCGCAAACTCATCAGCAGCACACACATCCACCACCACGCCCTTTTCACGGTTGATGCATTGCACCGTCTCAGTGGGTGAGATGCCGGTAGCAGCGGCGCCTTGCACTACAGGCAGCAGCAAAAAGAAACCAGAGCTCAGGGCGATGGTGATCAACATCCAGTTGTCGAGGAGAAATTTCACAGAGTAATCCAGTTCAAAAAAGCAAAAAGCGGTAATAAAAGTATTGTGTCAGTGCAGCATTCTAAAATCATGCCCACTCTTAAACTGACACTGCTGATTTAAACCATGTACAAGCTCGTATTAATCCGCCACGGCGAATCCACCTGGAACCTTGAAAACCGCTTTACCGGCTGGACGGATGTGGACCTCACCCCTACGGGTATCGAACAAGCCAAGAACGCCGGCAAGCTTTTAAAAGCCGAAGGCTTTGCTTTTGACGTGGCCTACACCAGCGTGTTGAAACGCGCCATTCGCACCCTGTACCTTGCCTTGGACGAGATGGACTGCACGTGGTTACCCGTCATGAAAAGCTGGCGTCTGAACGAGCGCCACTACGGCGGCTTGCAGGGCTTGAACAAAGCCGACATGGCCAAGCAATATGGTGACGCGCAAGTGCTGGTCTGGCGCCGCAGCTACGACACCCCACCGCCGGAGCTAGAAGCACACGACCCCCGCAGCGAACGCGGCGACGCCCGCTACGCCAAGCTTGACACCGCCCAAGTGCCGCTGACCGAGTGTTTAAAAGACACCGTGGAGCGCGTCATTCCATTCTGGAACGAGTCCATGGCTCCAGCCATCAAAGCAGGCAAACGCATTGTGGTGGCCGCTCATGGCAACTCGATTCGTGCGCTGATCAAATATTTGGACGGCATCAGCGACCAAGACATCGTGGGCTTGAACATTCCCAATGGCATACCCCTAGTGTATGAACTGGACGACAACCTCAAACCCATTCGTCACTACTATTTGGGCGACGCTGAGGCAGCCGCCAAAGCCGCCGCAGCGTCAGCCGCTCACGGCCAGGCTTAATCGTCCCTTTTAGAGCGCGCCCATTGGACGCGTTGTATATTGAGCACATTTAGAAACTAGTTAACATTCAAGGGCAACATGCGTCAAAAACTCAAGATCGCAGGTTGGATCGCCATCGGCGCTTTGACCGGGGCACTGACCACCGTTTCACTGCAAACCGCTGCTCGTGCCAACATGGCGCCGCTGCCCCTGGAAGAACTGCAGCAACTCGCTGCCGTGTTCAGCATGGTCAAGAGCGACTACGTCGAGCCCGTAGACGAGAAAAAACTTATCAGTGACGCCATCACCGGCATGGTGGCCAGCCTTGACCCCCACTCGCAGTATTACGACAAAAAGACGTTCAAAGAATTCCGTGAAGGCACCACGGGCCGCTTTGTGGGCGTGGGCATTGAGATCACCCAAGAAGAAGGACTCATCAAAGTGGTGTCGCCCATCGAAGGCTCACCCGCTTTCCGTGCGGGCATGAAGTCGGGCGACTTGATCACCCGAATTGACGACACCGCGGTCAAAGGCCTGTCGCTCAACGAGGCGGTCAAACGCATGCGTGGCGAGCCTGGCACCAAGGTCATGCTCACCATCTTCCGCAAGGACGAAAACCGCACCTTCCCTGTGAACATCGTGCGCGAAGAAATCAAAACCCAAAGTGTCAAGGGCAAAGTGATGGAGTCTGGCTACGCCTGGATTCGCCTCAGCCAGTTCCAAGACCGCTCGGTGGACGACTTCATCAAGAAGCTGGAAGAAATTTACAAACAAGAACCCAAGCTCAAAGGTTTGGTGGTTGACCTGCGCAACGACCCAGGTGGCTTGCTGGACGCAGCAGTAGCGGTGTCTGCCATGTTCTTGCCTGAGAACATCTCTGTGGTGTCTACCAACGGCCAATTGGCTGAGAGCAAGTTTGTTTACAAAGCCTCGCCCGAGTTTTACCGCCGCAACAGCGGCAATGACCCCGTGGCCCGTATGCATCAAAACACCAAAGGCATTTACCGTACCGTGCCACTGGTGGTGTTGGTGAATGAAGGCTCGGCCTCAGCCAGCGAAATTGTGGCTGGTGCTTTGCAAGATCACAAACGTGCCACCATCATGGGCAGCCAAACCTTTGGCAAAGGCTCGGTGCAAACTGTGCGCCAGTTGGGCCCTGATACCGCCTTGAAAATCACCACCGCGCGTTACTACACACCCAATGGCCGCAGCATTCAAGCCAAGGGCATCGTGCCCGATGTGTTGCTGGACGACACCGCCGAGGGCAGCCCATTTGCCGTTTTGCGCATGCGTGAAGCCGACCTGGACAAACATTTAGAAAGCGGCCAAGGCAAAGACGCCAAAGACGCAGCCAAAGAGAAAGAAAAAGAAAAGGCTCGCGAAGAAGCCATGAAGCGTTTGGAAGAAGAATCCAAAAAGCCCAACAGCGAGCGCCGCCCACCCGAGTTTGGCAGCGACAAAGACTTCCAACTTGAGCAAGCCTTGAAGCGACTCAAAGGCCAACCCGTATTGGCCAGCAAGACGCAAAGCGAGCGCCCTGTTGCTGAGAAGAAAGACAAGTAACTCACGAGTAACTCTGCGGTGAACGACGACCAACTGCTGCGTTATTCGCGCCACATCCTGCTGGACGAGGTGGGCATCGAAGGCCAGCAGCGCTTAATTGACAGCCATGTGCTGATCGTCGGCGCAGGTGGTTTGGGTTCTCCGGTGGCGATGTACTTGGCAGCTAGCGGCGTAGGCCATATTTCGATTGCCGACCACGATGTGGTGGACCTGACCAACCTGCAACGCCAAATTGCTCACACCACCTCGCGTGTGGGTCAGCCCAAGGTCGCGTCAGCCGCACAAACCATGCTGGCCCTCAACCCCGAAGTGCGGGTAACACCGCTGGCCTACAAGCTAGACGCCGCCCAACTAGATTCCCTCGTGCCCACCGTGACCGTGGTGGTGGACTGCTGCGACAACTTTGAGACTCGCCAAGCCGTGAACGCTGCATGCGTGAAGCACAAAGTTCCCTTGGTTTCAGGCGCGGCCATTCGCATGGATGGCCAACTGGCGGTGTACGACGCGCGTGACGACAAGTCACCCTGCTACGCCTGCATCTTTCCGCCTAGCGAAGCACCCGAAGAAGTGACGTGCGCCACTATGGGCGTGCTCGCACCCCTGGTGGGCGTGGTGGGCACGATGCAAGCCATGGAGGCCGTCAAGCTTATCGCGGGCATTGGTTCGCGCTTGACGGGCCGTCTGCAAATGCTGGATGGCCGTGACATGGCATGGAACGAAGTGCGCTTGCAGCGCAACCTTAGCTGCCCGGTGTGTGGCACGACCCAAACCGCTTTCTAAACCACCTCGGCTGCAAGGCTCGCCCATCTGAAAACAAACCGAGGTGTTGCGTTTGCGCATACAGCTGCAGAGCCTCATAAGGGCCAGCGTTGTTTTTGTAACTGTATGACCACGCGTAGCCCTGCCCCACCATCCACGCGCCCACATCATTGCCTTGGCGGCTAAGTTGCGCCAGCAAACGGCCATAGCTGTCGCGTGTGCGGGCCGTCACCTCCACCACTTGGCCCAGTAGCACCGCATGCAATGCGGCGCGTGACTGCGGTCCCCAAAGCTGGCAAATCTCGGGGGCATCAATGCCCAGCAGTCGCACCTTGTGTGCCTCGCCTCCCTGCAGTGGCTGCACCCACACGGTGTCGCCATCGGTCACGTGGGTGACGATGCCGGGCCAGGCATGCGCTGGCTTGGCGGCGCACACGAACACGAACACGAACACCAAGAGCGAAGCTGCCAAAGCTCGCAACAACGCCCACATACCCTGCGTCTGTGCTGTTGTTTGCTTGCTCCACGTAAAGTTCATCAGCCGCCTCAAACCAAAAACGTATTGTGCAAACCATCGCGTATCAGATGGTGAGCCAGCCGTTACGATTGGCGGATGCGTTTTGCAAAACAATGGCTCCCATTTCTCAGTTGGCCTAAGCCTACCCCTCAACTCCTCAAGAGCGAAGCCTTTGCGGGTCTGAGCGTGGGCCTGATGGTCATTCCCCAGGGCGTGGCGTATGCGGCGCTGGCGGGCATGCCGCTGGTCACGGGCATTTATGCATCGTTGTTGCCAGCGCTGATGGCGGTGCTGTTCAGCGCTTCGCAGCGTTTGTCGGTGGGGCCTACGGCGCTCACGGCTATTTTGGTATCGGCCTCGCTCAATGGCATGGCAGCGCCTGGCAGCGCCGAGTGGGTCAACCTCACGGTGTGGCTGTCGCTCATGACGGGTTTGATGCAAGTGGTACTGGGCTTTGCGCGGTTTGGCTGGCTGCTGAACTTGGTCAGCTCGCCGGTGTTGATGGCATTCACACAGGGTGCGGGCGTGCTGATCATTTCGTCGCAAATTCCAGCGTTGTTGGGTTTGACAAACGGCTGGTCAACCCTGATCACGGGCGCTGGCATTGATTGGGCCAGCCTAGTGTTTGGCGTAGTCACAGTTGCGGTGCTGTTGTTGGCACGCCGCTGGCGGCCCACCTTCCCCACCGTGTTGGTGGTGGTGCTGGGCGCGGCGGGCGGCAGCTGGGCGCTGGGGCTAGAGGCATCTGGCACAGCGGTGGTGGGCGCGTTGCCGCAGGGCTTGCCGGCGCTATTTGTGCCCAGCGTGATTGAGTGGGATGTGCTGAAGCAGCTGGTGCTGCCCACGTTGGTCATCACGCTGGTGAGCTTTTTAGAAACTGCGTCCAGCGCCAAAGTGGACAACGACCGCAGCAGCAAACGCTGGGACCAAGACCAAGACTTGATTGGCCAAGGCTTGGCCAAAGTAGCGTCGGGTTTGTGCGGCGCGTTTCCCACCAGTTCGTCGTTCAGCCGCTCAGCGCTCAACCTGTATGCAGGCGCCCAGTCGGCGTGGGCCACCGTATTTTCGGTGGCGGTGATTTTGGTCATCCTCTTGTTCTTCACCGCCGTGTTGCAACCAGTTCCGCAGTCGGTATTGGCGGCCATTGTGGTGGCGGCGGTGCTGGGGCTCATCAAGCCGCACGCGTTTGTGAAGCTTTACAAAATTAACCGTGTGGAGGCGGCCACGGCGGTACTGACGTTTGTGATTACCTTGCTCTCGGCCCCGCGTTTGTATTGGGGTGTGCTGGCCGGTGTGGTGATGGGCCTAAGCCACTTTTTGCACACACGCTTGCACCCGCGCATCATTGAAGTCGGCCTGCACCCCGACGGCAGCCTGCGCGACCGCCACCTTTGGAAACTGCCACCCTTAGCGCCCCACCTCTACGCTCTGCGCATGGACGCCGAGCTGGACTTTGCAGCCGCCAGCACCCTTGAGCGCAACGTGATGGAGCACCTAGGCCAGCACCCTACCGTGGCCCATGTGTGCTTGTTTGCAATGCCCATCAACCGCATCGACGCCACCGGCGTGGAGAGCCTCGCCAAGCTTGAAGTCATGCTGCGCGAGCGCAGTATCAGCCTACACATCAGCGGCATGAAGCTACCAGTAGAAACCGTGCTGCGCCGCGCAGGCTGCCTGCAAGCGCATGCGGGGCTTCACTTGTATCGGACGGATACGGAAGCAATTGCGCATCTGCGGCAACTGGAGGCATTGCCTGGGGAGATGGGGTGGTTTATCTAAGCCGTAACGATCCAGCCTTCGAGCGGATCACAGTCAGGCAAGCCATAGTGCGCATCACCTGCCTCGTGCTGAGCTTGCGCCCACGCAGATTGCACCATGCACAACACTGCGTCTAGGCTGTCGCCGCTGGCATCGTCCACCAAGGTGTCGTGCTGGGCGTGGGTAAGTTTGAGGCGCAGGCCCAAACGGGTTTGACCCACTTCTAACGCCTGCAAGAGTTGTTTGCGGGCAATCAAACGCTCGGGGGTTTGCTTGGCTTTATCGTCGCTTTTGTAGGAGGTGTTGCCAATCAGTTCACGCGCCAGCAGGCCCGGGTAGGCTTCTAACGCGATGCGCAGTGACGAGGATGATGAAACAGATGGCGCAGGCTCGTCGGCCAACACAGCAGGTGCATGTAAACGCGGCAGCGTCACGCCCGCCTTAATCAGCAGCGGCACACCCGCATGCAGCATGTAGGCCACGGGCGGGTTGACCCACTTCATCGACGGGCTAGAGCCCGCAGGCGTGTCTGTGGCGCGGTGCGCAAACTTGCCGCCCACGGGTCGCGCATCACAAAAGGCTTTGAAGGTGTCGCGTATCTCGGCGCGGCTAAGTGCGGTGTAGTGCTGCATGCAGGCCAGCCAGTCGTTGGGCCAGCCTAGCGTCTGCACCAACTCACGCGGCAAGCCAAATGGCAAATCAAAACCACCCACCCACGCTTGGGGCTGTTTGAGCCAATCGGCAAACGCGGCAAGGGCGTCAAACCGCTGCAGGCTTTGCAACTGCACGCGGCCAGCCTTGGCGTGGCCGACAGCCACGACGATGGGTTTACGTTTGGAGGGGCTGCTGCTGAAGTCGCAGCCAATCAAGTTCACATCAAGCGCGACCGACGATGGACGCGGTGGCCATCAGCTCTTCTAGCAGCGCGAAGGACACATTGCCCGACACGCCGTAGGGGTCGAGCTCGGGGGTTTCGGAGTACTTCAACACGATGGACGGGTTGAGCTTGTCTAGGCGCACATGACCCATAGTCCAGCCGCCAAAGCGGCGCTCTGAGATTTCTTGATACGCCAAGACCACCACGTCTTTATGGCGTGGGTCTTTGACGATATGGGTGTAGAGCGCATTCACTTGGTTGCGGCCACCTTCGATGGCTTGCAAATAAATGCCGCCACCAAAACACAGCACGCCGGTGATGCCGTTGGCAATGTTGTGCTCGCGTGAGCTGTTCAAGATAGATTCCGTTTCGTCGGGCGTCTCAGGGTGGACAGACCGGCTCACATACAACAGACGAACGAGCATGGCATCAACCTTTAGGAATGAGAGACAAAAATTCGCGGCGCAAGTTGGGGTCTTTCAAGAAAGCACCACGCATGACCGAGTTGAGCATCTTGCTGTCCATGTCTTTCACACCGCGCCAAGACATGCAGAAGTGGCTAGCCTCCATAACGATGGCTAAGCCATCGGGCTGAGTTTTGGATTGAATCAGGTCGGCCAGTTGCACCACGGCCTCTTCTTGAATTTGAGGGCGGCCCATGACCCACTCGGCCAAGCGTGCGTATTTGGACAAGCCAATCACGTTGGTGCGTTCGTTGGGCAACACGCCAATCCAAATCTTGCCAATCACGGGGCAAAAGTGGTGGCTGCAAGCGCTGCGCACAGTGATGGGGCCGACAATCATCAGCTCGTTCAAGTGCTCGGCGTTGGGAAATTCGGTGATGGCGGGGGCTGGTACATAGCGGCCTTTGAAGACCTCTTGCAGGTACATCTTGGCCACGCGTCGGGCGGTATCGCCCGTGTTGTGGTCGTGCTCGGTGTCAATCACCAAGCTATCAAGCACGCCTTGCATTTTGACTTCGACTTCGTCAAGCAAAGCCTCCAACTCACCCGGCTGAATGAAATCAGCAATGTTGTCATTGGAATGGAAGCGTTTGCGTGCGGCGGCGATGCGCTCACGAATCTTCACTGAAACCGGCGTGCCTTCGAAGTTGTCTTTTGCTGTCATGGGGGGGATGGTATCAGCGAAGCAAAAACCTTAGACGGCGCACTCAGTATGGCTTGCCGGTCAAAAACACGCCAAAACGAAGCACAGCCGAGGCCAACGCATCCACCAAACGCTCCCACACACCACGGTTGAGATAGGCGAGCGGGTCCACGCGGGTAGCGCCTTGCTCAATGGCATTGATCAAACTGGCTTGCAAGGTTTGCGCCAAAGGCGGGTTGTGCGCCACCACATTGGCCTCACGCGCCAGCAACAAACTAAAAGGATCTAGATTGGACGAGCCCACGGTCAGCCACTTGCCGTCTACCACCGCCACTTTGGCGTGCAAAAAGCTGGCGTGATACTCATGAATTTCCACACCCGCCGTAATCAACTGGCCGTACAACTGACGCGCCGCGCGGTAGGGCACAAAATATTCGTACTGGCCTTGCAGCAACAAACGCACACGCACGCCACGACGCGCTGCCGTCGCCAGCGCTCGGCGCAAACGCAGACCCGGAA
This sequence comes from Limnohabitans sp., assembly GCF_040401135.1. Lineage (GTDB taxonomy): Bacteria > Pseudomonadota > Gammaproteobacteria > Burkholderiales > Burkholderiaceae_C > Limnohabitans. The sequence continues at coordinate 5,614 of NZ_JBBAOV010000020.1, read as the reverse complement.
AAAAATAAGCACTGGCCACAAGGATGTCGTGTCGCGCTGCGCCAATCGCTTTGCGATAGGTGCGCTCAATGTGGGAACGGTGGCGTACGTTGTCGCGCAACACCAGCTGCGCCTCACCCAGCGCAGGAAAGTGCAAGCTTTGCGATGCCCCGCGCAAGGCGTCCATGGCACCGCTCAGGTCTTGGCTGCGCAGCTCGCGCACGGCCTCGATGCGCGACCACAGCTGCGTCATGGTGTCGTAGGCGGCCTTTACCAAAGGGCCGCGCATGCTCACGGCGTAGTCCAGCCGCGGCGACTTGAGCAAGCCTTCCACATGCGGGTCTAGGTAGTCATCCAAGATGTTGATGCCGCCACAAAACGCCACTGCGTTGTCCACCACGCACAGCTTGCGGTGCAAGCGCCGCCAACGGCTAGGCAGCCAAAATCCCAAACCCACAGCGGGTGCAAACACGCGCACTTGCACACCCGTTTGCGCAAACTGATCAGCCCACAAGGCGGGCAACTCACCCGTGCCCACACCGTCCACCACCACACACACGCGCAGACCGCGCTGCGCTGCACGCATCAGCGCACGCGCTACTTCGGCGCCTGCACCTGCAAAGTCAAAGATGTAGGTTTCTAGCAGCACCTCGTGTTGCGCGGCATCCACCGCCTTGACCATCGCCGCAAACAAATCCACACCGCCTGTCAGCAGGCTCATCTCGTGTGGCTCTGTGTGCGAGCGCTTCATGGCGCGTCCCACGCAAACTCCACCAGCAGTGGTAAGTGGTCGGACATGCGACGCCAAATGGGGCCTCGGGGCACCTGCGAGCCCAAGCGGTGCAAGCCTCGCGCATACACATGATCAAGCTGCGCCAAGGGCAAACGTGCGGGAAACGTGGGGTGTTTTTTACCCGTGTTGGTGTGCAAACCCACGTCGGCCATCTTGTGCGACACAGCGCTACCCCAGTCGTTGAAGTCACCCGCCACCAACAGCGGCGCATCGGCGGGCACTTCGCGCATGATGAAGTCGTGCAGCTGCTGCGTTTGGCGCATGCGGCTGCCAGGCAAGAGCCCCAAATGCATGACGATGACGTGCAGCTCACGCGCTTGCAATTGCAAAGTCGCATGCAACAAGCCGCGCTGCTCTAGGCGGTGGTCTGACATGTCTTCGTGGCGATGCTCCAACACGGGCCAACGGCTAAGCAACGCATTGCCATGCTCGCCGTGTTGGGTGATGGCATTGGTGCGGTACACAGGCGTGTAGCCCTCGGGCGCCAAAAAATCAGCTTGGCCCTGCTGGGGCCAGTGCTTGAAACGGCGAGCCTGTTGTCGATTAAACGCACGCACTTCTTGCAAGCACACCACGTCGGCATCAAACTGCTCCACCGCTAGGCCCAGGTTGTGTATCTCTAAACGACGCGCAGGGCCGTGGCCTTGCACGCCTTTGTGGATGTTGTAGGTGGCAACTTTAAATGTTTTCATGTTCTGCGCATAAGTGTGCCTCAACGCAGCGTGGCCCCACATAGCGACCTCTATGATGAGCCATGCTTACCTCCCCAGAAACCTTACCCAACCTTCCCACATGGCGCGCCGAAAGCGGCGCTGCTGCCCCCCGCCGCGTGGTGGCAGCTGACGACACCATGTCAGCCGACACAGCCTACCGCTTGGCCTGCGAGGGCACGGGCCTGTTGTGGCAGGGTGACTTTCACAACGCACGCCAACTGCTGCAAGCCTTGGCACGCCGCACCGAGCGCAAGCCTAAGAAAAACAAAAAGCCAGCACCCGAAGTGGCGCCCCTGCAAGTATTCAATGCCCACCGTTTAGCGCTGGGCCAACGCGCTCGCATCTTGGCCATGGTCATCGTGCCGCTGGAGGGCGACTACGCCATTCCCCTGCGCCGCGCACCCGACCTGAAGCTAGCCTGCACCGAAGCCTGGGGGCCCGCCAACGGTGAAGCCTGCATGGTGTCTATGCGCGAGTTGCTAGGCGTGGTGGGCGCACACGAGTGGCGCAAAAACGGCGTCGAAATAGCCGCCTTGGGTGACGCGCCCAACAACCGCATTCACCCGCATTACGGGGTGTTCTCGCCCGTGCGTGGCGAGTATGTCGACCTCGTGGCCAACGCGCCCATCAAAGACAAATCATTGGCCTTTGACATTGGCGTGGGCACGGGCGTGTTGTCGGCCGTGTTGGCCAAGCGCGGGGTGCAACGCATTGTGGCCACCGACCAAGACCCACGCGCCTTGGCCTGCGCGCGCGAAAACCTCAAACGCTTGCAACGCATCGACAAAGTAGAGCTGTTGCAAACCGACTTGTTCCCCGAAGGCCTTGCACCGCTGATTGTGTGCAACCCGCCGTGGGTGCCCGCACGGCCCAGCTCGCCCATCGAACACGCGGTGTATGACGAAGGCAGCCGCATGCTGCGTGGTTTCCTGGGCGGCTTGCGTGCGCACCTCGCGCCCAAGGGCGAGGGCTGGCTTATCTTGTCGGACTTGGCCGAACACTTGGGTCTGCGCAGCCGCGACGAGCTGCTGGGCTGGATCAGCGAAGCGGGCTTGCAAGTGTTGGGCCGCAGCGACATCAAGCCGCGTCACGGCAAAGCCAGCGACGACACCGACCCACTGCACGACGCACGCGCCAAAGAAGTTACTTCTCTTTGGTGCCTAGCAGCTGCCGCTTGAGCCACGCCCACAGGCTAGGCGGCTGAGCAGGGGTTGGCTTTAACGCCTCCACGGGTGGCTCAATTGACTGCAACACGGCTACAGGCGCATCAGTGGCCACCGAAGTTTCTAACAGCACTGGGCCTGCGTCTAGCGCCATGTCCATTTGCGTCAAGGCCACGGCTGGCTCTGCTTTGGCCGCTGAGGCCACAGGCAAGCCCAAGGACTTCAACACAAACTTGTTTACCGCCGCATTGAACGGCACAGGGTGAGCCGCACCCGCCACCTCCAGCACTTTGGCTTTGGGAAATTCGCGCTGCAAGTCTTTCACCTCTTTGGCGGTGCACACACCTGAATCGCTGCCGTGCACCAAACGCACCGAGCCTTTGAAGCCGCTGAGCAAGTGGCCAAACTGCATGCCCTTCCAGTCTTTGCGGTAAGGCAAATCAAAGTGCGTGGGCGACTGCACCGCCAATGCCACGCCGATGCTGACATTTAACTTTTCGGCCATCTCCTCGGGCGTGGGCAAGCGGCCTGCTTTTTTCATGCCGTCGTACAAGCCGTAAATAGCCATCCAAGGCAAATCCAAGCCAATGTCATTCAGCGTCAAACCGCTGATGTGGTTACGTGCATCGTGCGCCAAATACATCGCCAAAATGCCGCCCATGCTGGTGCCCAGCACCTCAATGCAAGGCACGGGTTGGCCCTCGGGCATGAGCTGGGTGCGAATGAAATGCTCGGTGTCTTCTAGATACACCTGCATGGTGTAGCCCTTGTCATCAGCCAACGGGCCAGAGTCGCCGCGCCCGCACAAATCAAGGCTGACCACGCGCAGGCCTTGCACCCCCTCGGCGTCTTGCAACAACGAGTCAAACGTGGCGCGGGTTTCTAAAAGCCCAGGCAAACACAGCAACACATGCGGGCTGTGCGCATCGCCCACGGCGCTGAAGGCCAAGTGGCGGTGGGCTTTGGGGATCTGAAATTGGAGAGAGGGAAATTTAGAGAGGGTCATACGTGCGAATCATCCTAGCTTATGGATGTTTAATCTTTAAAAATAATACTTTCTAGTACGATGCTAGCTCATTAATTGAGCACTTTATGAGCATTAACTGGAACGAAATTAAATCTAGGGCACTGCTTTTTAGCAAAACCTGGGCCGACGCGAGCAACGAAGACAGCGAGGCCAAGCCCTTTTGGTTGGCCTTCTTTGAAATCTTTGGCATTACCGACAAACGTGTGGCCACCTTTGAGCTCAACGTCAAAAAGCTAGGCGGCGCACAAGGCTTTGTTGATTTGTTTTGGCCCGGCGTGCTGCTGGTGGAGCACAAGTCACGCGGCAAAAACCTGGACGATGCCGTCGATCAAGCCGTGGGCTACCTGCACCACCTGACCGAGCGCGACCTGCCCCAACTGGTGGTGGTATGCGACTTTGCCCGCTTTCGCGTGCGCATTTTGGCCACGGGCGAAACCGTGGAGTTTGAGCTTCAGCACCTGCACAAACACATCAAACTGTTTGGCCTACTGGCGGGCTACAAAGTGCAAGACATTCGGGCAGAAGACCCCGTCAACATCAAAGCCGCCGAACGCATGGGCCGCTTGCACGACGCCCTCAAAGCCAGCGGCTACGAAGGCCACGCACTAGAAGTGCTGCTGGTGCGCTTGCTGTTTTGCTTGTTTGCAGACGACACCGGCATCTTTCAGCCCGCGCAATCGTTTCGCGACTTTGTAGAAGAGCGCACCGCGCCCGATGGCTCAGACCTAGGGCCACGCTTGGGCCAACTGTTTCAAGTGCTCAACACGCACGAGGCGCAGCGCAGCCATCACATTGACGAACAACTGGGCAGGTTTGCGTACATCAACGGCAAACTGTTTGAAGAAACCCTGCCCATGGCCGACTTCAGCACCGCCATGCGCGAAGCACTGCTGGATGCGTGTGCGCTCGATTGGTCGGCCATCAGCCCCGCCATCTTTGGCAGCTTGTTTCAAAGCATCATGGACGAAAAGGCCCGCCGCAACTTGGGCGCGCACTACACCTCAGAGGCCAACATCCTCAAGCTCATCAAGCCCCTTTTTCTAGACGAGCTGCACACCGAGTTTGAACGTATCAAAGGCCACCGTAACAAGCTGTTTGAGTTTCATAAAAAGCTGCGCCAACTGACGTTCTTTGACCCAGCCTGCGGCTGCGGCAACTTTCTTGTCATCAGCTACAGAGAGCTGCGCGAACTAGAGCTAAAAGTGCTGCGCGCCGACCACGAGCTAAGCGCCCACAAAGGCCAACTGAGCGTGGACGTGCATGCCCTGATTGGCGTGAACGTGGACCAGTTTTACGGCATCGAGATTGAAGAATTTCCCGCGCAAATTGCCCAAGTGGCCCTGTGGCTGATGGACCACCAAATGAACCTGCGCGTGAGCGTGGAGTTTGGTTTGTACTTTGCGCGCATCCCGCTCAAAAGCACGCCGCACATCCAACACGGCAACGCCCTGCGCGTGGACTGGCACCGCGTGCTGCCCGCCCAGCGATGCAGTTATGTGTTGGGCAATCCGCCGTTCTTGGGCAAGACCTACCAAAGCAAAGAACAAAAGGCCGACCTAGCCTTGGTGATGCACGGCATACACGGCGCGGGCGACCTCGACTTGGTGTGCGGCTGGTACGTGCTGGCCGCGCAATACCTGCAAGGGCAAGCAGGCACACAAGCCGCGTTTGTATCCACCAACAGCATCACCCAAGGCGAACAAGTGGCCGTGCTGTGGGGCGAGATGCAGCGGCTTGGCATGCACATTAACTTTGCGCACCGCACGTTTCAGTGGAGCAACGAAGCCAGCGGCAACGCGGCGGTGCATTGCGTCATCGTGGGCTTTGGGCATGACAGCCATGCTGTGAAAACCATTTACGAATACGAAGACATCAAAGGCCAACCGCATGCGGTGTTGGCCAAACGCATCAATGCGTATTTGGTGGATGCGCCTGATGT
>NZ_JBBAOV010000019.1:0-43073 GCF_040401135.1 Limnohabitans sp. | reverse complement strand
GTCTTCCCTTGCACTCACGCTCTGATACGTGTGTCGTTGTTAGCCACCCAATATCAAGCGGCGTGAATTTCGTCTGAATCGTCGTCAGTCAACTCGTCGCTTTCAATCACAGCCATCTCTGCGTACTGATTGGCCACGAGCTTGTGGCGATAGGCCAAAAACACGTGTGAGTTGCGAGCCTCTTCATGGCCTTGGTCATCAGCATCAGCAGCCAATGAATGGTGCTTAGCGGCTTGTGAATAGTGCAAGGCTGCAATGCGGTGGTAGTCAGCCAAGGACTCGTATTCCTCATCATCTTCATCTTCGTGGATTTCAGGATCAAGGTTGTGCTCATTGGTCATTGAAAAAGCTCCATGTAGATTGCAACGGATTGCTGCAACCATAGGATGAACGTCTTCAGTGAAGCTTTGGTGACATTGACAAAAATTAGCGGTTAATACCTTCAGCTTTTTGTGGTTTTGATCTTATTTATTTGATTCACATCAAACGTTCATCACATCCACTTTGAATGTCACTGCTTTGACATGCAGCCTTACAACCATGTCCTGATAGACGCAAAAAGGGCATGATGTGTTGAAAAACAAAGCAGTGGAATCTCTCGGGCAGCAGTCGTTACTTTTACCGGCATGGATCACTCTGGCACTGAATGCCAATGATCGACTCAAACTCTTGATCACACTGTTGCAATCAGCCAATCAACACGCGCTCATGCCTGAAGCCAAGGTGTTGGACTGGGGCAAGGACTTTCGAAGCGCAGGTTTTGTCGAACTCGACTGGGTAAAGGACTTCGCCACCAGTGCTTACTTGGAAGATGAGTTTTTAATTGTTTCGAGTCAAGAAATATTTTTTGATAACTTACAAGAAAACCTTAGCTTGATGGCACGTCCAGTCATTGAGTTACGCGACGCAACGAACGAAAATTTATGTGCCCGCTGCGAGGTGTGGCGTTCACATTTAAAGAAATTTTCAACTGCAGAAGGTATTTCCAACGCAACCATCACAGCACTAACCCACGGCGATAGAAAACAAAACGACAGTTTTCATTTGCTGGTAATGGACTTACATAAATGCATCAATGCCATCGCGTCCACCATTTCCACAGAAAACATAGCAGGTGCACATGCGTGGCATGTATTGCCTGAAGATCATGCACGCATCGAGGCATTCATGCATGGTTTACAACGCACGGCCCCTTTGAAGTTCTCACACCCAGGGCTAGATACTGCTGCCACAAGAGATGACAAACGCCTGCTGATTCAAAACGACATAGGAACCAATGACGCACATGTGTTGGTAATTGAGGTCAGAGATAAAAAGATTGAACTCACCTACTCCGAATTGCACAAAGGACGCTTTGATTTTTTCAGAACCATGCTCGAGAACATTGGCTTTGAGTGGCAAGTTTTTGAACCTGTCATCACCGCCGAATTAAATGCGGGAAAGCCTTACTACGTTGGCAAAGCGACATTTCTTGCGAAAAAAGAAACAGACCTCTTGCAGGCCTTATACATGGTTGGCTCGCGCATTGTGTTTGTGATTGATTGGAACCGTGCACGAAAGCGCTTGCAACATTTCGTCTGCAAGAAAGTTGCGATCAAGTTGTTAACCCAGAGTGCAGAAAGTGAATACGGCCACATGGCTTGGCTATTGGCAGGTGGCGAAAAATTGGTTTATCAAACCATGCAAAGTGTTGCCTCCGACGCTTTTCGTATTGGCGATCGTTTGGATGAGGTGTGTGGCGAGCATGCTGCAGAACTTTTTCTCGAAGATTTGATGCGTATGTGCAGTGCCATGCTGCTCGATCAACAACCCACCAGCCTTATCGCAGACGAAGCACGTATGTTGCTTGTGCATGTGTTGCGCAAGCGTAGCTTTGAATTTGATTTATTGGCCGATCACGCAGCCTACTGCCATGCGCTTTCGCAACTGCTATCGCAATGCCTAGAAACAAGTACGGAACAAACAGTCATTTCGTTCAAAGTGTTCGCAGACCAAGCCAAAGAATGGGAGCATGCCGCTGATCGCCTACTCACAGAAGCACGTCAACGCGCAGAACGCCAACCGCGATGGCAGTCCGTGGTTCATTTGCTAAGTCAATCTGACGATGTAGCAGACACGCTGGAGGAGTCGATCTTCATAATCTCTATGTTGACTCGCACGCCCATGCACAGCATTACTCAAGAAGTAGGCGCTGTGCTTGCACGCCTCGTGCAAGCCACGCAAGCCGCAATTCAAGATTACATCAAGGCCATTCAAATTGCGCGCGACATTACATCTGATGGCACATCACAAGACACAGATGCATTCTTGAAAGTGCTGTGGCAAATGTTACGTGCGGAGCGGCATTGCGATGAACTTTACAGAGAAGCACGTCTCCTCATCGTGACTCACTTGCACGATCAACCTGTGGCATTTGGTTTAACAAGCGACCTTGCTGCTGCCATTGAAAGCGCCTCAGATGCCTTGCTGTCTGTGGGACATCAATTACGAAAAATGGTTTTTGAGAAGAATGCGCTGACGTTATGAAAAAAAACTTGAAATGGCCAAAACATTTTTATCTGATTGGCTCAGATCAACCTATTGAACACCACAAGCCGGGGCCCCACAGCATGGGGTCTAAAGCATTTAATCTGTTGCGTATGGCTGACCTAGAGCTCAAAGTCCCAGCCGCATTGGTGATCGGGACGCACTACACCAAATCACCCGAAGAATGCCTTGAACCACTTTTTTCGCAAGGCTTGCCTGCGTTAGAACGTACCGCTGGTATGAGGCTGGGCGATTCGAAAAACCCTTTGATCTTGTCAGTTCGCTCAGGCGCACCCGTGTCGATGCCCGGAATGATGGAAACCTTGCTGAACATCGGATTGACTGACAGCACTTTGGGCGGCTTCCTGCGACAAACAGGCAACCCGCGCTTGGTATGGGATTCATACCGCCGCCTGATTGCCACCTACGGTGAAGTTGTAGCGGGCATTTCTGGCCAAGTGTTTGAAGATGCACTCGTTGCCATCACCCAAGGTCGTGATGAACGCAGCCTTGATTTTGATGAGTTGCGCACCTTAGCGAAAACATATCTCAGCTTGTATGAAACACATGCGCAAACACCTTTTCCGCAGGATGCACGCACGCAAGTGGCAGGAGCAATTCAGGCGGTATTTAACTCTTGGCAGTCAGACAAGGCCTGCGAATATCGAAACATCAACGCAATTTCGGAGACGATGGGCACAGCAGTCACACTGCAACGCATGGTGTTTGGCAATAGTGGCACACACGCTGGGTCGGGTGTAGGTTTTACGCGCAACCCTTCCAACGGTGACAAGCACTTGTGGATTGACTTCTTACTCAATGCACAGGGAGAAGACGTGGTCTCGGGGCGCCGAAATGCGCATGGCGCCGATGCGATGGCAAGCCTGATACCAGATGCTTGGTTGCAACTTCAAAAATATACCCATGCTCTGGAGATTGAATTTTCAGATATGCAGGATTTCGAATTCACTGTCGAGGATGGCCAACTCTTCATGTTGCAAACACGCTCAGGCAAACGAACACCGATTGCCGCAGCACAAATTGCACTGGATTTATTGGATGAAGGCGTTATCGACAAACGTACTGCCAAAGAACGCACCAGTCACTTAACGCAAGATCACTTAATCCATCAGGTACTGGCAAGCGAGGACGATGCATCTGCGCATGCAACCCCCATAGCAAGTGCCATGTCTGCGTGTAGTGGAATTGTGTCGGGAGAGATTGCATTTGACGAAGCACGGGCTAAAGAGCGCAACACCGCAGGTGTTGAAGTGATTCTGATCCGTCAAGATGCAGAAACCAATGACATTGCCGCGTTGGAATTCTCGGTCGGCTTACTCACAGCACGAGGGGCACGCACATCTCATGCGGCTGTTGTGGCTCGTCAGCTCGGTAAGGTTTGCTTGGTTGGTTGTCAGTATTTAACGATCAATCAAGCACAGCGTTCACTGACGATTGGCGAAACCAGCCTATGCGAAGGAGACATGCTCACACTTGATGGCAATGAAGGTCACATTTACGCAGGCCGCCTCTCTGTCGTCAATCAACCAGATACTGCTCTGTTTGAACGTCTAGAAATAATTCGCAACGGAGTCAAACATGACTGAACTCACACCAAACACAAAAATCCGAACCGAACTTAAGAAGTTTTCTCAGTTAGTTGACATAGCGACTCACAAACAATGGGCGTCTTTGACCCCAGGGCTCTCTCCTATCTCGCTCGCCCTTGCCTATCAAGATTGGTTGGCTCATCTGATCACATCCCCTGGCTATCGCTTACTGCGCCAATACGATGCATGGCAGGCCCTCCATCGTGCAAACGAAAAAAATCTTGAACTAAGCAAACGACCTTGGCAGTCCGATGAGTCAGACAGTGACATGCGCTTCAAAGATCAAACTTGGGCGCAATGGCCGTATAGCCTTGTAAAAAATAATTTCAAAACAACAGAGCAATGGTGGCGTCAATGTGCACAGATTGACGGCATGCATCCGCATCACCAACATGTAGTGAATTTCTTTACGCGACAAATCGTTGATGCTATGTCGCCGTCAAACACAGCACAGACCAACCCCGAGGTCTTACGCGTTGGCATCGAAAGCTTAGGCATGAGCTTTGCAAAAGGCATGCAAAACTATTTGCAAGACCATTACCAAAGCCTAAGACAAAAAACGTTATCGAAAGACTCGACGCCATTAATTCCACTGCCCTATCAAGTCGGGGTTGATGTGGCCATCACACCCGGCAAAGTCATTTTTAAAAATGAACTGATTGAGCTCATTCAGTACGCACCAAGCACAGGTCAGGTGCTAGCAGAGCCGTTAATCATCGTGCCATCATGCATCATGAAGTACTACATTCTTGATTTATCACCGCATAACTCGATGGTGCGGTATTTGGTTGACCAAGGGTTCACCGTGTTCATGATTTCTTGGCGCAATCCTGATGAACATATGCGAGATGTAGGTTTAGAGGATTACCTAACGCAAGGTGTACTTGAAGCACTGGCGCAAATCAAAACTCAGACACACACCACGCATGTTCACAGCATGGGTTATTGCCTAGGTGGAACCTTTTTGTCGATTGCAGCAGCTTGGTTGGCTAAGTCCTCAACATCGACCTATCCAACACTGGCAAGTATCACGCTACTCGCGGCACAAACCGACTTTACTGAACCTGGTGAATTAGGCGTCTTCATTGACGAAGATCAATTGAAAAGTTTGCGAGAAGAAATGAACAAGACTGGTTATTTGTCAGGCCGTCAAATGGCAGATTCTTTCCGATTTTTAAATGCCCGAGATTTGATTTGGACACATAACGTTCAACGCTATTTACTCGGCAAAGATGAGAACGGGAACGACATGATGAGTTGGAATGCCGACCACACAAGGCTTCCAGAACGAATGCACAACGAGTACCTTACACACTTGTTTTTGCACAACGCTTTGGCAGAGGGGCAATATCGTTTGCAACATACCGCTGTCGCATTACTTGATATCGAGGCTCCAATGATGGTTGTCAGCACGGTACGCGATCACGTTTCACCGTGGCGCTCCGTCTACAAGATTCATTTACTCACCGACACCGACATTACCTTTGTTCTTGCCTCAGGCGGCCACAACGCAGGCATCATTTCTGAGCCTGGTCACCCGCACCGACATTACCAAATTGGCCACACATCTAAAGACTATGGATGGACACATGCCGATGAATGGGCCGATTCAGCTCCATCGGTTGAGGGGTCGTGGTGGCTAGCGTGGGCTGAATGGCTGACACAAAACAGCAGCCATCAAGTGAAGGCACGAACACCGTCAACAAAGCATGCCTTGTGTGATGCACCCGGTGAATACGTCATGACGCGTTACGCAGACTGATCCATTTAATCTTGATAGAGCATGGCTTTAAAAATCAAACCTTTGTAAGTAGCGCCTCGCCCATGCGGATGCGCTTGCCGTTTTCTATACCCTCGGCCAAGGCGAAGCCAGGCGGCACAAACACCAAAATGGTGGAGCCGTGCTCAAACCAGCCCATCTCTTGGCCCTTGCTGTAGTTGGCATCGCAAGGGATGTCGTTGGGGCCTTTGTAGCGCAGGTTCAGCAGCACATCGACGGCATGAAAACGCATGCTGGCCACCAACACGGCGGCCACGGGCACGATCAAAAATGGCGTGCCATGTGCAGTTTTCATTTGCAATACGGCACGCTCGTTTTTGCAAAACAACTCTTTCACACGAACCAAAGCGATGGGGTTGACATTCCACGTATCGCCAGAGATATAAGTCACATGGCTCAGGTGCGCATCGCACGGCGCATGGAAGCGGTGATACATGCTGCTGGTCAAACGCATGGTGACAAAAGTGCCGCCCTCTAGCGCGCTGGGCCAATGCTGAACCAAGTCGGTCGAGCTGAGCAAACTGTCTAAGGTGTAGGGAAAGCCTTTGGCCTGAAACACCATGCCATCGCGAATCTCGCCACACGCACCCACAATGCAGTCGCAAGGCGAGCTCATCACGGCGGGGCTGGGGTCAATGGGGCGGAGGCCTGGCTTCAACTCACGCGTGAAGCAGGCGTGCAGCGTGTCAAATTTATGTTGCTTTGACTCCGTCAAATCCAAATCGGTGAACCAACGCCAGACCGCAATCGACGCTTTCACGATCAATGGGTTGCGCAACTGGCTCCACCATCCCATAAATCGCGTCAGGGAGATTCGGGGGATGCGGTTGGTGAGTAAAAAGTTCAGGTCTTCTTGCAGCATTAAATTTTGAAATTTATCGCGAATTTTCATCATCTTGTCACTTAAATTGAATAAAACATAAACATCTTTAACACAAGGAAATTGACTGTGAACACCACTTTGATGAGCTTGGGCGCTCTGGCAGCATTCACGCCGTCCATCTACCGACGACTTCAACTCTCCCGGGCCAAGCACCCTTCTCTGGCCGGACACTCGCGCATGGCAAAACGACTGGCGCGCTTGTTACCCGGCTACCATTTTGACGAAGAAGTGTTCTTTAAATGTGACAACGCGCCCTTTGAAGTACAAAATCTTCGCCGCCAAGCATTTTTCAAAATTGCAGAGGTGCTCAAGGCACGCCATCCGCTTAGCATTCAAGCCAGCGCAGCGGCCCGTGAAGACATCACCGACATGCAATTCATCGCGGCCTACCGTGTGCCCTTTCAGTTCAGCCCCATGGTGCAAGAGCACTTGAAAGTGGGCTCTTTCTTGCAATCGGCATCTGGCGTGCATGTGACCGACTTGGATGGCCAATCGTTTTATGACCTGACCGGCTCCTATGGCGTCAACGTGTTTGGCGCTGACTTTTACAAAAAAACCATGGCCGAAGGCCTCGCCAAAACGCAAGCCTTAGGGCCAACGCTGGGTGTGTACCACCCCTGCGTAGCCAGCAACGCTGCACGCTTAAAGAAGATCTCGGGCATGGACGAGGTGTCCTTCCACATGTCGGGCACAGAAGCCGTGATGCAAGCCGTGCGCTTGGCCCGCTACCACACCAAACGCAAAAACTTGGTGCGCTTTTGCGGTGCGTACCACGGCTGGTGGGAAGACGTGCAGCCGGGTCCGGGCAACCCCATGCCCCCACGCGAAACGTACACCCTGAGCGACATGAGCGAGCGCAGCCTAGAGGTCATTCGCACACGCAAAGACATTGCCTGCGTGTTGGTCAACCCGCTGCAAGCCATTCACCCCAACGTCAACGCTCCGGGCGATTCCACCTTGGTCGATAGCAGCCGCAAGGCCGCCTATGACCGCGAGGCCTACACCGCCTGGCTGCACAAGCTTCGCCAAGCCTGCACCGACAACGGTGTAGTGCTGATTTTTGACGAGGTGTTTTTGGGCTTCCGTTTGGCCCCCGGTGGCGCACAAGAATATTTCGGCGTGCAAGCCGACTTGGTCACTTATGGCAAAACACTGGGCGGCGGCTTCCCAGTGGGTGTGGTGTGTGGCAAGAAGGAATGGATGCACCGCTTTCACCCCGACCGCCCAGCAAATATTTGCTTTGCACGCGGCACCTTCAAAGAACACCCCGTGGTGATGGGCGCGATGTCGGCCTTCTTGGACGAGATCGAAACCCCAGCAATTCAGGCCATTTACGACGGGCTAGACGAGCGCTGGAATGCGCGCTGCAAGATGTTCAACGACGCCATGAAGGCCAACGACATCCCTCTGCAAGCCGCCAACATGTCCAGCGTGTGGACCCTGTTCTACACACAACCCAGCCGCTACAACTGGATGCTGCAGTACTACCTGCGCGTCCAAGGCTTGGCTTTGAGCTGGGTGGGCACAGGTCGAATGATCTTCAGCCTCAACTACAGCGATGCTGACTTTGAAGCCGTGTTACAGCGCTTTGTGACAGCCACCACACAGATGAAGAACGATGGCTGGTGGTGGCACTCGCCCGAGATGACCAACAAGAGCATTCGCCGCAGCATCTTGAAAGAAACTTTGTTCCGATAATGCAAAAGGCGTTCAGGTCATAAAACCTGAACGCCTTAACTAGATAACGCTGAGATTAATTGCTAGCGTTTAAGAAATCTTGATCAAAGCGCTGACCACGGAGCAACTGGAACGGCGCCTTGTGATACAGGTACACATCGTGGAAGGGGTCTGTGACGATTTTGCTCATCCATACCAAACCAGTTTGCACATCCTTGATGAAGCACAAGTGAATGGTGCGGAACAACAAGCCACCCACACCCAAAGCTAACCAAGAGTAACCAACGGCTTCTGAAAACTCCACCCATGTTTCATGAGTTGGTACCACATCGAGCGAGCCTGGGAAGTAATAAATCACCAAAGGCAACAACACCCAAATGCTCAGCAAAATAACTTTGCGACGCAGGTTGTAGCCCACTTTGATTTCTTCTTTGAAATCTTGGGTGGCTTCGTTCACATGGTCGTAGCCCAGTGGCTCAAAAAAGAAGTGACCTGATTGACGCGCTGTCATCGAAACCAACCAAGCCAACAAAGCGGCCCAAGCAGGGTTTACAAACAACAAGGCATAGGAAACTAAAAAGCAAAGTGCGCTGAGCAAATGCAATGACTGGTTGATGCGGCAGTGGTGGTAATAACGGTGGTCATCCCAGCGTTGAATGCGCAATTCTTCTAGAAAGTTTTTCACGTCTGTTCCTCATATGTTGCAAGACAGAGTGATGATCTCTCTGTCATGTGAAAATTTGGTGACAGTAAAAAGAAATATAGATGAAATTCTTTCCGGCCATCACTAATTTGTCATCAAGTTGTTAAATTCATTAGCCATCATGCGTGTATGGACTTAACAAGCACGCCCCCTATTTTGGTTGAAAACTTCGAACCTGCGCAACGTTTTTTACGCATCGCAGTTGTGACAGAAACATGGCCACCAGAAGTCAATGGCGTGGCAATGACCCTCTCCAAGCTTATCCATCACCTAGGCCAACGCCAACACACCATTCAGGTGATTCGTCCGCGGCAAGACAAACATGACGAGGGCGTTGAAAACGCGGGTTGGTCTGAGCTTTTGTTGCGTGGCTTACCCATTCCAAGATACCCCCAACTCAAGCTGGGCTTACCCAGCAAAAAGGCGCTGATCAAAGCATGGAGCACGCGCCGCCCTGACCTGGTGCACATTGCCACCGAAGGTCCGCTAAGCTGGTCTGCCCTGCAAGCAGCTCAGATACTTCGCCTGCCCGTCACCTCTGATTTCCGCACCAACTTTCACAGTTATTGCCAACACTACGGCGTCGGCTGGCTCAGTAAACCCATCGTGGCTTATTTGCGTAAATTTCATAACAGAACGGCATTCACCATGGTGCCCACCTTGGCCATGAAGCACCAACTCGAGACCATGGGTTTTAAAAACCTCAAAGTGGTGGCGCGGGGCGTGGACACGCAGCTCTTTCATGCCAACAAGCGCAGCGAAGATATGCGTGCAAGTTGGGGAGTGACCCCAGACACACTGGTGCTGCTGTCGACCAGCCGCTTAGCTGCAGAAAAAAACCTCAACCTCACTATTCAAGCCTACCAAACGCTTCAGGCCCAAGGCAGAAAAGTGAAGATGGTGTTTGCGGGCGATGGCCCGATGCGCGGCATCACCGAGGCCAAATGCCCCGATGCTATTTTTGTGGGCATGTGCACACACGAACAGTTGGCCACGCTTTATGCCAGCGCCGATTTGTTGCTCTTTCCTAGCCTGACAGAAACTTTTGGTAACGTTACACTGGAGTCTCTGTCATGTGGTACACCGGTGCTGGCCTTTGACTGCGCAGCAGCGGGTGAATTTATTCAAGACCAAAAAAATGGTTGGTTGATACCCAGTGACGAACCTCAGACCTACATACAGCGTGCACTCGACATCACTCAAGACAGCGCAACACTTGCGCGGGCAAGAGAATTTACCCGCCCTAGTGTGGAGCACCTAGGCTGGGATGAAATCGCGGGCCAAGTTGAAACCATTTTTCAACGTGCCATCGAACTGGGTTAAGCTGATTCAGGCCTACCTTTTTTCTTCGGTCATCATGCGACACCTTTTAATTTTTCTGTCACTGCTCACTAGCATTTCTGCATTTGCAGCCCGCCCTTTTATGACAGATGATGCGCGACTGACCACCGCCGGAAGCTGCCAGCTAGAGAGCTGGACACGGGTCTACAAAAACAGCCAAGAGCAATGGGCCCTGCCCGCTTGCAACCCAACTGGCAATTTTGAAATCACGGCAGGCGGCGGCCGCTCCAAAAAAACAGGCGAACCCGGCATCAATGACTATGTATTGCAAGGCAAAACGCTGTTTCGCGAGCTCAACACCAATGGTTACGGATGGGGCTTGGCTGTGGGTCAAGTCAATCACCCCAGCGTCATTCTTGGTCCCAACAGCTTGGGTAATACCTATGCCTACATACCGCTGTCTATTTCCACGCTCAACGACAAAGTGATCTATCACACCAATGTGGGGTGGATGCGGGACAAATCAACAAATGAACATCGCATGACCTATGGCTTTGGTGCAGAAATTCAAACCAGCGAACGAATGATGTTGATCGCCGAAACCTTTGGCGATCACAAGGCCAAGCCCTATTGGCAAACGGGTGCGCGGTATTCGTTGATTCCCAACCTGTTACAAATCGACACCACGATCGGTCAACAATACAACGGTTCTAGCAACACGCGTTGGATATCGTTTGGCCTGCGCTACATTCCAGAATCTATTTTCTAAATTATTTTTATGAATTTTTCTAAGCTCGAGCTCGACTCGGAAACGTCGGAATCAGATGCCAAGGCACGCATGCAAGCAGGTTCACGCTGCACCTGGGTGAGCGTTGGTGTCAACTTGGTACTGACGATCGTGCAAATTGCTGCGGGTATTTTTTCCAAGTCACAAGGCTTGATCGCAGACGGCATTCACTCTTTGTCAGATTTGGTGGCCGATTTCGTGGTGCTGATCGCTAACCATCACAGCCAAAAAGATGCTGATGAAGAGCACCCTTACGGCCATCAACGGTTTGAAACCGCCGCCTCTTTGGCATTGGGGTTGCTGCTGTTGGCGGTCGGGGTTGGTATGCTGTTTTCGGCCGTTGACAAAGTGCAACACCCCGAGTCTTTGCAACAAGTTCATGTGCTGGCGATCTATGTCGCGGCGGGTGCATTGGTGGCCAAGGAACTGCTGTTTCGCTACATGTTGAGGGTGGCCAAAGAAGTTAAATCCAGCATGTTGGTGGCCAATGCTTGGCATGCAAGGTCTGATGCTGCATCGTCCTTGGTGGTGGGAGTTGGTATTGCGGGCAACTTGCTGGGCTACCCCATTCTTGACCCCATTGCCGCCTTAGTGGTGGGCCTGATGGTGACCAAAATGGGCTGGGAGTTTGGGTGGGACGCCTTGCACGATTTGATGGACCGCTCGGCCGACGAAGCCGAAGTGGTTGCCATTCGACACACCTTGCTAGGAACGCCTGGCGTCAACAATGCCCACGACATCAAAACCCGCAAAATGGGCGACATGATTGTGGTAGATGCCCACATCGAAGTGGATGCCGCCATCACCGTGGAAGCTGGTCATGACATTGCGGTTGAAGCAAGACGAAGGGTCATGCAACGTCACCGTGTGCTGAACTTGATGGCCCACGTCGACCCTTGGCAAAAACCAGACGCCGATCACCTTTAACGCACTTGACGCCAGAGCAGCAAGCACAGCGGCGCGATGCCGGCGATCAACACGGCTGCAAACATCAGCATGATCCACGACAGTGACACGCCAAAGGCCAGCAAGCCGCTGTAAACACCCAACATCACCAGCACGCTCATGTTTTCATTAAAGCCCTGCACGGCAATGGAGCGGCCCGAGCTCAGTACCTGCATGCCACGGTGCTGCAACAAAGAATTCATTGGCACCAACAACATGCCACCGGCCAGGCCCGCGCACAACAGCAACGGAATGGCCAACCAAACCTCTGTGACCCACACCATCACGGGCAGCAGCACGGCCAACAGCAAACCCCAAGGCAGGGATTGACGTGCAGAGTGCAACTTGAAGCTTCGGCCCGCCAAAAACGCGCCCAAGATCACACCCAAGGCGACCAATGCTTGCAAATAAGCGCCTGACTTCAATGTCAATTTCAAGGTCTGCTCTGCCCACAACAACACCGCAAATTGCATCACTGCGCCCACACCCCAATACAAGGTGGTGACATACAACGAGACACCGCCTAGAGGATCACGCCAAAGCCTCAGGTTGGTTTTCCAAAAAGCGCTCCAGCGGATGGAATGCCACGTTAAGGGAACCATGACCGCACGACGTTGCATGGGTCTGAGGCCAAAGTTCAAGGCCGCAGCGGTGATGTAGACGCACAACACCAAGGCCATCGCAGGCAAGGTTTGGGTCTCGACCAAAACACCTGAGGCAAACGAAAACAATTCGGCAAACTCACTGGCAACACCAGACTCTGTCAAACCCGTCAAAGCACCACCCAAGGCAATGCCAAACACCGCCGATAGCACTACAGATGCCTCAAGCCACCCATTGGCGCGCACCAACAAGCGGGGCTCTACGGACTCGGTGGCGAGTCCGTATTTGGAAGGTGCATACACCGAAGCCGCCAGTCCGATCAATGCAAAAGCAAACATGGGCTGAACGCCTAACAGCAACAGCAACACACCCACCATCTTGAGTGCGTTCATGTAGGCCATTAAACGGTTCTTTGGAAAGGCATCCGAAAACGGCCCCACAAACGAGGCCAAGAGCACATAGGCCAAGGTCAAAGAAAACTTCAACAAAGGCGCCCACCAGCCCGGATAGCCCTGCTCGTTAAGAAAGTAGATGCCTAGGATAAGGAGCGCGTTGTCAGCAAGACCGGATGCAAACTGTGCACCAATCAGAAAATAAAAACCTTTAGGCATTCAACGCATAGAACTAGGTTCCAACCACGTTGACCAATTCAGGATTAGTGACCATGACTGGCTCAGTTTCCCAAAACAGCAACGACAACTCGCCAGTTTCGCTTTCCACCAAGGCGCTGCGGCTTTCCACCCAATCGCCATCGTTGCAGTACAAAATACCATTCACATCACGAATTTCTGCACGGTGAATATGTCCGCACACCACGCCTTGATAACCGTGTTTGGCCGCCTCTTGGGCCACAGCGTTTTCGAAATCAGTGACGTAGTTCAAGGCTTTTTTCACCTTGTGCTTGAGGTAGGCAGAAAGTGACCAATACGGCAAACCCAAACGACCGCGCATGTTGTTCAAGTAGCGGTTGAGCTTGAGGGTGAACTCGTACAAATAGTCGCCCACATAGGCCAACCATTTGGCTTGCTGCACCACGGCGTCAAAGTAGTCTCCGTGTATGACCCACAATTTGCGACCGTCGGCGGTTTGATGCACCGTCTCTTCCAACACTTCGATGCCACCGAAATTGTGATCCAAGAAATGGCGCGCAAACTCATCATGGTTGCCCGGCACATAAATCACTCGGGTGCCTTTGCGTGCTTTGCGCAAGAGCTTTTGAATGACGTCGTTGTGAGCTTGCGGCCAATACCAACGGCGGCGCAGTTGCCAACCATCGATGATGTCGCCCACGAGGTATAGATAATCGCTGGTGTGCTCTTTCAAGAAATCCAGCAAAGCTTCGGCTTGGCAACCGGGCGTGCCCAGGTGCAAATCGGAAATGAAAATCGCTCGGTAATGCATCACGCGCCCAAGAAGTGTTTGCGGTAACGCGGGGGCATGTCATTGATCTTCATCAACATGGGCAAGTCGGCAGTGTTGAAGTCTGGGTCCCACGCGGGTGCGCCCAATACTTTGGCACCTAGGCGCAAGTAGCCTTTGATCAGCGCAGGGGGCTCAAACGCGGGATTCACTTCCCACTGTTCCACAGGCAATGCCAAACGGGGTGTGACTTGGTTTTCAATGTCAGTCAAATGTGTTTTCTTGAGCTGGTGCCAAATGCTGGCTGCCACTTCACCACTCACCACGCCTTGGTGCAACATGGGGATGCTGGCACAGCCAATCATCACGTCCAGTTTGTTGCGCACCATAAACTCAGCCAAGGCGCCCCACAAGGCCATGATCACGCCGCCGTGGCGATGGTCTGGGTGCACGCAGCTGCGACCCAGCTCGACCATGCGTTCGCGGTATTGGCGCAAACGTGTCAGATCAAACTCTAGGTCCGAATAGGTGCTACCAATGCGCTTGGCTTGGGCTGGTGTCAACACACGGTAGGTGCCGATGACTTGCTCAGACACGTCATCACGAATGATTAGGTGTTCGCAAAAGTCATCAAATAAATCAATGTCGTGACCAGGAATGCTGTCTTTCAAACGTGCACCCATCTCGGTGGCGAACACGTCGTAGCGCAGACGTTGCGCCTCGCGCACTTCGTCTTGGTGCTTGGCCCATTCAACAATCAGGGCTGGGCGAGCTTGCGTTTTTTGGGCAGAGACAGAAACTTCTTGAGTGTCATGATCGTTTCGATGAAGTGACCCCCGGGGTACATCGATGAACGACAAAGGCATTGTTGGATTTGGCAGTTCTTTCATGGTCTGTCCTTAGTGAATCAATACCAAGGATTCTTGACAACCCATGTGAATTCACCGCGAAGGTTGTATGAAATATTCGTGACAAACAGGATGTAAATCTTCACCAAACTGTCACATACCAAAA
The DNA here is from genome assembly GCF_040401135.1 of Limnohabitans sp. Classification (GTDB taxonomy): domain Bacteria; phylum Pseudomonadota; class Gammaproteobacteria; order Burkholderiales; family Burkholderiaceae_C; genus Limnohabitans. The sequence continues at coordinate 27,905 of NZ_JBBAOV010000019.1, read as the reverse complement.
CTATGCTGATCATCCAATCATGATCATTAAATATTTACGCCTCCTTCATACCTTTGGCGATGCCTTTTGGATTTTGTGGATCAAATTTCCTCGCTTGAGCCGAGAGAGAAAACTCGAAGAGATTCGAAACTGGTCTCAAAGAACCTTGGACGTGTTAGGCGTCCAAGTCGTGCACGAGGCTCACTATTCAGTTGCCCCTGCAGATGCAGCCCCCCGCTTAATGGTGGCCAACCATGTGTCGTGGGTTGATGCACTGATCATTCAAACCATACAACCCAGCGTGTTTGTGGCTAAAGCAGAGGTCAAACGCTGGCCCATCGTGGGCAGCATCGCCACTGGATGCGGCGTGGTGTTTGTCAACCGTGGCTCGCCATCCTCTGCGCGCAACATGGTGGATGAATTGTCCAGCGCGCTGCACCACGGCTATTGCGTGGCTGGTTTCCCCGAAGGCACCAGCAGTGAAGGTAGTTCGGTCAAGCTGTTCCATGGCAATTTGTTTGAAGCGGCCGTCAGTCACAACATTCCTGTGCAGCCTTTGGCCATTCGATACACCAACCCACACACGGGTGCGCATTGCTTGAAAGCCGCCTTTATTGATGATCTTGGCTTTGTGCAATCTCTGCACCAAGTGATGAGCTCAACGGGCATTCATGCCAAAGTAAATGTGGGCGACATGCTCTCGCCTGAAGGCCATTCGCGCAGAACCTTGGCGCAGTTGACGCAACGCAGTGTCAGCAGCCAACTTGCGCTGCTCAACACTTAATTGCCCCACAAGGGCTTGGGCTTTACTTAGCGATCGACATGACCAAGTCTGGCAAGCCAGTGGCCAGCAGCGGCAACCAAGAAATAAACAAAGTGCCCACAAAGATGGCTAGCAAAGCGGGCGCCACCGACGCAGCAACGGTGCGAATAGGTTGCTTGAACACCGCAGATGCAAAGTAAATGTTCATGCCAGCGGGCGGGCACAAAAAGCCCATTTCCATGTTGGCCAAAAAGATGATGCCAAAGTGCACGGGATCAATGCCATAGCTGATCGCCAAGGGCAACAGCAAAGGCACCAACACCACAATGGCGGCATAGATTTCCATCAGCGCACCGGCGGCAAACAAGAACACATTGAGTGCCAGCAAAAACACCCATTTGTTTTGCGTGACGCCTTGCACCCAATCGGTCGCCAAGTCTGGAATGCCGGCATCGACCAAGTAATTGGTCAACCCCAAGGCCATACCCAAGATCAGCATCACACCGCCAATGATTTGGGTGCACTGTGACAAACAGTCGCCCAGTTTCTTAGCATCCAGTTCACGATGCGCAAACGCTTGGGTGAGCACTGCATACATAGCAGTTAGCGCCGCGCTTTCCGTCGGTGTGGCCAGGCCACTGGCCAGAGAACCAATGGCAACCACAGGCGCCAAAAGCTCCCACTTAGCGCACCATGAAGCCTGACGCAAGGCAGACATGCTGAATTTGGATGGGGCACTTGATGCTGAACGCACCACGTCTTGCCGCAAGTAGCCACCAAAAATAAGCAAGCACACCACCATCACCACAGCTGGCACGAGGCCCGCCAAGAACATGGTGTTGATAGGCACACGCGCAATGATGGCGTACATGATGAGCGGTACCGATGGCGCCAACAACACACCCAAAGCGCTGGCACTGGTCACCAAGCTGATGCCCTTGCGCTCGGGGTAGCCCACACCTTGCAGCAGGGGCAACAACAAACCACCCAACGCCAAAATCGTCACGCCGCTGCCGCCCGTGAAGGCGGTGAAGCAAGAGCACAAAACCGTTGCGGCAATCACAGTGCCGATTTTTCCGCCACCAAACAAGGCCACGAACACGGCACCCAAACGCTGCGCCGCACCGGTGCTCGCCAAGATCAAACCAGCCAAGGTAAACAAGGGCAAGGCAGGCAACGAGGGGTTGACCGTGATTTGGTAATGCGACAAGGCAATCGACGCCAGAGGTAAACCATCTTGCCAAAATAAAGCCAGCGCCAATCCGCCCAACACCGCAAAAATAGGCGCGCCAAAAGCCAACATGAGCACGAGACCTATCAACCAAGGCCACAGCGGCAACGCTTGCCCATCAAAGCTGTAGGCCAGCCATGCGCCCATCAACGGAGCAACCAACGCACCCAGCCACTTGAGGCCCAACTGCTGCGCACAACGCGCACCCAACTTGAACCCCAGCAACGCAAAGCCTACCGGCATGGCCGCTTGAAACCACCACACAGGCACGCCATAAGCCAGCATTTGCTCGGCTGACATTTCGCTCAGCACCAGTTGGCCGCTGGCCCATACCAACACGCCGCACACCGCTGCCGCACCTAACTGCCCCACCGCATAAAAGCGCGGCACCAACACGCCTAAGCTGCTGAGGTGGCCAAAGCGCTCGGCCGCAATGGCTCCGGCCATGGCCATGAGCAGCCCTAAGTGCTGCACCACCACAGGCGCGTTATCGACGCCCTTGCCCATCATGGGACGCGCCAAAATTTCAACCAAGGGAATCAAGGCCATCAACGCCAATGCCAAGGCGGCCAGCCAAGCGTCGGCCTGCGTCAGGCCTTTGATAAGCCTACCCATCATTTGCCTTTACCTGCGCGGTAAACCTTCAAGTGGCGAAACACCTCGTCAAAGGTTTCAGCAGGCACCAAAGTGCCACGTATGCGGGGATAGAGCTTTTCGGCCAAGTCGTTCCAAGCGCGCATCTGTTCGGCATTGGGCTTGTTGACAATCAAGCCACGCTTTTTCATGGCGTCCACGGCCTCTTCCACTTCAAGGCGGGCTTTGGCACGCAACTGCGCACCGGCTTTGTCACCCGCCGCACGAACCGCCGCTTGGGTGTCGGGGCTCATGTCGTCCCATGCTTTTTTGGTCACCACCAAGGCGCCCACGATGGGTGCCCAGTTAATTTCCAACATATTGGGCGCCATGGTGTAGACCTGGCTGGCCAAGGCAAAGTAAGGCGTAGAAGGCACCACATTGATCATGCCCGTTTGCACCGACGGCAAAATATCGCTGGTTTCTAGCGGCACAGGCGTGTAGCCCATGCTTTTCATAATTTCTTGCTGGTCAGCTTCGCCGCCCCATGCAAAAAACTTCATCTTTTGGTAATCCTCAGGCTTGAAGGCGGGCTCTTTCGAAAAGAAGCGTACCCAACCTGCATCACCCCAAGCCAACACCACAAAGCCTTTGTCGAGAAACTTTTTTTCCATAGCCGGGCGCATTTTTTCGCGCACGTAATCCACCTCATCCCATGTTTTAAACAACAAGGGCATGGATTGCAAAGCCGCAATAGAAGGCTCGATTTCACGCAAGCCCACCACCGACAACAAAGCTCCTTGCAACTGGCCAATGCGCATGCGGCGGGCCAGTTCGGTCTCGCCGCCTTGGCTGCCATCGGGATACACCACAAACTTGGCATTGCCACCTTGCGAGTTGCGCCACACCTCGCCCACTTCCATCAACTGGCGGTGATAAAGCGAATTTTTGGGGGCCAAGGTACCCAAGCGCAACTGATTAGCTGGAGCAGACCAAGACGCGGTTTGCGCGCACAGCAAACCCACAGCCACACACACTTGCAAACATGATTTCAATAACTTAGTCATTCACGGCTTTCAAAAAAGATCATCCACATTTGAGAGCAACCACTGGGCACGCTCACGCATCACTTCATTTTGCAGGCTGCGATGTTGTTGGCTGATGTCGATGGCTTGCTTCAACAACAGCTCAAACAGTTTGCGATCTTCTGCGGGCAAGGCCACGCCTTCAGCTTTGGCCACAAATGGCCCCGCTTCTTGGCCCTTGCCCAAAGCAATCGCTTGGTCGTAATAGGACTGCGCTTTTTGGCGCGAGCCACCCACCTTGGCACCCTCCAAGGTGCCCATCAAACTGGCCAAGGCGCCTTGCCCATAAGCCGGGTCGATTTGCCAAGCCAACTCGGCCAAGCGCATGGACAGCGGCAAATCAGCCACCACTTCGGGGTCGTCTTTGGACATCGAAACCCAGCCCCCCAATGATGCAGCAGCCCAATACGCCAAGGGCACTTGGGCTCGTGTCAAGCGGGGTTGCTTTTGAGGATCCGCCTGTCGCAACGCAAGGGCAAAGCCTGGCTGCGTGCGCTCAAGTGCGGTCATGGCATGGCGGTGAGCGCGGGCATACATCCGCCCTGCACGTAGACGCATATCGGCTGCGAGTTGGGGACTTTTGGCATCTATCTTTTCAGCATCAAAGGCCACAAAAGCGTAAGCATATTGCGTGAAACCGGCCGATACTGACTCGGCTAATTTCAAATGGCCCGGCGTTTCTTTGAGCACCGACTCAGAGAACTTCAAATAAAAAGCACTGGCCTCACGCGCCAATTGAAGATCATCTTCATTCGACATCCCCTGACCAGAAAGCGCTTGCGCAGTCTGATCCACCACAAAGGGGCGAACAGCACATCCAGACAAAGTAGAAACCAGAACCAAACAAGCAATGAAACGATAAGTAATAAGGTCACCTCAATGGATTGCAATACGACGGTAAAAAAGCAATGTAAGTCAGTCATGTGAATATTTAGTGACAAACCGTCATGAAGTTGAAACAGTCACTGGCCACAATTTACCAAAAGGAAATTGATATGACCGACCAACACAAACTCGACGAAGCACAAATTCAACGCCTGCGCGACGATCTCTTGGACTCGTTGGATGAAGAGCTGGAGATGTCCATTGACGAAGATGGCGACAACGCCAGCCGTGTCAAATACTTCCGCGAATTACTGCGCTTACAAGGCGAATTGGTCAAGCTGCAAGACTGGGTCGTGGCCACCAAACAAAAAGTGGTGATTCTTTTTGAAGGCCGCGATGCAGCGGGCAAAGGCGGTGTGATCAAGCGCATCACCCAACGCTTGAACCCCCGCGTATGTCGCGTGGCTGCCCTGCCCGCCCCCAACGACCGCGAACGCACACAGTGGTACTTTCAGCGCTATGTGGCGCATCTACCAGCCGCTGGCGAAATTGTGTTGTTTGACCGCAGCTGGTACAACCGCGCTGGCGTAGAGCGAGTCATGGGCTTTTGCAATGACGACGAGTACGAAGAGTTTTTTCGCACTGTGCCCGAGTTTGAAAAAATGTTGGCACGCAGCGGCATCACCCTCATCAAGTATTGGTTCTCCATCACCGACGACGAGCAACATACACGCTTCTTAGGTCGCATCCACGATCCACTCAAGCAGTGGAAGCTCAGCCCCATGGACTTAGAAAGCCGTCGTCGTTGGGAAGACTACACAGAAGCCAAAGAAACCATGATTGAGCGCACACACACACCAGAATCGCCTTGGTGGATGGTGCAAGCGGTTGACAAAAAAAGCGCACGCCTCAATTGCATACGCCATCTGTTGGACCATTTCGATTACCACGAAATCGCACACCCTGAAATACAACTCCCCGCCCGCGTGCGCAACCCTGACTACATTCGTCACCCTGTGCCAGAGAGCATGATCGTGCCAGACAAGTACTGAGGCAATCGCTTCATATCTGCGTCACAAACCACGGATAAATTTGCACGCAATGAACGACATTCATGAAAATCTACAAAAACAAAGACGTGGGTTAAACCGAGTCATTCATGCCCTGGGGTATTCATTGCAAGGGTTGCAAGCGGCCATGCATGAAACCGCTTTTAAACAAGAAGCCTACTTGGCCTACGCATTGATCCCGTTGTCTTTTTTCTTGGGCAACAACTGGGTTGAAATTTCACTTCTTTCAGGATCGGTTATTTTTGTTTTGACAGTCGAACTCTTAAATACGGGCCTCGAGTCCGCCATTGATCGCGTCGGCCCGCAGTGGCACGACCTCTCAAAACGCTGCAAAGACTTGGGCAGCGCCGCCGTGCTGTTGAGCATTGTGTTGTGCATAGGCATTTGGCTGTCAGCGTTGTTTGTCAAGTTCTCTCATTACCTCTGAAGCCAGCTTGAATAAGACTAGGGCGATCTTCATCGCCTACTGGATCATTCCATGTCACTGAAAAATCTCATCGAGATGCTGAACAAACAAAAACTGGTGGATGGCATGGTTCATAGTCAGCAAATGCACAAGCACGACTTTGTGGCGTCTCTGCTGCAAAAGCAGCATGATGCCGAGTTGCTTAACTTCATCGCCAAACAAAGCGCGACCGAGTTGGGTGGCTACCTAGATGCGCTGCCACTCCAAGATGCGCAAAAGTTATGGCACAAGTTACCCAGCGAACTTGAAAACAATGTTTTGTGGGAACTCTCAGACGTTCGCCGCACCGAATTGGCTGGCGACCGCCAGCCCGGATTTGAAGACAGCCAAATCAATGTGTACGAACTGATCGAGGGGCGCCTTAAAAATATGCCTATTTCAGGTCGCCAAGACCTAGAAGGCGCCAAACCCATTTGGGTGGATTTGATCAACTCCACCAAAGCTGAGCGCATGTTTGTGGGCTCACACTTTGGCGTCACCTTGCCCGACCCGATTGAAGCCACCGACCTTGAGGTGAGTGCCCGTTTTCATGTGGAAGAAAACGACGATATTCACCTGCATTCCAACTTTTTGCTAGACCGCGAGGGCAGCTCCAAAAGCGTGCCTGTGGCCTTTATCTTGCATGGTGGCATTTTGTTTTCGTTGCGCAACGAAGAGCTTTCTGTCTTTCGCTTGCAGCGCCGTCGAGCCCTCACGCAGCCGGGCTACGTGACTGATAGCGTGGACTTGCTGCTCGACCTCTACGGTGCAGATGTGGAGGTGTCGGCTGATTCGCTAGAAAACATTTATGCCAAGCTCGGCGTGGTCGGCCGCCATGTGCTGAGTGAAGCTATCACCGATCAGCAAGCCGCGGGTATCTTGGCCGACATTGCCGAAGAGGAAGATCAAAACGGTCGCATTCGCAGCAATATTTTGGACACCCAACGTGCACTGAGCTTTTTGATGCGGGGCCGTTTGCTCACGACAGATCAAATATCGGATTCCAAACAAATTCTGCGCAACATCGATTCGCTCAACAGCCACACCGCCTTCTTGTTTGACAAGATCAACTTCTTGATGGATGCGACCATTGGTTTCATCAACATCAACCAAAACAAACGCGTGAACCAACTGACGGTGTTTAGTGTGGTGTTCATGCCCATCAATATCTTGGCCGGCATAGGCGGCATGTCTGAGTTTTCGATGATGACCGAGGGCACACCTTGGCCTCTGTCATTTGGTGGCTTCATTCTTGGCTCTGCATGCATCGGCTTTGTCACTTATGTTTTGCTGAAACATTTTGAAAAAAAACGTCTGAAAAGAACTATCTGATTGAACACGATGTCACACCACAAACACGAAACAACCCAAATCAGCGGCGACGGTCTGCGCTACAGCAGCAAGAAAAATGGCTCACCCTTTGAAGGTACGGGCAGAACGGGAGAAATGATGAGCTGCATCAAATGCGGCACACACAAACCGAGATCCACGGGCTCGTTTCGTCGCTTCTTAAATGCCAGCCACTTTTTTTGCGGCGACTGCCGCGTGGTACCTGCGGTCAGCGCTTAAGGGGCGATGCGCCAACGGTTGGCGGGAAACGTCAACTTAAAGCATGAGCCCTTGGCGAGCTCGCTGGTAATGGACAGGCTGCCACCATGACGCTGCATGACATGCTTGACGATGGCCAACCCCAAACCCGTGCCACCCGACTCGCGGGAACGGCTGCGGTCCACGCGGTAAAAACGCTCGGTCAAGCGAGGCAAATGCTCGGCGGCAATGCCAGCGCCTGTGTCACGCACCGCAATCGACAAACTGGCGTCGGCGGCTTGTTCCACCGACACATTAATGTGCCCGCCGGCCGGCGTGTAACGCACAGCATTGGTCACCAAATTAGACAACGCACTTTGCAACTCACGCTGCTCGCCCATGAGCAACGCTTGGTCTAGCAAAGAGGAGGATTCAAACGCAATGTGATGAAGCGGTGCACCTTTGGCAATGATGTCCGATAAGCCACGGGCTTCTGACTCGCACGCAACCAGCAAGCTTGACAAAGGAACCGTGTTTATAAAATTTGGCACGGGGCTGCCTTCTAAGCGAGAAAGCGTCAACAAGTCTTCCACCAAGCCCTGCATGCGCACGGCTTGCAACGCCATCAAAGCCAAATAGCGATGTTGCTCATGGGTATCTAAATCTAGGGTTTGCAGTGTTTCTACAAAACCAGACAAGACGGTAAGAGGTGTGCGAATTTCGTGCGAGACGTTGGCCACAAAGTCGCGTCGCATGGCCTCAGCCTGCTCTAGCAGGGTGACATCTCGGGTCAGCAACAGTTGCTTTCCTTCACCATAACGATGGCGCTGCACAGAGATGCGCACAGGACTAGACATTCGGTGTCTGTGACCCGCCATCACCACGGGATCCACAGGATGCTCTACCGCCATGTAAGCCGTAAAGACAGGGTCGCGCAACAAGTTGCCGACACGTTGCATCACGTCACGCTCAGGATGAATGCCCAAATGGTTGGCTGCAGTTTGGTTAGACCACTCAATTTGCGCATTGGCATCGAGCATCACCACGCCATTAGGGGAAGCTTGAATGGCGGAAAGGAAGTCTTTGAGTCGCTGCTCACCAGCTGCGATGCTGCGTTCACGGTCGCGTAAAAGCTTGCGCGCTCGGTCTGAAAGCACACCCCACCACCCCGACATCTGGGGCGCCATGGCCAAATCACCTCTGCGCAGCCAAGAGCGCATGCGGTAACCCCGCCAGGCATCGACCAAGACCCACAAGATGCTAGCCAACAAGGCACCGATCAGCGAATAAATAGACGGTTGCTTGTCTCCAATTACTGCCCATGCAAAACCGATTGCGGCGCCAAAAGCTAACAGAGAAAGAAACGAGAAAAATCGACTGATCACAGGAACCTTGTGTAGGTTTTAGGGCTGGTGCGTGATCCTATATCCTACGCCACGCACGGTTTCAACCATGCTGCCTGCTTCACCCAAGGCTTCGCGCAAACGTTTGACATGCACGTCAACCGTGCGCTCTTCGATGAACACATGGTCACCCCAAACACGGTCCAGCAACTGGCTGCGGCTGTGCACGCGCTCGGCGTGGTGCATCAAATAATTGAGTAGTTTGAACTCTGTGGGGCCGAGCTTGATGCCATGATCGTTAAAGCTCACGCGATGCGTTGAACCATCCAACTGCAAAGCGCCAATACGCACCACATCACTGGCTTGCTCTGGCGCACGGCGACGCAGGACTGCACGGATGCGAGCCAACAGTTCTTGGGTCGAGAAAGGTTTGGTGATGTAGTCGTCAGCACCAGCATCGAGGCCTGCAATTTTGTCGGGCTCATCGCCACGCGCAGTGAGCATGAGAATAGGTATGGTCTTGGTGCGAGGGTCAGCACGCCAACGACGCGCCAACTCCAAACCACTTTGACCAGGCAACATCCAATCCAACAAAATCACATCGGGCAGTACCTCGTCAATGTGTACCTGAGCAGCGTTGCCATCTGCAGCCAACACGGCCAACATGCCGTGGTGACGCAAATTCACCGAAATAAGTTCGGCAATAGCCGACTCATCTTCCACCACCAACACGCGAGCTATTTTCATCTTCCCAAAACCTTTTACTTGCTCATGGACGATTCCACATCAGCCAATGGGATGTGACGTACGTCTTCGCCCTTGACGATGTAGATGATGAATTCAGCAATGTTTTTGGAGTGGTCACCAATGCGCTCAATGGCTTTGGCAATGAACAACAAATCCAAGCTGGCAGAGATGGTGCGCGGGTCTTCCATCATGTAGGTGATGAGCTTGCGCACAAAGCCGTCAAACTCTTTGTCAATCTCGTGGTCCTCACGCAAGATGGAGACTGCCATGGGCACGTCCAAACGCGCAAAGGCATCCAAGGCTTTACGCAACAAGCCAGAGGCCATTTCGGCTGAAGCACGCAAATCAGACGAAGGCAAAGTACGTGGAGCAGTTCCGCTGATGATGGACTTGACCATACGGGCAATCTTGGCGGCTTCGTCACCCACGCGCTCGAGGTTGGCCGTGGTTTTAGACATCGCCATGAGCAAACGCAAATCACCGGCTGTCGGTTGACGACGACCAATAATGGATGCGATTTCTCGATCGATTTCAACTTCAAGGCTGTTGACTTTGACTTCGGTCACCAACACATCATCAGCCGCTTCTGGGCTGAACTGAGACAAAGCGTAAACCGCTTGGCGAATTTGAGACTCCACCAAACCACCCAACTCCATCACATGTGAAGAGATGTTGTTGAGGTCGGCGTCGAACTGCGAGGACAAGTGTTTATCAGGCATGGGGTCTCCAATTAGCCGAAGCGGCCGGTGATGTAGTCTTCTGTGGCGGTTTTGTTGGGCTTGAAGAAGATTTGTTCTGTCTCGCCAAACTCAACCAATTCGCCCAAATACATATAGGCTGTGTAGTCACTGCAACGTGCAGCTTGCTGCATGTTGTGGGTCACGATGGCAATGGTGTAGTCGGCTTTTAATTCATGCACGAGTTCTTCCACCTTGCCTGTAGAAATAGGGTCAAGCGCAGAGGTGGGCTCGTCCAGCAACAAGACTGAAGGCTTAACAGCCACGCTGCGTGCAATGCACAAGCGCTGCTGCTGACCGCCTGAGAGTGACAAACCGTTTTGACCCAACTTGTCTTTGACTTCGTTCCACAAAGCGGCCTTGCTTAACGCCCATTCAACGCGTTCGTCCATCTCTGTTTTGCCTAGGTCTTCGTACAAGCGCACACCAAAGGCGATGTTGTCATAAATGGTCATCGGGAACGGTGTGGGTTTTTGGAACACCATGCCGATGCGGGCACGCAACAAATTCAAGTCTTGATTGGAACCCAAAATATTTTGGCCATAGAAATTGATCTCGCCTTCGGCATGTTGACCTGGGTACAAGCTATACATGCGGTTCAAGGTGCGCAACAAGGTGGACTTGCCGCAACCCGATGGGCCGATGAACGCGGTAACTTTGCGCTCAGCAATGTCCATGGTGACGTTTTTCAGGCCTTGGAATTTGCCGTAGAAAAAGTTCAGGTTACGAACTTCGAGAGCGTTTTTTTGTGCTGTTTGAGTTTCAGACATTTTTAGATTCCTGATTGAAATTAGGCGCTGACTTTTTCGCGGAAGAACACGCGTGCCAAGATGTTAAGCACGAGCACAGTCAAGGTAATCAACAAGGCACCGGCCCAAGCCAAGCGCACCCAGTTGTCATAAGGGCTCATGGCGAACTGGAAGATCACCACAGGCAAGTTAGCCATAGGGGCACCCATGTTGGTGCTGAAGAACTGGTTATTCAAGGCCGTGAACAGCAAGGGTGCTGTCTCGCCGCTGATACGGGCTATTGCCAACAAGACACCGGTCATCACGCCGCTTTTGGCGGCACGCAGGGTAATGAAAGTAGACACTTTCCAGCGTGGCGCACCCAAGGCAAATGCTGCTTCACGCAAGCTGCCAGGCACCAAGCGCAACATGTTTTCAGTGGTGCGCATGATGACGGGCACTGCAATAAGCGACAAAGCCAAGCTACCTGCATACCCTGAGAAGTTGCCCACCGTGGCCACCGCAATGGCGTACACAAACAAGCCCAACACAATGGAAGGTGCTGACAACATGATGTCGGTCACAAAGCGGGTGAGCTCGGCAGTTTTGCTTTCGTCACCGTACTCGGTGAGATAGACACCCGCCAAAATACCCACAGGCGTGGACACCACCACCGTCAAGCCCACAATCATCAAACTGCCCAAGATGGCGTTGCGCAAGCCACCCCCTTCGGTACCAGGTGCGGGTGTATCGCTGAACAACAAGTTGGCATCCATACCAGCCAAACCGTTGGAAAACAACACGAAAAGAATCCAAAGCAAGACGGCTAAACCGAGAGCCATGGCCGACATTGAAAACACCAAACCCAATGTGCTGACGATGCGACGCTTTGCGTAAAGTTGATTGTTAATTTCCATAAAAACCTCTTAATTACCTTTGGCTTTTTCTGCACGCATGATCAGCACCTTGGCAGCAGCCAACACCACAAAGGTGATGACAAACAGCAAGAAGCCAAGTGCAAATAAAGTGGAGAAATGCAAGGCTTCGGCCTCGCCAAACTCATTGGCCAAGACTGACGCGATGGATGTGCCAGGCGAGAACAAGGAGGTGGGCATGCGGTTGGCGTTACCAATCACAAACGTGACCGCCATGGTTTCACCCAATGCACGACCTAGCCCCAGCATGATGCCGCCGATCACACCTTTTTGTGTGTAGGGCAACACCACTTTACGCACCACTTCCCATGTGGTGCAGCCCAATGCGTAGGCAGACTCGCGCAAGATGGGCGGCGTGATTTCAAACACATCACGCATCACCGCGGCAACAAACGGCAAGACCATGAAGGCCAACACGACGCCTGCTGCCAAGATTCCCATGCCGTTGGTGGCACCACCAAACAGCCAACCCACCAAAGGCATGCCACCCAACACTTGCTTCAGTGGTACTTGCACGTAGTCGGCAAACAAAGGCGCGAACACAAACAAACCAAACATGCCGTAAATGATGGAGGGCACAGCCGCCAACAACTCAATCGATGTTCCCAGCGGGCGACGCAGCCACACAGGGCAGGTCTCGGTCAAGAATACAGCAACACCAAAAGCCAAGGGCACGGCAATCAAAAGTGCAATCCCAGCACTGGCAAGCGTACCCACGATGGCAATAGCTGCACCAAATTCAGAATTAATGATGTCCCATTCGACACGCCATAAAAAGTGAAAACCAAACTTTTGAAACGTAGGCCATGCATTCACAAACAAGGAAATGATGATGCCTAACAAGGCCGCCAACACGATCAATGAAAAAGATTGCGTGACGCGATGAAAAATAGAATCTTGTGTGCGCTGCGTCTTAGCAATCGCCACCATGTCAGCGCTGACGGCTTGACCTGATTCTTCTCTCATTAAATTTTGTGAGTTCATGACAGACCCTAGACTCATTGAAACACCCTACTTCTTAAAAACTAAAATTCCGTCGACTTTGAAAAAAAGGCCGACGGAATTGGGTAGCTCAATTCAAATTACTTTTGAATTTGTGTCCACACTTTGGCGCGGATAGCCGTTGTCAAAGCATCAGGCAATGACACGTAGTCGAGATCAGCAGCCATTTTTTTGCCGTTCATGAATGACCAATCAAAAAACTTGAGGGCTTCAGCAGCAGCAGCTTTGTCAGCAGGTTGCTTGTACATCAAGATGAACGAAGCCGTGCTGATAGGCCAGCTGTTTGCGCCCTTGGCGTTGACCATGGACACACCCATGCCAGGCACGCTGAACCAGTCAGCGCCAGCAGCAGCAGAAGCAAATGTCAAGTCATCTGGAGAAACATACTTGCCCTCAGCATTTTGAATTTGCATGAAGTTCATGTTGTTTTTCTTGACATAGGCGTACTCAACGTAGCCAATGGAGCCTTTGACGCGGTTCACGTTGGCTGCAACGCCTTCGTTACCTTTGCCGCCCACGGATGAAGGAGCTGGCCACTTCACAGCAGCGCCCTTGCCTGCGGTGTCAGCCCAGTCTTTGCTCACAACAGTCAGGTAATCGGTAAAGTTGAAAGTGGTGCCAGAGCCGTCAGCGCGGTGAACCACAGTGATAGCTTGGTCTGGCAATTTTTTGCCTGGGTTCAAGGCAGCGATTTTTGGATCGTTGAAGTTGCTGATCTTGCCCATGAACATCTCAGCCAACACAGGTCCTGTGATGCGCAATTCGCCTGGCTTGAAACCGTCCAAGTTCAACACAGGCACAGTGCCGCCGATGATGGCTGGGAACTGAACCATGCCTTCTTTTTCCAAGTCATCGCCAGACATAGGCGCGTCAGTGGCACCGAAAGTCACTGTCTTGGCTTTGATTTGACGGATACCGCCAGAAGAACCGATGGATTGGTAGTTCAAGCTGTTACCTGATACGGCCTTGTAGGCTTCAGCCCACTTGGCGTAAATTGGGAAAGGGAATGTAGCGCCAGCACCAGTGATGTCGGCTGCAAAGGCTGAACCCATAGCCATGGTTGCCATTGCGGCAGCGGCTACGGATTTGATGAATGTGCGTTTGGTGTTCATGAGATTCCTAAAGGGGTTAAAAGGAGACCAAACTTTAACGATGCTTTATGACGAATATGTGACAAATATGACGGTTTAAATTTCAATAATTCAAGTATTATTGAATTATGATCATGTTGAAAACATCTGAACTTGAAGTGGTGGAAGCGTTGGCAGCCTTGGCACAAGCCCAACGCTTGCGAGCCTTTAGAGCCTTGGTCGTGGCGGGTGCTGAGGGATTGACTCCCAGCACGCTGGCTGCCTTGCTGCAAATTGCACCCAGCGCTTTGTCGTTTCACCTCAAAGCCTTGAGCCATGCTGGTTTGGTGAGCGCCGAGGCCAGTGGCCGCAACTTGATTTACCGCGCCGAATTTGCCCGCATGAACAACTTGCTGACCTATCTCACGCAAGACTGCTGCCAAGGCCAATCATGCGTGGCTGTGACTGATACGGTCAAAGCTTGCTGTTGAATTTTTAAAGGAATCGCCATGAACGTCGAACAATTTTTGAGTCTGCTAGAAACCAACCCTCAGCAAAATTTGCGCATCGTCTTGCCCGATGGCAAGGTGGTGGCGCCCCACTTTCACATCACCGAAGTGGGGCATGTGACCAAGAACTTTATGGACTGCGGCGGCACACGCCGCAAGACCGAAAGCTGTCTGCTGCAAACCTGGGTGTACAGCGACGTGGACCACCGCTTAGAAACCAACAAACTCGCCAACATCTTGCGCATTGCAGGCGACGTGTTACCCGCGCTTGACTTGCCTGTAGAGATCGAACACGAAGCGGGCGTGGTGTCGCAATACCCTGTGGTCGCTGGCAGCAGCGATGGTCAAACCCTGACCTTGACCACCGATCTCAAGCACACCGCTTGCTTGGCCATGGAATTGTGCTGCGCACCCACGGCCACGACTACGGCCACAGCAGACAAACAAGGCGCTAAGGCCGGTGTCGGTTGCTCGCCCACCAGCGGCTGCTGCTAAGCCTGACACACGCTTGAAAAATTTCTTCTTTATCCTTCACTCTTTTACTAAGCCACAACAGCCATGAACACCTTGAACGTCCTCTTTTTGTGCACCCACAACTCTGCACGCAGCATCTTGGCTGAGGCGATGCTCAACCACATCGTCCAAGGCACCAGTGGCACGCACTTCAAAGCTTTCTCAGCTGGCAGCAGCCCTCGCGAAAACCAGCAACCCAACCCACTGGCCATGCAAGTGCTGAAATCGGCCGGCATCGCCACCGACTATTTGCGCAGCAAAACCTGGGACGAGTTTGCCTTGCCCGATGCCCCGCACATGGACTTGGTTATCACCGTGTGCGACAACGCCGCAGGCGAGGTGTGCCCCTATTGGCCCGGTCAACCCGCCACGGCGCACTGGGGTTACCCAGATCCATCGGATGTGCAAGGCACAGATGAAGAACGTGTGGCCGCCTTCCGTAACACCATGCACATGATTCAAAAACGCTTGCAACTACTGGTCAGCCTGCCTGCCGACAAGCTGCAAAAAACCATGCTGCAAAACACTGCCCGTGAACTCGCCAAGGACCACGCATGAACTTCTTTGAACGCTATCTGACGGCTTGGGTGGCGCTGTGCATCGTGGTGGGCATTGCGCTGGGCCAGTGGCAGCCTGAACTGTTCCAAGCCATCGGTCAACTCGAATACGCGCAAGTCAACTTGCCCGTGGGCTTGCTGATTTGGGTGATGATCATTCCGATGTTGGTCAAGGTCGACTTTGGCGCTTTGCACGAAGTGCGTCAGCACATCAAAGGCATTGGCGTGACGCTGTTTGTCAACTGGTTCGTCAAGCCGTTTTCGATGGCGCTGCTGGGCTGGTTTTTTATTCGCTACTTGTTTGCGCCGCTATTGCCTGCCGACCAGATTGACAGCTACATTGCTGGCCTCATTTTGTTGGCCGCTGCGCCCTGCACCGCCATGGTGTTTGTGTGGAGCCGCCTCACCAACGGTCATCCTTTGTTCACCCTGTCGCAAGTGGCCTTGAACGACGCCATCATGGTGGTGGCATTTGCGCCGCTGGTGGCTTTTTTGCTCGGTCTCTCGGCCATCATCGTGCCTTGGGACACGCTTATCACCTCGGTGGTGCTGTACATCATCGTGCCCGTAATCTTGGCGCAGCTGATTCGCAAAGCGTTGCTTGCTCGAGGCGAGGCGAAGTTTGAAGCCGTCATGGCCCTCATTGGCCCTTGGTCTATCGGTGCCTTGCTGGCCACACTGGTGTTGCTTTTCGCGTTTCAAGGCGAAGCCATTTTGAAGCAGCCCTTGGTCATTGCCCTGTTGGCTGTGCCTATCTTGATTCAGGTGTTGTTCAACTCTGCCTTGGCTTATTACCTCAACCGTGCCGTGGGCGAAGCACACAACGTGGCCTGCCCTTCGGCGTTGATTGGCGCATCCAACTTCTTTGAGCTGGCAGTGGCCGCAGCCATTAGTCTGTTTGGGTTCGAGTCAGGTGCAGCACTCGCCACGGTGGTGGGCGTGTTGATTGAAGTGCCGGTCATGTTGCTTGTGGTGAATGTGGTCAATCGCAGCAAGGGTTGGTACGAGCGCGGCGCGGCTGAATGACCTCAGCCCCCCAAAGGTTGCAGGCGGTTTTTAGAATTAAGCATGCGTCTTTTTATTAATGCCCTTGGTTTTCAAACCGCTTGGTGGGCTTGCATTGCCGGCATTGGGCTTGGGCTAGAGATCCCTGCCCTAGTCTATTGTGTGGTGCTAGCTGTCCTGCACCTCTCCTTCGCTATGCAGCCTTGGTCCGAAGCAAAGCTTGCAGCCATTGCGCTGGTGACGGGCGTGCTGGCAGATACACTTTTACAAATGGTGAATGTCATCAGTTTTTATGGCTGGGCCCTCGGCCCCGTGAGCCCGTTTTGGCTATGGATGCTTTGGGTCTTGTTTGCGATGACCTTGAATGCCTCCTTGTCATTTCTGCAAAAGCTGCCTCTTTGGCTGTCTGCATTGGCAGGGCTGGCGTTTGGCCCTCTGACTTACTATGCTGGGGCACAACTAGGCGCGGCATCATTTGACGGATCTTTGATCAACGTAGGTGCTCTTGCATTGACTTGGATGATCGCGCTGCCCTTCTTGGTCTACATGGCCAAACAACTCTTCACACACCCCAAAGGTCTCGCATGATGAATCGTCGAAAGCTTTTACTCAGTGGCATGGCCAGCACCGCAGTGGTCGCAAACCTAAGTGGCTGCGCAAGCCCATCGATTGATGAGTTTGCAGGCCAAAAACCCGTACTTGATTTGCGCACTTACTTCAACGGCATGGTGGACGCATGGGGCATCTTCACCGACCGCAACGGCAAAGTGGTGAAGCGCTTCACGGTCGAAATGAAATGCGAGTGGCAAAACGACCAAGGCATTTTGGATGAAGACTTTGTCTACTCAGATGGCACCAAAGAAAAACGCGTATGGAAACTCACCGACAAAGGCAACGGCGTCTACGTGGGCACTGCGGGTGATGTGGTGGGCTTGGCCGAAGGCCAGACCAAAGGCAATGCGTTCAACTGGCGCTACACGTTGGCACTGCCCGTGGAAGGCACCGTGCTGAATGTGCAAATGGACGACTGGATGTATTTGATGAATGACCGCGTGATGCTCAACAAAGCGCGCATGACCAAGCTGGGTATTCACTTGGGCGATGTCACACTCTCGTTCACACGCAGGACATAAACCGCATGCGTTGGCATCCTTTAATTATTGGCGTTGCGTGTTTGATGGCTTCGGTGTTTGCCTCCGCCAGCGACTTGTCGGAAAAATTGCAATCTGCTGATCACGTGCTGTTGATGCGCCACGCGCTAGCCCCTGGCGTAGGTGACCCCGCCAACTACACCTTAGAAGATTGCAAAACACAGCGCAACCTTAGCGACGAGGGCAGAAAACAGGCACAGGCCGCCGGCCAATGGCTCAAACAACAAGGCATCACAAGCGCCGATGTTCTGTCCAGCGCGTGGTGTCGTTGCAAAGACACAGCTGCTCTGTTGGGATTTGGCGGGATTACCGTCGAGCCTGCTTTGGGCTCGTTTTTTGATGAGATGCACACAGCCAAAGCGCAAAACCAAAAACTTGAAAAGTTTGTCGCTAACCGACTTAAAACCAAGGCCAACAAGGCGCTTATTTTGGTAACTCACCATGTGAACATTTATGAATTCACTGGTGAAAACATCGGCTCTGGTGACATGGTGTTAGCAAAAGTTAACGCCAATGGCAAGATGATTTCGCACACCTTAATTCCCAGATCCCAGCAGCGTTAGTAAGTGGCGGGTGTTAGGTCACCAAGCAATTGACTCACCCTGGTAATCCACGTAATGCGCCCCTGATTTGGGCGTCAGCATTGTCAAAGCTGTCAGCATGCCTGCCACAGACTCGGCAGGCTCCAACAAATGAGGCGCCGAACTGGCGAAAGCTTTGGACAAATTGGACCTGACCGTGCCCGGCTGCAAGGCCACCACCCGCAGCTCAGCATTTTTTCTCTGCAGCTCAATGGCTGCGGTTTGCAGCAACATGTTCAATGCCGCCTTGGCAGCGCGGTAGCCATACCAGCCACCCTTGGTGTTGTCTGAAATACTGCCCACACGTGCCGAAAGCTTGGCGTAAACCGCTGGACCTGGAGCCAACAAAGGCGCAAAGTGTCGAAGCACCAAAACGGGGGCGACTGCGTTGATGTGAAAATTTTCCATCAACACTTCTTCACGCAAACTGGCGAGTGATTTTTCTGGGCCCACACCACCGATGGTCAACGCACCCGTGGCATCAATGATGATGCGGTAAGGGCCTGACGCACGACACACCTCGGCTTGCGCTTCGATCGAAGCTGCATTTAACAAATCGAAACCTGGCGACAAAGAGCGCGACACAAGCTCCACATGGGTGCAGTGCGAGTCGGATTGAAAGGCCGCCACAAAAGCGCCACCAATCGCGCCAGTGGCACCGATGACCAATGCCTTGTAGTCGGTATCAAACATGGGTCAATGACCTCTCAAAATGACATGTGCAGCTGAAACACAGAGTTAGGCGCTTTGGGAATGAACGGCGCGGGTAAAGGTTTGAACTTGAAACGCCCCAATTCTTTCGCGTATGACTTGACCTCTACCAAGGCGTAATCAACAAAGTCTGCCAAAGTGAAATTGCTCAACGTGTCTTTCACAATTTGTTCAAGCCCCAGCTCGTAACTGGCCAGCGTCACAGGTTCAGCCTCAACTCCAACATCAGCCTCATTAGAAACGGGCGATTCAATGAACGTGCTCTCAAACACAGCGGCAATATCCCACACGGAAAGCAAAGAGACATCACCGCGAATCATGTAGCCACCGCCCGGCCCCTTCATGGCCGTCACGATGTTGTTTTCTTTGAGGGGCTTGAGGATGTTTTCCAAATATGAAATGGACAAGCCCAATCGAGGCGACAACTCTGTGGTGGTCACGTAACCGAGGCTTCTTTGGCTGGCAAGAAACACGCAAACTTCGATGGCATTGATGGTTTTCTTTGAAATCATGGCAAAACTCCTGTTGAGTGGATTTTGAGGCATAAATCTACGCAAACAAAGACTTTCTTTGGTTGAAATCAATATTTCAGCGTATTATCTACACAACTCCTACTCAAAGGCAACCACCTTGACGCTTACTACATTACCCGCAGGCCCGCTGTTCCGCATTGGAGCGGTGTCTCACACCACCGGCATCCCTGTCTCCACCTTGCGCATTTGGGAAACGCGCTACGGCGCATTCAATCCCACCAAGACCGAAGGCAAGCAACGGTTGTTTGCCGAGCAGGATGTGTCTAAAGCACTGTTACTCAAACAGCTTTCACAAAACGGCCACGCCATCAGCACCATTGCCAACCTCGCTCTCGAACAGCTGCGCCATATGAGCAATCTGCCGCACAACACGCCGCAGAGTCTGGCCGTTCCGGGCCAGCCCGTATCCATGGCAGTGGTGGGACTGAGCATGGCCAACCGCATTGAATCTCAAAAGTTTGCTGTGGGCATGAAGCAAAACCAAATCAAAGTCACTGATGTGCTGGCTGACTTGGCTGCAGCCGCACACGCGAAATTAGAGCAACTTCCACAGGTGCTGCTGGTCAAGGTCAACACACTGCAAACGACGGTGCACACCGACCTTCAGGCGCTGGTGGCCAAACACAAATTTGCACAAACCATCGTCATTTACAACTTTGCAACGGATATCGTGGTGCAAGCCATGAAATTTTCGGGTTTCATCGTGCGGCGCGAGCCCATCTCGGACATCGAATTGGCGGAGTTGCTGCAATCGGTGTTGTTTGTTGATCCCGCACGTGCGCAAGAGTTTGGGACATCGGGCGGCGTCATCGCTGGCCGTAAATATTCAGACGCCACCCTGAGTCGCGTGGCTGGCATTTCCACCAATGTGCTGTGCGAGTGTCCGCGCCATGTGGCCGAGCTGATTGCGCAGTTGGCCAGCTTTGAACAATACAGCCAAGAGTGCCTCAATAGAAATACCGAAGACGCGCACCTGCACGCTTACCTGACGTCCATTTCTGGCTCTGCACGCTCGTTGTTTGAAAATGCTTTAGAAAAAATTGCGCAGCACGAAGGCATCGATTTGCGCGAGGGTGCGGGCTAAGCCACTTGTAGTGTCTGCAACCACAAACGGTCGATGTCGCTGAGCTTTGCTTTGTCAAACTCTGCCTCGCGCTCCCAATAGCGACCTGAAGGCACCATGTAGCCCAAATCTTGTTCTGCCTGCAACACGCGCGTCACAACCGCGGCATCAAACAACTGGCTTTGGCGGTTCAACATGTCTTGGCAAAGTGGCTGAGTGGCAAACTCGGTCATGGACACGCGAGGAAACAACAAGCGCGACGCGGGAAGCTGCGATAAATTCACCACCGCGCAGTTTTGTGAATGTGCAAACGACAAGAAACGAACCGACTTGGCTTCTAAAGACTGCAAGGTCACATCCGCACGCAAAGGATCTGGCGTGCCTTGTCCATAAAAATGACTGGACTCACCAGTGCCGGTGGCGTAGACCATGTCGCAACCCAAAAACGCCAAGATGTCCGGCTTTAATGCACCCAAAGCCCAGTAGCCCGTTGTAAAAGCCATGGTGCCACCCGCGTACACAAAGCCACCAAAACTATTTTGCTGCGGTACAAAATCAGAGGCGGCAATCAAGCGCTGATGGGGCAACAAAGGCTCAGGTGGCAAGCGATTGGCGGCGAAGTCTTCTGGGTAAACCAAGTAGTCCCAGTCGGGCGTGATTTGCCAAGCGTTGTTGATGGCCACGCGTGATGTAAAAACAGACAAGTCCCAGTTTTTAGCCAGCACAGCGTCTGGCGCACTGCCGAGGATCAACACAATTTTCAAACCATTTGTCACGATGATTTCCCTTCCATGGAAAGCCTTCATACTTTTGAAATCGGTTATCTTGCCAGACAAATATGACCTCCGTGGCCCAAGCAGATCGGGCCCGTCGATAGCCATTGCGCACCCAAGGTTGGTAGGCGTTCATAGAATCAAACTATGCCTCCCACCACACTCGCACGCAACGTACTGGGCACAGCACTCGTGCCCTGCTCTTACGACCCGCTCACCGGCTACTTCCGCGATGGTTGTTGCCACACCGACGCCCACGACCACGGCAGCCATGTGGTGTGCGCCAAACTCACGCAAGCCTTTCTAGATTTTTCATTGCAAAAAGGCAATGACCTCATCACCCCCAGACCCGACTACCGCTTTGCAGGCCTCAAGGCTGGCGACCGTTGGTGCTTGTGCGCCATGCGCTGGAAAGAAGCATGGGATGCCGGTGTTGCACCACCCGTGGTGCTCGAGTGCACGCACGCCAAAGCCCTTGAGTTTGTCACGCTGGAGCAACTGCAGTTATGCGCTTAAACACACACACCCGACTCGCCTTGTTGGTTGGGTTTTTATGGATGAAGTCGGCCATGGCCACCGAAGAACCTAGCTACGACGTGCGCATCTCGCAACCCCCTTTCGAGCTGCGGCACTACGCGCCTACCTTGATCGCCGAAACTTTGGTGGATGGCGACATGGACGCTGCATCCGGCAAAGGCTTTCGCTTGATTGCCGATTACATCTTTGGCAACAACCGCGCTGTGGGCTCGCAACAAGCTGACAAAATCGCCATGACTGTCCCCGTGACGATGGCACCCCAATCTTCAAAAATTGCCATGACAGCGCCGGTCACCGTCGAGCCGCAATCGGGCAACACCGTCATGGCTGATGCCACCCAATGGCGCATTCACTTTGTGATGCCCAGTCAATACACCATGGCCACCATCCCCAAGCCCAACAACAGCGCGGTGACCTTGCGCGAACTACCGCGTAAATACTTTGTGGTGTATCGCTACTCGGGCTTCAACACCATGGCGCAGGTGCAAGAAAAAACCAACCACGCATTGGCTTGGGCCCAGCAGCAATCTCTCAAGGTCGTGGGCACACCACAGCTGTCGCGCTACGACCCACCGTGGACACTGCCCATGTTCAGGCGTAACGAAATCATGGTGGAAGTTGCTGCGCCATGACGGTCAATGCCCAATGCGCCACTCCGCCAACGCAGTCATTCAGCCCAATATTTAGCGCCTGTATCGAACTGCGCGACCTGCGGCTAAACACAGACATTGGCACTTATGGCCCGCACGAAGTCGTGCCTGATGCGCACTTGCTCGACCTCACACTTTGGTTGGCGCCAACGTTGGTGCTCATCGCCCAAGACGGTATGGCTCATGTATTTGACTATGACCCTTTGGTGATCGAGATCGACCGCCTCGCCGCCGATGGCCATTACGAAACCCAAGAGCGCCTCGTCACACGCATCGTGCGCGCGTGTGCGGCCTACCCAGAGATCGAGGCGCTGGACATTGGCCTGCGCAAATCGCCCGTGCGCCAAGGCTCGGGATCGCTAGGTGTGCGTGTGTCGGTAGATGCCCACACGCTGAACACCCTGCGCTGAGCCAAAAAAGAAAACCGCCCGAAGGCGGTGTGTGACTAACGCATTGCCGCAAAACTTAAAGCTTCGCAACTTTCCAAGCGCCCTCTGAGCGGCCGTCACCTGTCTTGTCGCCTGGCTTGACATCTTTTGTCCAAAAGTAAAGCGGCAAGCCCTTATAGGCCAATTGTTTTTTTCCATCATCGCGTGCAATCACGCTGTAGTCACCCGAGGCTTGTGCATTGGCTTCCACCAAGAGCGGTGGCCAATTGACAGCGCACTGGGCGTTGCACACAGATTTTCCAGAGCCCACGCCGTCTTTGGCGAAGGTGTACAGCGTCATGTTGTTGGTACCCACCAGCACCCCGTCGGCGACTTGGGTGTAAGACGTGCCGCCCATCAAAGTGGCGCAAGCGGAGACAGCCAAGATCGACACAGAAGCGATCAAAAGACGTAAAAGTCGTGACATAAATTTCCTTTTATTCGACAAAAGATGTTGTCAAATTTACTTTACCTGAACTTGATGTCAGACCACAGGCACTTGCTGCCAGTCCGTCGTGTAGCTAGGGGATTTATGGTTTTGGTTCATTTGCCAAGTCTTGAACGCACCTTGTGTGGACACCTTGACCGTGCCGCGCCCGTAGCGTTTGTTCAAACCATCAATCACCGCCATCAAGTGGCTGGGTGGGGCTTGCGCAGGCTCTAGCCAATCCGTTTGGTGCGTGGTGACGGACGAAATATCGCTCAGCATGATGCCAGCTTTTTTGTAGCCATAGCCCTCTTTGAACAAGCGGCTCACCAAGTAATCGGCCCAGCGGTTGACCACCAAACTGTCTTGCGTGGGTTGCGGCAGGGGCAAGGTGAACGACGGGTTGTATTGCGGCTGGTCTGGGCGAAACCGGTTGGTGCGCAAGAACACATGAATGGCCCCGGCGTGCGAGCCTTGCGCGCGCAGCTTGACGCAGGCATTGGCCACAAAGGTGCTCATGGCGTCTTGCAGCACCGCCAGCGCATACACGGTTTGGCCAAACGAGCGGCTGCACACAATTTGCTGCTTGTCGGGCGCCATGTCTTGCAGCGCGAGACAGGCTACCCCTTGCAGCTCGCGCTGCGTTTTTTCTAGCACCACGCCAAATTCGGCACGCAAGGTGGGCGTGTGTGCGCCGCGCAAATCAGCGGCGGTGTGAATGCGGTGTTCAGCCAGCCGCGCACTGAGGCGCGGGCCCACGCCCCACACCTCGCCCACCTCAATTTGGCCTAAGATGCGCGCTTGCTGGGCGTCGCTTAAATCGTTGTAGTTAAAGACACCTTTGGACCTCGGGTGCTTCTTGGCAATGTGGTTAGACAGCTTGGCCAAGGTCTTGGTCGGGCCGATGCCCACGCACACTGGAATGCCGGTCCAAGCGATCACACGGTCACGCATTTGGTAGCTCAGGGCTTTGAGTTGGGGCATGCCCGTGAGGTCAACAAAACACTCGTCGATCGAATACACCTCGTGCTGCGGCGCGTAGTCACTCAGGATAGACATGACGCGGTTGGACATGTCTGCATACAACGCATAGTTAGAGCTCAGGGCCACCACGCCCTGTGCTTTGGCCTGTGCCGCATATTCAAACCAAGGCTGGCCCATGCGTACGCCCAATGCCTTGGCCTCGTTGGAGCGCGACACCGCACAACCGTCGTTGTTGGACAACACCACCACCGGCACACCCTTCAAGTCGGGGCGAAACAAGCGCTCGCAACTGACGTAAAAGTTGTTGCAATCGACCAAGGCAATTTGCGAAGGCATGGGGTTCAGGATGTTGCGACCGGCTCAACCACTGCTGTTTTTAGCATGATGGGGCGCACCAAAATTTTGTAACTGTCCAAATCAAACTCGCGTGGTACAGCATCGCTCAGCGCCAAGGCTTGACCCATGTGCGGAGACGACGACAACAACGCCCGCGAACACTGCGTGCCCAAATAACACCAGTTGTTCACACGGTGGCGCTGCACCCAAGTGCCCGCGGTTTCCACCACATCCACTGCACCGGGAAAGGGCCACACCTCGACCTGCGAATCACACAGGGCTGAAAACAATCGCGCGTCATGGATGCCGCGATCTTCTTGCCCCACACACACGCCCAAACAGGTTTTGATTTGCACCCCAAAGCAGCCACGCTGGCCTGCGGGCTCAAGCCCCAACACCGACAAACACAAGCTGTGTTGCTCGGCCAGGGCCCTGAGTTTGGTGGCCGCCGCATGCCGCGATGCAAACAAACCGTACAGCTCAGGCGTGCTGCCTAGGTTGACCAACTTGCTGTCCACCACCTCAGGCACTAGACCCGCGGGCGACTGCACCAAGCGTATCGAACACAAGCTGCGCATGCGGCGCAGCCGCTGGTTAAACAGCGGGTGGTCGGTTTTGATCATGCGCGACTCCAGCAGCAAAGCACCCATTTCACCCGCGGTTTCGATGAAGTCAATGCGACGCGTTTGCGCCACCATGCGGGCCTCGTCGGGGGCGCGCAGGTGGCTCATGACGCGGCTGCGAATGTCCACACTTTTGCCGATGTACAAAGGCAGCGGACTGTCGCCTCGAAAAATGTACACACCTGCGCTGCGTGGCAACGCAGCCAAACTGTCGGGATCAATCTGGTGGGTCAGCACAGTTTGTGAATGTTGTGAGTCACCACACCCCACACCATGAAGTCGTCTTCTTCTTTGATGCGTCGGGGTTCGTAGTTGGGGTTTTCGGCCATCAACTGCACCACGCCCGCGCGTCGGTGCAAGCGCTTGACCGTGAACTCGTTGTTGAGCTGCGCCACCACGATGTGGTTGTGCTTGGGGTCAATGCTGCGGTCCACCAACAGGGCGTCGCCCTCGTAAATGCCCACCCCCGTCATCGAGTCGCCCTTGACACGAAACACATATGTGGCCGCCTTATTGCGAATCAAATGTTGGTTCAAATCGATACGCTCTTCGGTGTGATCGGCCGCTGGCGACGGAAACCCCGCAGGCACCAACCAGCCGCACACATCCAGCCATAAGCCCCCTACCTCCAGGGGGGAAATAGGATGAGAGAGTTCTTTTAAATGTGACATTTGCTTATAATACTGTACAAATAAACAGTCTAAATCATTTGCTGATTTTCCACACCATGCCAAAACTTAACCCCGCAGACGTGCAGCATGCCCTGGCCTCCCTCACAGGGTGGTCGCTAGACACAGACGCGCAGCACAAGCCACCCTGCCTTCACAAAAGCTGGAAGCTGCCCAGCTTTGACACCGCGGTAGCGCGGTTCAACCAGATCGCCCAACTGGCCAAAGAACAAGACCACCATCCCGAAGTACTGTCAAGCTACACGCACTTGCACGTGCGCGTCTGGACCCACGATGTGTCGGGTCTGACGGAGAAAGATTTCAAACTGGCCCACAGCATCGATGTGCTTTTTGCAGAAACACACCCATGAAAGAACCGTCCCGTGCCACAGAAAAACAGCTTCAAAGGTAACAAGCAAAGCCTGCCCAGCAAGCCTTGCAAAACCTGCGGGCGTGACATGACGTGGCGCAAAGCGTGGGCCAAAAACTGGGAGCAAGTGCTGTACTGCTCAGACGCCTGCCGCCAAAAAAAATCGGCCACACCGCCATGAGCTACGAGCTGGTTTGGTTCAAGCGTGACCTGCGCTGGCAAGACCACGCGGCGTTGGCCCACGCCGCGCAGCGTGGGCCGGTGCGCTGCATTTACGTGGTGGAGCCCGAGCTGTGGTTGCAACCCGATGCAGCCTTGCAGCACTTTGAGTTTGTGCGTGAATCCTTGCAAGCGCTGGATGACGCGCTGCGTTTGCAAGGCGGCTGCGTAGAAGTGCACACCGGCGAACTGCCCGAGGTGTTGAACCGCATTTGGCAAGAAGCGCCTTTTCGCCAACTGCACGCGCACCAAGAAACCGGCAATGGATTTACCTATGCGCGTGACCTAAAAGTTGGCGCTTGGTGCCGGATGTACAACGTGGGTTGGCACGAGCACCCGCAGTTTGGTGTGGTGCGTGGGCTAAAAAACCGCAACCTGTGGCAGCCCGCTTGGGAACGGCACATGGCTGAGCCTATGCAGGTTGTGGGCGCATTGCGGTTTTGGCAATCCAGCACATTGGGCCGCGCTGGGTGCACTCCGTCACAGATGCAAGCCCCCGCGCATCTGCAACACAACCCGCCTTTGCGCCAGCGCGGTGGCAGACCTTTGGCACTGGCCAACTTACACAGTTTTTTACATGCGCGCAGCTTGGGCTATCGCGGCGGTATTTCGTCGCCGCTGTCAGCCCCCGATGCGTGTTCGCGCTTGTCAGCCTACTTGGCCTGGGGCTGCATCAGCATGCGCGAGGTAGTGCAGCACACACGGGCATACATCGCTCAGCTGCCGCCGCAGGCCAGCCGTCACCGCGCAGGATTGACGGGCTTCATCAGCCGTTTGTATTGGCACTGCCACTTCATCCAAAAGTTGGAAAGCGAGCCCGCCATCGAGTGGCACAACATGCACCGGGGTTACGACGGGCTGCGTGAACACGATTTCAACGAAGCGCACTTTGAGGCTCTCAAAGCCGCACGCACCGGCTGGCCGATGGTGGACGCGTGTGTGACCATGTTGCGCGAAACGGGTTGGCTGAACTTTCGCATGCGGGCCATGCTGGTGTCGGTAGCCGCCTATCCGCTTTGGCTGCACTGGCGGCCTGTGGGCGAGTGGCTAGCCACGCAATTTTTAGATTACGAGCCGGGCATCCACTGGAGCCAGCTGCAAATGCAGTCGGGCACCACGGGCATCAACACCACGCGTGTGTACAACCCCATCAAGCAAGCGCAAGACCACGATCCGCATGGCCGCTTTGTGCGGCAGTGGTTGCCCG
>NZ_JBBAOV010000018.1:38624-46540 GCF_040401135.1 Limnohabitans sp. | reverse complement strand
AATGATGAAACGATCGACGTTCTTGATAGCCATCTCAGTCTTGGCTGCCGCGACAGCATGGGCTGACCCAACGTATCCCAACAAACCGATTCGCATCATCGTCCCATTTACACCCGGCGGGAGCCCCGATGTGTTGGCACGCACCATCGGTCAAAAAATTACCGAATCAACAGGCGTACCTGTATTGATCGAAAACGTGGCAGGTGCTGGTGGCACGATTGGCGCTGACCGCGTGGCCAAAGCCGCAGCCGATGGCTACACCTTGCTCATGGGCCACGTGGGCACTTTGGCTGTTGCACCCGCGGTGTATCCCAATTTGCCGTATGACCCCATCAAGTCGTTTGCGCCGGTGGCGTGGGTGGCTAAGGTGCCCAACGTCCTGGCGGTTCACCCTTCCATGCCGGTCAATAACGTGGCCGAGTTGGTGAAGTACCTCAAGGCCAATCCGGGCAAGGTCAACTACGGCTCGGGCGGCAACGGCAGTGCGGCGCATTTGGCCATGGAGTATTTCAAGCTCTCCACACAAACCTTTGTGGTGCATGTGCCTTATCGCGGCACGGCCCCTTCGGTAACCGATGCCGTGGCAGGACAAATTCAAATGGTGTTCACCGGTGCGCCTGCTTTGGTGCCCATGGTTAAGGCTGGCAAGTTGCGTGCCATTGCCGTGTCCAGCCCCAAGCGTTTGGACTTGTTGCCCGATGTGCCCACCTTGGCTGAGTCGGGCGTGAAAGGCTTAGAGAGTTTTGAGGCCGACCAGTGGTATGGCCTCGTGGCCCCTGCTGGCACACCGGCGGCAGTAGTGCAAAAACTCAACCAAGTGGTCAATGCCAATTTGGCGGCGCCCGAAATGGTGGCCCGACTCAAGTCAGAAGGCGCTACTGCCACGCCCACATCACCCGAGGCGTTTGGTCAGCTGATTCAGCGTGAGATCAAACGTTGGCGCCCTGTGGTGTTGAACGCCAAAATTACGGCTGATTAAGCTGCTTGTTCTTTTTTAGGTGTCGAAAACCAAGCCACATATAAGGCAGGCAACACCACCAGCGTCAGCAGTGTGGCCGTCACCAAGCCACCAATCACCACAATGGCTAAGGGGCGTTGGGTCTCAGACCCAATGTCTCGGCTCAGCGCCATGGGCAACAATCCCAAAGCCGCCAGCATTGCCGTCATCAGCACCGTGCGCAGACGTTGCAGCGCACCTTCTTTGACCGCGTCAATCACGCTGTAACCCGCGTTGCGCAGTTGCTGAAACACCGACAGCATCACCACCCCGTTGAGCACCGCCTGGCCCGACAAGGCAATGAAGCCAATGGCCGCAGACACCGACAACGGGATGCTGAAAATCCACAGCGCCACAAAGCCGCCGATGAGCGCCAAAGGCACGTTGATCAAAATCAGGCCTGCGGTTTTGAATGAGCTGAACGCATCAAACAACAACACAAAGATCAGCAGCAGCGAAATCGGCACCACCACGGCCAAGCGTTGCATGGCGCGTTCTTGGTTTTCAAATTCGCCCGACCACGTGAGGGCGTAGTTGCGTGGAATTTCCACCTTCTTGGCCACGGCTTCTTTCATGTCGGCCACGATGGAGCCCATGTCACGACCTTTGATGAAGATGCCAATGGCCATGGTGCGGCGGCCTGCTTCGCGGGCGATGTTCATCGCGCCGCTGCTTTCACGAATGGTGGCCACGCTGCTGAGGGGTGTGCTGCCGCCATTGGGCGTGGGGATCAAAATGCTGTCGAGGTTGACCATGGCACGTCGCTCGGCAGACAAGCGCACCGCTACCGAGAAACGACGTTCGCCTTCCCACAGGTTGGTGGTGGCTTTGCCCGCCAAGGCAATTTCGATGACATCTTGAATGTCACCCACGTTCAGACCCAGTCTTGCGGCGCGTTCGCGGTCGATGTCGATCAAAAGCTGGGGCAGTTCACCTTGGCGGTCAATTTCGGCGCGGTACACACCGCGCACATGGCGCACTTCTTTTTCTACTGCCTCAGTGGTGCGGCGCAACACATCAAGGTCATCCCCTGAAATCTTGATGACGATTTGTCCGTCAATTTGAGAGATAGATTCCAGCACGTTGTCACGAATGGGCTGCGAAAAGGTGGGCTGCATGCCGGGTAACACAGACACGGCGTGGTCCATGTCTTCAATCAGTTGTTCGCGGGTCAGTCCTTTTCGCCATTGCTCGGGTGGTTTTACATCCACATAAATTTCGGCCATGCTGATGGTTTTAGGGTCGGTGCCGTCTTCGGGCTGGCCCGCTTTCGACACGGTGGTGCGCACCTCGGGCACGGCCATCAAGGCCTTGCGCACATTGTGCAAAGCCTTAGCCGCTTCGTCGTTGGAGATGCTGGCTGGCAAACGAACGTTCACCCAAATCGTGCCTTCGTTCAACTCGGGCAGAAACTCAGAACCCAGTTGCGAGGCCACCAGCATCGACAACGCAAAGCCAGACATGGCAATGGCCACCACCTTGCGCGGTTGTGCGATGGACCAGGTCAGCACAGGCTCATACACGCGTTTGGCCCAAGCCACCACCGCGTTGTCGCCGTGGGGAATGCCTTTGCGCAGCATCCAATACGCCAGCAAGGGCACAAGGGTGAGCGAGAAGATGAGCGAGCCCACCAGCGCCGTGGTGACCGACAAAGCCATGGGCTGAAAAATGCGACCTTCGTGGCGTTGCAGCGCAAAGATAGGAATGTGCGCCGCAATGATGATTAGCATCGAAAACAACGTGGGGCGACCTACTTCGTTTGTTGCCTCTGCGATGAGGGTGCGACGCTCTTTCTCGTTCATGCCTTCGCCGCGTTGAGCCAATCGGTGCATGATGTTTTCCACCACGATCACAGCGCCGTCCACGATGATGCCAAAGTCCATGGCGCCCAAGCTCAGCAAGTTGGCGGGCACACCCATGATTTTTAGGCCCATGAAGGTGGCCAGTAGCGAGAGCGGAATGATCACCACCACGGCCAGTGACGCACGCAAGTTGGACAAAAACAAATACAACACCAGCGCGACTAAGAGTGCACCTTCGACCAAGTTTTTAAACACGGTGGTGAGGGTTTTGTCCATCAACCAACTGCGGTCATAAAACGGCACGATTTGCACGCCCGCAGGTAGCACGCGTGCATTTAAATCTTCAATGCGTTCTTTCACACCCTTCAACACCAAGCTGGGGTTTTCTCCCTTGCGCATGATGATGATGCCGGTCACCACATCATCGTCCAGGTCTTGGCCTACCGTTCCCAAGCGGGGCACGGCACCGATGGTGACCTTGGCCACATCGCGTACCAAAATGGGTGTGTTGCCACGCGCGGTTACCACCACTCGGCCAATGTCGTCGGCCGAGTGCAGCAGGCCCAAACCACGGATCGCGTATTGCTGCACGCCTTGCGTGACATAGCTGCCACCCGCGTTGCTGTTGCCACGTCCCAAAGCATCCGTGAGGTCTTGCAGTGTGAGTTTGAATTGGCTGAGCTTTTGCAGGTCGGGCTGCACTTCGTATTGTTTGATAAAGCCACCCATGGCAACCACATCGGCCACGCCTGGCACTTGGCGCATGCTTCGCTCCACAGTCCAGTCTTGCAGGGTGCGCAGCTCGGTGGTGCTGAGGCCGTCGCCTCGCAGGCGATAGCGCATGATCTCGCCGACAGGTGTGGCGTTGGGCGCAATTTGCGCCTCCACGCCTTCGGGCAGTTGAACGCCGCGCAAGCGCTCGCTCACTTGCTGGCGCACCAAGTTGACCTCGGCGTTGTCGTTGTAGGTGACCACGGTGAACGACAAACCAAACTGCGTGTGCGAGAACACACGAATTGAATTGGGCAAGCCTGCCAGCGCCACTTCGATGGGTAAGGTGACTTGCTTTTCCACCTCTTCCGCTGCACGGCCTGGGTAGAGCGAGATGACTGTTACTTGCGTGTCGGTCACATCGGGAAAGGCTTCGACGGATAAGTTTTTAAACGCAAACACCCCCGCCATGACAAACAGCAGCGTGCCCAGCAGAATAAACAGCGGCTGGTTGAGCGCGTAATGAATCAGGCGCTTCATTTGGCTTGCACCGGCTTGAGGGCGTTTTCTTGGGCAATGCGGAACTCACGGGCCAACAACAAACCGTTGTCTTTGACCACCAAGTCACCCTCTTGTAGGCCTTGAACAACTAGCACTTCTTGAATGCCCTCGTAGCCCAGCTTCACACGTCTTGGCTCATACACACCCGCCTCGGTTTGCACATAGGCCCAGTGTTGGTTTCCGCGCAGCTGTACCGCGCTAGATGGCACCAATACGCCCGCAGCCAGCTTGCGTTGGATACGAGCCGTGCCTAGCATTTCGGCTTTGAGTAAACGCTGCGCGTTGTCAATCACGGCACGCACTTTGATAGCGCGGGTGTTGCTGTCAATAAAGTCGCCTGTGGCGGCAATCTTGGCTGCAAAGCTTTGGTCGGGGTAGTTGGGTAGCGTCAGCGAAATTTGGGTGCCAGGTTTGAGCGAGGCAATGTCGGCTTCGCGTGCATCGATTTGCACCCACAGCACGCTGGGGTCGCTGACCACAAACAGGGCGGGGTTGGCGGGGCCGCCTTGGTCGGGGCGCACTTCTTGGCCCGCGCTGAGGTTGCGCTCCACCACCACACCTTTGACGGTGGCAGCGAGGCCGAGTTGTTGGTTCACGTTTTGCGCGCTGCCATACATGCGGGTGCGTGCTTGGGCGCGGGCCAGTTCGGCGCGGGCACGTAGGGCATCGGCTTCGGTGCTGTCGAGCTCTTTGCGCGAGATCACGTCGGCCGCAAACAAGGTTTGGTGGCGGGTCAAGGCGCGGTCGGCCACTTGGGCATCGGCCATGGCTTTGGCAGTGTCGGCTTGGGCTGCGCCAAACTCGGGCGAGGCGAGGGTGGCCAGCACTTGGCCCGCATTCACGCTTTGGCCAATGTCGGCACTCAGGCTCAGCACACGGCCTGCAAAGGCGGGGTAGATGCGCTGGGTGCGCTCTTCGTTCCACACCAAGCGGGCGGGCAGCTCGATGGTGATGCTCTCAGCGGTTTTGGCTGCGACCGTGCTCAGCAGCGCAATTTGTGGGTGGCCTGCGGGAAAGCGCAACTGTTCGCCCTGCACGATGGGATCGGGTGTGGCGGGCTGTTTGGCCGGGGGGTTTGGGTTGAGCAGGACATAGGCCAGCACGGCAATGGCCAATGCACTGCCTCCCGCGATGAAGCGTTTGGCAGGGGTGTTCAAAAGGGCGGTGGCTTGCAGGTTCTGTCGTATGCTCATGCCACGTTTATCGTTGACCCTGGCTGACCAGCCCCTGACTTAACTTTTATTTGTGTCACTCCTGTGCGAATTTTGTTGATTGAAGACGACGCCGTGCTGCAAGCCGTGATGCTGCGCAGCCTTGGCGATGCGGGTCACCGCGTGGACGCTGCCAGCCATTTGGAGGAAGGTGCGCACTTTTGGCAAGTGCAAGCCTATGACGCCGTGCTGCTGGACCTCAACCTTCCCTTGAACGGCCAAGCCCATGCGGCCCAAACCAGCGGCTTGCAGCTGCTGCGCGAAGCCCGTGCACGCGGCGACCGCACGCCTGTGTTGGTGCTGACTGCGCGCAACCGCACCGACGAACGCATTGCCGGCCTAGACGCAGGTGCCGACGACTACCTGGGAAAGCCCTTTGATTTAGAAGAAGTCGAAGCCCGCCTGCGTGCCTTGGTGCGCCGCACCCTAGGCGTGGACGACGAGGTGCAAGTGGGCCAGTTGCGCCTGCACCGCAAGCTGCGCCGCATCTTTGTGGGCGAGGCTGACTTGGCGTTGCCCGCCCGCGAGTTTGAAGTGCTGTGCGAGCTCATGACGCCGCCCGGCCGTGCGGTGAGCAAACGCGTGTTGTCTAACAAACTTTCTGGTTTTGATGAGGCTTTGGGCGACAACGCACTCGAAGCTTTTATTTCCCGCTTGCGTAAAAAGCTGGCCGACAGTGGCGCGTCCATTCGCACTTTGCGCGGCATTGGTTATGTTTTAGAAGAGCAGACATGAGCCAGATGCAAACAAAACCTTCACTGCGTCACCGCTTGTTGCGCCATGTGTTGATTCCATTGGCGGTCACTTGGTTGGTGGGCGCGGCATTGGTGGTGGGTATTTCCTCGTATTTTGCGCAGCAGGCGTTTGACCGTGCTTTGCTGGATGACGCTTATTTGGTGGCCAGCCAAGTGCAACGAACCAGTGACAACCGTGTTGGGGGCCTAGACCTCAACCTGTCTGCGCAAGAGATGAGCACCGTGCTGTTTGACCAAAGCGAAACCTTGTACTTTGCAGTGTTGCGCCCCGATGGCTCACTGTTGGCGGGTCACCCTGGGCTCAAACCCAAGCAGCTGCAAGAAGACTTGAAGCCCCTGTTTGATGAGATGGACTACCAAGGCCGCACCTTGCGCAGCGTGACCGTGCATCGCCAGCAACCTGCTGATTTTTATGTGGTGATGGCGCAAACCACGGCCAGTCGCGACAGTCTGTTGCAACGTTTGTTGACTTTTTCCCTCATCCCCCAAGTGCTGTTGTTAGGCTTGTTGGCCGCATGGCAGTACCGTGCGATTGAAGAAGATTTAGCCCCCTTGGCCGAGCTAGAAGCGGCCTTGGGTCAGCGTGATGCACGCGACCTCACACCCGTGCCTGTGACTGCCACCACCCACGATGTGCAACGCTTGGGTCAAACCATCAACGCGTTGCTGGGCCGCATCTCATTTAGCGTGCAAGCGCAACGTGAGTTCTCGGGCAATGTGGCGCACGAGCTGCGTACACCTCTGGCCGGCATTCGCGCACTGGCCGATTACGGCTTGCGCCATAGCGATCCACAGGTGTGGCATGAACAGCTGCAAGGCATTGCAAAAAGCCAAGAGCGAGCCAGCCATTTGGTAGACCAGCTGCTGGCGCTCGCTTTGGCCGATGAAGCGCATCAAGACTTAGAAAAAACAGCGGTGTCTTTAGATGCACTCGTGGGCGAGGCCGTGCTGCGCTATTTGCCCAAGGCCGATGCCGCGGGCGTAGACCTCGGTGCCAAGGGCATTGACCATGCGGTGGTTGTGCAAGGCAACGCGGCGCTGATTGAAGGCATCTTGAACAACCTCATCGACAACGCGCTGCGCTATGGCCGTGCAGGTAACGGCGAGAGCCACATCACCGTGTCAGTGGAAGACACGCCGCACAGCGTGGTGCTGTCGGTGACCGACAACGGCGCGGGCGTGCCTGCTGACAAGCTGCAACAAATCAGCCAGCGCTGGGTGCAAGGTGCAGCGGGCGAAGCGCTCAAAGCCGGCGTGGGTTTGGGGCTAGCCATTGTGGGCACTTATGCCAAGTTGCTGGGTGCGCGTGTGGCACTTGCTGTTTCGCAACCGCATGGCTTGTGCGTGCGTGTGATGTTTGACAAGCCGTCGCAGAGTTAACAACGACAACTGGAGAAACTTCATGGATGCATTTCAAGACCACTACCCCGAGAACGTGTCGCATTGCTACGGCTGCGGCCACCTGAACGAGCACGGCCACCAAATCAAAACTGTGTGGGAAGGCGACGAAACCGTCACGCGTTTCACGCCCGAGCCGTATCACACCTCCGTGCCGGGCTACGCGTATGGCGGCTTGATTGCGTCACTCATTGATTGCCATTGCACCGGCACAGCGTCGGCTGCCATGTACAAGCAAGAAGGGCGCAGCCACGATTCCTTGCCAGCTTTTCGCTTTGTCACGGGCTCGTTGCATGTGGACTTTTTAAAGCCTACACCGCTGGAGGGCGAGCTGGTTATTCGTGGCCGTGTGAAAGAAATCAAAGGGCGCAAAGTGGTGGTGGAAGCCACCGTTTATGCCGGCGAGGTGGCCACCGCACGCGGTGAAGTGGTGGCGGTGCAAATGCCTGAAAGCTTTGGTCAGTAAGGCTTTGACTTAAGC
>NZ_JBBAOV010000018.1:7713-38524 GCF_040401135.1 Limnohabitans sp. | reverse complement strand
GGCCGCGACATCTTGAACAGCTGCTCTGGCCCAATGCTGAAGTAATCAGCAGGGCCGCCACCGCGCAAGATGTGGCCTGCATTGGCGGTGTCGTAAATGCCGTCTTTCAGTAAGTGGTCGGCAATGTGCACGCCCACCACTTCGCCCAGCACCAACCAAGTGGGTACTTTTTGTTTGTCCAGGCCTTCGAGCTGAATAATTTGCGTGCTGCGGCACTCAAACGACACAGGGCTCTCGGCCACGCGTGGCACGTCCACCACGCGTGACGGGGCGGTGGTCAGTCCTGCCAATTCAAACTCATTCACCTCGGGGCCCACAGGCGCGCAGGTTTGGTTCATGGCTTCGGCCAGTGGGCGGGTGACGAGGTTCCACACAAACATGCCGTTTTCTTGCACATTGCGCACCGAGTCTTTCAGGCCGGTGCTCGAGAAGCCAATGATGGGCGGGATGTAGTTAAAAGCGTTGAAAAAGCTGTAGGGCGCGAGGTTCAAAATGCCGTCGTTGCTGCGGGTCGATACCCAGCCGATGGGGCGTGGGCCAACGATGGCGTTGAAGGGGTCGTGGGGCAGCCCGTGGCCGTCTTTGGGTTGGTAAAAATGCGTCATTTGGCTACGGTAAACGCAAACGCGCCAGCAGGCTGTCGCCCACTTGCAAAACCGCTGCGTGCGTGGGCCTTAGATGTGGCGTTTGGCCACGATGGCCAACACATCCAGTTCGGCTTGGTGGTCGGTTTTGATGTGGGCCAAGCTTTTGCGCAAGCTGTCTTCGCCGGTGGCTTGGGCAATCAAGCTGAGCTGATCGACCAGCAGTTTGAACTGCGCAGCGGCCAAGGCGGGGTGCGCTTTGGCGTCTAGCACCAAGCCGTTGGCATGGGTGTGGTCTTCGGCTTCTTTGGCGGCAAACTCGGCGCGGGCTTCGTGGGTCAATCGAGTGACTTCTTCGTGCGACAAGTGCAAACGCTCGGCCTCAGCAATGATGAGCTCTCGCTCCGCGCCGTTGAGCATGCCGTCTTCAAAGGCCAGCATGAGGCGTTGTTTGAAAGCGTCGCGGTCAATGCGCAACTGGTCGGTAAAGGCCGAAGCCAACAAGCCCGCAGGGATAGCAAAAATACCAATGCCCACCAGCGCCAACACCACCGTCAGGGCGCGGCCCATGGGCGTGATGGGGGAGATGTCGCCATAACCCACCGAGGCCAAAGTGATGATGGCCCAGTAAATGGATTGAGGAATGTTTTCAAACTTATCAGGCTGCGCCTCATGCTCAAGCAAGAAGCCTAAGCTGGCGGTCAGCACCACCAACAACATCATCACAAACACCGAGGCAAAGATAACTTGCCACTCGCGCTGCACCACCTTGTAAAGGGTTTCCAGCGCTGAGGTGTAGCGCGTGAGCTTGAGCATGCGCACCAAGCGAAAGACGCGCAAGAAGCGCAGGTCCAGGTGTTGGCTTAACAGGCTCTCTAGGACAAACGGCAGAATCGCCAGCAAGTCGATGATGGCGGGGCCCGAACGAATGTGCGCCCATCGTGCCATCCGGTTGTGATACTTTGGGTTTTCAGGCGCTGAGTACACGCGTGCGATGTACTCGATGGTAAAGAGGGTGAAAGCCATCACGTCGATGACATGAAACTCAACCGCGAACAAGGCGCGCATCGATGCCACCGATTCAAAGATCACGCAGAAGATAGACAAGGCCACCCAAAACACAATGAAGTTGTCGAGGTAAGCATGCAAGCGGCCCGAGTGACCGGTGGGCTCTAGCAGGGCAAACACTTTGGCGCGGAACGAGCGGCCTTGGTTGAGTTCTTGAAACTCGAGCCAAGCAGGAATAATTTGGCGTGACAGCTTGAACATCCGCGCCAGTCGCATGATCCGCAACACGCGCAGCATTTCCACGTCCACATCGACAAAACGTGCAAAGTAAAAGGGCGCAATGGCGATCAAGTCCACCAGCGCATAAAAGCTAAAGGCGTAGCGCAAGCGCGGCATGCTTTTGCCTGCAAAGTCGGGGTGCAAATGCGCGGTGGCCACGCGCATCACATATTCAACCGTAAAGATGCCCACCGTGAGCACGTCAAACCAATGGAACCAACCCGCGTAGCTGTTGTATATCTCGGGCGTGTTTTCGATCAGTACCGCAAAGACGCTTGCCACAATCAGGAAGGCAATGCATCGCTCGACCGTGTGGTTGAAGCCGTGTTTGAATTCGGGGTCAAACAACCATTGGTAGACGAGGCCCAGCAAGGAGGTTTTGGGTGGGTGGGCGTGTTCGGTCATGGCCTTTGCATCGGATTCACAGCCGTTAGATAAACAACAAGAACCCGTTGATGGTTGAGAAGATGCCAACTAGGCCGAGAACGCAAGGCACCCAAAACAGCACCACAGCGCCCGTCAAAATGGCCACCGAGGTCAGCACAATCGCGATTTGCAAAAGCGCTTCGGCATAGTCAAACCAAGGGTCTTGGCGCAGCGCAATGTCGCGCTCATGTTCGTGTGCTTTGGCTTTGGCCATCAGCTCTTTTTTGCCGTCGCCCGTTTCTGGCTCGGACTCATAGCGTGCGATATTTTTTTCGTAGCCTTCAACTTTTTTCTCAGCGATCGCTTTGGCTGCGGGAGAGAGCTTGTCGTTGGCCAGCTGTATGCGAAGGTCATCAGCCGCAATTTTGTAATCGGTTTGACGGATGTTCTTGGCTTGGTAAAAAGAATAAGCGTTGGCAGCCAAGATGTTGTTGCTCATGCTTTCTTTAGCGGCGTTGTTGCCGCCCAAGCTGGCGATGGCCAAGCACATGGCCAGCAATGACACCAGCATGGCGCAACGGGTGCG
This sequence comes from Limnohabitans sp., assembly GCF_040401135.1. Taxonomy (GTDB): domain Bacteria; phylum Pseudomonadota; class Gammaproteobacteria; order Burkholderiales; family Burkholderiaceae_C; genus Limnohabitans. The sequence goes on along the minus strand of NZ_JBBAOV010000018.1, from coordinate 35,701 downwards.
GAAGGGGTCATTGCCGTGGTCTGGCAATTCGGTTTCTGGGACTTCGCTCATGGTGTTTTCCTTTTACTCTTGCTGATCGTCGGAATGCTTGTCTTTGCGTTTGCTTTTAGCTTTGGTAAAAATTTTATACAGGGCAAACACTGCCAATACGACTGCGGCCACGCACACCACCAACTCGGCGTTGGTGAGTTGATGCACGAATTGGTCTACGTAGTCATAGGTGGAAAGCGGTGTGTAAACATCCGGGTTCTCTTGCTTGTATTTCTCGTAAGCACGGTTGTCCATGAAGGCTTTCGTTTTTAGTTAAGTCGATTGTTTGTTGGCTTTGGCGATTTGTTTTTCTTCTTCCATCTGGTGCCTGATGGCTTCGACTTGCTCATCCGACATCCCCAGCTTGGCTTGCATGATTTTAAGTTGAGCTTGTTCTTCTTCTGTGACAACGCCATCGGCCAGCACATTGCGCACTTCCATTTCATACAGCGCTTGGCGTCGCTCCACTTGTGCCGTGTAGGCAGTGGCCACGACACCCGTCAAAATCGCGGCCAAAGCGATAGACAGCACTTGGGTAAGGATGACCAAAATCGTGCCAAAAAAAGTGACGGGTTCGACGTTGCCCCAGCCTGCCACGATGGTGATGACAAACCAGTGCATGGCAGCAGGTATAGAAGGAAACACCTCGGGCTGCTCATGGCCTTCGATGATGTAGATCAAAGAGGAGAAAAGCAAGCAGCTGATGAACAGCAAAAACACGGCAGAGGAAAAAGAGTCTTTCTCTGCCTTGACAGCGGCCACCATGTCTTCAAATGCACTGTTGTAGCGCGAGAGTTTGAATATTCGCAGCAGTCGAAACATGCGCAACACGCGTAAGTCCGCCCCCGGGAAAAGCAGTTGCAGATAAAACGGCACGGTACTCACAAAGTCGATGATGCCGTAGAAGCTAAACAAATAGTCTTTTCGGCCCTGCCAAGCCGTGCCACCGCTGTGGATGTATTTCTCACCATACGACCAAACGCGCAGGATAAATTCAACCGAGAACACGGCCACGCTAAACATATCAAACAAGTGGAACTCGTGCAGAAATGCATCATGAATTTCAGGCACAGATTCCAAAATGATGCCAATCACGTTGGCCACCACCAAAAGGGCTATGAAGATTTCTACGAAGTGGCTGTATTTGTCAGGTTTTTCACCTTCCATGATTTCGAAGGTGCGGCGTTTGATGCGCTGATAAATAGAGGGGTTAGCGGCTGCGGTATTCATGGTGGCGCTCATGGTTTAGCAGACGATTTATTTTGGGCGCGCAGCAGCATAGCTTCGACTTGTTCATCAGAAAGTCGGTAGTGTGCTTGCAAGCGTTGCAGCGATTCCTTTTCATCAACTGACATATTGCCGTCTTTAAAGACTTCGCGAAGTTGCGCTTCAAACGCGGCTTTCTTTCGGGCCACTTGGTTGGAGAATGCCGATGCCACGATGCCCGTCATGATTGCGGCCATGCAGACCCCCAAAAAGCCAGTGATGAGCGCAATGGCCTCCCCCGCCTTGGTCATAGGTTCGACGTTGCCATAGCCTGAGGTAATGGTGACGATGGCCCAGTAGATGGAGTGCGGAATCGTGCCAAAGAACTCAGGTTGTCGATGACCTTCGGCAAAGTGCATCAGCGAGGCTGACACGATGGTGGCAATGGTTAACAAAAATACCGCAGAGCCAAACGCTTGACGCTCGGAGTGAATGGCATGAAACAAGTCTTGCAGCGCTGTGTTGTATTTGGAGAGTTTCAAAATTCGCAGCAGGCGCAACACACGCAGGATGCGCAAGTCCAGCGTGGGGAAGAACACATGCAAGTAGTAGGGCATGGTGGCAAAAAAATCGATCAAGCCAAAGGGGCTGAATATGTATTGAAAGCGGCCCTTCCAAGTGCCGCCATTCGCGGGGCCGTACTTGGCCCCCAGCGACCACACGCGAGAAATGTATTCAGCGGTAAAGAACATGACGCTCCAAAATTCCAGCTCGTGGAAGATGACTTTGTATTGGGCGTGAATTTCAGGAACGGAATCAAGAATCACCGCAGAACAATTGACCAGCACCACCACGGTGATGGCCCATTCAACGTAATGGCTGGCCGCGTGGTTGGGCGAGCCATCCAATATTTCCATCAGTTTTTTCTTAAAACCTGTTGTCATGGGAAAGGTCTAACGATATAAAAAGTATCAATTGTCTGAAAAAGCAAGCGGCCACACAAATTGTGTGTGACCGCTTGTGGTGAGGCTTGCAAAGTTAAGCCAAGCGTCGATTTAGCCCAGCTTACGACTTGCCTTGAATTTTTTGCCACAAGGCAAATTCATTAGCGGTCAAACGCTCTCCGGCTTGTGCCGCTTGGTCAAACTGCGTGGCATCGACTTGCACACCGAGTTGTCGTATTTGGCCCAATAACACTTTGTAATGCTCGACAGCCAAGGCCGGGTTTTGAGCGATTAAATGAATTGGCAAAGGGTTGCGCTCTTCAAGCTCGTGCTCTTTGACCACCACTTCAATCAATTTATTCACCTCGTCAACCGTCAAGTGCAAGCGCTTGGCTTCGGCTCGAATGATGGCGGCTTCTGCATCGCTGATATGACCGTCTTTGAGGATGGCAAACAACTTGGCTTTCAGCAAGTCACGCTCTTTAACCAACTCGTCGCTGAAGGCCGAGGCCAACAAGGCGGCAGGGATGGCAAAGATGCCGATGCCCATCAAAGCCAAGATGCTGGTCATGGCCCTGCCCATCGGCGTGACGGGTGAAATGTCGCCATAGCCCACCGAGGCCAAGGTGATGACTGCCCAATAGATGGAGGTTGGAATGTTTTCAAACTTTTCAGGCTGCGCGTCGTACTCAAACAAGTAGCCCAAGCTGGCAGTCAAGACCAACAACAACATCATGATGAAGGTGGCAGCGCCCATGACAGGCCATTCGCGCACCACCACTTTGACCAACACGGCGGTGGCATCGCTGCCGCGTGTGAGCTTGAGCAATCGCGCCAAACGGAACACCCGCAAGAAGCGCAAGTCGATCAGATGGTGCAAGAACACCTCAAGGAAGAAGGGCAAGATGGCCAAAAAGTCGATCAGGGTAGACGGCGACTTGGCTTGTTTAAAGCGACCTAAGACCGCGCCTTTGTAGCCTGGCTCTTCGACGCAGGCATACATGCGCATGCAGTACTCCACCGTGAAGATGGCCACAGCCACAGCGTCCAAGATGACGAATTGCAAATGCAAGATGTAGTTGATGCCCTTGACCGATTCCAAGATCACGGCCAACACAGACAAGATCACCCACACACCAATGAACACCTCAAAGATGTGTTGCATGGTGCCGCCGTAGTTGCTGGGGAACACCAAAGCGTGCACCTTTTGGCGGAAGGTGCGGCCTTGGTTGAGTTCTTTGAATTCAGCAATGGCGGGAATCAAGACACGAAACAGCTTCATGATCCGCAGCAGTCGCAGGAATCGCAACACGCGCAAATCTATGGGGATGAAGGCTTGCAAGTAAAAAGGCGCAATCGCCAAGAAGTCAATGATGGCGAATGGGCTGGTGGCAAAGCCTAGCCGTGCATTTTTGCGATGCTTAAACTCTTCGTCCTCAGGTGCCAAATAAAGGCGCAAGGCGTATTCAACGGTGAACACAGCCACAGAGAAAATATCAAAGATTTGAAACCAAATTTGGTTAGGTTCGAACACCGCAGGCACGTTTTCGAACATCAAAGTGAACAAGTTGATGATGATCAGATAGCTGATCCACTTGTCCAAGTTTTTTTGAAAGTTGCCAGGGATGTTGGGATCTAGTAGCCATAAGTAAAGCCACTTGCGCATGGGCAAGTTGCGGTCGATATCGGCTTCTATGTCTTGGCCCAGAATGGCTTTGACGTCGAGGTCTTCTAAGAATTTGTCTTGTTTGGATTGTGTTTGCATGTCAGACCTCAGAATTCAAACTCAGCAACTTTGATGGCGTAGCCACCTTTGTCACACACAGAAAGGCGCAGTTGCATCTTGTAGTCAATGCTGTCGGTTTCCAACAGTTGTGACGCGACGAAGGGGGTGGCTGAGCCTGGGGGCGTGGGCATTAGGTCTTCCAACAAAATGGCGCCCATCAAGGTGCGGTCTTTGGGGTCGCAGGCCGCCACAAAGTGGGGAGGCTTGTTGAAAAACGAATTGACTTGGTCTTTGATCTCGGTGTTGGCCACGATGTGTGCCAAGCAAGCGCCCCAAGTTCCAGGGGTGTCGGCCTTGGCATCGGCTGCGGGCTTGACGCCACCTTTGCAGGCTGCATGTTTGGTGTCGGCTTCAAAGCGCGTGGTGCCGGCTTCGGTCATCCATGCCACCCAAGCTTCGCCATTGCTTTTGGCGGTCTCGACTTTGAGCGCTTCTTTGTAGTTGACAACGCCCAGCCATGTGACGGCAGCGATGATCAAAACTATGAATACGATGAAAAGCTTGTCTCCGCCGGTCATTCCAAGGTCTGAGTGATCAGGGGTGTGTTCAGTTTTAGAGGCCATGGGCTTCGCCATTCAAGTAATAGAAATCCGACTGCAACGTAGGGATATTGCGCCGGCAGAAAGTGAATGTGATGATATTCGTAAATTGTTTGAATTTATCGATTTAATACTAGAAATTTGACGAAGTTGCTGTTTTTAATGAATCTTAAAGCAGTAAAAAGCCGCTATAAAAGCGGCTTTTTTATGGGTCGATATTCAGTGGTTTTGCGAGCCTCGGTGTGCCCACCCCGTGGTGTGTTTTTCAATCATGCTGAACAACTCATACATGATCATGGCCATGGCCCCCACCACCACTAAGCCAGCAAACGCCAAGCCCATTTGCATGGCCGAGCCCGCTGAAATAAGCAAGTAGCCAATGCCTTCGTTGGCAGCCGTCATCTCAGACACCGTCGTGCCCACAAAGGCCAAGGTGATGGCCACTTTGAGCGAGCCATAAAAGTAAGGCATCGAACGGGGCAAGCCCACTTTGACCAACACGTCCCAACGCTTAGCGCCCAAGACGCGCAGCACGTCTTCCAGTTCAGGCTCGAGTGTGGCCAAGCCCGTGGCAATGTTGACCATGATGGGGAAGAAGCTGATCAAGAACGCGGTCAGGATGGCTGGGCCCACGCCGATGCCAAACCACACCACCAGGATAGGCACAAACGCCGCTTTGGGTAAGGCGTTGAAGCCCGTCATGAGCGGGTACACGGCTGAGTAGGCCAAGGGCGAGCTGCCAATGACAAAGCCCAACAGAACGCCCACCACGATGGCAATGCCAAAACCAACCATGGTCACCCAATAGGTACGCCAGGCGTGGCCCGCAATGACGTCGCGGTATTCCACCATTTGTTCCCAAATGCGCAGCGGCGAGGGGAAGATAAATTCAGAAACGTTGAACAGCGAACACGCGGCTTGCCACAGGAGCAAAGTGCCCACGAGCAAGCCCCAAGGCGCCCAAGTTTCGAGATGTTTTTGTTTCATGGTCTTGGGTTTGCGTTATTGCTGAATGACTGCGCCGGTTTTGCGCATGGCGCCGATGTGGCCGCGCAACTCGTGGACGATGTTGGTGAACTCGGGGGTGTAGGTCACTTCCAAATCACGTGGGCGGGGCAGATCGATGTCGCGCTGCACCACAAAGCGGCCAGGGCTCTTGCTCATCACATAAACCTTGTCGGCCAAGAAAACGGATTCGCGCAAATCGTGGGTGACCAAGATGACGTTGAACTTTTGCATGGCATGCAGGTCGCGCAAGATGCACCACAGCTCTTCGCGGGTGAAGGCGTCGAGTGCGCCAAACGGCTCGTCCAGCAACAGCATTTTGGGTTCATGAATTAACGCGCGGCAAATGCTGGCGCGTTGTTGCATGCCGCCCGACAGCTCCCACGGAAACTTGCGCTCGTAGCCGCCCAAACCCACGGTTTGTAGCAGCTGGATGGCTCGGTTTTCGTACTCAGCTTTTTGGGCTTTGAAGTTGGAGCGGTAAGGCTCCACGATTTCCAAGGGAAGCAACACGTTGTCCAGCGTGGTGCGCCAAGGCAGCAGCGAGGGCGATTGAAACGCCATGCCGCTGATCTTGAGCGGGCCGTTAACGGGCTGGCCATCTACATAAATAGTGCCACGGCTAGGTTTTTTCAAACCTGTGGTGAGCTTCATGAAGGTAGATTTGCCACAACCCGAAGGGCCCACAATGGCAATGAACTCGCCTTGTTTGACCTGCAGATTGATGTCTTCCACTGCAAAGTGGTTTTCAGCTAACAGCTCGTCGTTGTAAGCAAGCCAGACGTTTTGAAAATCGACGAAGTGTTCAGTAGAAGCAGTCATCTAGAAGGCCTATTTACTTCTTACCTTTTGGCAACACGTCAAGTTCTTTGGCTGTTGGCAGGAAAGAACCGTTCCAAATGTCGTCAGCCTTCACACGTGTTTTGGTGTTGAAAGCGTCTGACACTTGAGAGGCCATCAAAGACAAACGTGGCGCTTTGACTTGGCCAAAACCTTCAGCGCGTGCATCTGCGCTGTTGATGACGGTGTCGATGGCCAGCTTCAGGCGGCGTGTTTCGAGTTCGCTGTTGATAATGCCGTCGCGCGCCTTGACTGCTTCAATGGCTTTGGCGGGGTCAGCGATCACTTCTTTCGCACCTTTGGCAAAAGCAGCCAAGAAAGCTTTGAGTGCGGCTGGGTTTTCTTTGATCAGCTTGGGTGAGGCAATGATGGCGTTGCCATACAGCTTCACGCCATAGCTGGGGTACTCCATCACCACCACGTCTTCAGCTTTCACGCCACGCGCTTCGATGTTGAGCAAGGATGTAAAGGTGAAGCCGGTGATGGCGTCCACATCGCCGCGTACCAACATGGTTTCGCGCAAAGGAGGGTCCATCGACACCCAGTTCACAGCGCCCACGCTGTTTTCTTGAGAGAAGATGGGAAAGGCACGACGGCCTGCATCAAACACGGGTGCGCCCAACTTTTTGCCAGCCAAGTCAGCTGGGGTTTTGATGCCCGATTTTTTGAGAGCCATCACAGACGCTGGCGTGTTGTTGTAGACCATCATCACGGCCACTGGCTTGGTAGGTGCGTCTGGGTTGTTGGCGTGGAATTCCATCAGGGCGGCCAAGTCAGCAAAGCCAATGTCATAAGCGCCAGAGGCCACACGGTTAACCGCGCCGCCTGAGCCGTTGCCCGCGTCGACGGTTACGTCGAGCTTGGCGTCTTTGAAATAGCCTTTGGCTACAGGCACCAAGAAGAACGCCGATGGGCCTTCAAAGCGCCAGTCGAGTTGAAATTTCAAAGGCGTGGTTTGGGCCGAAGCGCCTGCAAAACTAGCAGCCAATGCCAAGCCGAGGGTGGTTTTGATGAAAGTGCGTTTGATCATGTGAGCCTCTGAAAATCAAAATTGAAAATGGTGTTGTATACAAGCTTGCAATATTGGTGCCTACTTTTAGACGCCTGTTTGCGGGATGCTGACGCCAAATTGTGCGCGATTTTGGTTTGTATACAAAAAGGGTTTGCACCAATGCGGCGTTTTGCACCACTGTGGTGCGCCGTGGTTGGGGCGAGTTGTGCCCCATGAAAAAAGCCAGCACGCTGGCTGGCTTTTGGCGGGATAAACGCTGGCGTGCCTACTCGGCAGCTACTTTCTTGGGTTTGCGCAATTGATTTAATTTGCCCCAAGCAAACACCAACACAGCGCCGCAGGCCGCTGCGGTGAGGTGGAACCAAGAGTTGGCGGCGCTGAAATCGCGCAACACCGCATCGCTGGCCACCGTCTCACCACCCACCCAGCCAATCAAAGCTGCACCCAAGGTGATGATGATGGGGAAGCGCTCCATGAGTTTGATCATCAAGGTGCTGCCGAAAATCACCATGGGAATGCTGATGGCCAAACCGATGATGAGCAGCACCTGGTCGCCTTTGGCGGCGGCGGCCACGGCAATGACGTTGTCCAGGCTCATCACCAAATCGGCGATCAAGATGGTGCGAATGGCTGAAAACAAGCTGCTTTGCTCGCCACCTTCACCTTCGTCTTCGTTTTCACCGGCTAAGAGTTGAGAGCCAATCCACAAAAGCAACAGGCCACCCACAATTTGCAAGTATTCCAAATTCATCAACATGGCGGCCACCACGGTCAAGCCGATGCGCAACACCACGGCCGCGCCAGAGCCAAATAAGATGGCCTTTTTTTGTTGTTCAGGTGGCAAGCTGCGTGCTGCCAAAGCGATCACAACCGCGTTATCTCCAGACAAGATGATGTTGATCCAAATGATCAGCAACAGTCCTAGCCAGAAGTCGGTGCTTTGTAGTAATTCCATTATGTTGCTCCAGACAAAAGGTAGTTTTTCGGCGCTCTGTCAGTAACAGGGCCGTTTTTTGCTGGGTCAGTGTAACGGGCGGTATGTTTGGGCTTGTTCGTAATACTGCTTATGAAATCAACAAATCTAGCAGCGTGCGCGCCACCACCTTGGTCGCTCGCCGCACATCTTCCAGCATCACGCGTTCATCATTGCGCTTGGCGTGACTCTCTCGCACGGTGCGTGGCCCTGCGCCATAGATGACGCCCGGAATGCCTTGCGCCACGTACAAACGCACATCGGTGTAGAGCGGTGTGCCTACTGCAGGAATGGGTTCGCCAAACAAGTGTTTGCCGTGTTTTTGGAGGGCATCCACCAAGGGCTTATTGCCCGCCAGCGGCACCATGGCGTGGGCCAGCAAGAGGCGTTTGATGTCGACCTTCAGCTGCTTGCCGCCACGCGGTGGGTTAAAGCTGGCTGCTGCAACTTGGATGGTGTTGCGAATGGCTGCTTCCACCTCGACAGGGTTCTCTTCGGGAATCATGCGGCGGTCGAGTTTGAACACAATCTTGCCTGGCACCACGTTGGTGTTGGTGCCGCCGCTGATCAGGCCCACGTTCAAGTACGGATGCGTGATGCCTTCGACCTTGGAGGTGATGTGCATGTAATCGGCGTTGAGTGCGTGCAGTGCGTTCAAGATGTGGACCGCACCTTGCAGTGCATCGGTGCCGCTGTCGGGAATGGCCGCGTGAGCCATTTCGCCTTGCACGGTGACTTCCATTTGCAAGCAGCCGTTGTGGGCGGTGACTACTTGGTAGCTAAAGCCTGCGGCGATCATTAAGTCGGGTTTAGTCAGACCGTGCGACAGCAACCAGCCTGGGCCTTTTTCGCCGCCAAATTCTTCGTCGTACGTAAAGTGCAGTTCGACGCCGCCCTTCAACTTCAACCCCAATGATTCAAGCGCACGCGTGGCAAAGGTAAAGGTGGAGAAGTCGCTTTTGCTCACTGCTGTGGCGCGGCCGAACATCGCGCCGTTTTCAATCTCGCCGCCGTAGGGTTGGTGTGCCCAGCCGTCGCCAGGAGGCACTACATCGCCGTGGGCATTGAGCGCAATGGTTTTGCCACCCTCGCCAAACTTGCGGCGCACGATGAGGTTGGTGATGCTTTCCAAGCCATAGGCTTTCACCTCATCGCTGGGCACGGCGTGTTTCTCGGCTTCGTAGCCAAAGGCGTGCAGCAGCTCAGTGGTGCGCTCGGCGTGGGGGGCGTTGTTGCCGGGCGGGGTGTCGGTGGGCACTTGCACCAAGGCTTGCAAGAACTTCACTTGCTCGTCAAAGTGCGCGTCAATCCATGCGTCGAGTTGGGCGTATTGGGTCGTGTGGTTCATGGCTTTTGGGATGTGTTGTGCAGCAAGTGCATGAAGGCGTCGATGGCCAGTTGCATGTCGTCGCTGGTGGTGCTCTCAAGGGGGTTGTGGCTGATGCCTGCGTTTTGGCCGCGTACAAACAGCATGGCTTGGGGCATGACTTCGTGCAGCTTCATCGCGTCGTGGCCTGCGCCGCTGGGTAGGTGGAACACAGGCACGCCCAAGCTTTGCACGGCTTGTTGCCACAAGTCTTGCAGCTTGGCGTTGCTGGGTGCGGCGCTGGCGCGCATGGTTTCTTCTAGGGTGTAGTGCAAGCCACGGCGTTCGCAAATGGCTTTGAGCTCTGCCAGCACGTCTTGCATCAGGCTGTCACGCAGCGCGTTGGTGGTGGCGCGCAGGTCGAGGCTAAATTGACAGCGGCCGGGCACCACGTTGATGGAGCCGTTGGGCACGAAAAGTTGGCCAACAGTGCCAACCAAATTAGGTATTTGAGCGGCACGTTTTTCTACAAACAAAGCCAGCTCGGCTACGGCGGTGGCGGCATCGCGGCGGCGATTCATGGGGGTGGTGCCGGCATGGCTGGCCATGCCGATGATTTCGCCCACAAAGCGCACACTGCCGTTGATAGAGGTCACCACGCCTAAGGGAATGTCTAGCTCGTTGAGCACGGGGCCTTGTTCAACGTGCACTTCCACAAAGCCTAAATATTCTGCGGCGTTGCGGGTGAGTTTGGGGATGTCTTCCATCTTCAAACCCGCATGTTTCATGGCTTGGCGCATGGTCACACCGGCGGCATCTTTTTGTTCTAGCCACTCGTTTTTGAAGTCCCCTACCAAAGCACCAGAGCCCAAGAAGGTGGCTTTGTAGCGTTGTCCTTCTTCTTCGGCAAAGGCGACCACTTCTAGGTTGAAGGGCAGGCGTTGGCCCTTGCGGACCAGTTCACGCACGCAGGCCATGGGCACAAAGATGCCTAGGCGGCCGTCGTACTTGCCGCCGTTGCGCACGGTGTCGTAGTGCGAGCCTGTCATTAAAGTTTTAGCTTGCAATCCACCGTGAGTGGGGGCCGCTTTGTAAATGCCCACCACGTTGCCCACAGCGTCAATGCGCACGTCATCAAAGCCACAGGCTTTCATGCCCATCTCAATCGTGCGAGCACATTGGATGTGCGCATCGGTCAGGTAGGTGACGGTGAGTGCGTCGGGTGCATCGCTGAATTGGGCGAGCCATTCTTGCCAGTCCCACACCTCATGCCCCAGCTCGGGCTGGTAGCCCAGCTTGTCGTTCAAACGAATTTCTACGATGCGGTGGACGTTGCGCAGACATTCGGCCAGTTCGTAGTCGGGGTGGTTGTGCAGGCGGCGCTCAAAGGTTTGAATAATTTGCTGCTTGCTTAAGCCCGTGCCCCGTGGTCCGCGCACCGCCAAGATGAAGGGGAAACCAAACTTGGCGTTGTAGCTGGCGTTGAGCTGCTGGATGTGTGCAAACTCTTGCGCGCTGCAGTGGGTCAGGCCCGCTTTGGCTTGCTCATGGGCTGATTCTGCGGTGAGGCTTTTGCTCACCATCGCCTTGCCAGCCAACTCGGGGTGGGCTCGCACCAAAGCGAGCTGTGGCTCACGGCCAGCATCGTGAAGCACTTTCACCATGGCGTGTTTTAACGCGGCGGCTGAGGCGAATGGACGCTCGTCCAAGGCTTGCGCTGCAATCCAATCGGAGTGCTCGTACAAGCCAGTGAGCAAGGCCACAGCCTGCGCATGGGGCAGGGTGTTGATTTGGTTCAGTGTGATGTGCGGTGTGCTCATGAGGGTGTCCTGTTGTTCAGCTGCCGCTGTAGGGATGGACTTGCTTCCAGTGGCGTGCAATGTCAATGCGGCGGGCCACCCACACCCGGTCGTGTTGGGCGATGTGGTCCAAAAACTTTTGTAGCGCCACGATACGGCCGGGCTTGCCCAGCAAGCGGCAGTGCATGCCAATGCTCATCATCTTGGGCGCGTTAGCGCCGTCGGGGTCGCCCTCGGCATACAGCGCGTCAAAGCTGTCACGCAGATAGATAAAAAAATCGTCGGCTTGGCTGAATCCCTGGGGCAGGCAAAACCGCATGTCGTTGCAGTCGAGCGTGTAGGGCACCACGAGCTGCGGCACCACTTCGCCATCAGATTTTTTGACCTTCATCCAAAAGGGCAGGTCTTCGCCGTAGTAATCGCTGTCGTACTCAAAGCCGCCGTGGTCGGCCACCAAGCGGCGGGTGTTGGGGCTGTCGCGGCCGGTGTACCAGCCCGCGCCGTGGATGCTGTTGCCGTGGGTGGTGTGGGTCAGGCGTTCGAGGATGTCGATGCCCGTGTTCATGTGCGCACGTTCGGTGGCTTCATCCATCGTTTGGTAGTTGAGCCAGCGGTAGCCATGGCAGGCAATTTCGTGGCCCAGTTCCACAAACGCGGTGGTGAGTTCGGGGTGACGCTCCAGCGCCATGCTCACGCCAAACACGGTGAGGGGTAGGCCGCGTTTTTCAAACTCTCGCAAGATGCGCCACACGCCCACGCGTGAGCCGTATTCGTAAATGCCTTCCATGCTCAGGTGTCGGTCGGGAAAGCTGGGCGGGTTAAACATCTCGCTCAAGAACATCTCACTACCTGCGTCGCCATGCAAGGTGGCGTTCTCGCCGCCTTCTTCGTAGTTCAGCACAAACTGCACCGCAATGCGGGCTTGGTTGGGCCATTGCGCGTGGGGCGCATGGCGACCGTAGCCCACCAAGTCGCGGGGGTAAGCGGCGGTGCTGTCGTAGGTGGCGTTGGACATGGGGTGTGCTCCTCGTTGAAAAAGCGCAAGCGTTTAGTTCATAAGCGCAAGCGTTTAGGCCAATGCCATGGCAATGTCGTTGCTGGGCACTTTGCGGTCGAGGGCCAGGCCTTCTTCCACGTTGCGCAAATGCTCGTCCATCAGTTTGACGGCCAAGTCTTCGTCTTTGGCTGCGATAGCTTTCAAAATTTCGGCGTGCTCTTCGGCTGAGTGTTCAGCGGCATTGGTGCTTTGGTACATCAGGGTGATGAGGGCGCAGCGCGAAATCAATTCCCCCAATATTTGGGCCAGCACTTCGTTACCCATTAGCTCGGCCATGCGCACATGGAAGTCGCCCAGCAAGTCAGTGCGGCCCGCCACATCGCCGCGGCTGACGGCGGCTTTTTCTTCCGCCACGTGGTCTTTGAGGGCTTTGATTTGCGCGGGTGTGACGTGGCGCACAAAGCTGCGCGTCATCTCCACTTCAACCATGCGGCGCACGGCAAACACTTGACGAGCCTCGTCCGAGGAGGGGGTGGCCACAAACGCGCCGCGTGCCGGCTCCATGCGGATGAGGCGCTTTTGCACGAGTTGGAACAGCGCTTGACGAATCAGCGTGCGCGACACACCAAAGTGGTCGGCCAGTTTTTGCTCGGCCAGTTTGGTGCCGGGGTGCAGGCGGTGCTCCACAATGGCTTTGGTGAGGGCGTCCACAATGCTGCGGGTGGCTGTTGAGCTGTCCATTTGGGGTCTCCGGCAAATTCACTTGAGCCGCATGATAGACCCAAACGCAAAAATTGTATACACTTTCTGTCGACCAGATCAGTCGCTAACCAATTTTCGGAGCACACCATGGGATTGAGCACACACGTTTTAGACACCATGCACGGCGGCCCCGCAGCCGGCATGCAAGTGTCGCTGTTCACCACCACCGAGGACGGAAAAGCCACCTTGGTCAAGTCGTTCACCCTGAACCACGATGGCCGCAACCCCGACGGCCCGCTGTACGACAACGACAGCCTTCAACGCGGCACCTACCGCTTGGTGTTTGACGTGAAGGGCTACTTTGCCTCGAAGAAGGTTGAATTGCCTGAGCCCAATTTTCTAAACCACGTCAGCTTGGACTTTGGCGTGGCGCACACTGATCAGCACTATCACGTTCCGCTGTTGGTCAGTCCTTGGAGTTACTCGACTTATCGAGGGTCTTAATTTTTTTGTATACCAAGCGGCATACCCGCTGCAGATTTGGGGTGCAAGTCATTAAAATCTGGTTCTTACTTCAGATTTACAAACCCCACACCATGACCCAAGTCACCAACACCGTGCGCTTTGTGCTTGACGGCCAGATCGTTGAAGCCGAGGGCGCACGTCGCACCACCACCGTTCTTGATTACTTGCGCGAGCAGTTGCACCGCACGGGCACCAAAGAAGGTTGCGCCGAAGGCGACTGTGGCGCCTGCGTGGTGATGGTGGGTGAGCTCAACGCGGCTGGCACGGGCGTGGACTATGTGGCCACCAATTCGTGCATCCAGTTGCTGCCTTCGTTGGACGGTAAGTCCATCAAGACGGTGGAAAGCCTGAAAAAAGCCGACGGTACTTTGCACCCCGTGCAAGACGAGATGGTCAAGTGCCACGGCTCACAGTGTGGCTTTTGTACCCCTGGCATCGTGATGAGCTTGGTCAACTTGGTGCAAACCAACACCTCGCCTGTGCGCCAGGAAATCACCGACGCCCTGAGCGGCAATTTGTGCCGTTGCACGGGTTACGCGCCCATCATTGACGCCGCGGCCAAGGCCTGCGAGAAAAAAGCAGCTTTAAAGGTGGACGACAGCGCCGACCTGCCGCTGCTCAAAGAAATCAAGCGTGCCAGCGTGCCCACCATGAGCTTAGAAGGCGACATCATCGTGCAGCCCGTGGTGCGTACCAAAAAAGGCAACGAGTTTGTGTCGCCCGCCACCTTGGCTGAAGTGGCCGATTATTTGGTCAAGCACCCAAGCACCACGCTGCTTGCGGGCAGCACCGAAATCGGTTTGCAGGTGAACAAACAGTTCAGCCGCCCCGACCACATCATGTATTTGGGCAACGTGGCCGAGCTGCGTCAAGTGGCCGATACCGACAAGGTCTGGCGCATCGGCGCTGCCGTGTCGCTGACGCAAGTCGAGGCTTTGGTGGCCCAGGCCTACCCCGACTTCACTGAGGTGCTGCGGCGCTTTGGCTCGCCGCCCATCCGCTCCACTGCAACCTTGGCAGGCAACATCGCCAACGGCTCGCCGATTGGCGACACCATGCCTTGCTTGCTGGCGCTGGGTGCCAACCTCGTGTTGCGCCGCGGCGAGAAGACGCGCAAGGTGTTGCTAGAAAACTTTTACACCGGCATGAAGAAAAACGTTTTAGAGCCTGGTGAGTTCATCGAAGCGGTCGAGCTGCCCAAGCCCGTGACCGGCCAAGTGTTCCGCGCCCACAAAGTGAGCAAGCGGTTCGAGCAAGACATTTCGGCCACCTGCGCAGCCATCAGCTACACGCTGAAAGACGGTAAGTTGTCTGGCGTGAAGCTGGCCTACAACGGCTTGGCGCCTTCGCCCTGCCGTGCCCCCAAGCTCGAGGCTGTGCTCGAGGGCAAGTTGCCCGCTGATGTGAAAGCGGCCGATCTGGACGCCGCGATCACCGCCAGCTTCACCGCTCGCGACGGCTTGCGTGCCACATGGGCTTACCGCGCTTTGGTCGCCCGCAACCTGGCCCTTGAATTCATCGAAGAACAGAAAGAGGTGGCTTGAATGAACGCTCCTACCGCACTCAAAAACCTGTTGCCTGAGTCAGGCGTTCAGCAGGGCAAAGAGCTGGTGCACGAGTCCGCGCACCTGCACGTCACCGGCTCGGCCACCTACATTGACGACATCCCTGAGCACGCAGGCACCTTGTATGCCGCGCTCATCTTGTCGCCTGTGGCGCATGGTGAATTGATCGGCGACGGCATTGACCGCGAAGCCATCCTGCGTGAGCACGGCGTGGTGGCGGTCTACACCGCCAAAGACATTCCCGGCGAAAACAACTGTGGCCCCATCATCCATGACGACCCTTTCCTCGCCGCTGGTAAGGTGGAGTTCATCGGCCAGGCCGTGGCCGTGGTCGTGGCGCGCGACATGCTGTATGCCCGCGAAGCCGCTCACAAAGCCAAGGTGTTGGTGAAAGAACTCCCACCCATCTTGACGGTGGAAGAGGCGATGGCAGCGGGCAGCTTCATCATGCCGCCCAAGGGCATCACCCGTGGCGACGCGGCGGGGGCAATCGCCAACGCGCCTCACAAAATCAAGGGCTCTACCCGCACCGGCCAGCAAGAGCAGTTTTACCTGGAAGGCCAGATCACTTACGCCGTGCCCAAAGAAGATGGTCAGCTCACGCTGTACGTGTCGACCCAACACCCCGACGGCAACCAGCGCGAAGCCGCGCACGCCCTGAACCTGCACACCAACGATGTAGAGGTAATTTGCCGCCGCATGGGGGGCGGCTTTGGTGGCAAAGAAGGCAACGCCAGCATCTTTAGCCAAAGCGCTGCGCTGGCCGCGTTCAAACTGCAAAAGCCCGTCAAGCTGCGCGTGAACCGCGACGACGACATGACCATCACTGGCAAGCGCCACGATTTCCGCATCGACTACGAAGTGGGCTTTGACGACAACGGCCGCGTGCTGGGCGCGGACATCACGCTCATGTCGCGCTGTGGCTACAGCACCGACTATTCAGGCCCTGTGAACGACCGCGCCTGTTTGCACATCGACAACACCTATCACTTGCCCACACTCAAGCTCGTGAGCCACCGCTGCAAGACCAACACGCAAAGTGCTACCGCTTTCCGTGGTTTCGGTGGCCCGCAGGGCATGTTTGGCATTGAGACGGTGATGGACGAAATTGCGATGACCTTGGGCAAAGACCCCTTGGAAGTGCGCAAGCTCAACCTCTACAAAGACCCCGCCATCAGCGGCACGCCCGACACCATGACCACCCAATACAACCAGCTCATCGAAGACTGGGTGGGTGACAAGGTGATCGACCAAGTGGAGCAGGAATCGAAATACACCGAGCGCCGTGCCCAGGTGCAAGCCTTCAACGCCAAGAGCAAAACCCGTAAGCGCGGCTTGGCGCTGGTGCCACTAAAGTTCGGCATCAGCTTTACCGCCACCCACCTGAACCAAGGCGGCGCGTTGCTGGTGATTTATATGGACGGCTCGGTGAGCTGCAACCACGGCGGCACCGAAATGGGCCAAGGCCTGAACACCAAGATGGCGCAGGTGTGTGCCGATGGCTTGGGCATCAGCGTGGACCATGTGCGCATCACCGCCACCGATTCGCAAAAAGTGCCCAATGCTTCGGCCACTTCGGCGTCCAGCGGTGCCGATATCAACGGCGCGGCCATCATGAACGCCACCGCACAAATGCGCGAACGCTTAAAGCCAGTGGCGGCTCGCATGTTGGGTTGCGCTGAAAGCGATGTGACGTTTGCCAACAACGAACTGCACGGCGGCGGTAAAGCTGTGAAGTGGGCCGACGTGACCAAGCAAGCGTATATGGACCGTGTGGGCTTGTCGGTCACGGGCTTTTACATGACGCCCGAAATTAAATACGACTTCGCCACCCTAAATGGCCGTGCTTTCTATTACTACTGCTACGGCGCTGCCGTGAGCGAAGTGGAAATCGACACCCGCACGGGCGAGTGGTGGCTCAAAGCAGTGGACATCGTGCACGACGTGGGCCGCAGCATCAACCCCGCATTGGACAAAGGCCAGATCGAAGGCGCTTATGTGCAAGGCATGGGCTGGCTCACCATGGAAGAGTGCATTTGGGACAAGAAGGGCAAGCTGCTCACGCACGGCCCCAGCACCTACAAAATTCCGGTAGCGGGAGACATTCCAGAGCACTTCAAGGTCACGCTGTTTGACAACGCCAACCTGAAGCCAACACCTTTCAACAGCAAGGCCACAGGCGAACCGCCGTTGATGCTGGGCTTGTCGGCCTTCTTCGCCTTGCGCGATGCGGTGGCGGCCAGCGCCAACCACCAAGCCGTGGTGCACCTGGACGCACCGGCTACGCCTGAGCGCATCTTGATGGCGTGTGAAGCCGTCAAGGCCAAGGCCGCGGCTTAAGCCCTACGTGCCACGCCACACCGCTGAGCTGCTGATCCAACTCCAACATGCCGACGGCGTGTTGGTGTCGGTCGACAGCGTGCAGGGCTCGGGCCCACGCGAGGTGGGCGCTTGGATGGCGGTGTTTCCGCAGACTTTGGTCAACACCATTGGCGGTGGGCATTTGGAGTTTCAGGCGATCACAGAAGCGCGTGCTTTTATGGCGCGTCCCGTTTCTGAAAATTCCGCAAGCTCAGCGACCCACGAAGACAACGCACTCACAACCCGCTATGCCCTAGGCCCCGCCTTGGGCCAATGCTGCGGTGGTGTGGTGCATTTGAAGTTCGAGCGCATCAGCGCTGCCGACGCAACGGCACTCAAACAACGACTCTTGGCTAACGGCCAACCTGTTGCACTCTTTGGCGGCGGCCACGTGGGCCGTGCCTTGGTGAACGTGCTTAGCACTTTGCCCTACAACGTGCAGTGGGTTGATAGCCGAGACGAAATCTTTCCAACGCAACTGCCCCCCAACGTGGTGTGCGAACACTCTGACCCAGTGCATGCAGCCGTGGCCGATTTACCCAGCGGTGTAAGCGTGCTCATCATGAGCTTTAGCCATGCCGAAGATTTAGACGTGGTGGCGGCTTGTTTGAAACGTCAACGCCTACATGGCGATTTGAAGTTTGTCGGGCTCATTGGCAGCAAAACCAAGTGGGCCACGTTTCAACACCGCCTCGAGGCCAAAGGCTTTACCGCCGAAGAGCTTGCGTTTATCACTTGTCCCATAGGTGTGAGTGGCATCACGGGCAAAGAGCCCGAAGTGATTGCGGTGTCGGTGGCGGCGCAGCTGTTGCAGTTCCAGTTGCCGACTTGAAAGCTCAATCCAGTTTGGCTTGCGAGAGGTCAAACAAAGGCTTGGGCATTTCAAGTTTCATGTTTTCCAAGGTCTGTACCAACAAGCTCGCCACAAACAAATCGCGGTAAGGCTTGGAGTCTGCGGGTACCACATACCAAGGCGCATTCTTGGTGCTGGTGGCCGACAGCGCATCTTCGTAGGCCTCGGCAAACTTGGGCCACAACTGGCGGTCTTCGAAGTCTGAGGGTTGCAGCTTCCAGTGTTTAAGTGGGTCATCTAGGCGAGATTGCAGGCGTTTTTTTTGCTCAGCTTTGGAAATATGCAGATAGCATTTAACCATGCTGATGCCTTCGTCATGAAGCATGGACTCAAAGTTTTTGATGTGCTCGTAGCGTGCTTCACAGGTGTCTTTTTTTACCCAACCGCGGACTCGTGTGACAAGCACGTCTTCGTAGTGGCTGCGGTTAAAAATTACCATCTCACCCCGCGCTGGTGTTTTTTGGTGAACGCGCCACAAGAAGTCGTGGTTTTTTTCTAATTCGCTGGGTGCGCCAAAGGCTTCAGCACGCACGCCCAAGGGGCTGATGTGGGTAAACACACTGCGAATCACGCCGTCTTTGCCTGCGGTGTCCATGCCTTGAAATACCACCAACAAACCTTTTTGCTTGCTCGCATGCAAAGTGCTTTGTTGCTTATTAAGTTTGTCGCCTAGTTTTTTGAGATTGTCTTTCCACTCTTCTTCAGTGGGTAAATCTTTGGATTTTGGCAAAGTGTCGATGTTATTGAGCTTGAAATCGTCCTTGGGTTTGATACGCCATGGTGAAAAGTCATTGAGTTCCATGGCTTGAGTGTATGCACATGAAAGCCCGCTGCTGCTGGTGTGTGAAAGACCAACTTAAAAGCAAGGCATCAGGTGCGCTGTTTCAGTGGGCTCTGACAAATAGCCGACCGCTGGAAAGTGTTTACCAATGCAGTTTTGCATACCTATTTCATCAGTCACCCTATACAAATGGCTTTGCACAATCGTGCTTTTTCTTGCCAAAGCTTGTGCGGCCGAGGCTTGAAGTCCAAGGGATTTCATTGCAGGGGCTGTGATCGCGTCGTTTCCTGAAATAAAACATGCGGAAAGTGCTTGACCACCAACTTTGACAGGGGTTCCTGAGTACACGTCCATCAAGTCCAGAATAGAGACACCAATTACCTCGTCTGAATTGCCCATGGATGCCATGGAGAATTGGTCTGCTTGGGATAGCACCTCAACCTTTGTTGCCCTAGCATGGCGAGAGCAATGCCACACAGGATCAGCCCAGCAGTTCGCAATAGCCAAAACCGAGATGAGTAAGAATGAATTGTTTTTCATTGGCTGCTTCGTAATATATGAATATTTTAAAACTCATTGTTGTGGGCTTGTCTATTATTCTTGTCCAATTGCTGCGGACAACAACTGTATGCAGGTTGACTTTGGGAATTTCTAGAATCAAGACATGAAAAAAATTGCGATCATCGGCGGCGGCATTACGGGCGTAACCACCGCATACGCCTTGGCCAAACGCGGCTTTGCCGTGACTTTGTTTGAGCGCCACCGCTACGCCGCCATGGAAACCTCGTTTGCCAACGGGGGACAGCTTTCAGCGTCCAACGCCGAGGTGTGGAACAACGGGGGCACCATCCTTAAGGGCCTCAAGTGGATGCTTAAAAACGACGCGCCGTTGTTGGTTAACCCCGCACCGACTTGGCACAAATTGTCTTGGTTTGCCGAGTTCATCGCCGCCATACCCCATTACGAACGCAACACGATCGAGACCGCGCGTTTGGCGGTGGCCGCCCGTGAGCATTTGTTTGCATGGGCTGCAGAGGAGGGCATTGACTTTGACCACAAGCGCGAAGGCATTCTGCACATCTACCGCGATAAAAAAGGGTTTGACCACGCTGGCAAGGTGTCGGTCATGCTGGCCAAAGGCGGCCTGCCACGACGCGCTGTGACGCCTGCTGAGATGAAAGCCATTGAGCCCACTTTGGCAGGTAGCTACTTTGGTGGGTACTTTACTGAGAGCGACTCCACGGGCGATATTCACAAGTTCACCCATGGTTTGTCATTGGCCGCCGCGCGCTTGGGCGTGCACACTTTGTACGATCAAGATGTGACGCAGCTCAGCAGCAATGGCCATCAAGCCGTGGTTACCGTGGGTGAGGGCGCTGCGCAAACCTTGCACACCTTTGACGGCCTGGTGGTGTGCGCCGGTGTGGCCAGCCGCAACTTTGCTGCTCAGTTGGGTGACCGCGTGAACATTTACCCCGTCAAAGGCTATTCGATCACCGTGAACTTGTTGGACGAGGCGAGCCAATCCGGCGCGCCGAATGTGAGCTTGCTTGACGACGAAACCAAACTGGTGACCAGTCGCTTAGGTGTGGACCGTTTCCGGGTGGCGGGCACGGCCGAGTTCAACGGCATTGACCGTGACATTCGTGACGACCGCATTCAACCGCTGATCAAGTGGGTCGCGCAATGCTTCCCCAACATCAACACGCGTTCGGTCGTTCCCTGGGCGGGGCTGCGCCCCATGATGCCCAACATGATGCCGCGCGTGGGCAAGGGCATTGCGCCCAACGTGTTTTACAACACAGGCCATGGCCACTTGGGCTGGACCTTGTCGGCCATCACCGCAGACATGGTGGCGGGGGTGGTGGCGGGGGCCATGCCCTAAGCGACGCTGGGGTTTGCCTAGAAACATTACACTCAGCTTCACCTGTCGCAGCGGAGCAGGGCACATGTAGCCCTTGTTCGCGACCCTCATGCCATTCAGAGCGCCCGCAGTGGTGAATGGCAACTTTGACTGAAAAGACTGAGGCTTCGACATGGATAGCTATTTTTTAGACTGGGCCAACCTGCTGCTGCGTTGGGTGCACGTCATCACCGCCATTGCGTGGATTGGTTCTTCCTTTTACTTCGTCTTCTTAGACAATAACCTGATCAAACCCAACTCACCCGATCTGCTAGAAAAAGGTGTGGACGGCGCGATGTGGGCGGTGCACGGCGGCGGTTTTTATAACCCGCAAAAGTACATGGTGGCCCCCAAAAAGATTCATACCAAGCTGCACTGGTTTTATTGGGAAGCCTACTCTGCTTGGCTCAGCGGCTTTGCTTTGTTCACCGTGTTGTACCTTTGGAACGCGGGCACGTTCTTGATCGACAAGTCGCTCATGGACTGGTCGCCTGCTGCGGCCATCACCGCAGCGCTGAGCTTCTTGGTTGCGTTTTGGTTGATCTACGACGCGGTGTGTCGCGTGTTTGGTTTTCGTGAAAATGCAGAGCGCTGGGTGGCGCTGACCATGATTGTGGTGGTCGCATTTGCAGCTTGGTTGTCGTGCCAGTTGTTTGCGGGCCGTGCGGCCTTCCTTCTGGTGGGGGCGATGATCGCCACGGCCATGAGCGCCAATGTGTTCTTTTGGATCATCCCAGGTCAGCGCAAAGTGGTGGCTGCCATGACCTCCGGCGTGGCCATGGACCCCAAGGAACTGGCCACACACGGCAAGCGTGGCAAGCAGCGCAGCGTGCACAACACGTACTTCACGCTGCCTGTGCTCTTTGCGATGCTCAGCAACCACTACAGCTTCTTGTACACCTCCGAACACAACTGGGTCATCTTGGTGATGATGATGTTGGCGGGCGCCTTGATTCGCCAATTCTTCGTTCAACGCCACGGCTACCACTTGGGCCGCGCCAAAAATCCACTGCCGTTTGCCATTGCAGGCGTGGTAATTTTGCTCGGCGTGATTGTGTGGATGCGACCTGCGCCATCTGCTGCACCTGCGGCTCTTAGCAATGCGCCGGTCACTTTTGCCGAGGTCAATGTCATCTTTGAGCAGCGCTGCATCAGCTGCCACGGTGAACAAGTGCAAATGAAAAACGTGCGGATGGACACCTCTGAAGGCATCAAGCAACATACCTTGGGCATCTACCAACAAGCGGTGGTGACCCGACAAATGCCCATGAATAATGCAACGGGTATTACCGAGGCAGAGCGTGCAACCATCAAGCGTTGGTATGAAGCCGGAGCTGCGCTGAGATAATCAGCGCCTATGAAATTGCGTTTGATGCTGGCGCTCGCCAGCGCTCATTTTTTTGTTGTTGCTTATGCGGGCGAAGTGACGGTGGCCGTCGCCGCCAACTTCACCGCCCCCATGCAAAAAATCGCCCAAGCGTTTGAGCAAGACACGGGACACAAAGCGCACTTGGCCTTTGGCTCAACAGGCAAGTTTTATGCGCAAATCAAAAACGGTGCGCCATTTGCTGCGCTGTTGGCTGCGGATGACAAAACCCCAGAGCGTTTAGAAAAAGAAGGCTTGGCTGTTATTGGCACTCGTTTTACCTATGCCACGGGCCGCTTGGCGTTGTGGAGCAAAAGCTCCAATTTGGTGGATGACAAAGGCGAGGTGTTGCGTAGCCCCAATTTGGACAAACTGGGTATTCAAAAAATTGCCATGGCCGACCCCAAGATTGCTCCCTACGGCGCAGCGGCGATGGAGGTGATCCACAAAATGGGGGTGCAAGCCAACGTTGTACCGAAGCTGGTGCAAGGCGAAAGCATCGGCCAAACCTACCAATTCGTCAGCACCGAAAACGCGCAACTGGGCTTTGTGGCCTTGTCGCAAATCTCGCTCAGCGGGCGCATCACCCAAGGCTCTGCTTGGGTTGTGCCCCAAAGCATGCACACGCCGCTCAAGCAAGACGCCGTATTGCTCAACGTTGGCAAAGACAACGCAGCGGCACTTGCGCTGCTGAAGTATTTGCAAGGTGATAAAGCCAAAACCATCATTCGCCAGTACGGTTACGCCTTGTAAAGTGTGGGTATGAATTTAAGCGCCGAAGATTTCCAAGCCATCGCGCTGACCTTGCAACTTGCCAGCGTCACCACCGTGCTGTTGCTGTTGCTGGCCACGCCTGTGGCTTGGTGGCTGGCGCACACGCGTTCGGCCTGGCGTGCGCCTGTGGCATCGCTTGTCGCGCTGCCTTTGGTGTTGCCGCCGACAGTGCTGGGTTTTTATTTGTTGATTGCCTTGGGCCCCAATGGTCCGATTGGTCAGTTCACGCAGTGGGCGGGGTGGGGCTTGTTGGCGTTTAGCTTTTGGGGATTGGTGCTGGGCTCCATCTTGTATTCGCTGCCGTTTGCAGTGCAACCACTGGTCAACGCGTTTGAAGCCATGGGCCCTCGCCCGATGGAAGTAGCCGCCACTTTGCGGGCTAGTAAGTGGGATGCGTTTTTTACCGTGGCCGTGCCCCTGGCCAAGCCCGGCTTTGTGATGGCCGCCATGTTGAGCTTTGCGCACACGGTGGGTGAGTTTGGCGTGGTGCTGATGATTGGCGGCAACATCCCCGACAAAACGCGCGTGGTGTCGACCCAAATTTACGGCCATGTGGAGGCGATGGAATATTCACAAGCCCACGGCTTGGCGGGTGTGATGTTGGTGTTTTCGTTTGTGGTGTTGTTGGGGCTGTCGTGGTTTAACCGTCGCTCTGATCAACGTAAAAAGGCGGGCGCATGAACATCCATTTGCAGCTAGACATTGCGCGTGCCGACTTTGATGTGTCGGTCGATGTGCAGTTGCCTGCGCGTGGCATTACCGTTGTTTTCGGTCCCTCGGGCTGCGGTAAAACCACCTTGCTGCGCTGCGTGGCGGGGCTAGAACCATCAGCGCGTGGACTGGTGCAACTGGGCCACGAGGTGTGGCAAGACGACGCAACAAATGGCGGCAGACGAGTGCGCCTGCCCACGCACCAACGCGCCTTGGGTTATGTGTTTCAAGAGGCATCGTTGTTTGACCATCTGGATGTGGCGGGCAATTTGGCCTATGGCCACCAACGCGCCGAAAAAGGCAGCGCCAACGCGATGAGCCGAGCCGTGCAGCAGCAAGCCATCGAGCTGCTGGGCATTGGCCACTTGCTTAAGCGTCGCAGCCACGAGCTATCGGGTGGCGAGCGTCAACGCGTGGCCATTGCCCGCGCCTTGGTCACACAACCGCGCTTGTTGTTGCTTGACGAACCCTTAGCCTCGCTCGACCACGCACGTCGACAAGAAGTGCTGCCGTGGTTAGAAAAACTGCGTGACGACTTGAACATTCCCATGCTCTACGTGACCCACGCGGTAGACGAAGTGGCGCGCTTGGCCGACACGCTGGTGGTGATGAACCAGGGCCGTGTGCAAGCCAACGGCCCTGTGACCGAAGTGCTGACCCAAGCCAACCTGCCCGTGGTGTTGGGCGAAGACGCAGGTGCGTTGCTCACGGGCATGGTGCTGAACATCGACACCCAATGGCACTTAGCCCAAGTGGGCTTTGCCGGTGGTGCGCTCTGGGTGCGCGACAGCGGCTTGGCGGTGGGCCAAACCGTGCGCCTGCGTGTGTTGGCTCGTGACGTGAGCGTGACGCTGGGTGAAGCCACACAGACCAGCATTCAAAACCACGTGCCCTGCGTGGTGGATGCCATGACCCCCGAGGCCCACCCCTCACAAATCCTGCTGCGCTTGCGCTGTGGCGACACCGTGTTGCTGGCGCGCGTGACCGCGCGGGGCGTGCATGCTCTGGGGCTGCAAGTGGGCATGTCCGCGTGGGCGCAGGTGAAGTCGGTGGCGCTGGTTAAGTAAACCCATGAATTGACAGTCAACGGCTTGTCACTTTGGTGATGCGCGTGAACGTGGGCCTTGTGCGATAGTCTTTTTGCCCTGTTCCCAAATTCAGAGGGCGACAACACAAGGAGACATCATGCGTTCACTTCCTCAACAATGGCGAAAGATATGCGCCGCCGGTCTGCTGGGGCTGCTGTCCCTAGCGCTTCATCCGGCCGCCATGGCGCAGGCCTATCCCAACAAACCCATCAAAATGATCGTGCCCTTCCCTGCAGGGGGCACCACCGACATCGTCGCCCGAATGGTTGCCCAGCGCATGAGCGAGTCCATGGGACAACCCGTCACAGTGGACAACCGCGGTGGCGCTGGCGGCGCGATTGGTGCGGACATGATGGCCAAAGCCGCCCCTGATGGCTACACCATCATGATGCACAACCTGTCGTTCCCACTCGCTTCAGTGGCGCAAACTCTGGCCAACCGTTCGCCCTTTAATGTGGACACCGACTTTGCGGGTGTCTCCATTGCGGTGTATGTGCCTTTTGTGTGGACCGCCAACCCTAGCGTGCCCGCCAAAGACTTGAAAGAGTTGGCCGCCCTGTTGCGTGCCAACCCTGCGCTGCAATACAACTACGGCTCCACCGGCCCAGGCTCGACCATGCACGTGCTGGGTGAGGCGTTCAAAAAAGACGGCAAGGTTGACATTGCACACATTCCATTCAAGGGCGCGGCTCCGCTCAAGCAAGAGCTGTTGGCGGGTCGACTGCAAGTGGGCGGCGATCAGTTGTCGTCCTCTTTGGCTGAAATCAGGGCAGGCACATTGAAGGCCTTGGCCACCACCGCCTCTAAGCGTATTCCTGGTCTGCCTGATGTTCCGACGGTCAAAGAATTGGGCTTTCCTAATTTGGAGCTCGAAGGCTGGAACGGCGTGTTTGCCCCTGCCAAAACCCCCAAGGACATCATTGACCGCTTGAACAAAGAAGTCATCGCTGCGGTGCGTCACCCCGATGTGGTGAAACGCTTGAACGACTTGGGCGCGGAAGGCGTGGGCTCAACCCCTGCCGAGCAAGATGCCATGTTGCGTCGGCAGATGGATCAATTTCGCGCCATCATTCGCGAAATGCGCCTTGAGTAACGAGGCGTCTAGGGCGGCCGTCGCGTCCTAAGCGCGGCTGCCTTGCGATAACCACCACACCAGCAGTTCCGTGCAGTCGCGGTCGTCCAGTCCGCTGTGCGCCGCTGACTCAAACTGTTGCAAGGCCAAGGCGGTCAAGGGCAACTGCTTGTGCGTGGCTTGGCCTTGGTCCAGCATGGCTTGCATGTCTTTGCGCATCGTCGACACATTGACGGTGACCTGATCGCTTTTGTGTTGGCTCAGCGTCTGTGCAATCATGCCGCCGCGCACCTTCAGCATATTGGGCCCGCCAGAGGTGTCCGCAAAAATATCAATCACCCGCTTGGGGTCTAGACCCAGTGGCTCGACCAAAGACAAAGCCTCGCCCAAGGTTTGCCAATACACCATCAATGGCAAATTGATGGCCAGCTTCATGGTGGCACCTGCGCCGTGCGGGCCCACGTGCTCCACACGCCGACAAATCACATCCAGCAAAGCTTTGACCTTGAGCAATTCTTGCGCGTCCCCGCCCACAAAACCCAGCAACTTGCCTTCTTTGGCAGGGCCCACACTGCCGCCCACGGGGCACTCTAAAAAAGTGGCCTTCACCGCCTGGGCACGCTGGGCCAACTCTTGCGGTTTGGCAGGTCGAACGGTGCTCATGTCGATGAAAATTTTGTTTGCTACATGACCCGCCAGCAAGCCGGAATCACCGCCATACACCTCATCAATCGCGGCCTCGTTGGTCAGCAAGGTGATGACCACATCCACCGACTCGGCCAACGCTTTGGGCGAATCCGCCCATGTCGCGCCTGCATCCAGCAGGGGTTGTGCGCGCTGTGCGCTGCGGTTCCACACGGTCAGGGAATGCCCCGTCGACAACAGTCGAGCGCCAACAGCTGCGCCCATCTTGCCAATGCCTGCGATACCAATCTGCATGTCTGTCTCCTGTTATAAAAATAGATGCATCAGATTTTGAGTGAACTTTTGATACTTTGCTGTAACCTAAATTCCTCGCTTGATCACTTGCCAATACTGCCACCCAGTGCAATGCCGTTTTGACACCATGGTTTTGAAGCCGCTGAGTTATCTGTTTTAAATTGTTGTTACGCCCTTATCTGGTGGCATGACTTTTTTGTCACCCAAGTGGTTTCCACAGGGGCTGAGCCGCGTTGGGCACGGCACAATTTGCCGATGCAAAAAGCAAGCCCCACCACGCCGCACTTCGCCACCCACCCAAACGAATTTTTAGCCGCGCTGTACCAGGCGGCCGTCAACCGCGCTTTGCCCTTGCACAACACTGCCGCCTATCTGCCGCCGCCACCCAAGGGTCGCACCGTGGTGTTGGGCGCAGGCAAAGCGGGCGGTGCGATGGCCCAAGCGGTCGAGGCGTTGTGGCCCGTTGACAAACCCTTGTCGGGGCTCGTGGTCACGCGTTACCACCACACGCCACCACGACCAGCGGGTGTGCCCGAACGCATTGAGGTGGTCGAGGCATCGCACCCCGTGCCCGATGCGGCGGGCCTCGCGGCTGCCGAGCGCATCTTGCAATTGACCCAAGGCCTGACCGAAGATGACTTGGTGCTCTTTCTCATCTCAGGCGGCGGCTCGGCTTTGCTCACCCTGCCGGCCGATGGTTTGACGCTGGAAGACAAGCAACGCATCAACCGCGATCTGCTCAACAGCGGCGCAGGCATTGGCGAGATGAACTGCGTGCGCAAGCACCTCTCACGCATCAAAGGTGGCCGCTTGGCTGCTGCGTGTGCGCCCGCGCAAGTGGTGACGCTGACCATCAGTGACGTGCCGGGCGACGATCCATCGGTCATCGCCAGTGGCCCCACCGTGCCAGA
>NZ_JBBAOV010000018.1:0-7613 GCF_040401135.1 Limnohabitans sp. | reverse complement strand
AAAGGCCCGTTTCAAAAACCATGCGTCATCCTGAGTGGCGGCGAAACCACGGTGACCATCCGAAAGGCCGAGCGTGTGGCAGAGCGATCTGCGCAGGTCAAGGAGGAGACCGCGCAGCGGGCGGGGGACACGGAGCAGAGCGCTCTGCCGCACGCTCGGCCCGGAAGAGGCGGTAGAGCAGGTGAGTTTTGCCTCGGCCTAGCCGTGGCCTTGCAAGCGCAACCCAACGTCTGGGCCATCGCAGCCGACACCGACGGCATTGACGGCATCGAAGACAACGCTGGCGCACGCGTACTGCCCGACACCCTAGCCCGTGCTGAGGCCGTCGGCATCAAAGCCGCCGACTGTCTAGACCGCAACGACGCCTATGGCTTCTTTGAGGCTGTGGGCGATTTGGTGGTCACGGGCCCCACGCACACCAATGTGAACGACTTTCGGGCGATGTTGGTGCTTTGAGTCGGGTGTTGTTCAAGCTAGCATGTGCACACGTTAGGAGAAAGCCATGTTCCAAGTTCACGCCATTGCCCCACACCGTTTGCCCCAGCTCTTGCGCGAGATGCCCAAGGCCGAGCTGCACATCCACATCGAGGGATCGCTAGAGCCTGAGCTTATCTTTGCGCTGGCCGATCGCAATGGTGTGACGCTGCCTTATGCCAACGTAGAGGCCTTGCGTGCCGCCTATGCCTTTGACAACCTGCAAAGCTTTTTGGACATTTATTACGCGGGTGCCAGCGTGCTGTTGCATGAGCAAGATTTCTACGACATGGCGTGGGCTTATTTGCAACGCGCAGCAGCGGACCACGTGGTGCACGCTGAGATTTTCTTTGACCCACAAACCCACACCGATCGTGGCGTGCCTATGTCCTCCGTCATCAACGGTTTGCACCGCGCGTGTGTGGATGCGCAAGCGCAACTGGGTGTGAGCGCGCAACTCATTTTGTGTTTCTTGCGTCACCTGACCGAATTGGCCGCGCTGCAAACCTTCAACGAAGCCTTGCCCTTTAGGTCCAAGTTTATTGGCGTGGGCTTGGACTCCAGTGAAGTGGGCCACCCACCTGAAAAATTCAAAAACGTGTTTGCCCTGGCGCACGCGCATGGTCTGCACTTGGTGGCGCACGCCGGCGAAGAGGGTCCACCGGCCTACATCTGGAGTGCTTTGGATGTGTTGCGCGTTGATCGCATCGATCACGGCGTGCAAGCCGTGCACGATGCCGCGTTGATGACACGCTTGGCCCAAGACCGCACACCACTCACGGTGTGTCCGCTGTCCAACCAAAAGCTGTGCGTGTTTCCTGACTTGAAAAATCACAACATTGGCCAACTGCTAGAAGCAGGCTTGTGCGTGACCATCAACTCGGACGATCCTGCCTACTTTGGCGGCTACATCAACGACAACTTTGTGCAGACCTTTGAAGCCACAGGCTTAACCGCGCAGCAAGCCTACGTGCTGGCTAGCAATAGTTTTGAAGCCAGCTTTGCACCACAGGTGCAAAAAAACATTTGGCTGCACGCACTCAAGCAAACATTCCAAAAGTTTCCTGAGCAGGATTAAGGCTTGAGCAGGGCCAGCAAGCTTTGCAAGTTGGGTGCTTTGCCCAAAGTCCAGCAAGCCTGAATGATTTGATTGCTACGCTCAGCGCCCAAAATCGGGTCAGCCAAATCGTGGAACTTGCGCTCCAGCATGGCATCGGTCATGGGGCGTTGCAGTGAACCAATGGCGTGCTCCACATGCACGTCCACGGTGCGGCCGTCTTTCAAGTGCGCGGTCACGTACACGCTTTCTTCGCGTACCGATGCGTCCACCACGGCGTTCACCTTGTCGCGCAAAGCCACCACGTCGTCGCGACACACGATGTGGTCAGAGAATTCTGCTTCGCCTGCACGGCCAAAGATCAGGCCCACTGCGCAGCCGTGGTACACGCTGAACTTGCCTTGCAAGCCGTCTTGCGGTGTTTTCTTGCCTGTCAATTCCAGCACCAATGGATGCACGCGCAAGTCGATGCGGGTCAAGTCTTCGGGCTTCACGCCTTGCTCGCGCAGTTGCGCGCAGGCGTCGATGCTGGGGTGAATCACGATGCCGCAAGCAAAGGGTTTGTAGGCGTTGAAGCTGATCTCAAAGCGCTGACCTAACTCGTCTTGTGCTTCGCGCCAGTCGTATTTGGTAGACACCACTTGGGCCCAGCCACGTGGGGCTTCGAGCGATCGAGCGCTGGAGGTAAAGCCGTGTTGTGCCATCAAAGCCGACATCAAGCCTGCGCGTGCTGCACCGCCGGGGTGGAAGGGCTTGGTCATGGTGCCAAACTGTTCACGCAAGCCAATGGGCTGCGAGGCGGCAATGCCAAGCGCCATGGTGGTTTGTTGTTCGCTCAAGCCCAGCAAACGTGCGCAGGCGGCAGCTGCACCCAGCGTGCCAGTGGAGCCCGTGATGTGCCAGCCGCGATCGTAGTGCTGGGGGTAGACCAAGTTGCCCATGCGGCAAGCCACATCAATGCCCAACACGATGGCGTCCATCACTTGGCGGCCTGAACTGTTTTGGTGCTCGGCCAAAGCCATCACCGCAGAGGCCACAGGGCCTGCGGGATGGATGATGGTTTTGAGGTGGGTGTCGTCGTAATCAAAGGTGTGCGAGGAGATGCCGTTGATCAACGCAGCACTGGCCATGTCCACGCGCTCAGTGCGGCCAGCCAATGTGGCTTGAGGCGCAGGAGCCAACATTTGCACTGCGGCCAAGGCTGCATCGACCGCTTCGTGTTTGGCAGCGCCGATGGCGCAACCCAACCAGTTCAAAAAGGTGCGGTGAGCCTCGTGTTCCACCGCATCGCTCCACCCCTGCGTGGGGTGTTGCGACACAAAGTGTGCCAATTGCGCGGTGATGGCCGGGGCGTGGTGGTCTGCCGCTGCGGCGATGTTGACTGTCATGAGGCTTCCGTTTCAGTTTTTTAAATTAGGTGTTGTCTAAGTTGATGTTGCGTTCGCGGGCCAGTGCGGTCCAGCGTGCCAAATCTTTTTTCATGTAGTCCCCGAATTGAGCGGGGGTCATGGGTGTCAGTTCCACGGCTTCGGCGCTCAGCTTTTCGCGCAAATCGGGCATGGCCAACACTTGGGCCATGGCGTTGTTGAGCTGTGTGACCAAGGGGGCTGGCATACCTGCTGGCCCAACCACGCCGTACCACTGCTGTGCATCAAAGCCTTTGAGGCCCGCTTCTTCCATGGTCGGTACATCTTTCAGTGCGGGGTGACGTTGTGTGCCTGTGACCGCGAGGGGACGTAAGCGGCCGCTGCGAATGTGCGGCAGTGCAGCGGCCAAGCCTGGAAACATGGCTTGGGTTTGCCCGGCGATCAAATCGGTGGTGGCGGGCGCAATGCCGCGGTAGGGAATGTGCACCATGAAGGTGTTGGTTTGCCCTTTGAACAACTCTGCGGTCAAGTGCGTGAGAGAGCCTGCACCCGCTGAGCCATAAGAAATCTGGCCAGGATTTTTCTTGACGTAATCAATGAACGATTTGACGTCGGTGGGAGGCAGCGCTGTGTTCACCACCAACACATTGGGCGTGCTGCCAATCATGCCAATCGGCGTGAAGTCTTTGATAGGGTCGTAGGCTAATTTGCGCGTGGCTGGCGCAGTGCCGTGAGTGGCCACGTAGCCTTGCATGAGCGTGTAGCCATCGGGGGTAGCACGTGCTGTGGCTTGTGAAGCAATCACACCACCACCACCGCTTTGGTTGTCGACCAACACGTTTTGGCCCAACACTTTACTGAGGCGTTCGCAAAATGTGCGGCCAATCATGTCTGAACCTCCGCCTGCTGCCACGGCCACGATGTAGCGGATGGGTTTGTTGGGATAGGGTGCTTGGGCCAGAGCCGTTTCAGATAAACCGAAAAGCAAAGGCGAGGCTTGCAAGAGTGTGCGGCGTTTCATAGTGACTCCTTCATGGACCAGAAAAATATCGTATGCGATCGTTTGCGGCTTGGGTGTCGCCAACAGTCCACAGGGCGACAGCGTGTCTAAAATACAAACTCTATTCAAAGGTTGAACGATGAGCATCAAGAGCGACAAATGGATCCGCCGCATGGCGCAAGAGCACGGCATGATCGAGCCCTTCGAGCCCGGCCAAATCCGCCAAAACGCAGCAGGCGAAAAAATTGTCAGCTACGGCACCAGTAGCTACGGCTACGACATCCGTTGCGCGCCCGAGTTCAAGGTTTTCACTAATATCTATAGCACGGTGGTGGATCCGAAAAACTTTGATCCAAAGAGCTTCGTGGACATCGAGTCGGATGTGTGCATCATCCCGCCCAATAGCTTTGCGCTGGCTCGCACCATGGAGTACTTCCGCATTCCGCGCAACGTGCTGACCATTTGCTTGGGTAAGAGCACCTATGCGCGCTGCGGCATCATTGTCAACGTCACGCCTTTTGAGCCCGAGTGGGAAGGCTATGTGACCTTGGAGTTCTCCAACACCACGCCGCTGCCCGCCAAGATTTACGCAGGCGAGGGCTGTGCCCAAGTGCTGTTCTTTGAGAGCGACAAAGACGACGTGTGCGAAACCAGCTACAAAGACCGTGGCGGCAAGTACCAAGGTCAAGTGGGCGTCACGCTGCCCAAGACTTAATTGACCACCCCCAACATCAAACTCAACGTCATCGGTTGCGGCCGCGTGGGCCAAACCCTCGCGGCCTTGTTACATCAGCAGGCCCGAGTGCAGGTGCAAGACCTGCATTCGCGCAGCTTCAGCAGCGCCGAGCAAGCCGCGCAGTTTGTGGGGGCTGGCAAACCTGTGGCTGCGCTGCAGCCAATGCGCCCCGCCGATGTTTGGCTGCTCAGCGTGCCCGATGCCCAAGTGGGCGCGGTTGCGCAGGCCTTGGCCGACGCGCAGGGCGCCAAACTGGCGGGTGCGATTGTTTTTCACAACAGTGGTTTTTTAAGCGCTGCCGTGTTGAAGCCCTTGCAAGCCTTGGGTTGTCATGCGGCTAGCGCTCATCCCGTGCTGAACTTTGCATCGCCCGACACAGGCGTGCGCCAGTTTGCTGGCACACCTTGCGGACTAGAGGGCGATGCTGATGCGCTGGCTTGGCTGCACACCATGCTTACCGCCATTGGCGGGCGTTGCTTCGAGATTGCCAGTGCCGACAAACCTCTGTACCACGCTGCGGCGGTATTTAGCAGCAACTTCACCGTGGTGTTGCAAGGCATTGCGCAAGACGCTTGGCGCAGCGCAGGTGTGCCGCTAGAGCTGATGCGCCCGCTAACCGAGGCTTTGCTCACAAGCACGGTGGACAACGTGCTGTCCATGGGCCCTGCAAAGGCTTTGACTGGCCCAGCCGCGAGGGGTGACAAAGCTGTGGTGCAGGCGCAGGGCGCAATCGTGCAGCAGTGGAATGCCCCTGCGGGGGAGGCCTACGCCTTGCTCAGCCAATTGGCAGCCGAGCTAAAGCAGCGGGCCTAAGCCCAGTGCTTAAGCCGCATTACAAACTGCCGCGACCTTCTTTGGCGTGGAAGGTTTGTGCTGTTTCCCAAGCCACTTTTTGCAAATGTGCTGCCACGTCTTTAGGCAAACCCGCGGCGTAGGTGTTGCCGATAGGGTTTTGTTTGTAGACCGAAGCCATCACGGTGCTGGCGGCCAAGTAGGTGCCCATCAGGCTGGGGTGACGCTTGTCAGCCACGTACAAATTTAAGTCTGGGCGTTGCGCCAGAGAGTTGGCAAAAGCCAACCCTGCGGGCACCACCAACGCCTTGTTTTGTTTGCCTGCCTTGATGTATTCGTTGGCCAGTTGAATGGTCATTTCTGGCTTGTCTGCATAGGCCCAAGACATAAACAGAATTGGCTCTGCACCGTATTTGCGCGCTGTATCGCTATGCTTTTTGGTGAACTCATAAAAAATAGGCTGCAGCTTCGGGTGAACGGGGCACTGGCTGCAATCCATCATCATCACGCCGTCAAAAGGCTTGTCGAAGGTGTTGAACACCACCTCGTTGTCGCCCACAAATGAGTAGCTGGCCACGCCGCCTGGCTTAAAGTGGGCCTCTACATCGTGCCAGTTGATGCCTGAGCCGCTGATGGTGGCCGACGTGGCCCTGTAGCCTTTGCCGCCTGCCGCACTTAGCAACTGGCCCACATGGCCGTGCATGGAGTTGTTGTAATAAAAGAAGCTATTGCCCACCCACAGCAAGGTCTTAACGTCGGTCGTTTTAGCTTGTTTGCTTGGGGTGGATGTCAGGGTTTCGCAGCCTGTCAAACCCAGTGCAAGGGCGAGCGTCAAGATCAAGCGGGTGAGCAGCATAGAAGTTTCTTTCAAATAAAAATTCTCGGTTCATGCAAGCCACGTTGCAATCGGGCAACACCCTAATTGAATCGGGCACCTCTGCTGTCGGCATGAGGATGAAGTGATTAATTCTGATTAATGAAGGGGTTTTTGGCCTAGCCGCCCACAATGCGACAATATGCCCCAAACATGACGACCTCTTTTTCTAATTTGCAGCTGGCCCCCGCGCTGGCACGTGCCGTAGCCGAAATGGGCTACGAAACTATGACTCCCATCCAAGCCGAGGCCATTCCCGTGGTTCTGACGGGCCAAGATGTGATGGGTGCCGCGCAAACCGGCACTGGCAAAACAGCCGCGTTCTCGCTGCCCTTGCTTCAACGTTTGCTCAAACACGAAAACAGCTCTACCTCGCCCGCGCGCCACCCTGTGCGTGCCTTGGTGCTGCTGCCCACGCGTGAGCTGGCCGATCAAGTCGCCCAGCAAATCAAGCAGTACGCGGTGCATACCAACTTGCGCAGCATGGTGGTTTTTGGTGGCATGGACATGAAGCCTCAAACCCTTGAGCTGAAAAAAGGCGTCGAAGTTTTGGTGGCCACGCCCGGCCGTTTGCTGGATCACATCGAAGCCAAAAACGTGGTGCTCAACCAAGTTGAATACGTGGTGCTCGACGAAGCCGACCGCATGTTGGACATCGGCTTTTTGCCAGACCTTCAACGCATCTTGAGCCACTTGCCCAAGACGCGCACCACGCTGTTGTTTTCGGCCACGTTCTCAAACGAGATCAAACGCTTGGCGGGCAGCTATTTGCAAAACCCCGTCACCATCGAAGTGGCGCGTCCTAACGAAACAGCCGCCACCATCACGCAGTTGTTTTACAGCGTGAGCGTGGACGACAAATACAACGCGCTGCGCCACCTCATCAAAACCAACGGCATGAAGCAAGCCTTTGTGTTTTGCAACAGCAAACTCGGCTGCGCCCGTTTGGCCCGCGCGTTGGAGCGCGACGGTTATCGCACCAGTGCTTTGCACGGCGACAAAAGCCAAGACGAACGCCTGAAAGCCCTCGAAGGCTTCAAAAAAGGCGAAGTCGATTTGTTGGTGTGTACCGATGTGGCCGCCCGCGGCCTTGACATCAAAGACGTGCCTGCGGTGTTTAACTTTGACATTCCTTTCAACGCCGAAGACTATGTGCACCGCATTGGTCGCACGGGCCGCGCGGGTGCTTTGGGCCACGCCATCAGCTTTGTGTCGAGCAGCGACCAACGCTTGGTGGCTGATATTGAGAAATTGCTCAAGACCAAAATCACTTTAGAAAACGTAGCCGTCGAACAAGACCGTCCGCGCGAGCG
>NZ_JBBAOV010000017.1:20773-47133 GCF_040401135.1 Limnohabitans sp. | reverse complement strand
TCAAGCCTGCACTTTTGCGAAACCCCGCAATGATGGGCTTGAGCTGCTCAGCGGTCTGGATTGTGTAATTACTCATACAGCACCTAGTATGTATTTTAGATTTACAAATTATATGCTGTATGTTTATTTAACGCAATATAGGCTGTATTTTAGACTTAGTGATTGGGGAAATTTTGTCTGTTGCGCAACCAGCGCCTTACCTCGACCGAATCCCAGTTAAGGCGGGTAGTTTGGTGGGTAGGAATGAAAAACGCCCCGTAAGGGGCGTCTTTGCTTGTTTGCTGGCGGAAACGGAGGGATTCGAACCCTCGATGAGGCTCTACACCCCATACTCCCTTAGCAGGGGAGCACCTTCGGCCACTCGGTCACGTTTCCAGCTGGTGCATATTATGCACGAACCTTAGAGATTGGGCTGATCCAAATCAAAAGCTTTGTGAAGCGCGCGCACCGCAAGCTCCATATATTTTTCATCAATCACCACCGATGTTTTGATCTCAGACGTCGAGATCATTTGGATGTTGATGCCCTCTTCGCTCAGACAACGGAACATCTTGCTGGCCACGCCCACATGGCTGCGCATACCAATGCCCACTATAGACACTTTGCAAATTTTGGTGTCTCCGATCACCTCGCTAGCACCCAAGGCTGGCAACACTTTTTCTTTCAGTAAGTCGGTGGTGCGCGCAAAGTCATTGCGGTGCACGGTAAAGCTGAAGTCGGTTTTGCCATCCTTGCTGATGTTTTGGATGATCATGTCCACTTCGATATTGGCATCGGCCACAGCACCCAAGATTTGATAGGCGATGCCTGGTTTGTCTGGCACGCCGACCACAGAAATTTTGGCTTCATCACGGTTGAAGGCGATGCCCGATACGATTGCTTGTTCCATTTTTTCGTCTTCCTCAAAGGTGATCAACGTGCCTGATTTGGCTTCTTCGTTGATGTCAATGTCCCACGCGGTGAAGCTGGACAACACGCGCAGCGGCACCTTGTATTTACCAGCAAATTCAACCGATCGAATTTGCAAAACTTTGCTACCCAAAGATGCCATTTCCAGCATCTCTTCAAAACACAGTGTTTCTAAACGACGGGCTTCAGGCACCACGCGCGGGTCGGTGGTGTACACGCCGTCCACGTCGGTATAAATCAGGCACTCTTTGGCTTTGAGGGCTGCAGCCACGGCCACAGCCGAAGTGTCAGAGCCGCCACGACCCAAGGTGGTGATGTTGTCGTGTTCGTCTTTGCCCTGAAAGCCTGTGATGATGACCACTTTGCCCGCGTCCAAATCGGCACGCACCCGTACGCCGTCAATCGACTCAATGCGCGCTTTGGTGAAAGCGTTGTTGGTGCGAATGGGCACTTGCCAGCCAGCGTAGCTGACCGAAGGCTGGCCTTCGGCTTGCAACGCTATAGCCAACAAGGCAGACGACGCTTGCTCGCCTGTAGAGGCCAGCATGTCGAGTTCTCGGTTGTAGGACGAGTCGGCTTTGGCGGGGGCCAATTCTTTGGCGAGGCCGAGCAAACGGTTGGTCTCGCCGCTCATCGCGGAAGGAACCACCACCATTTGGTGGCCTGCGCGGGCCCACTTGGCCACGCGCTTGGCGACGTTGCGAATGCGCTCTGTCGAGCCCATCGACGTGCCGCCGTATTTGTGAACGATCAATGCCATATTTCTTTAAAAGTGTTGTGTTATGGGCAAAAAAACCTACAGATTGTAGCAACGCAACACCGCACCATCACGTCGCACAAAGCCTCGACCCACCTTGATGTCGATGTGATGGCCGCGTGTGATGCAAGCCTTCACCTGCACCAGTAACGCCTGCAACTGTGCAGCGCTAGCTTGTGAGTGCTCTAGCGCCAGCCAGTGGCGCAGCAGGTTCGATTGCCGTGCCTCGCCTAGCTGCTGCAAAGCTTTAATAACTGGTGGATTACCTACCTGTAGCAAATCTTGTTCAGCAACTTCTTGCAACAAAGTTTGCGCTTGTGCTGCGTGCGAGGCGCTGCGCGCAAAGGTTTGCCTGAAGGAAGGAAATGCTTGCGCTATCACAGGCAAAAGCTCGGCACGAATGCGGTTACGGGTAAAGCGCGTATCGGTGTTGGTGGGGTCTTCTACCCAAGTTTCGCCAGCGGCTTTGAGTGCCTCGCGCAAGGCAAGTCCTGGCACATCCAGCCAAGGGCGATGGTAGGTCACGCCGTGGCGCTTAGCCACTGCTGGCATGCACGCTAGGCCGGGCAAGCCAGCGCCGCGCGAGAGCGCCAGAAGCAGGGTTTCAGCTTGGTCATCCGCATGTTGAGCCAAGGCCATGTGTTGAATGTGTGCGCCCCAGTTGTGTTGCAGCGCTTCGGCCAGTGCGCGGTATCGGGCTTGGCGGGCAGCGTCCTCGGGGCTTTCACCTGCGGCATGAACGGCGTTCACGCGTTGCACCGCCAGTGGCACGTTGAAGCGTTGGCACAGGGCCACGCAGTGCGCCTCAAAACCATCCGCCGCAGTTTGCAGCCCGTGGTGCACATGCACCGCATGCACCCTGTCCGGCCAACGGACAGCACAGGCAACCAATAGAGCAGTGGAATCAGCCCCACCGCTCAGCGCAACGGCAAAAGGACCAAGGTGCTGAAGCGCGTCCAGGCAGGGGAAGTTAGCGGGCGTCAGCTTTGGTGTCGGTGAAACGGCCATAGCTTTGCAGACGGTCATAACGCTTGTCGAGCAACTCTTTCACCTTGAGGTCACTCACCTGACGCCAAGCGTCGTTCAAGCCGCGCTTAAGCTGCGCCGACATTTGCTTGGGGTCGCGGTGTGCGCCACCCACAGGCTCGTTGACGATTTTGTCGACCAACCCCAATGCCTTGAGGCGATGAGCGGTGATGCCCAAGGCTTCGGCTGCGTCTTCGGCGCGGTCGGAGGTTTTCCACAAAATCGAGGCGCAGCCTTCAGGGCTGATGACCGAGTACACCGAGTACTGCAGCATCAACACTTGGTCAGCCACACTGATGGCCAGCGCACCGCCCGAGCCACCTTCACCAATGATGGTGGTGATGATGGGCACTTCGAGTTGGGCCATTTCAAAAATATTTCGGCCAATCGCTTCAGACTGGCTGCGCTCCTCAGCATCAATGCCGGGATAGGCGCCGGGGGTATCCACAAAGGTGAATACGGGCAGCTTGAACTTCTCGGCCGTCTTCATCAAACGCAGTGCTTTGCGATAGCCCTCTGGCTTGCTCATGCCAAAGTTACGCAAGGCGCGCTCTTTGGTGTCGCGGCCTTTTTGCTGACCCAAGACCATGCAGGCATTGCCGTTAAAGCGAGCCAAGCCCCCCACGATGCTCATGTCATCGGCAAAGTGACGGTCGCCGTGCATTTCCACAAAGTCGGTGAAGATGTCATTGATGTAGTCCAGCGTGTAAGGGCGCTCCGCGTGGCGAGCAATTTTGGTAATTTGCCAAGGCGTGAGGTCGCTGTAAATGTCCTTGGTCAGCTGCATGCTCTTCTTGCTGAGCTGATCAATCTCGTCAGAGATATCTACCGCAGACTCGCTTTGCACATAGCGCAGCTCATCAATCTTGCCTTCGAGGTCAGCAATCGGTTGTTCAAAGTCGAGGAAGGTTCTTTTAGCCAAAATTCAATACTCCTTGAGCGCTTAATAAGACACGGGCAGCGGGTCTAGCGAGCGCCAAATATACCAAGTTGCCACACTGCAATAAGGGGCCCACGGAGCCGCCACTTCTCTGGCCTCGTTGCGACTGACCGCCTCACCCGAAAAATAATTGCGGCTGATCCCGTTGATCAGGCCCACATCGTCCAAAGGCAACACATTGGGCCGCATCAGGTGGAACATCAGAAACATCTCAGCCGTCCAGCGGCCAATGCCGCGAATGGCTACCAGCTCGTCGATGATGGCCTCGTCTGTCATCTCAGTCCACTTTTTCACATTCAAAGCACCGCTGTCAAAGTGCAGCGCCAGATCGACGATGTACTCGACCTTGCGGGCTGACAATCCAGCTGCACGCATGTCGTCAACCTTGAGCTTGAGCACATTCACAGGGGTAATTTTGCGAGGCAACAAAGCAAAGCGGTCCCAAACAGTTTGCGCCGCTTTGACCGACACCTGCTGGCCCACAATGCTGCGCGCCAGCGTCACAAACGCGTCACCGCGCGACTGCAGCGATACCTCGCCAAACTGTGGAATTAGGCGCTTCATGACCCGATCTTTTTTCATCAGGTGTTTGCACGCGTCGGCCCAATACTCGGGCGTGGCGACAATAACTTTTTCGGTGTTAGCCATATCTAGCCACGCTCCCACGTGGTGCCCGTGGGCGAATCTTTGAGCACGATGCCTTCAGCAGCCAAGGCTTGGCGAATACGGTCAGCCTCGGCAAAGTTTTTGGCAGCTTTGGCAGCTGCGCGTGCCGCAATTTGCGCTTGAATGGCTTCTTCATCCACATCCGAACCGGCTTGGGCAAAGGCTTTGGGATCGTCTTGCAACAAGCCCAAGACGCCGCCCAAGGCTTTGAGCAAACCAGCGGTTTGTGTTGAGGCCGTGCGGTTGACTTCACCTGCCAATTCAAACAACACGGCCACGGCTTCGGGCGTGCCAAAGTCTTCATCCATGGCTGCCTTGAAGTGTGCGGCGTGAGGCTCAGCCCAATCAATCGTGATGTTTTCAGCAGTCACCGATCCCAACGCTGTGTAAAGGCGCTTTAACGCGCCACGTGCATCGCTCAAATGCACATCGCTGTAGTTGAGTTGGCTGCGGTAGTGGCTACGGATGACAAAAAACCGCACTGTTTCAGCGTCAAACTCTTTGAGTACATCGCGAATCGTGAAGAAGTTTCCCAAGCTTTTGGACATTTTTTCGTTGTCCACGTTGATGAAGCCGTTGTGCATCCAAACGCTAGCCATTTTTTGGCCGTTCGCACCTTCGCTTTGGGCAATTTCGTTTTCGTGGTGCGGGAACTGCAAGTCTGCGCCACCTCCGTGAATGTCAAAGCTTTGGCCCAACATCTCGCAACTCATAGCCGAGCACTCGATGTGCCAACCGGGGCGGCCTGCGCCAAAGGGGCTGGCCCATTTCACTTCGTCGGGCTCGCTCGGTTTGGCTGATTTCCACAACACAAAGTCCAATGGATCTTGTTTGCCGCCTTCCTCGGTGCTCACCGCCACGCGCTCGCCAGCTTGCAATTCGTCCAGTGACTTGCCTGAGAGCTTGCCGTAGCCTGGAAACTTGCGCACGGCGTAGTTCACATCGCCATTACTGGCCTGGTAGGCCAAACCTTTATCTTGCAAAGTGCCAATCATCGACAGCATTTGCGGCACATAGTCCATCGCACGCGGCTCGTGTGTGGGGCGCTCGATGCCCAAAGCGTCGGCGTCTTGGTGAAGGGCTTCGATCATGCGGTCGGTCAGGCCGCGCACGGTTTCGCCGTTTTCCAGCGAGCGCTTGATGATCTTGTCGTCAATGTCGGTGATGTTGCGCACATAGGTGACGCGATAGCCACTGACCTTAAGCCAACGCTGCACCACGTCAAACGCCACCATCGATCGGGCGTGGCCCAAATGGCACAAGTCATACACGGTCATGCCGCACACATACATGCGCACATGACCCGGTTCCAGAGGCGAAAAGTTCTCCAGCGCACGCGTGAGCGTGTTGTGAATGCGAAGCGTCATGAATGATTGGTAATAGACCGCAAAGAAGGGTCGGTATTGAGGTGAAAGCCAAAGAGTTGTTCAGACCCTCTGTTTTACAATGCCATCAGTATACAAAGCACATGACAAACCCTCACGCATTTCCAAAAGCCAACTCAGTGGCTTCGCTAAACGCCCCACAACTCCAACTAGCAAGCCACTTGGCGATCTACTGGCTGATGTGCCTCGCACTTGTTTTGATGATCGCAGGCGCGACGGCTGGCTCTGCACAGGCCCAAAGCGTGGAGGCCTTGGAATGGCAGCCCGGTCAATCTACCCTGCCCACCGTGATCAGCACACCGCACAACGATGTGCGCAAGCTGTTGCGCCAAGCCAAATACCCGCAGGCCTTGCTATTGGTCAACAAAGGCTTGTCTACCAACCCGCGTGACCCACAAATGCGGTTTTGGCAAGCCTATATTTTTGAGCAACTCGACCAACCGGACATGGCTCGGCAGGTGTACCTCGACCTTACACGTGAGTATCCCGAGCTGCCCGAGCCGCACAACAACTTGGGCGCGATCTACGCTGCCAAAGGCGACTACCCGAACGCCAAGGCCTCACTAGATGCGGCACTTCGAGTCAACCCCAATTACGCCGCAGCCTACGAAAACATGGGCGACTTGCTGGTCAACATGGCACGTCAGTCGTATGAGCGGTCTTTGACCGTTGAACCCAAGCAACGCGGAATTACACAAAAAATTGAACGTCTGAAACCTGTTTTAGAAATCACCCAAGGCAAACCATGACACTCACCTCTTTGACACGCCGCGCACTTTGCAAAGTTGGCTTTTGCGCCCTATCTATTTTGGGCTTGGCCCAAACCGCCATTGCACAAGACGCGCCCCGCGTGAAGTTCGTCACCAGTGCGGGCGAATTTGTGGTCGAGGTCTACCCCGACAAAGCACCCAAAACCGTTGACAACTTTTTGCAATATGTGCGCGACAAGCACTACGACGGCACGATCTTTCACCGCGTGATTGGCAACTTCATGGTGCAAGGCGGTGGCTATGATCAAAAATATATAGAACGTCGCACACGCGCTCCGGTTGAGCACGAAGGGCGCGAAGCCTTGGCCAAAGGCGGGCCACGCAACACCGTGGGCACACTTGCCATGGCACGCACAAATGTGCCCAACTCAGCAACATCTCAGTTTTTCATCAACGTGGTGGACAACAGCTTCCTTGACCCTAGCCCCCAACAACCCGGCTACACCGTGTTTGGCAAAGTGGTGTCGGGCATGGACACGGTGACCAAAATTAGAACCGTGCAAACCGGTTTTGGCGGCCCATTCCCATCGGATGTGCCACGCACACCCATCATTATTCAAACGGCCAGCGTGCTTTAAGCGCGCGCCGACATATTTCATTTCATTTAAGGAAACACACCATGAGCAACCCACAAGTCGAACTGCACATCTTGGACCACGGCGTCATCACCATCGAGCTGGACGCTGAAAAAGCCCCCAAGTGCGCGGAGAACTTTTTGCACTACGTGAACAAGGGCCACTACGACAAAACCATTTTTCACCGCGTGATTCCTGGCTTCATGGTGCAAGGCGGCGGATTCGAGCCGGGCATGACGCAAAAAGATTGCGACGCACCGATCGAAAACGAAGCCAACAACGGCCTTAAAAACAAGCACTACACGCTGGCCATGGCTCGCACGTCTGACCCACACTCAGCCACCGCTCAGTTCTTCATCAACGTGGCTGACAACGAGTTTTTAAACCACACAGCACCTAGCCAACAAGGCTGGGGCTATGCCGTGTTTGGCAAAGTGGTGTCAGGCCAAGACGTGGTCGACAAAATCGCCGCACTCAAAACGGGTCGCAAAGGCTTCCATGACGACGTGCCGAAAGAAGATGTGATCATCGACAAAGCTGTTGCGCTTTAAGCCCTCGGCTGATGTCAACGCCACCCTTGCTGCCCCAGCCTGTGCCCAGCATACAGGCGCCGCTGCACTGGCAGCGCGTTGACTTCATTTCAGACCTGCACCTGGACGCAAGCGAGCCTGCAACGTTTGATGCTTGGGCAAAACACATGGCGCATACACCGGCAGATGCGCTGTTTATATTGGGTGATTTGTTTGAAGTGTGGGTGGGCGACGACACCCAAGACCCCTTCGCCTTGCAATGCATGGCGGCGCTCAAAACCACATCGCAGCGCATGCCCGTGTTTTTCATATGTGGCAACCGCGACTTTTTGGTGGGTCCTGACTTGTTCAATGCAACAGGTGTGCAAAGTTTGAGCGACCCAACGTTGCTGGATCTTGGGTCTGATGAAGGTGCAACGCGCACGCGCATCTTGCTTAGCCACGGTGACGCTCTGTGCTTAGAAGACCACGACTACTTGGCATTTCGTGCACAAGTCCGTCAGCCCGAGTGGCAAGCCGCCTTTTTGGCGAAGCCTTTGGCCGAACGTCAAACCTATGCACGCAGCGTCCGAAGCGCAAGCGAGGCCCGCAAACAAAGCCACGCCCAAGACCCAGACTTTGCTGGCTATGCCGACGTAGACACCCAAGCAGCCATTGAGTGGCTAAAAGCTGTAGACGCCCAGGTGCTGCTGCACGGCCACACCCACAAACCAGCGATGCACGACTTAGGTCAAGGTCTCACCCGCTGGGTGCTGAGCGACTGGGATGCAGATGCCCAACCCCCTCGCCTAGAGGTGCTGAGCTGGCAACGCACGCAAGCAGCGAATACAACGCAAGGGCTGCAACGACTGCCCTTGAGCGTTTAGCGTTTCAACAACACCTTCAGCGCCGCTTGCAAACGACGCGCTGCCGCTTCGTCATAAGCACCACCCAAGACCTGCGCTGCGTCAGCAGCCCAAGTCATTTGAGGCGATGGGTCATTGCGGCGTGTGAGCATTTGCAACTGCAAAGCGCGGCGAGCATCGATGTGCGCAGCAGGTGTGGGTAAGTCAGCGGCCACTTCCAAACGCAACAAAGGCGTGACCGCCTCGCCTTGCGGCTGAGCCAACAGGGCTTGCGACCATTGCGTGCGTTGGGCTGGGCTGAGCTTGCTGCCAATGGCTTGAGCGGCGGGTAACTGGGCTGCATCACGCTTTTCCCAAGCGTGCATAAGCTGGGTCAACACCTCGCCATGGGCATGGGCAGCCAAGCGGCGCAGAGCATCTTGGGCTGATTCCAAGGCAAAACGTTGGGCGCGGAAAGCCGCATCGCCCAAACGTGGGCCACGCGGAGCAAAGCCTTCGCGGTCACCAAAACCGTCTCGACCGCCATCGCGGCCTGGCTTACCGTCACGTCCAAAGCCTGGTTTGTCGCCAAACTTGCCGCCGGGCTT
This sequence comes from Limnohabitans sp., assembly GCF_040401135.1. Classification (GTDB taxonomy): domain Bacteria; phylum Pseudomonadota; class Gammaproteobacteria; order Burkholderiales; family Burkholderiaceae_C; genus Limnohabitans. The sequence goes on along the minus strand of NZ_JBBAOV010000017.1, from coordinate 38,143 downwards.
GCCATCGCGACCACGGCCAGCAGGCGCGGACTCGGTGCGTTTTTGGCCAGGTCGGTCGTCGCCGCGCACCGCCACGACAGGGCGTGGTGCGGCTTTGGGTTTGACGGGGGCAACTTCAGCCAAGGGCTCCGCAGCTTCGGCAGAGTTGTCAGCAAGCTGCTCTGTGCTTGATTCAGCGCTTGCATGGTCAGAGCTTTGGGCAGCATCGCTTGATACAGCTTCGGCTGAGGCGTCTGTTGCAACTTCTGTAGCGAGGGCTTCTGGCTCTGTGACGACTTCAGATGAAGCGTCAGCTACAGCAACCGTTACAACCGCTGCAGGTGCAGGGGCTGCGACTGGCGCCACCACCTCCCCGCGTGCAATTTGTTCCAGCATGTGCATGGCAGCGCGAATTGCACCTGCATCACCTTTGGCGGTGGCTGAATCCAAGGCCTTGGCGGCATCCAGCACAGCTTTGTCGTGCGGTGTCAAAGCAGCTTGCGATTGCTCGCGCACAGACGATTTACGAGCAAAGGCTTCGTCAATAGGTTGACGGAATGCGTCCCACAATTTTTGTTCTAGTTTGCGGTCCAGCACCACGGCATGGGCTTCTTCTTGCCAACGTTGTTGCAAGGCTTTGACAGCGTCCACACGCAGCGAGGGCGCAGCGCCCAAAGCTTGTGCTTCGGCAATTAAGGCATGGCGACGTGCAAGACTTGCTTTTTGCATCACTTCCAGCGGTTCGTGCGCGGCGTGGATGGCGGCCTTCCAAACGGGTTGCAACTCGGCAAACATTTTTTCGCTCAGGTGGCCGCTTTCGCGCCAGCGTTGGGCAAACTGGTGCAACTGGCGTGCGACGCCTTTCCAATCTGGGCCGTTGGCATGCTCAACCGCCCATGCTTTGACTTCTTCAATCAAAGCCAAACGTTGGGCTTTGTGCGCAGCAGTTTGAGCGCGAGCTTCTTTGAGCCATGCGTCCACCACTTCGTGGGCGCGGTTGCAAGCAGCGTCAAAGCGCTTCCACAACGCGGGATTGGGCGCGGCTTCTTTGTCGATTTTTTTCCATTGCTCGCGCAGGTTGCGTAGGGTTTCTTGCATCTTGCGGCCACCCACGGCTGGCACGCGGACCACGTCGTCGGCTTTGGCGGCAGCTGGTTTTTGAGGGGTGGCAGTTTCTGCTTGGGTTTCGACAGCTTTTACTTCGTAAGTTGCACCATCAGCAGCAGGGGCTGCATCTGAGGCACTTGCTTGAATAGCAACTTCATCAACTGGCGTGACAACCTCGACTGCCGCTGTTTCAGGTGCAGTCACTTCAATCACCGCAGCCGCGTCCACAACAGGTGCCTGCGTAGCTTCAACAGCCACTTGCTCGACAACAGCAGCATCTTGCGCAGGCGCCACTTCTTCTGCTTTAGGTGCTTTGGCTTTCACGGGCTTGGCCACAGGCGCAGGCTTAAACAAGGCCTCGGCTTGCATGGCCAGCTCTAAACGCATTTGGTCCACCACCGCTTTGTCGGCGGTGGGTTTGATTTTGCGGGTCGCGTCCACACCAGCAGCAGCTGGCTTGGCGGGTTTAGCAGGCGCAGCGGCTTGAGGCAGCGCTTCGCCACGGGCCAAGCGAATTTGGTCAGACCAAGCGGGTACGTCGGGCAAGGGTGCAGCGGCGTCTGCAGCAGCAGCTTCGGTCAAGGTCAAGGCCTCGCCAAAAGCAGTCCAAACGGCTTGCACTTGTTGGGTGCTGGTTTGCAAAGCAGAGGCAAACTTGGCGTCCACGCTAGCCCACTGAGCGTCAGCAGCCAAGGCTTGGGCTTGAGCAACCCAACGGTCCAGATCGGCTTGCAGCGCTTCGCGCTGGGCCAAAGCGTCTTGCCAAGGCTTGGTGGACAGCACTTCAATGCGCTGAGCCAACAGCACAGCAGCTTCGCGCTGCACTTGGGTTTGGTGTTGCAAGTCTTCGATGGCTTTGACGCGCTCGGCCAAGGCGGTTTTCAAACCGGCCAAGGGCTCGCGTGACAACGGCGCACCAGCTTTGGCGGCATCGCGCTGCCAGCCCATGGCATCGCTCAAGTTGATGTGCGGCGAGTCGCGCAGGGCTTCGCCTTTGGCGGCCCACTCCACGATCAAGGCGTCTTGGTCTTTGCTGCGACGCAACTCGTCCAGCTTTTCGCGCAGCACTTTGGCGGCACCCTTGTCGCGGTGGCTCATTTCGTCAAATGCGGCTTGGACTTGCGCCAAGGTAGGCTGGCCAGCTAGCCAGTCACGCAGGCGTGCGGTGCGGTCTGCCGAGGTTGAAACGGTAAAAGCGCCACCGGTCAAAGTGTCTAGGGTAGCGAGGTCAAGGGGTTTGTTAGAAGAATCAGTCACAAGTAGGGCTCACAGTAAATTAGGGGGCATTGTCGCCGAGGCTTTAAAATTTCGGCTGTTTCCTATTTAATAAATTTATGTCTATTTCTTTACTCGCCCGATTGCAGCTAGGTCTACGCACCTTTGCAGCTGACGTGGCTCAAGGCTTTTTTGCCATTTCGCACAACGGCCTGGCCGTGGTGGGCCTGTCTCTCTTCTTCTTTGCCGTGGCGTTGACCGTGCGCCCCGACCTGCGAGTAGTAACCGAAGCCAAGGTCATCAGCTGGCTACAAGAGCGCCAGTATGACGAACTAGGCATTGCCACCGATGCCGACGCGGTCGACCGCGCCACCGCCACAGACCCCCGCGACTTGCCCAAACAGCAAGCCAACCTTGCTTATTGGCTGAGCAAAAAATACCGCGTGGCACCCGAGCCTTTAAGCGCTTTGGTGGCTGAAGCTTACGACGTAGGTCCTAGCAACCAAATTGAACCCACGCTCATTTTGGCCGTGATGGCTGTGGAATCGGGCTTTAACCCCTTCGCCCAAAGCTCTGTTGGGGCACAAGGCCTGATGCAAGTCATGACCAAGGTACATGAACAAAAATACCAAGGCTTTGGCGGTACCTTGGCAGCGTTTGACCCAGTCGCAAATCTGCGCGTCGGCGTGATCGTGCTCAAAGAGTGCATCAACCGAGCGGGCAGCACGGAGGGCGGCCTCAAACTCTATGTGGGCGCGGGCAACATGAAAGACGACCAAGGCTACACCGCCAAGGTACTGGCTGAAAACGCTCGCTTGCAGCAAGTGGCCAAAGGCGTGAAAGTGCCCTTGGCCCCACCCCCTTCCACCGCAGCCGAAGCGGCCACGGCCCGTTTGGAGAGCTTGTGGGAAAAAGCACAGCGCCTAACCCCTTTTGGCAAGGATGAAGCCGAATAAATAAGGCTTTGGAAGCGCGGTAAACTCTAAACTGTGCGCAACTGGCGATAGGCGTGTGTGGCATTTGCCCCATACCGCTGACGTGGATGTATGACCACTGGGAAGCGCGCAGCCTCTGTTGACAGAGGTGTTTTGCCGTTCGCCTGGGCAGCCATAAAACCACCTTTTTCTAGGACTGCCAGTATGTACAACCGCAACATCTTGATTGAACAAACCGACCCCGAAGTTTGGGCCGCCATTCAGGCCGAAAACGCCCGCCAAGAGCACCACATTGAGCTGATTGCCAGCGAAAACTACGCGTCTCCCGCTGTCATGCAAGCACAAGGCTCGCAACTGACCAACAAATACGCCGAAGGCTACCCAGGCAAGCGCTACTACGGTGGCTGCGAGCATGTGGACGTGGCTGAACAGTTGGCCATCGACCGCCTGAAACAAATTTACGGCGCAGAAGCCGCCAACGTGCAACCCCATTGCGGCGCATCGGCCAATGAAGCTGTGTTCCTTGCTTTCTTGAAGCCCGGCGACACCATCTTGGGTATGAGCTTGGCCGAAGGTGGTCACTTGACCCACGGCATGGCTTTGAACATGTCTGGCAAATGGTTCAATGCCGTGTCTTACGGTTTGGATGCCAACGAGGCCATCGACTACGAAGCGATGGAAGCCAAGGCTCGCGAGCACAAACCCAAACTCATCATTGCTGGTGCCTCAGCCTACAGCTTGCACATTGACTGGGCACGCTTTGCAAAAATCGCCAAAGAAGTGGGTGCCATCTTCTTGGTCGACATGGCCCATTACTCCGGCTTGATCGCCGCTGGCCAATACCCCAACCCCGTGCCACACGCCGACGTGGTCACATCCACCACCCACAAGAGCTTGCGCGGTCCACGCGGCGGCATCATCTTGATGAAGGCCGAGCACGAAAAAGCCATCAACAGTGCCATTTTTCCAGGCCTGCAAGGCGGCCCCTTGATGCACGTCATCGCAGCCAAGGCCGTGGCTTTCAAAGAAGCCATGCAACCAGAGTTCAAAAACTACCAAGCCCAAGTGGTAAAAAATGCTCAGATCGTGGCAGAAACTTTGACGTCTCGCGGCCTGCGCATCGTCAGCGGCGGCACACAAAGCCATGTGATGTTGGTGGACCTGCGCTCCAAGAAGATCACCGGCAAAGAAGCCGAAGCAGCATTGGGCGCAGCCCACATGACGATCAACAAGAACGCCATCCCGAACGATCCAGAGAAACCATTTGTCACCAGCGGTGTGCGTATCGGTACACCTGCCATGACAACGCGTGGTTTCAAAGATGAAGAAGCTCGCATCACCGCCCACTTGATTGCAGACGTGTTGGACAACCCACACGACGAAGCCAACATAGCGGCGGTGCGTGCCAAGGTGCATGCGCTGACTTCTCAGTTTCCTGTTTACAAGTAACTTGTTATTCACCCCCGTCCTCTGTGGCGGGGTTTTTGTTTGTCTTCGCTTTTTGTTCGTTCGTTAAGAGTTCTCGTTCGTGAGGGGCTCTCGTTCGTCAAGGGTTCTCGCCGGAGACGGCACGGGTTGCTGGTCCGGCGGGTTCTTCATGCTGGGTACAGAAATCATCACCCGCCGTACCAACAACCCGCGCTGTTTGAGGTTGGAAATGGTTTGCTCGTTGCTTTGCAACATCGTCCGAACAATTGGTACGAGCGAAACATGCGAGCGCAAGCACAGCACGTCGCAGACTGAGGGTGTTTGGTATTGGCCGCTAACGATTTCTGGTACTCCAGCATGAGGAAGCGGCCAATACCAAACACCCTCAGCGAGCCCAGCAAGAACAGAAGCAAACAAAAGCAGCCCCAACAAAACAGCAAAAGAGAGTACAAAAAATGAAATGTCCCTTCTGCGGCCACCTAGAAACACAAGTCGTCGAAACCCGCATGTCCGAAGACGGTGACTCAGTGCGTCGGCGTCGCCAATGCGGCGCCTGTGAAAAGCGCTACACCACCTATGAGCGCCCAGATGTCAACTATCCCAACATCGTCAAAAAAGACGGTCGCCGCACCGAATACAAACGCAGCAAGCTTCTCGACTCCATGAGCCTCGCGCTGCGCAAACGCCCTGTTAGCACCGAGCAGGTTGACAGCGCCGTCGAGCGCATCGAGGAAAAACTCATGTCGCTGGGCCAACGCGAAGTGCCCTCCACCCGCATTGGCGAGCTCGTGATGCGTGAACTCAAAAAACTCGACAAAGTCGCGTACATCCGCTTTGCCAGTGTTTACCGCAGCTTCGAAGACATCGATGACTTCAAGAGTTTGGTGGACGAAGTTCGCAAGTAGTTTTCGAGTCTCAGCCATGCGCTGAACCCCTTTGAGTACCTAGCATTTGCCGCATGCAAACGCTAGGTTTTTTTATGCCTCATCCTCGCCGTTCTCAACGCTCATACCCACAAGGCTTCACGTTGGTGGAGTTGTTGGTGTGTTTGGGCGTGCTCGCGGTCATGGCCTCATTTGCCATTTCCAGCTGGCAACGCCTGCAAGAGCGCAGCCGTGTGGAAGCCGCCCGCGACCAGCTGATGAACGATTTGCAAACCGCCCGCGTGCGGGCCTTGCAACGTGGTGAAACTTTGCAGCTCACGCCTTTGCTTGATTGCACCTGGCGAACATCATCTGATAAAGACTGGAGCTGCGGCTGGCAGCTGGTCGTCAAGGCCAATCAAACTGTGCTGCACACCTCGCCATTGCATGCGCCATTGAAAGTGACTTTCGCCAAGTCAGACCCACTGGATATCAGCCAACGCGGCGACCTGGGCACCGTGGGTGATCGCTGGGTTGTTAAGTCGCAGCAAGCTGCACTGAACATCGCCAACGTCTTGTGCCTCAGCAGCGCCAGCCGCTTGCGTTGGCAATCGGGTGAAGCATGCAGCAATTGAATCGGCCGCTTGGCATAGCTCTGCTAGAAGCCTTGATTGCTTTGGTCATCTTGGCCTTTGGCGTGCTTGGCCTGTTGTGGCTGCACCAGCAAGCCTTGGTCCAACAACGCCAACAACTCATGCGCTCTGTCGCCGCTGGCATAGCAGACGATTTGGCCGAACGCATGCATTTGAACGCACTACAACGTGCGATGTACGCCAAGGCGTGGGGTAACGCCGCCACAGGTTCGCCGGACTGTACGACTAGCGCCTGCTCACGCCAAGAACTGGCAATGTGGGACAAGCAGCAGTTGCAACAATCATTAAAAAGCCAGCTGCCAGAAGGTGATGCGGCTGTATTTGAATTGAGCGATGTAGCGGGCTGGTGGGGCATCGTCATCGCTTGGCGCGATAGCAACGAAACATTACGTACCGACACCGCATCCGGCACGCCGCCCTGCCCCGAGCAAATGAGTTGCTGGCGTTTGTTCTTCAGGCCCGACCGATGAGCCGGCACAAACAAGACACACCGTCACAACGCGGCTACACATTGCCAGAGTTGCTCATTGGCATGGCACTGAGTCTGCTTGTTATCGCAGCTGCCATGTCGGCCTACGGCACCAGCATGCAAACGTGGAGCGCTATGGCTGCCGCCGATGCTGTACACGCCAACGCCAGGGTTGCCTTGCGCAACATCCGCGAGCAAACGCACATAGCGGGAGCGTCCTACCTCAAGCCGAATAGCAACAGCGATGGCAAATTTACTGTGGAACTATCCCCTGGCCAAGACTCAGAGCAAACTGCGGTTGCAGGCGTCAACGGAACCAAGAACATCGAAAGCCTCACCCTCGGTCACTGGTCTGCGCTGGACACCAGCGACTGTCAAGGCAACACGGGCACCTCTCACACCAGCGTGCGCAACGACTACAAGCTCAATACCAACAAAGAGCTGAGCTGCAAAGACCTCAACCTCACCAACAGCACCTACCAAGCGTTGGCCGAAGGCGTAGAAGACTTTCAGCTGCGCTATGCCGAAGCCAACCCCAGCACACAAACCATCCAATGGAAAACCGCGAATCAAGTGACCGACATGACGCTGGTGTTGGCTATCGAGGTATGCCTGCGCGTGGCCAGCATCCACACCGTTCACAACACCAAACCCAACAGCCAGCTCAAAGGTTGCCAAGACGAGGCCCTGCCAGCAGATGGCCGTATGCGTCGCACCTTCAAACGGGTGGTGGCTTTACGTAACCGCGACGGGGTGATGCCATGAAGCGCTCAACGCTTAGCCACAGATTGAGCCTCCGCCATGGCGTCAGCCGAGGCTTTGCATTGCCTACCTTGATGGTCATGCTTGCGCTGGCAAGCATCGCCACCCTGCTGGCTTTGCGCAACTTGTGGGTGAACGCTCAGTTGCTCAACGCCGAGGCAGACCAACTTCGCGCCCAGCTCAAAGCGGAAGCGGTATTGCCTGTGGCCTTGGCCGATCTTTTGGGAGTTGGCACAAACAACAACGATGGAGCCGTGAACCTTCGTCACACTGCCGGCAGCAGCACTCAAACACACGCGTTTTTTCCAAAGTCGATGGGCGAGTACGAGCTGCTGCGTCAGCGTGTCAACACAAATTTAAATCAATGCAACGCTGGCATTTGCACACCTCACACACTCGATATCAAGGCCGCCAAAGCCAGTTTCTGGCAAACGCAAACCGCCGCGTCTATGCAAGTCAGCGCCACCGATACGCCCTATGGCAACGACACCGCTTGGTATTGGGTCGAAATTTTTCCGCAGCAAAACAGCAATGCCGCCAACGCCTTATCTACAGCGCCATTCATCTACCGCATCACTTCGCTGGCAAAGGGCGTCATGCCAGGCAGCACCACAGTTCTGCAAGCCATTTGGGTCCGCAACACCCCAACAGCCAACACCGGCCAATGGCACAGCTGGCATGTATTAAAGGACTAACCCTCTATGAAAAACTCAGACCCATTGCGAGGCTTCACCCTCATCGAGGTGCTCATCGCACTCGCCTGCGTAGCGCTGCTTACCACCTTGGCGTGGCCCAGCTACCAAAGCTTAATGGCGCGAAGCCAGCGCGCACAAGCACGCGCATCCTTGTTGCAAGCCGCGCACTGGTTTGAACGGGCCGCCAGCGCCAATGGCAGCTACCCGCTGGCAGCCGATGTACCCGTCAGCGTGCTACAAATTGACGGGCAGCGCTACAAAATGACCTTTGCTAGCACTGCGCAAAGCTTCACCCTCAGTGCCACACCCTTGGGCGCGCAAGCGACGGATGTTTGCGGCATCTTGACCATCAATCACCTCGGTGTGCGTAACGTGCAAGGCGCCAGCCAAACTTCGGCGCAATGTTGGAGCCGCTAAGCCATCGCCGCTGACCAGCTTGGCCGTTCATAATTACGCCATGACTTTTTTCACCCACGACATCGCCTTCATGCAGCAAGCCCTGGGCTTGGCGAATGACGCGATCTACCTCACCTCACCTAACCCCCGCGTGGGCTGCGTCATCGTTGGAGCGGACGGTGCCATGCTGGGCAGCGGTCACACACAGCGTGCTGGTGAAGCACATGCCGAAGTGATGGCTTTGCGTGATGCGCAAACCAAGCACCACGATGTCAAATGTGCGACCGCCTATGTGACGCTAGAGCCTTGCAGCCACCAAGGCCAAACCGGCCCATGCTGCGACGCGCTCATCCATGCTGGCTTGGCCCGTGTGGTGATGGCCGCCCAAGACCCCAACCCACAAGTCGCAGGTCAAGGCATTGCACGTCTACGTGCTGCTGGCATGCAGGTTGATGTGGGTTTGCTCGAGACGCAAGCCCGCGAACTCAACATCGGATTTTTCAAACGCATGACGCACGGCACACCGTGGGTACGCATGAAAATCGCTGCGTCCCTCGACGGCCAGACATCGCTTGAAAACGGCGTGAGCCAATGGATCACCTCGGCGCCTGCGCGTGACGATGGCCACGCTTGGCGTGCCCGTGCCTGCGCCGTGCTCACGGGCATAGGCACCGTGTTGGAAGACGATCCACAACTCGATGTGCGCGCCATCCCCACGCCACGCCAGCCCACACTGGTGGTGATGGACAGCCAGCTCGAAACCCCACTCACGGCGAATTTGTTCAATCCACAACGCCCCGTGTGGATTTACTGCGCAGTGGACAACGCAGAGCGCCGCCAAGCCCTAGAGGCCAAAGGCGCTCAGGTCATTTGCCTGCCTAATGCCTCTGGCAAGGTCAACCTTGCAGCCATGCTCAAAGACCTTGGCCAAAAGCAAATCAACGAAGTGCATGTGGAAGCGGGCCACAAACTCAATGGCTCGCTGCTCCGCGAAGGCTTGGTGGACGAACTGCTTACCTACCTCGCCCCCAAGCTCATGGGGCAAGGCCGAGGCATGACAAATTTGGGGCCTTTCACAAGTTTGGACGATTCAAAAGCGCTCTCGTTTCACGAAGTGACAAAAATCGGCCCTGATTTAAGGATATTGGCCCGCCTCAGCCGGTAAGCAGCACTTAAACCTGCGAAAATATCAACCATGTTTACCGGAATCATCACCGGCGTGGGGCGCATCACCGCTGTCCACGACCTGGGTAGCTCTTTAAGCCATGGCAAGCGTCTCACCATTGAGACCCCTGCCGTGTACCTTGACGACGTCGCACTGGGGGACAGCATCGCGCTCAACGGCGCTTGCATGACGGTCACCAGCTTTGACCTCGACTCACACACCTTCACCATCGACATCTCTGCTGAATCATTGGCTCGCACCAGTGGTCTGAAAGAGCTTGGCCGCGTCAATCTTGAAAAAGCCTTGCGCGCTCATGACCGCTTGGGCGGACACATCGTGTCCGGCCATGTGGACGGCATTGGCCACGTGAGCCACTTTGAACAAATCGGCGAAAGCTGGGAGTTGCGCATCATGGCGCCGTTCGAGCTAGCCAAGTATTTGGCCTACAAAGGCTCCATCACCATCAACGGCGTGAGCCTGACGGTCAACAGCGTTCAAGACTTCTTCAACGCCGACGGCCCCTTGGGCTTGCGCGGCTCTGAAATCAGCATCAACATCATTCCTCACACCGTTGACAACACCGCTTTGGGCTCGCTCAAATCAGGTAGTACGGTGAACCTCGAAATTGACACCGTGGCCCGCTACGTCGAACGCATGTTGCGTGTCGACGCCTCGCTGGGTAACGCTGCCTCATTGAAAGCCCACCCATGAGCGCCACCCTGGGGCTAAAGCCCATTGCTGTTCCTGTTTCTATTTCTCCCGTTGAAGACATCGTGGCCGACATGAAAGCCGGTCGCATCGTCATTTTGGTGGACGAGGAAGACCGCGAAAACGAAGGCGACTTGGTGCTGGCGTCTGACCACGTCACCCCCGAAGCCATCAACTTCATGGCCCGTTTTGGCCGCGGCTTGATTTGTCTCACGCTCACCCGCGAGCGCTGCGAATATTTAAAGCTGCCTCCCATGGCTGCACGTAACGGCACGGTTTACAGCACAGCGTTTACCGTGTCCATCGAAGCGGCTGAGGGCGTGACCACCGGTATCTCTGCTGCTGATCGCTCGCACACCATCGAAGTGGCCGTGGCCAAAGCCACCCAGCCCACTGACTTGGTGCAGCCCGGTCACGTTTTTCCCCTGCAAGCGGTGGACGGCGGTGTGCTCATGCGTGCTGGCCACACCGAAGCGGGTTGCGACTTGGCCGCGATGGCAGGCTGCTCGCCTTCTTCAGTGATTTGCGAAATCATGAAAGACGACGGCACCATGGCTCGTCTGCCTGATCTGCAAATTTTTGCGGCCGAACACGGCTTGAAGATCGGCACCATTGCGGACCTCATTGCCTACCGCAGCCGCAACGAGTCATTGGTCTGCAAAGTGGGCTCTCGCCCCATGCACACGGCTCACGGCGAGTTCACAGCCAACGCCTACAAAGACATGACCAGCGGCGCCGTTCACATGGCCCTTGTCAAAGGCGCGTGGGCGGCTGACACCGAAGTGCTGGCTCGCGTGCATGAGCCTCTGTCTGTGCTCGATGCGTTGGAGCCCAACCGAGTCATGCATTCATGGGGCTTAGACGCAGCTTTGTCACGCATCAGTGCAGAGGGCACTGGCGTGGTCGTGTTGCTCAACTGCGGCGAAAGCGGTGAACAGCTCCTGGCACAGTTCGAAGGCACGGCCCGATCAGCCCAAGCCCCAGAGCGCGGCCGTATGGACCTGCGCAGCTACGGCGTGGGCGCTCAAATTTTGCGCGACTGCGGTGTACAAAAAATGCGCCTCATGGGCAACCCACGCCGCATGCCCAGCATGACGGGCTACGGGCTTGAAATCACGGGCTACCTGTCCAAAGAATAAAACCATCAAAGAATAAAAATATGTTTGTCTCTAACCTCGCCTCCACCACCACACTTGACGGCAGCACTTTAAAAATTGGCATCGTCCAAGCGCGCTTCAACGACGACGTCACCAACGCTCTGGCTGCTGCCTGCATCGCTGAACTCAAAGCATTGGGTGTGGCGGATGACCGCATCACCCACGTCCATGTACCAGGAGCCCTCGAAGTGCCTTTGGCCTTGGCGGCGCTCGCGCAAATTGAAGACCCCGAACCCTTCAGCGCACTCATTGCTCTGGGCTGCATCATCCGTGGCGAGACCTATCACTTTGAGTTGGTGGCCAACGAATCGGGCGCTGGCGTGACCCGTGTGGGCATGGATTACCACGTGCCCATTGCCAATGCCATCCTGACCACCGAAGACATGCCACAAGCGGTGGCCCGCCAAACCGACAAAGGCCGCGACGCCGCACGCGTGGCTGTGGAAATGGCTTTGTTGCTGGAGCAACTGGCATGAGCGACATTCAACACACCGTCAACACATCGGCTCAAATCACCACCAGCGACAAAGCCCCGCGCAAAACCGCCTCTAAATCAGGCCGCAGCCGCTCGCGTGAATTTGCCTTGCAAGGGCTCTACCAATTTTTGGTGGGCAACAACGAAGCGGCAGACATAGACATATTCACCCGCGACCTGAGCGGCTTTCACAAATCCGACTCGGTGCATTACGACGCGCTGTTGTACGGCTGTATCGAGCAACGCGAGATTTTGGACTCCTTGATTGAGCCCTTACTTGACCGCAAGCTAGAGGAAATCTCTCCCATCGAACACGCCGTGATGTGGATGGGTGTGTATGAGTTTCAACACTGCATTGACGTGCCATGGCGCGTGGTGCTGAACGAATATATCGAACTTGCCAAATCTTTTGGCGGCACCGACGGTCACAAGTACGTCAACGGTGTGCTCAACGGCTTGGCCCCCAAACTGCGGGCACTCGAAGTTGAATCTGACCGCGCCAAAGGCAAGCTGCGCGAGGGATGATGAAAATCGCCCAGCGCGCAAAACGCATTGAGCCTTTCTATGTGATGGAGGTGGCCAAGGCCGCCGCCGAGCGTGCCGCCTTGGTGGCTCACACCAATGCGCCCATGATCTTTTTGAACATCGGCGAGCCCGATTTCACTGCGCCGCCCTTGGTGCAAGAAGCCGCAGCACGCGCCATCCACGACGGCGTGACGCAATACACGCCTGCGCTCGGTATCCCCGAGTTACGCGAGCGCATCAGCGATTGGTACCGCACACGTTTTGGGGTGAATGTGCCAGCCCGCCGCATCGTCATCACCGCTGGTGCTTCTGCCGCGCTGCAATTGGCATGCTTGGCCTTGGTTGAGGCGGGTGATGACGTGCTGATGCCCGACCCCAGCTATCCCTGCAACCGCCACTTTGTGACTGCCGCAGAAGGCCGCGCCGTGTTAGTGTCGACCACCGCAGAACAACGTTTTCAACTCACTGCGGAACAAGTGCGCGCGCATTGGACGCCACAAACACGTGGCGTCTTATTAGCCTCTCCATCCAACCCGACCGGCACGTCCATCCACCCCGCTGAGTTACGCGCCATTCATAACGAGGTGTCACACCGAGGTGGCACCACGATGATTGACGAGATTTATTTAGGTCTGAGTTACGACCCAGAGTTTGGCCAATCGGCACTTGGCATCGACGACCAAGTCATCAGCATCAACAGTTTCAGCAAATACTTCAACATGACGGGCTGGCGATTGGGCTGGCTGGCCGTGCCCGATGCACTCGTGCCGGTGATGGAGCGCTTGGCGCAAAACCTATTCATCTGCGCCAGCACTGTCGCGCAACACGCCGCACTCGCTTGCTTTGAAGCCGAGAGCATGGCTGAGTACGAACGCCGTCGCGCTGAGTTCAAAGCTCGCCGCGACTACTTTGTGCCGGCCCTCAACGCGCTGGGCTTGAATGTGCCCGTGATGCCCGATGGTGCGTTTTATGCGTGGGCTGATTGCACGGCAGCAGCTGACAAACTGGGCGTGATTGGCAGCTGGGACTTTGCGTTTGAAGTAATGAACAAAGCCAATGTAGCCATCACTCCTGGGCGAGACTTTGGCCAAGCCGACACCTCGCGTTTTGTGCGCTTTTCAACCGCCCGCTCTTTGCCCGAGTTGCAATCAGTGATTGGACGTTTACAAACTTTGCTGGGCTAATTCATGCGCACCGTTTTCGAACACCCCATTCGGGTTTATTGGGAAGACACCGATGCAGGTGGCATCGTGTTTTATGCCAACTACCTGAAATTTTTTGAACGAGCCCGCACCGAGTGGCTGCGTGCGCTTGGCATCGGCCAACACGCGCTGCGCGAGACAACCGGTGGCATGTTTGTGGTGAGTGAAACCACCGTCAAATACCACCGTCCCGCCAAGCTGGATGACGTGCTCCGCGTCACCGCCAGCATGGCAGAAGGCGGACGCGCCAGCCTCGTCATCGGCCAACAAGCGTGGCTGGGTAACACTTTACTTTGCGAAGGTACGATTCGTATCGGTTGGGTCGATGCCACCACGATGAAGCCTGCGAGAATCCCCCCTTCTGTATTGGAACGACTGACATGACACAAGACTTTTCCATCGTTCACTTATTGCTCAACGCGAGTTGGGTTGTGCAAGTTGTGGTGTTGATGCTGATGGGCGTCTCCATCGTGAGCTGGGCCGCGATCTTTCGCAAGATGGGCTCCATTAAACGCATCAAAGAACTCAACGACGAGTTCGAGCGCGACTTTTGGTCAGGCACCAGCTTGAACGAACTATTCGCAGCTGCCGCACAAAATGCCAAAACATCTGGCCCGATGGAACGCATCTTCGCCAGCGGCATGCGCGAGTACCAAAAACTGCGCGAGCGCCGCATCAACGACAGCAGCGCTTTGATGGACGGCGCACGCCGCGCCATGCGTGCGAGCTACCAACGTGAGATGGATGCCATTGAATCCAACCTCTCCATGCTCGCCTCCGTCGGCTCGGTGTCGCCTTACGTGGGCTTGTTTGGCACGGTGTGGGGCATCATGCACGCCTTCACCGGCTTGGCGGGCATGCAGCAAGTGACGCTGGCCAAAGTGGCCCCTGGTATTGCCGAAGCACTGGTGGCCACGGCCATTGGTTTGTTTGCCGCCATTCCTGCGGTGCTGGCCTACAACCGCTTTTCACGCGACATTGACCGCGTGTCCATCAAGTTAGAAACCTTCATCGAAGAGTTCAGCAACATCTTGCAGCGCAACAGCGCCAGCACGATGACTCACTAAGCCGAAAGACGCAGCATGGCTTCACTCTCCTCTCGCTCAGGACGCGGCCGCCGCGCTATGAACGACATCAACATGGTGCCGTTCATTGACGTGATGTTGGTCTTGCTCATCATCTTCATGGTGACCGCACCGCTCATTTCCCCCAGCGTGATTGATTTGCCCAGTGTGGGCAAAGCATCCACGGTGCCTGATCAAGTGATTCACATCGAGATCAGTAAAGAAGAACGCATCACCGTCAAAAGTACGGGCACAGTCAACAAATCGGTCAACAGCACGTTATTAGGCCTCGCCCGCGACGTGCGTGAACTGCAGGGCGAAACCTCTCAAGGCCCCGTGGTCATTACCGCTGACCGCACCATCAAATACGAGACCGTGGTCAAAGCCATGGACACGCTGCAGCGCGCAGGCGTGCAGCGCGTGGGCCTATCGGTTCAATTGGTCGACTGATCTCACCTCCCATGAGCGCACAAGCAAAGCATCTGGAGTTTGCCCCCCCACCACCGAAAGGAACCGCTCGCTCTGTGAGCGCAGCCTTGGTGGTGCACGCTTTGCTGATCGCGGCGCTGACGGCAGGCGTTCAGTGGAAGCAAGACAACAGCTTGTCGGTAGAGGCAGAGTTGTGGTCGGCTGTGCCAATGGCGGCGGCCCCTGCATTGGTAGAGGTTGAACCACCACCACCACCACCACCACCACCACCTGCGCCCAAACCTGAACCCGCACCCAAGCCCGTGGTGAAAGCCCCCGAGCCACCCGCACCCAACCGCGAAGCAGACATTGCCTTGGCCAAAAAACGCAAAGTCGAAGAAGAGAAAAAACTGCAAGACGCTTTGAAGGCCGAAGAACGCCGCAAAGAAGACGTGAAGAAAGAGGCTGAGAAAAAAGCCAAGGCCAAGCTTGACGAAGACAAACGCAAACTAGAAGCGAAGAAAGAAGACGAGCGTCAAGAAAAAGATCGTCAAGAAAAAGAAAAACAAAAAGAGCGCGCCGAGAAGGAGCGCAAAGACAAAGAAGCCAAGAAGCAGCAAGAGCAAAAAGACAGCAAAGCTGCCGCCGACGAAGCCAAAAAACTCGACGCCATTCGCAAAGAAAACATGAAGCGTATGGCAGGTCTGGCAGGCGCCAGCGGTAACGAAAATTCCACTGGCAATGCCATGAAAGCCTCTGGCCCGTCAGACAGTTATGGCGGCCGTATTCGCGCTCGCGTCAAACCTAACATCACCTTTGATCCAAGCTCGGTCTCGGGCAACCCTGCAGCCGAAGTGGAGGTGCGTTGCGCACCTGACGGCACTATTGTGAGTAAAAAACTAGTCAAGTCCAGTGGCAATTCCGCTTGGGACAACGCGGTGCTCAAGGCCATCGACAAGACCGAAATCTTGCCGCGTGACACCGATGGACGCGTGCACTCGCCGCTGTTATTGGTGTTCAAGCCAAACGACTAAACCTATCTTGGAATAGATTCATTTGTTTGAACGCTCCCTTACTGTAGATGTGCTCAAAGTCGTGGCTGCACAGTTCATCGTGTGGCACCACTTCTCTGCCTACGGCCCTATGTCAGAGGTCATGACTTCGGCTTGGCCACAATTCATAGAGTGGCTTTATCACTACGCACGTTTGGCCGTGCAAGTGTTCTTGGTGGTGGGTGGTTTTTTGGCCGCCCAGTCGGTCATGAACAAGCCCGTCACGCATCCCTTAACCCAAATAGCCAAGCGGTATTTGCGTTTGGTGCCCATTTATGTAATGGCCTTGGTGCTCATCAGCGTGGCCGTGGCCGTGTCGCGCAACGCTATTCATGGCAGTTGGCTGCCGAGCGAGCCCACCTTGTTGCAAGTCTTGGCGCATGGCTTGCTGCTGCATGACCTGATGGGATTTGAAGCCCTCGCCAGCGGTGCTTGGTATGTCGCCATCGACTTCCAACTGTATGCCTTGCTGATGCTGATGTGTCACGTCTTGCAGACCACGCACCACAAACGCTTGTCGGTGGCAGTGGCCTTGTTGTGTGCTGCCGCGATGTGGCAATTCAATCGCGTGGATGAGTTAGACATGTGGGCCGTTTACTTTTTTGGCGCCTATGGCCTCGGAGTGTTGGCTGCGTGGGCCAAGCGCTCAGCCTTTGAAACGCGTGTGTTTTGGTTCACCGCGCTGCTGGCCGTGGGGGCGTTGTGGGTGGAATACCGCACACGCCTATCTTTGGCGCTCATCACCGCAATCTGGCTGGTTATCAAACCCAAAGGTATGGTGCGCTGGACGCCTATCAAACGCGCTGTGCATCGTTGGTCTAACAGTGCCTATGTGTTGTTCTTGACGCACTTTGGCATCATCGTTTTGGCCAGTGCCCTTTGGAACCTGAGCCAAATGAGTGGCCCTCTAACTGCGTTGGCCATGACGGTCCTTGCTTGGTTGTGCTGCGTGGTACTGGGCTTGTTCTTGCACGAAAAAATAGAAGTGCCGCTGCACCATTGGGTATCACAACAATCCAAGCGACTCTTTTAGCCCTTGAGGTGCTTCAGTGCTTCAGTGCTTCAGTGCTGAGCGTGTTGCCGCTTGCATTGCCAAGCACACACGCAGGCCA
>NZ_JBBAOV010000017.1:0-20673 GCF_040401135.1 Limnohabitans sp. | reverse complement strand
GTGCTTCAGTGCTGAGCGTGTTGCCGCTTGCATTGCCAAGCACACACGCAGGCCAACAGGGCCGTGGCAATCGAGCACGCATACACCGACGACAAGCCATACACATCGCTCAAAGCGGCGCCGCACAAAGCCCCTAATACACCCGTCACGCCATAGCCAATTGAGGCATACAGCGCCTGCCCTCTCCCCCGCAACCGACCCGGGAAATGATGCGACAACAAAGCGATGCACGCGGTGTGATGCGTGGCAAAGGTCAATGCGTGCAGGATCTGCGCAAAGAGCAAGGCCCACAACAAGTCAGCCGCCCAAGTGGTCAGCACCATGCGCAGCACCATGGCTACCGAGCAAATGAACATCCACGTCGACAAACTGAAGGCTGGCAACCATCGGCTTTGCGTGAAGAACCAAACGATTTCGGCCGCCACCGACACGGCCCACAACACGCCAATCATGGTTTTGCTGTAGCCCAAAGCGTCGAGGTAGAGCGAGAAAAACACATAAATCCCAATGTGCGAGAGCACATGAAAAAACACCGAAGCAAAAAACCATTGCACCCTGCGGTGACGCAATACAGGCATGACGGGGGGCCGTGCTTCGTCCTGATGGACCGCTTCTTTGCGGTTAGGCAAACACCACACGCTCAGGTTCAACGCCAGCAACGAGCACACCGCCCAAATGGGAAAGCTCTGCATGCCCTGCACCTCAAACCAAGCACCCGCCACGAACACCATGACTAGAAAACCGAGTGAGCCCCACAAACGCACACGGCCATAACGGCGGGAGTCAAAGCCTTGGTCGGTGCTAACCAAGTGCGCCAAGGCCGCTTCGCTCATGGGCATCATGGCGCTGGTGTGGATGAACATTAGCAGCAACACCACCCCAATCCACAGCACGCCTCCCTCCACCAACAAACCCGCCGAGCACACCAATGCAGAACCCGCACAAAAGCGCAGCAGCTTCACACGTTCGCCGGTGTGGTCACTGAGCCAGCCCCAGCCATAGGGTGCTAGCACACGCGTAGCGGCTTGCACCGCCGTGAGCAAGCCGATGATGGTGATCGAGAAGCCCAGCTCTTTGAGCCACAGCGGCAAGTAGGGGTTGAAAAAACCGATGTGCGCAAAGTAGCTGGCAGACAGCGCCGCAAAGGGGAAGAGCTGAAAACGAGAAAGCGCGTTACTCGAACGCGCTTGTGAAGTGGGAGATGTCAAACCAGACCTATTTGCAAGACCATCACGCGCCAGCTAGGCCAGAGATGTGGCCAGGAATGGCGGGCATGGCCACCTGCACATCGCCGCATTGGGCACGGTGCAACAAAGCATGGTCCATCACCACCAAAGCCAACAAGGCTTCAGCAATCGGCGTGGCGCGGATACCGACACACGGGTCATGACGGCCCTTGGTCACCACTTCGGTAGGTTGGCTGTTTTGGTCGATCGAGTTACGCGGGCTCAGGATAGAACTGGTGGGCTTGATGGCAATGCTCACCTCTAGGTCTTGGCCTGTGCTGATGCCGCCCAACACACCGCCGGAGTTGTTGGTCACGAAACCTTGTGGGGTAAGAGAGTCGCCATGCGTGGTGCCGCGCTGCGCGACGCTGGCAAAGCCAGCACCAATCTCCACACCTTTCACAGCGTTGATGCCCATCATCGCGTAAGCGATGTTGGCATCTAATCGGTCGTAAATGGGTTGACCCAAACCCACAGGCATGCCACTGGCCACCACGCGAATACGTGCGCCGCATGAGTCGCCCGCTTTGCGTAGGCTGTCCATGTAGTTTTCAAACGCTTGCACGTCGGCACACGGAGCGTAAAACGGGTTGTGGCTCACATGGTCCCAACTCTCGAAGGGAATGGTCATTTCACCCAACTGCGACATACAACCGGAGAATGTGGTGCCGTATTTTTCTTTGAGCCACTTCTTGGCCACCGAACCAGCAGCCACGGTGGGCGCGGTTAAACGCGCTGAAGAACGACCGCCACCGCGTGGGTCACGTATGCCGAACTTTTGGAAGTAGGTGTAGTCCGCATGACCCGGGCGGAAAGTTTGCAAGAGGTTGCTGTAGTCTTTGCTGCGCTGGTCGGTGTTTTGAATCAGCAGCGCGATGGGAGTGCCTGTGGTTTTGCCCTCGTAGACACCAGACAAGATTTGAACTTGATCAGGCTCGTTGCGCTGCGTCACATGACGGCTGGTGCCGGGGCGACGGCGGTCCAAGTCATGCTGAATGTCGGCCTCACACAAGGCCATGCCCGGGGGGCAGCCGTCAATCACGCAGCCAATGGCTGGGCCGTGGGATTCACCAAAGTTGGTGACTGTGAAAAGGGTTCCAAAGGTATTGCCGCTCATGGGGTGAGATTATCCCACCACCACGAGGTGCCTCAGATCACTTGGCGTCTGGTTCTGGAGAACCACTGGGCCAGTCTTTGATGTAGGCCTTGAGCATTTGATTCTCAAAGTTTTGGCTGTCCACCACCGACTTGGCCACGTCGTAGAAGCTGATCACGCCCTGGAGCTCTCGCCCATTCAACACAGGCATGTAGCGGCTATGGCTACCCAACATCATGCGACGCACATCGTCAATCAAGGTATCGGGCGTGCAGGTGAGCGGCTGTGCGTCCATGGCTGCGCGCACCGTCACGTCACCTAAAGCGCCATGGTTACGGCTGAGCGCTTGAATTACCTCACGAAAGGTCAACAGCCCCACCAAGTTGCCATGTTCCATCACCAAGAGTGAGCCCATGTCTTTTTCAGCCATGATGTTGACCGCCAAAACCAAAGGCTCCATGGGATCAATAGTGAACAAAGTGCCACCGCTTTGGCCTTTGAGTCGCAGGATATCGCTGACTTTCATAGTTTTATCTCCTCCAATAATGAATTGCAATATAGCCCACAAATACACACGGAATTCTGACAAAGCACCCGACTAGGCCATGCAAGGCTAGAACGACCTCGGTTTTATGCGCTAGCTACATACAGGTGCTTGACTTGACGATACTTAGAGCACATCGCGCAAGCGCAAATCTTGCCACTTCATCCACAGCCCTTCAGCCTCGCTACTAGGTACCAACAACAAACGCGCCATCAGGGGGGCCAAGGGCGTGCGGTGCGGGTCAGCCAGCATGACATAGCGCGCTTCTTGCACATGGGTTTGTCTTGCGTCGACTGACTCGCTTAAACGTGCAATCCAATCGAGCTCCACCAACGTGGCTAACACTTCTTCGAGCTGCAAAGGGTCAAGCGCCAAGTCTTCGCACAAAGTACTCAGACTAGCCCCGTGCGCGTCAGTGGTGCGCGCCAGTTGCAATCGCTGCAACACTTCCAACGCCAACTGAAAACGCCAGCCCACGCTGCGGCCATCGCGTGAAATACCTGCTAGCAAACTAGGCAAGTTGGCCACCAACACGGCCCCAATCAGCACGATGGTCCAAGCTAAATAAATCCACACCAGCAAAATTGGCACCGTTGCAAACGCCCCATAAACCACCGAGTACGTAGGCATTTGTCCAAAGTAATAAACCAAAACTTTGCGAGCCACCTCGGTCGCCGCTGCCACCCACACGCCACCCACCAACGCATGACCCCAACGCACTTGGGTATAGGGCACGAAACGGTAAAGGGCACTGACCGCCCAAGCTAACAAAAAGAATTCCACCACGCTAAATAGCCCACGCAAATCGCCTACCAAGTTAGGCACGGCGCCGCGCGACACCGCCATGAACTGCGACATCATCACCAAGCTAGCCCCCATCAACAAAGGCCCTAAGGTAATGGCGGTCCAATACAGCAACATGCTGTGTGCAAAGGGACGACGCTTGCGCACGCGCCAAATCGCGTTGAGCGTGCGGTCAATCGTGAACACCAAAGCCAGTGCAGACACCAACAAAACTGCCACGCCTGCAACACCCAAGCGGCTGGCCTTGCTGGCAAACAGGGTCAAGTAACCTAACACTTGACGCGAAATGTTGTCGGGCACCAAGCTTTCAACCAGGCGCTTTTGAAGTACGGTTTGAAAATCAGCAAACATGGGGAATGCAGTCAGCACAGCCAATGCAACTGCCACCAAAGGCACCAAAGCAATGGTGGTGGTGAAGGTCAAGCTACCTGCGGCTTGACCCAAGCGGTCATCGCGAAAACGTTGACGTAAAGTGCGGGCGGTGTTGCGCCAAGGGAATCGCGCGAGGCGGTCAATCAATTCTTGGAGTTGCGGGACAATCATGACCTGAATCATCCCACTTTCTATGCCCGACACCACCATGATCACTCAAGAATATTCGCTCCGCCACGTGACGTTCACACGCTTGATTGCCGTAAGCAGTCTGATGGGCCTCATCGTGTTGGGCTTGGCTTGGGAGCTTTGGTTGGCCCCCTTACGTCCGGGAGGCACGCTACTGGCACTCAAGGTGTTGCCGCTTTGTTTTCCGCTCACGGGTCTGCTGAAAAACCGCATGTACACCTACCGCTGGTTGAGCCTGTTGATTTGGTTGTATTTCACCGAAGGTGTGGTGCGCGCTTGGGGTGACGCACCACCCAGCAATTATCTTGCGCTAGTAGAGGTCTTGCTATGCGTCGTCTTGTTTGCGGCTTGCGCCTTGCACGTGCGTTTACGTTTGAAGCACGCCAAAGAACAAGGGTTTACCGACGCACCTCAGGCTTGAGCCGTTTGGCGAATAGGCCCTGGAATGTCCAAGCCAATGAGCATTTCAATCAGCTGAGGCAAGGTATCAGCAGCCATTTTGACCATCACGCGGGCACGATGCAGCTTGATGGTGGCAGATGCACCTCCATCAATAATGGCAATTTGTTGGTTGGAGTAACCACGCACCATCCAGTGACAAATCTCCATTTCGCGACGCGTCAGTAGCTTCAGGCGTTCAGACACCAACATGTTTTTATTGTTGGTTTGTACGGCTTCATGCGACATGCACATGGCCCGCTCAATGACATCCATCAGGGCTTGTGCCGAGAAGGGTTTAAGTAAGAAGTCAACCGCACCCTGCTTCATGGCGGTAATGATTTCTTCGGGCCGGCTGTCGCCACTCACAAAAATCACTGGCACGCTGTGGGCCAATGTTTTTAGCTGCGACTGCAAGCCAATACCCGTAGTACCTGGCATGCGCATGTCCAGCAAAATCACGGCAGGGGAAGGGACCAATGGGTTTTGTAAAAACGCATCGGCACAGTCGTACAAGCTCACGCTGTAACCTATCCGTTCAAGTATTGTTGACAAACTGCGGCGAACAGAGGCGTCGTCATCAATCACGATGACATGACCCAGAGGGCTTGAATTCTCAGTTTGATTTGGCATTGTTGCTGCTCATCATTCCGTAAAGCTTGGCACCGTGCTCAATGGCCATGGTGGTGTATGAAATATTGCCTTTCACATCGGCTCCCGAGTGCAGCTCGACGCGGCCTGTCGATTCAATGTTGCCATTTACCACCCCATTAACCACAGCTTGTTGGGCATTGATATCGCCGTCCACATGCGCCTGTGAAAACACAGATAGCTGGGCATTAGGGCTCCCGTTGACATCGATATTTCCCACCACATGACCCTTGAGCTGCACCAAGTTTTGCGACACGATGTTGCCCACCACTACGGCCGATTGACCGATGATGGTTTTTTCATTCAAGACGTCTTGATCAGACTGCCCAAATTTCAACATCTTAAACATAGGCCTTAACGCGAGACCGGCACTTCAACCAAACTCACACGAGTGGCTGCTTCAGGCACAGCGACGCGCCAGCCCTGAAAGTAGATTTGAAGTTTTGACAATTGAGGGCTAGAGACTTGCCAAGGTGAGACGCCATACACGCTGCGGTTTTCGCCAGCCTTAAGTTGCACAACCGTGGCTTGCTTGTTGCCATCCACCACGCAAATTTCAACATTGCTAGAACTCACCACGTAAACATAGCGACCTTCTTTTTGCGCGGTAAAAGGTGTCAACTGTGGCAAGGCATCGGTGACATGCGCACAGCCCACCACTTTGCTGGCCGCCACAGTGGTAACAGGTTCAGACGCCGGAGCGGGGGCTGGCTCGACAGGTGCTGTGGCTGGAGTGGCAGCCACCGCAAGCGTCGGCTTAGGCGGCGCTTGAACAGCATCAGAACCCGCAGAAGCAGCCGCGACAAAATCGCCAAGAGGCTGAAGGCCTTGCAAGGCAAACAATCCAACCGCAACCAGCAGTAATAGCAAAGCACCCATGAATTGCTTGTGCTTATTTAACTTTGCCAAACCTGAACGCGCCCAGTCTAATGTCGAACGGTTGAGTGCAGGTAGCTGGCTCATGGCCACGATTTGATCAAGGGTGCTGAGATGTGCATCCGCGACTTTGCCTGCATCGCGTAATTCTTCTGGCACTTCCACCGTGGGCGGCTCTGCACCCAAAATCATCAGCAAACGTTTGTAGGCTTGACGCTTGATAGCCTCTGAATAAAACAAGTGGTCGCTGTGGTCCGTCTCAAGCGCACGCACCTGAGACGCAGACAAACAAGCCGTCCGCGCCAAAATGGTCAGATCCATGCCTGCGGATTCACGCAATTTTCGCAAGTAGGCTGGATCACACGACTCGTAAACGCTAGTCTTAAATTCAGTGTTTGTTTGTTCGCTGGATGACATCTTTGAAATTTTCGTCACAATTTGCTAAAAATTTAAGTCACGACTATCGTCTTAGGACCCGTCGTAGTCAATACGCCACATAGCGTAGAAAACTTTATTATTACTTAGCATCTGCACCACACCGCTTAAACTGGCAAGAGTTTTTTTTCAATGACCCTTATGCGCCCCATTCGCCGCCAATACGAAGACTTCATGCAACACGTCGCCAGTCACGGTGTTGCTAAAACAGACCGCACCGGCACGGGCACCCAAAGCGTGTTTGGCCATCAAATGCGCTTCGATTTGAACGATGGGTTTCCGCTGGTCACCACCAAGAAGGTTCACCTGCGCTCCATCATTCAAGAGCTGCTGTGGTTCTTGACCGGCTCCAGCAACAACAACTGGCTCAAAGAACGTAACGTGTCGATTTGGGATGAATGGGCCCGCGAAGACGGCGACCTTGGCCCCGTTTACGGCGTGCAGTGGCGCAGCTGGCCCACCCCAAATGGCGGACACATTGACCAAATACAACAAGTCATTGACACCCTCAAAAGCAACCCCGATAGCCGCCGCATCATCGTGAGCGCCTGGAACGTGGCCGAGCTTGACAAGATGGCGCTGATGCCTTGCCACGCGTTCTTCCAGTTCTATGTGGCGCCTGCACAAAACCCTGGCGAAAAAGCCAAGCTGAGCTGCCAGTTGTACCAACGCAGTGCCGACATCTTTTTGGGTGTGCCCTTCAACATTGCCAGCTACGCCCTGCTGACCCACATGGTGGCGCAGCAGTGCGACTTGGATGTGGGCGACTTCATCTGGACGGGCGGTGACTGTCACATTTACAGCAACCACCACGAACAAGTGGCTCTACAACTCAGCCGTGAACCGTTTGCCTATCCCACGCTAAATATCAAACGCAAGCCCGCCTCCATCTTTGACTACCAGTTTGAAGACTTCGAGGTGCTGGAATACCAGTGTCACGGTGCCATCAAAGCGCCGGTTGCCATCTAAACCATGGCTTTGAATTTGATTTTTGCGCGTTCGCGCAATGGCGTCATTGGAAAAGACAACACGCTGCCTTGGCACTTGCCCGAGGATTTGGCGCACTTCAAGCAAACCACTCTCGGGCAACCCGTTTTGATGGGTCGCAAGACTTGGGAATCGTTGCCTCCTAAATTTCGTCCCCTGCCTGGGCGCACCAACATCGTAATGACGCGCCAAACCAATTGGCTAGCTGAAGGTGCTGTCGTGGCGCACGCCATCAAAGATGCACTGCAGCTTTGTCCTGCCAACGCGCAGGTTTGGGTGATTGGCGGTGCGGAGGTGTATGCGCAAGCCATGCCGCTGGCAACGCGGGCTGTCGTCACAGAAATTGATGCCGACTTTGAAGGTGATGCCTTCGCACCCACTTTTGATGGCAGCTGGCAAGAAACCGAACGCACATCACACACTGCGGCCAACGGCTTGCGCTTCAGCCTCGTCACCCTGACTCGCACACCTTAATTCAACACACACCCAACTCATACATGCAACTTGCCACCTGGAACGTCAACTCACTCACCGTGCGCTTACCGCAAGTGCTGGACTGGCTGGAGGCCAATCCAATCGACGCCTTGGTGCTGCAAGAAACCAAATGCACCGACGACAAGTTTCCGCAAGAAACCATCGAAGCCGCAGGCTACAAGGTGGCCTTCTTCGGTCAGAAAACCTACAACGGCGTAGCCTTGCTCTCGCGCAGCGAAGCCACCGATGTGGTGAAAAACATCCCTGGCTTTGAAGACGACATGGCCCGTGTGATTGCAGGCACGGTCGATGGCGTGCGTGTGGTTGGCGCATATTTCCCCAATGGCCAAGCGCCCGACAGCGACAAGTTTGTTTACAAAATGCGTTGGCTAGAAGCCTTGCAAAACTGGCTGCGCGAAGAACTCAAAATTCACCCCAAACTGGTGTTGATGGGTGACTTCAACATCACCGTGGACGACCGCGATGTGTGGGACCCTGTGAACTTGAGAGACACCATCCACTGCACCGCGCAAGAGCGTAACCACTTCCAGGCCTTAATAGAACTAGGCACTCACGATGCCTTCCGCTTGTTTGAACAAGCCGAGAAAAGCTACAGCTGGTGGGACTATCGCGAGTTTGCATTCCGCCGCAACCGTGGTCTGCGCATTGACCACATCTTGGTTAGCGATGCACTCAAACCAGCCGTGCAAGCCTGCATGATTGACAAAGCGCCGCGCAAAAACGAGCGTCCTAGCGACCACGTCCCCGTGGTGGTGACACTGGCTTAATCCGCCATCAATCGTCCAAGCCCAACTCTTGAATTTTTCGGGTAATGGTGTTGCGACCAATGCCTAATTTTTGCGCAGCCTCAATGCGGCGTCCTCGCGTGTTGACCAATGCCGTTTGAATCAAACGCGCTTCAAAGCGGTTGACCAACACATCCCACACATCGGTGCGCCCAGCGACAAGCAAGCTCATGGCCTCAGCTTCAAGACCTTGCTCCCAATCAGCCCCCGGCAGGTTGAGCACCGCAGGAGAAACGCTTTCAGCCGAAGCAGACACAACTGTGGCTGCAACAGCCGCATCAGGCAAAGCGAGACGCACGTCTTGCGCAACAGCCGCACCAATCCCTGAAGTGTCCTGCCCTGTGTGGCTCAGTGCAGACAACGCCTCACCCGACAGCATGACCTCGGGTGGCAAGTCTTTGGGCTCAATCACTTGCGAAGGCGCCATCACGGTGAGCCAATGGCAAATGTTTTCGAGCTGACGTACGTTGCCCGGAAATGCAAACTGGTCGAGCACCGTTTGTGCGCCATCCGAGATACGTTTGGATTCCACGCCCAATTGTTGTGCACTCTGCTGCAAAAAGTGGCGCGTTAAGGTGGGGATGTCTTCGCGGCGCTCGCGCAAAGCGGGTAAGCGCAAACGAATCACGTTCAAGCGGTGAAATAAGTCCTCACGGAACACGCCGTCTTTGACGCGTTTCTCTAGGTCTTGGTGCGTTGCCGCAATCACGCGCACATTGGCTTTGATGGGGCTGTGGCCGCCCACACGGTAGTAAGTGCCATCGCTCAACACACGCAGCAAACGAGTTTGCAAATCAAAAGGCATGTCTCCAATTTCATCAAGAAACAGCGTGCCGCCCTCGGCCTGCTCAAAGCGGCCGCGGCGCGTGGTTTGTGCGCCTGTGAAGGCGCCACGTTCGTGGCCGAAGAGTTCACTCTCTAGCAAATCTTTGGGAATCGCGGCGGTATTGATGGCCACAAACGGGCCTTTGTTACCCGCATCGCCACGTGGCGAGTGTTTGTGCAGAGCGCGCGCCACCAGCTCTTTGCCAGAGCCGCTTTCGCCCGTGATCATTACCGTCACATTGCTTTGGCTCAAACGGCCAATGGCGCGAAACACGTCTTGCATGGCCGGCGCTTGACCCAACATTTCTGGCGTGGCGTCTTGCTTTTCGGTTTGCAGTTGTTCACGTTGGCTTTCTTCCAAAGCGCGGCGAATCAGCTCCACCGCTTTTGGCAAGTCAAAGGGCTTGGGTAGGTATTCAAACGCGCCGCCTTGAAAGGCTGACACCGCGCTGTCCAAATCAGAAAAGGCCGTCATGATGATGACGGGCAATGCGGGCAAACGCTCTTTCACCTGGGTGAGCAAATCTAGCCCCGAGCCGCCAGGCATGCGAATGTCGCTGACCAAGATTTGCGGTCCGTCATCCTCGGTCACTGAATCGAGCGCCTGCAGCACTTCGCGTGGGCTGGTGAAGCTGCGCGTGGGCAAGTTCTCGCGCAACAGCGCTTTTTCAAGCACGAAGCGAATTGACTGGTCGTCGTCCACAATCCAAATCGATTTCATCTCGGCACTTTCTGTTCTAAGTTAAGGGCCACGCGAGTTGTCAAGGCAATGGGATGAGGATTTTAAAATCCGTGCGTCCCGCCACACTGTCGCACTCAATCAAGCCATGGTGCTGTTGCACAAACGTTTGTGCCAAATTCAGCCCCAAACCTGAACCGCCATCTCGTCCAGAAACCAGGGGAAAAAACAACCTGTCCTTGATTTCTTCCGGAATGCCGGGCCCGTTGTCTATCACATGCAATTCCAATGCCAACCGATAGCGTTGTTTGCCAAAAGTTACTTGGCGGCTGATGCGGCTACGTAAAATAATCTCAGCGTCTCCTTCGATCACGCGGTCCGCCAGCGCCTGGGCTGCGTTGTGCACGATGTTAAGGACCGTTTGAATGAGCTGCTCGCGGTCGCCACGAAACTCGGGGATCGACGTGTCATAGTCACGCACCACTCGCAAGCCCTTGGGAAACTCGGCCAAGATCAGACTACGCACCCGTTCACACACCTCGTGGATATTCACATCACCCACCACATGCGGGCGACGGTGTGGCGCCAGCAAACGGTCGACCAACAGCTGCAAGCGGTCAGCTTCGTGAATGATGACTTGGGTGTACTCAATGAGGTCTTTGCTCTCGACCTCCATCTGTAGCAACTGCGCCGCACCACGAATCCCTCCCAAAGGGTTTTTGATTTCGTGGGCCAAGTTGCGAATCAGCTCTTTGTTAGCTTGGGCTTGATCCATCAAGCGTTCTTCACGGTCTTGGCGGGTTTGTTGCTCGAGGGGCAGCAACTCCACCAGCACCTCACCCTTCACATCGGTGGGCGCCACAATGACGTGCACAGGCATGGCGTCTTGCAGTGGGCGGCGCAAAAGCGCGTCATAGCGCAGGGTGGCAAAGGCGTTGGTCTGTGCGCCTTGCAATGCATTGTCAAATGCCTTTGTCTCTGCGAAATAGCTGGCCAGTGGGGACCCTTGAATGGTGCGGCGCGACACGCCCATCACATCTTCAAGGGCCGCATTGGCAAACACCACAACGCCATCGGTGCGTACCACCGCCACCAAGGTGGCAAGTAAGTCAAAGGCTTGCGCGTAGCTAGGTTGGGCTGAGCTAGAACTTGTCATGGTTTGGCTCCGCTGGAGGCTGGGAGGCCTAAGCGCGACAACTCGCGCTGCAGCCCTGCCACATCAGCCTCTGTGCGTTGCAAAGCACTGCGCAATTGCGCCACGCGGTCTTGGTATTTTTGGGGTTGGCGATGCTCATCGGCACGCCGCTCGGGCTCGCCGTTGTGCCATTCGCGCAGTAACTCTGCGTATTGGCGCTGCGCCTTTTGCAATTCAGCTTGCAGCACGGTTTGCGCTTGCGCATCACGCTGGCGTTGCTCGCTGCTGTCGACTTTGGCTGAACCACCATTGGCATTGACCGTTGGCGGCACAGCCTGAGGCCCTTGCACGCGCGCGCCCTCAATCACCGTCACGCTGCCACTCGCCAAGGGCTTGCAGTTGACAGCAGGGTCGGGTTGGTTGGTATACGTATGGCCGCAACGGTAAATGCGCTGCGGTTCAGACGCAGCATTTGCAGGCCATGTGGTTAAGCATAGGGTCAAAAGCACGACCCAAAACACACCCAGCAAAAGCGCATCACGCACAACGCGATCAAACGAACAACAGTGGCGTAACAAAGAAGTCATCACTTCATAAAAGTTGAAACAAAAAAGGACGGCTTGCGCCGTCCTCTGATTGCACTTGACGTTGCAAAGAATTACAGCGAGTAGTACATGTCGTATTCGACAGGAGACACTTCCACGCGACTGCGGGTCACTTCTTGCATCTTCAATTCGATGTAAGCATCGATCCAAGAGTCTGTGAACACCCCGCCTTTGGTCAAGAAGGCGCGATCGGCGTTCAAGGCGTCCAAAGCTTGGTCCAAGCTTGAGCACACGGTTGGCACCAACTTGTCTTCCTCTGGAGGGAGGTGATACAAGTCTTTGGTCGCGGCTTCGCCGGGGTGTATCTTGTTTTCGATACCGTCCAAACCAGCCATCAACAAAGCTGCAAAGCCGAGATAAGGATTGCACAATGGATCAGGGAAACGAGCCTCCACGCGACGACCTTTGTCGCTGGCCACGTTAGGAATGCGGATTGAAGCTGAGCGATTCTTGGCAGAGTAAGCCAATTTCACTGGGGCTTCAAAGTGAGGAACCAAACGCTTGTAGCTGTTGGTGCCTGGGTTGGTGATGGCGTTCAAAGCACGGGCGTGCTTGATGATGCCGCCGATGTAGTAAAGCGCTAATTCAGACAGTCCAGCGTAGCCAGTGCCTGCGAACAAGTTCTTGCCGTCTTTCCAGATGGACTGGTGAACGTGCATGCCAGAACCGTTGTCGCCAGCGTAGGGCTTGGGCATGAAAGTGGCAGTTTTGCCGTAAGCGTTGGCCACGTTGTGGATCACGTACTTTTGCAGCAGTGTCCAGTCAGCACGTTCGACCAAAGTGGAGAACTTGGTACCGATTTCGCATTGACCAGCGCCCGCCACTTCGTGGTGGTGCACTTCAACAGGGATGCCCACGGACTCGAGCAACAAGCACATTTCGCTGCGCATGTCGTGCGTGCTGTCCACGGGAGGCACGGGGAAGTAACCGCCTTTAAGACGGGGGCGGTGGCCGCGGTTGCCGCCTTCAATTTTTTCGCCGCTATTCCATGGGCCTTCGTATTCGTTGATGGCGTAGAACGAGTTGTTGGGTTCGGTGCTCCAACGCACTTCGTCAAACAAGAAAAACTCGGGCTCTGGACCAAAGTAAGCGGTGTCGCCAATGCCAGATTGCTTGAGGAATGACTCAGCACGTTTGGCGATGGAACGGGGGTCACGCTCGTAAGCTTTGCCATCAGTGGGCTCGATCACGTCGCAAATCAACACCAAAGTGATTTCTTCAAAGAAGGGGTCAATGATGGCGCTATTGGGATCGGGCATCAACAACATGTCGGAGGCTTCAATGCCTTTCCAGCCAGCAATTGAGGAACCGTCAAACGCTTGACCTTCTTCGAACTTGCTCTCGTCAAACTGCGACACGGGCGCAGTGATGTGCTGCCACTTGCCACGGGTGTCGGTGAAACGGAAATCAATAAATTTGACTTCGTTTTCTTTCACCATTTTGATTACGTCTGCGACGGTCTTGGCCATCAAGTTCTCCTACTAGGGTTGTTGGATAAAAAAGTGTTTCGAGGTAAGAGAATGCAGTTTCTGTGCCAGCATAGGCCCGCAACAGACAAAACCTGCCCCACCGTCAAGTCGCATATTTTGCACCTAGATTGACACAAATTAGCCGCAAAAGCGCATTCTCGAGCGCAAATACAGAAAACACTTCGCACCACCTTGGTGCAAAAATGCACCAATATGGATCGTTGTCATTTTCGCACCAATTCAGGGCCCAGCTTCACACCAAACGGTTGGAGGCCTGCGAGCATCACAGGATAGGCCAGTGCCACCAAATCTGGCGCACCTTTGACGCCCAACTCAATGTGTCGGCCATGAACCGGATGGTCCACGCTAGGCAGACTGAAGACCTTGACGCCTTCAAAATCGCGCTCCAGCGTCTCCATGAGGGGCGTGAGTGTGGCTTCCATCGAGCCATACACCACGACCGATTTTTCAATCCATGCCTCGTGCTGAAACAGTTGTGTGTAGTGCGTGTCGAGCACCCATTCCATCATGGGCCAAGCCATGACTGGAAAGCCCGGCACAAAGTGCACGGCACCGCCGCCAACGCCTAATGACGTGAAGCCAGGAATCTTGTTGTAGGGATTGGGAATGATGCTCGCGCCCACAGGAAAAACGCCCATGTTGAGGCGGTGGATGTTGTCAGCGTGCTGTGGCTCGTAAGGCACGCCCTGCTCTTTGGCGGTGTCTTGCATGCGTTCGCGAATCAAGGCTTCGGCTTGTGGGTGCAAAACGATGGCCTCCCCCAAAGCCTTGCCTGCACATTGGCGCGTGTGGTCATCGGGCGTAGCACCAATGCCGCCACATGAAAAAACAATGCTATTGCTTTGAAACGCACGCGCCAGCGTTCGCGTGATCCGCTCGGGCGAATCACCCACGTAGTCAGCCCAGTCGAGGGATAAGCCACGGGCGTTTAAGAGCTCAATGAGTTTGGGCATGTGCTTGTCGGCACGCTTGCCCGAAAGAATTTCATCACCCACGATGATGAGGCCAAATTCTGGTCTGGTTTTAGGCAATGGGAGGTGGGGGTGGTCTGCTTGAGTCATCTCCAGATGCTAACTCGGGCAACGGCACCAAGGCGCCCATCACCACAGTGTCCGACTCCGCCCGCAGGGCTTCGAGTGCACCCAAGCTGTAATGCGCGAACCACAGCGAGGTAAAGGCAAACACCAAGGCATAAATCCAAATCGCCAGAGGAATCAGCACCAAAAACGCCGCTGCAAACACAGCACCCGATGCCCACACGAGACTGGGAAATGCACCCATGTAGCCAGTGAGCACACCAATCGTCAGCAACGCAGCACGGTGTTGACGGCCAATGGCTAAGCGCTCTTCGCGGCTGGCGTGGTTAACCAAGGCATCAAACACCATCACGCGGTAGCTCAGCCACCCCCAAATGAGCGGGGGCACGATAAACATCAAAGGCGGGACAGCCCACAGCGGCAAAGTGATGACCATCGCACCCATGGCAATGACGGTAGAACCCACGGTCCACACCAAGCTAGTCAGCGTGGTGCCCCCATGCTTGAGCGCCAAATGTGCAAAACGGCGTTGCACCACGAGATCGACCAAAGCGGGCGTCATCATCAAAGACACCGCCAGCAAGGAGATGACCACCAAGATGGGCGTGATAGCAAATATCACCACCAGCGGCACCATGACGGCTTGCAACTCGGCAGCGCCTTTGTCTTGCAGCCAATCCATCATGCCTTGCAGCACTTGCCAAGAGGCCAGCATGTCACGCAACCAGTCTTGGGTGGGCGACCAGTAGAAATAGCCCCAACTCACCGACAGCACCAGCAACATAGCCAGAGGCAGCAGGGAGAGAAGCATCACGCGGGGCATCAAACAATAAGCCAGCGCACGCCAAAAAGAATCTAAAAACAAATGCATGCAAAAGCATACCGCAGCTATTTAACGCGCAGATGAAAAACCCAAGGCATAGATGAGGCGTTTGATACCCATACGCTGCTGCGACCAAAAACCTTTGCCGTAATCAACCCCCTGCTCCACTTGATCACGGATCCCGGTGGGCTCAAAACGCACATCGAAGTTGGCGGTCTTGAACATCACGTCCCACCAAGGCAACAGCACACCAAAGTTGTGTCCACCTAAAACTATCTTTGTTCCTTGAGCAGTTTCATGCCCCAAGCCAATGGCGTGATGCAGTCGGTGAAACCGCGGGCTAACCCACACTCGTTCTCCCCACTTACCAAAGCTCACGCGTAAGTTGGCGTGTTGGAAGTTTTCAAAAAGCTGCGTAATGGCCACAACCGCCACAAACTGCGTGGGGGCAATGCCAATGAGTTGCGCCACCAACACCCAAATGACAGCGCCCAACAAGTCGTCGAGCAAGTGGTTGCGGTTGTCGGTCCACTGCGTCATCTGACGCTGCGAGTGGTGCAGCGCATGCAAGGCCCACCACCAGTTCCATTGGTGTTGGGCGCGGTGCAGCCAGTAGTTGACAAAGTCAAACACCACCAAGTAAATAAGCAAGCTCACCCAAGGCCCATCCGTCACACCTGGCCAAATACTTTCTAAGTGAAAGGTGCCCACGCCCTGCCCGCGCATCTCGCCCATGAGCGTGTCTAGCAGAGGATCGACCCACAAAAAAAGCGCCACACGAAACAGCCCTAAACGATGGATGAGTGTGTAAATCACATCCGTACGAATGGCTCGCGTATCGGTGACCGCCTCAACAGGCCGCCAACGCTGCAGCGGCCCAATGACCACGAGCATCACAGCGATTTGAATCAGCCCCACCAACAACCAACCTGTGCCGTTGAACACATCTTCCAAACGGTTGCCCATCCCCAAGGCAAACGCGATGGGTTGCATCACGCCTTCATATAAAGCGGCTTGCGTATTGGCAAAAATGTCTATCAGCGTATCCATGTTTTAAATTGTGGATGGTCTTTGAGTGTGGCAAAACAAAACCCTTTGGCTTTGAGGCCTTCAATCAAGGGCTCCAACACGGCAGGTGCCCACGGGTCTTGGCGAGACCAAATGCCGAGGTGCGCCATCAAAATATCGCCCGAACGAATGTTGCTCAAAGCGCGTTGCTGCAGCATGAGGTTGGGAAATTTATCGCTGGGCAACTCGTCGCCCAAAAAGCCCGCGTCGGCCCAGCCCACATGAGCGAAACCGCATTGCTTAGCTGCCGTCAACAACGAGGGCGAAGTTTTGCCACCTGGCGCTCGAAACAGAGGCAAAGGCTTGACGCCTGTGATTTGCTCTAAGCGCGTGCTGGCCAGTTGCAATTGGTCGCAATAGCGTTGACTGGTCCACACCTCGGTTTGGCCTTTGTTGGGCCCTGCGCTGGGGCGCATCTGCCAGCTACCGCGAGGCAGGTCTGAGCGCCAATACACATGATCGAAGGTGTGGGATGCAAAGGCGTGGCCTTCAGCGCCACGGGCCTTCCACCAAGGAGCCCAGTGATCACCCAATGAGCCGTCGCCTTCTTTGGTGGGTTCGTTGGCCGCAAAGAAAGTGACCTTCACGTTTTGACGGTTGAGCACCTCGGCAATTAAGGGCGCCACACCCATGTGGCCTGTGTCAAAGGTGAGGTAAAGCGGTTTGCCGCAAGGCACCGCATGCGCAGCAACGCCGCACCAAGCCCAACCAACCACGGCCCACACTCGCCACGAAACGCATGGGCGTTTCGAAAACAAGTGACGCTGCTGCGGTTGGCTCATGCTCAATACCGTTTGGCGTGATCCAGGGTCCAAATGCCGTGCGGCGATTTACCCACTTTGACTTGGCGCACGAGTTGACCTGTGGTGGTGTCAATCACGCTCATTTTTTTGATCCAACGCGAGGACACCAACAACAGCTTGCCGTCTGCCGTGACTTCCATGCAATCAGGGCCGCCCGGTGCTGCAAACTGTTGGACAGACTCTAAGTTGACGTAATCAAGTTTATTAATTGTGTTGGCCACACGGTTGCCGACAAACACATGACGACCGTCGCCCGCTGCGCGAAACGCATGAGCGCCAGCGCCTGTGGGAATGGTTTTGAAGAGCTTGGGTTGCGCGCCCGACACATCAAACACTTGCACATGGTTGTCGCCGGTTAGGCCCACCAGCAGGTACTTGTCGTTGGGTGTGCCAAACACATCCGCTGGCATTTCGCCTGTTTTGATGCGCCACTTGATGGCTTGTGTGGCCAAGTCCACTGCCACTAGCTCGTTGCTATCTTGCATCGTGGCATAAGCCGTGGTGCTTTTGGTGTCAATCCAAATATGGCTGGGCGTTTTGCTGGAAGGAATGCGCTTGGCCAGCGTCAAGTCTTTGCCATCCCAGCGGTAAATGTCGATGTGGTTCAAACGGTTTGCTACGGTAACAAACCATTTCATGTCAGGCGAGAAGCGAAGCTGGTAAGGGTCTATCGTGCCGCGCACCACGCGTTGCACCTCGGCGGTGCGCGGGTCAATGAACGTGAGTGAATCGCTGCCTGCGTTGGCCACAATGACCGATTTTTCGTCGGGCGTGAGGTAGAGGTGATGCGGCTCTTTGCCCGTGGGAATACGGCGCGTTTCCTGCCAAGTGACAGGATCAATAACGCTGACGTTTGCGTCCAAGGAATTGAGCACAAAAATCGGGTTGCCAGCATTCGCAGCCGGAGCGACCAAGAACAGCAAGCCAACAAAAGCTAATGACAAACGTTGAATCAAAGACACGAAAAATACCTTAAAAAAATCTGCATCCAGTTTAACTAGCCAGGCCTTGTCACATCAAAATCAAGGTTTCAATTGGATCAAATTTCTTTGATACAGCGCAAACAAGCCACACGCGCCAAGCAAAGTTAATCGTTAGTAGCTAACAGCTTCAGCTCATCTTCGTTGACCCATCGCCACTGACCAGGTGCTAAATCGGTAGGCAGCGGCATGGCACCGATTTGCGAGCGGTGCAAGCCCACCACCTTATTGCCAACGGCTGCCAACATGCGTTTGACTTGGTGGTACTTGCCTTCGGTCAGCGTCAAACGCAAATGGTGCGCCGCCACCGCCACGCACGCGGCCGCTTTGACAGGCTTAGGTGAATCATCCAGCACCACCCCCTCAAGCAAACGTTGCACTTGTTTGTCGTCAAGCGGATCGTCCGTTGTGACCTCGTACACCTTGGGCACGTGGTGGCGGGGTGAACTCATGCGGTGAATCAGCGGACCATCGTCGGTCAGCACCAACATGCCCGTGGTGTCTTGGTCCAAGCGCCCCACCGCTTGCACGCCTTGGACCGCACTTTTTTGCGGGCGATAGCGCAAAGGCGGTGGCAGCAAGGTGTACAAACTGGGCCACGCCGAGGGCTTGTGCGAACACTCGTAGCCTGCGGGTTTGTGCAGCAGCACATAGGCTTTGGCGTGGTAAGGCCACAGCACACCTTGCACCGAGTAATGAAGGCCTTCGTGAACAGCCACGTCTTCGAGCGCGTCATCACAGTTGGCCAAGCCGTCGCCAAAATCGACCTGAACATAGCCTTGTTGAATGAGGCCCGCGCAAATACGGCGCGTGCCAAAACCTTGGGAATACAAAATATCTTGCAATTGCATAGGTCAATCGTAAACTGAACTCATCATGAAACACAGCTCACACTATTTGCAATGCCACGGCTTCAACATTCACTACACCGCATTGGGCGATGCCTCGTTGCCCGTGGTGATTGCATGGCACGGCTTGGCACGCACGGGCCGCGACTTTGATGCGCTGGCCGAACAGCTCGCCCCCCACTACCGCGTGATTTGCCCAGACACCATTGGCCGAGGCCTGAGCCAGTGGAGCAGAGCCCCAAAAGACGACTACAGCTTTGCCACCTACACCCGCATCACGCTTGACTTGATGAACGCGCTGCACATTCAACAAGCGCACTGGATTGGCACGTCCATGGGCGGTGCTTTGGGTTTGGTGTGTGCGGCAGCGTTGGAACTACCCGCCTTCAAAGGTCGCATTTGCAGTTTGGTGCTAAATGACATCGCGCCTGAAATTTCTGTGGCTGCTGTTGAGCGCATCAAAGCTTATGCAGGCCAGCCGCCCGCGTTTGAGACCGTGCCCGAGCTAGAAGCATTTTTTCGTGCAGCCTACGCGCCATTTGGCCAACAAACCGATTCGCAGTGGACACATCTGACCGAGACCTCGACCCGCCGCCTGCCCGATGGCCGCGTGACCCCGCACTACGACCCCAACATCACGCAGCAGTTTTTCCGTGAAGTGCCCGAGTACCCCATGTGGACCGAGTACGACTCACTGAACATTCCTGTGATGGTAATGCGTGGCGCAAATTCAGATTTGATTTCCACCGACACCATCCAAGCCATGCGCTCACGAGGGCCTGGCGCGAAGGGCTTGTTGCGCACTGAAGAGATCGCAGGCTGCGGCCATGCGCCTGCGTTAAATGTGCCTGAGCAATGGGCGCTGGTGATGAATTTTTTGAAATCAGCAGGCTAAGGCGACGCCCACAACGGGTGCTTGTACATCACCGCAGCAAAGGCCTCTGAGTTTTCAAAAATAGTTAGCCACTGCGCCAACTCAGGCCAAGGCTGGGCATCAAACCACGCGCGATCTGTGCGCGCAAACTGTCGCACAAAGGGCGCCACGCAGGCATCTAGCAAACCCCATTGAGAGCCCGACAAAAAACCCTGTATTTGCAAACGCGCTTGCCATTGCAACAAGACGCTGGAGGCTTGTGTGCGGTGCTGCACACCATCGCTCAAGCCAAAACGCTGCGGGTATTTGTAGCGGTCCAAGTGCGCCTTGAATTCGCCATCGTTTGAGGCAATGCCGTCATGGGTCAATGCCCATGCTTTTGGCGTATCTGGCAGCCAAGCCTGCGGGTCGTTTTGCTGTAAAGCCCACCGCATGATGTCTAGGCTTTCGTCCAACACCTCCCCTGAGGGCAAGACCAACACGGGCACCGTGCCCTTGGGCGACACCGCCAACATCTCTGCAGGCTTGGCTTTCAACGCCACCTCACGGTGCTCGTAGACAACACCGCTGGCAAGCAGTGCCAAGCGAGCGCGCATGGCATAGGGGCA
>NZ_JBBAOV010000016.1:0-47860 GCF_040401135.1 Limnohabitans sp. | reverse complement strand
AATTGGCTAGACAACATCAAATGGGACGACAAGGGGCTAGTGCCCGTGATCGCCCAAGAAAAAGACAGCGGCGACGTGCTGATGTTTGCGTGGATGAACCGCGAAGCGCTGCAAAAAACGGCTGAACTCAAGCGTGCGGTGTATTTCAGCCGCTCACGCAACAAGCTGTGGTTCAAGGGCGAGGAGTCGGGCCATGTGCAAACGGTGCATGACATTCGTATCGACTGCGACAACGACGTGGTGTTGCTCAAGGTGACGCAAGAAGGGCACGAGCCCGGCATTGCCTGCCATACTGGCCGCCATAGCTGCTTTTACCAGCGCCTTGAAGGTGAAGCGTGGCACGCTTGCGAGCCAGTGCTGAAAGACCCCGAAACCATTTACAAGTAAGCCCATGAGCGCACTCAACTCCTCCGACACGCTGGCCCGTTTGGCGGCCATTATCGAAACCCGCAAAGTGGCTAACGGCGGCGACCCCGAAAGCAGCTACGTGGCCCGTTTGCTGCACAAAGGCCCAGACGCCTTTTTGAAGAAAATAGGCGAAGAAGCCACGGAAACCGTCATGGCTGCGAAAGACGTGGATCATGGCGGTGATCCTTCTAAGCTGGTGTATGAAGTGGCTGACCTGTGGTTTCACAGCATGATTGCCTTGGCGCATTACGGCCTGAAGCCGTCTGACGTGGTGGATGAGCTAGCTCGCCGTGAAGGCCTGAGCGGCTTAGAAGAAAAAGCCTTACGAAAAGCGCAAGACCGAGAAGCAGCAGGAGAGTGAGAACAGCATGACAGACGACAACTGCATTTTTTGCAAAATCATCGCGGGCAAAATTCCGTCGAGCAAGGTGTATGAGGACGATGAAATTTTTGCGTTTCACGACATCAACCCTTGGGCCCCTGTGCACTTTTTGATCATCCCCAAGCAGCACATTCTGTCGGTGGCGCACGCCACGGCCGAACACGAGGGCTTGCTGGGCCGCATGATGTTGTTGGCGCCCAAACTTGCGTTGCAAGAGGGTGCAAGACCTTACCCCGAAGGGGGGTTTCGCATCGTGACCAACACAGGCGCTGAGGGCGGGCAAGAAGTTCACCACATGCACTGGCATGTCATGGGTGGTCCGCGCCCATGGCTGCGCGGCTGATTAGAATTCAAGCAATTACTTAGGAGTTACTCATGGGTTCGTTTTCAATTTGGCATTGGTTGATCGTGTTGGTCATCGTCATCATGGTGTTCGGAACTAAGAAGTTGCGCAACCTTGGCGGCGATTTGGGTGGCGCGGTCAAAGGCTTCAAAGACGGCATGAAAGACGGTGGCACACCCGCCGAAGACAACTCAGATAAGCCTGCTGCTCCTGCCGCTGCTGTGACAGCTGACAAAAACACCATTGACGTTGAAGTCAAAAACAAATCTTAATTGCTGATGATCGCCTGCTTTGTTTGATCTTGATTTTTCCAAAATTGCGTTAGTCAGTGCGGTGGCGCTGGTCGTCATCGGGCCAGAAAAGCTGCCCGGCGTGGCTCGCACCCTTGGCACGATGCTTGGCAAAGCCAAGCGTTATGTGTCGGATGTCAAAGCCGAGGTCAATCGCACGATGGAGCTCGATGAGCTCAAGAAGATGAAAGAGACGATGGAGTCTGCCGCCCGCGATGTGGAGCAATCGGTGCACACGGCCAGCGCAGACTTTGAGAAAGACTGGGCCGAAACCACGGCGGGTTTGTCGTCTGATCCTTACGTGCCGCTGGCCCCGCCGCCACCCTCGTATGAAAATCCAGGCAAAAAATGGCGTCTCAAGCGCGGCTCAACGCCCCATTGGTACAAAGCTCGTCAAGGTGTGCGCACCAAGGCGCAATCTGGCGCCGCCCGTGTGGCGCGTTTCCGCCCTGTGAAGCGTTCTGATCATGTCTGACACTACCCCTAAAGACGAATTGGCCGGCACCGAGCAGCCCTTTGTGCAGCACTTGATCGAGCTGCGCGATCGCATGGTCAAAGCCACGATTGCGGTGATGGTGGCTTGCGCTGCGTTGGCCATCTATCCCGGTCCTGCGGAGTTGTACGACTTGCTGGCGGCCCCCTTAGTGGCACAGCTTCCAGCAGGCGCTACGTTGATTGCCACGTCGGTGATTTCACCATTCTTAGTGCCTCTCAAGATCATGCTGATGACCGCATTCTTGCTGGCGCTGCCCTTGGTGTTGTACCAAGCTTGGGCTTTCATTGCGCCTGGCTTGTATACACACGAAAAGAAGTTGGTCATACCCCTGGTGGTGTCCAGCACCTTGCTGTTTTTGGTGGGGGTATCGTTTTGTTACTTCTTTGTGTTTGGCCAAGTATTCAAATTTATCCAGAGTTTTGCGCCTAAAAGTATCACGGCTGCGCCAGATATCGAAGCGTATCTGAGCTTTGTCATCAGCATGTTCATCGCCTTCGGCTTGGCGTTTGAAGTGCCGATTGTGGTGATTGTGTTGGCCCGCATGAATATCGTGACCATCGAGAAGCTTAAAGAGTTTCGCTCCTACTTTATCGTGCTCGCCTTCATCATCGCGGCCATCGTGACGCCGCCCGACGTGGTGTCGCAGCTGGCGCTGGCTATTCCCATGTGTATCTTGTATGAAGTAGGCATTTGGGCGGCGCAGCTGTTTCTTAAACACACGCAAGCGCCGGACGCTGAATAAGCGCAACGCAAACACACCATGAAACGTCAATGGTTGTTGTTCTCCCAAGTGGTCACCGTGCTGGTGGCTATTTGGTTTGTGGTGGCCACCTTAAAGCCTGAGTGGCTCAGTCAGCGCACATCCAGCATCGGTGGCGTAACTCTGGTCGAAGCCGCTCCTAACCCTGTGGGCATGCCCATGCCTGGGAGTTTTAGCTCCGCCGCCAAGGTGGCGTCACCTGCCGTGGTCAGCATTGCCACCACGCAAGCCAACGCACCTGCACACCCCTTTCAAAACGACCCATGGTTTCGTTTTTTTTACGGCGATCGTGAGGACGAAGGGCCGCAGCAAGGCTTGGGCAGTGGCGTGATCGTTAGCCCCGAGGGCTACATCCTTACCAACAACCATGTGATTGAAGGTGCGAAAGAAATTGTGGTCACGCTCAGCGATAGTCGCCGCGTTGTGGCGCAAGTCATTGGTGCTGACCCCGATACCGATCTTGCCATTTTGCGCATCAAGCTAGAGCGTTTGCCTGTCATCACTTTGGGCAATTCAGATACTGCCCAAGTGGGCGACCGCGTGCTGGCCATTGGCAACCCATTTGGCGTGGGTCAAACCGTGACCAGTGGCATCGTGTCTGCTTTGGGCCGCAACCAGTTGGGCATCAACACCTTTGAGAATTTCATCCAAACCGATGCGGCGATCAACCCCGGCAACTCTGGTGGTGCTTTGGTGGATGTGAATGGCCACCTCATTGGCATCAATACTGCCATCTATTCACGCTCGGGCGGCAACATGGGCATTGGCTTTGCCATTCCCGTGTCGACCGCACGCCAGGTGCTGGAAGGTATCGTGCGCGACGGCCAAGTGGTGCGAGGCTGGGTGGGCATCGAGCCGATGGAGCTCACGCCTGAGCTGGCCGAGACATTTGGGTTGCCAAAACAG
This sequence comes from Limnohabitans sp., assembly GCF_040401135.1. Classification (GTDB taxonomy): domain Bacteria; phylum Pseudomonadota; class Gammaproteobacteria; order Burkholderiales; family Burkholderiaceae_C; genus Limnohabitans. The sequence continues at coordinate 44,275 of NZ_JBBAOV010000016.1, read as the reverse complement.
TCTGAAGGCGTCATCGTGACTGGCGTCTTGCAAAACGGACCTGCGGCCAACGCTGGCTTGCGGCCCGGTGACCTGCTGCTGAAAGTGTCTGGACAGCCTGTGAAAAATGTGGGCGAGTTGCTGACCCAAATTGCGTCGCTCACGCCTGGTAAGAGTGCCAAATTGGAAGTGGTGCGCCGCAACCAAAACCTCACCATGGATGTAACGCCATCCCAACGGCCTAAGCCTAAGTTGCAAAAGTGAGGGTGCAAAGATGAGCCACAACGTCACACGCCTAGCCTTGTTGCAAGCTTGCAATGATTTGTTGCAGCCCGCCCGCTTCAAAGACTACGGGCCCAATGGCTTGCAAGTTGAAGGCACAGACACCATTGGCCACATGGTGTCTGGCGTGACCGCCAGCCGTGCTTTGATAGAAGCGGCGATTGAAGCCAAAGCCGATGCCATCTTTGTACACCACGGTTTGTTTTGGCGTGGCCAAGACGGCACGGTCACGGGTTGGATGAAGCAGCGACTGCAGTTGCTGCTGGCACACAACATCAATGTGTTGGCCTACCACTTGCCTTTGGACGCGCACCCCGAGGTGGGCAACAACGCGCAGCTGGGCCAGCGTTTGGGCTTGCAAGTGCAGGGCGTGTTTGGTGAGCAAAATTTAGGCTTGTGGGGCATGCGTGCCGATGGGCAAGCATTTAAAAATGCACAGGCTTTGGCAGATGTGGTGTCTATAGTTTTGCAGCGCGAGCCTGTGGTGGTGCAAACGCCGGCTCGTGAAATTCGCCAAGTGGCATGGTGCACCGGCGGTGCACAAAGTTATTTCGAAGCGGCCATTGCTGCGGGTGTTGATGCGTTCATTACCGGCGAAATTTCAGAGCCGCAAGTGCACTTGGCTCGCGAAACAGGCGTGGCGTTTTTGGCCTGCGGTCATCACGCGACCGAGCGCTATGGCGCGCCCGCTGCTGCGGCGCATGTGGCAGCGCAACTGGGCATCACGCATCAGTTCATCGAGATTGATAACCCCGCATGATGGGGCAAGCGCATGGCTGAACACTTCAAGCCCATCGCCATCACGCTGGGCGATGCTGCGGGCATTGGTCCAGAAATTATTGTCAAAGCCTTCCGCGATTCGCCCGAGCAGCTGCAAGGCTGTGTCGTGGTGGGGGACTTGGCGGTCATGCAGCGCGCGGCATTGCTTGTGGCCCAGTGTGAATACCACGCACCTCAAATGCAGATGCAACTCGTGCGCGATGCGCGGGAAGCTGAGCTGGTCAAAGCACCATTCACCATTCCCGTATTGCAAGTCACGCAACCCTTGACAGTCGATCAACTGCCTGCATGGGGCCAGATCAGCGCCACTGCGGGCAAGCTAGCGGCTGACTGCGTGGTGTGGGCAGCCCATGCTGCTTTGCGAGGCGAAGTGTCAGCCGTGGTGACTGCACCCTTGCACAAAGAATCCTTGTTTGCAGCGGGAGTGCCTTTTCCTGGGCACACTGAAATGCTGCAAGCCTGTGCGGCAGCTCATGCGGGCGTGGCGGTCGACGACATGCCGGTGCGCATGATGTTGGTCAGCCCAGAGCTCAAAACTGTGTTGGTCAGCATTCATGTGTCTTTGCGCAAAGCCATCGAGGCGGTGACGGCGCACAATATTTTGCAAACCCTGCGCATCACCCATGCGGCTGAGTTGGCGGCTATGGGCCGTGCGCCTCACATGGCGGTGGCGGGTCTCAATCCGCATGCGGGCGAGGGCGGTTTGATGGGCCGCGAAGAGCTAGACATCATCATTCCCGCGTTGCAGCAAGCCCGCGAGGAAGGCATGCAGGTCAGCGGGCCTTTTGCCCCAGACACCGTGTTCATGCGCGCCCGAGCTAAGCATGGCCAAGCAGGTGAGTTTGATGTGGTGATTGCGATGTACCACGATCAAGGGCTGATACCTATGAAGTACCTTGGCGTAGAGCAGGGCGTCAATGTGACGCTGGGCCTGCCCCTGGTGCGCACCAGCCCCGACCATGGCACTGCCTTTGATGTGGCAGGCACGGCAAAGGCTGATGCGTCTAGCTTGCTAGCGGCAGTGGTCATGGCGCGGGCCATGCGCCATACGCACTTGACCTGACAAAAGTAGCTTACTTTTTCAGGCTGTCGCGGATATCGCGCAACAACAACACTTCTTCTTTGGGTGCTGGAGCCTCGGGTGCTTCATTGCCCTTGAGTTTGTTGATCTGTTTGATCATCAAGAAAATGATGAAAGCCAAAATTACAAAGTTCACGGCTACGGTGATGAAGTTGCCGTAGGCAAACACCGGCACGCCCGCTTTTTTCATGGCGTCCAACGTCATGGCCATATCGGCGGGGGCGTGGCCTAGAACGATGAAGAAGTTAGAAAAGTCTAGATGGCCGATAAAAGCCGCCACGATGGGCATGATCAGGTCGTTCACGGCGGAATCGACGATTTTTCCAAAAGCTGCGCCAATGATGACGCCAACCGCTAAATCCATGACATTGCCACGCATTGCAAACGCTTTGAATTCCTTCAACATTTCAAGTTCCTTGTGTATCTAAAAAGTACTCTAATTATTGCCGCCTTAACAAGGGCTTACAAAGGGTAGAAGGTCGATTAATTCTGGGGACTTGGCGGTCAGCTACAATGGGTAGTTAGCCAAACTAGTAATGATTGTTTGAGGAATTTCATGAGTGACACCCCAGTAGACACCAGTAAACGCACGTGGCTGATCGCCTCGTCATGCGCAGGTGCAGTCGGCGGCTTGGCAGTAGCTGTGCCTTTTGTTAGTACTTTTCAGCCCTCCGAGCGAGCCAAGGCCGCCGGTGCTGCTGTTGAGGTAGATATCTCGGCGCTGAAACCAGGCGAGAAGTTGACGGTTGAGTGGCGCGGCAAGCCCGTTTGGATCGTCAAGCGCACGCCTGAACAGCTTGAGTCTTTGAATTTGACAGAGACGCAGTTGGCTGACCCCAAGTCAGAACGCAAGCCTGACGAATTCACTCCCGCCTATGCTCGAAACCAAGCACGCTCAATCAAGCCTGAGGTGTTTGTGGCTGTAGGCATTTGTACCCACTTGGGCTGCTCACCTTCGGATAAGTTCCAGACGGGTGCACAACCCTCGTTACCAGACGATTGGCACGGTGGCTTTTTGTGCCCATGCCACGGTTCTACATTTGATGTGGCTGGTCGCGTGTTTAAAAACAAGCCGGCTCCAGACAATCTCGAAGTCCCGCCCCACATGTACCTCTCCGACACAAAGTTGTTGATCGGTGAAGACAAGAAAGCCTGATAGGACACACCATGGCTGAATTTAAAGAAATTTCCCCGAACGCCAGCGCTGGCGAAAAATTGTTGAACTGGGTAGACAACCGCTTCCCTGCTTCAAAACTGTACAAAGAGCACCTCTCTGAGTACTACGCACCCAAGAACTTCAACTTCTTCTACTTCTTTGGCGCTTTGTCATTGTTGGTGTTGGTCATTCAAATCGTGACGGGCATTTTCTTGGTTATGCATTACAAACCTGATGCTGCCTTGGCGTTTGCTTCTGTCGAATACATCATGCGTGATGTGCCATGGGGTTGGTTGATTCGCTACATGCACTCCACCGGCGCTTCAGCGTTTTTTGTGGTGGTTTACCTCCACATGTACCGTGGTTTGATTTACGGCTCGTACCGAAAGCCGCGTGAGTTGGTGTGGGTGTTTGGTTGCGCCATCTTCTTGTGCTTGATGGCAGAAGCCTTTATGGGCTATTTGCTGCCTTGGGGTCAGATGTCCTATTGGGGCGCTCAAGTGATTGTCAACTTGTTTGCGGCTGTGCCTTTCGTGGGCCCTGATTTGGCTTTGCTCATTCGTGGTGACTATGTGGTGGGTGACGCCACCTTGAACCGCTTTTTTAGCTTTCACGTGATTGCTGTGCCACTCGTCCTTTTGGGCTTGGTGGTCGCGCACATCATTGCCTTGCACGAAGTGGGTTCCAACAACCCTGACGGCGTGGAAATCAAAGGCCCGAACGCACCCAAAGATGCCAATGGTCATCCTTTGGACGGGATTCCTTTCCACCCCTACTACACCGTGCACGACATCTTGGGTGTGAGCGGATTTTTGTTGGTGTTCAGCGCCATCATCTTCTTTGCGCCAGAGTTCGGTGGCTACTTCCTCGAATACAACAACTTCATCCCTGCGGACCCACTAAAGACGCCGTTGCACATTGCACCTGTTTGGTACTTCACGCCTTTTTACTCGATGCTCAGGGCCGTCACGCCTGAAATGATTTACGTCTTGATTGCGTGTGTTCTGGCCGGCGCTTACTTTGGCGCGGTGCGAACCCAATTGCCTAAGATGATCAAAGCCGGTGTGGTTGGCGCGGCAGTGCTCGTGTCGTTGAGCATGCTCACCATCGATGCCAAATTCTGGGGTGTGTTGGTCATGGGCGGTGCTGTGATCATCTTGTTCTTCTTGCCATGGTTGGACAACTGCGCGGTCAAGTCTATCCGCTACCGTCCTGATTGGCACGTTTACATGTACGGCGTGTTTGTTGTGAACTTCATTGTGTTGGCTTATTTGGGTGTCCAGCCACCGTCGGCCATTGGCGAGCGCGTGTCACAAGTGGGTACTTTGTTTTACTTTGGTTTCTTCTTATTGATGCCCATTTGGAGTGCTATGGGACAAACCAAGCCAGTGCCTGATCGCATCACTTTTACGCCTCACTGAGATTCGCGGAGAACATAACTATGAAAAAAATTATTCTCAGTTTGGCTTTGGCCCTCGGTGTTGCCTCAGGTGTGCAAGCTGCCGGCGACGGCATTGCCTGGGACAAAGCGCCCAACAAAACCAACGATCTGGCAGCCTTGCAAAACGGCGCCAAGATTTTTGTCAACCACTGCCTAAATTGTCACTCTGCGGCTTTCATGCGTTACAACCGTTTGCAAGACATTGGTTTGACTGAGCAGCAGATCAAAGATAACTTGTTGTTCACAACTGAAAAAGTTGGCGACACCATGAAGTCCAACATTGACCCGAAACAGGCCAAAGAATGGTTTGGTGCAACGCCGCCTGACTTGACTTTGATCGCTCGTTCTCGCGCTGGACATAACGGGACAGGTGCAGACTATCTCTACACCTACATGCGTACGTTTTATCCTGACGAAACCAAAGCAACAGGTTGGAACAACCTGGCATTTCCTAATGTGGGCATGCCTCACGTGTTGTGGGAGTTGCAAGGTGAGCGTCGCCCTATGTTTGACTCGCGCGAAGAGCATGGTCATCAAGTTGATGTATTCAAAGGCTGGGAACAAATCAAGCCTGGCAAAATGACCTCCTTGCAATACGACCAAACTATTGGTGACCTCGTTGGCTACCTGCAGTGGATGGCTGAACCCGGACAAAACACCCGCGTGCGCATAGGTGTGTGGGTGATGTTGTTCTTGGTTGGTTTTATGCTCATTGCATGGCGCTTGAATACGGCTTATTGGAAAGACATCAAGTAATCTGCAGTAATTCGGCAACAGGTCTTGTGCCTGTTGTCACCTCACGGAGTGACAGGCTAGCCTGCCACTCTTTTTGATTTTTAGGAGCCGCCCATCATGATGGTGCTTTATTCGGGAACTACGTGTCCCTACTCACATCGTTGCCGTTTTGTCTTGTTTGAAAAAGGCATGGACTTTGAAATTCGCGATGTTGATCTTTACAACAAGCCTGAAGACATCAATGTGATGAACCCCTACGGTCAAGTGCCTATTTTGGTTGAGCGCGATTTGATCTTGTATGAGTCAAACATCATCAACGAATACATTGATGAGCGTTTTCCGCATCCACAGTTGATGCCCGGAGATCCTGTTGAGCGTGCTCGTGTTCGTTTGTTCTTGTTGAACTTCGAAAAAGAGTTGTTTACACACGTGACCACCTTAGAGTCACGCGCAGCCAAAGCAAACGACAAAACCCTTGAGAAATCTCGCGCTCACATCCGTGACCGTTTGACACAATTAGCCCCCGTGTTCTTGAAAAATAAGTTCATGTTGGGTGACAACTTTTCCATGCTCGATGTGGCCATTGCACCGCTCTTGTGGCGCTTGGATCACTACGACATTGACTTATCTAAAAATGCTGCACCTTTGCTGAAATATGCTGAGCGTATCTTTTCGCGCCCTGCCTACATTGAGGCATTGACGCCATCAGAAAAGGTCATGCGCAAGTAATTTGTATGCTGAACTCGCCTGACGCATCCTCAACTCGCCCTTATCTGTTGCGTGCCATGCACGAGTGGTGCACAGATAGCGGCTTCACACCCTATGCGGCCATCTTCGTTGATGAGACCGTTCAAGTGCCTATGGAGTATGTGAAGAACGGTGAGATTGTGTTGAATCTGGGCTACGACGCCACTTCAGGTATGACACTTGGCAATGAGTTTATTGAGTTCAAAGCCCGCTTCGGGGGTGTGCCGCGTGAAATCATCATCCCGATCAACCGAGTGATGGCGATTTATGCGCGAGAAAATGGACAAGGTATGTCTTTTCCAATGAGTGCTGCTTCAGATGCGGTGGCTGTGCCTAAAAAAGCTTCGACTAATCGTCCTGCACTGAGTGCTGTAGCAACACCAATCGCAAAAGATGGTTCAGATGATGAGCCGCCTACACCCACTCTGCCGAGTGGCCGTCCGGCACTCAAGCGCGTGAAATAGTGCGTAAAAGTTAGGTTAGAATTTCGCCTGCGCCGCTTTAGCTCAGTTGGTAGAGCACCCGCCTTGTAAGCGGTAGGTCGTCAGTTCGATTCCGACAAGCGGCACCAAAATTAAAACCCGTTATGCCTTTGGCGTAACGGGTTTTTCTCATTCATTTGGGCGATTTCACTTTCAGACGAATCGTGTTGACATCCCATCCTTTGGTGCGTAAGTGGGCGCACAACGCTGGCAGGATTTGGCGCAATTTGGCGGCCACAGCGCTGTTGGGGACCAGCAGACACCAATCATCACCCTCCACATTACCCGATTGAATGAGTGGACGCAGTGACATGGGCAACAAAGGTGCGATGGCTTTGAGCCGGTTTTGTGAATCACGCGCAATGGATGAAAGGTGAGCCAAAGATGGCGCTGAATTGACTACTTGCTCTAAAGTTTGAGACTTGCCACGGCTAAAAACCTTGGCTTTCGGCGGTGTGCTGTATCCCAGCTCGCGATAAGCTGCAAGTGTGTCTGGATGAGGCTTGGAAGGTGTGGCCATCTGGCAATTATGGGGCGGCAGACGGTTAAAATCCGAAGCTTCTATCAAGCCTTTTAAAAAGGATTTTGCGACTCTTGTTTTTAACTAAAAATAAGACCCCCGCAGTGCTCGCATGGCTCTATCTTTCCTGACTCAAATTTTCGGTAGCCGCAATGAGCGCCTACTGAATCAATACCGCAAAACTGTTGCGCAAATCAACGCATTGGAGCCTTCGTTGGAGAAGCTCAGCGATGAGGCCTTGCGTGGCAAAACAGACGAATTTAAATTACGTGCTACCCAAGGCGAAACTTTAGAGGCTTTGCTCCCCGAGGCCTATGCCGTGGTTCGCGAGGCGTCTAAGCGCGTGATGAAAATGCGTCACTTTGATGTGCAGTTATTGGGTGGCATTTCTTTGCACCATGGAAAAATTTCAGAAATGGGTACCGGTGAAGGTAAGACCCTCACAGCAACACTGCCGGTGTACCTCAATGCCCTCACTGGTCAAGGCGTGCATGTGGTCACCGTGAACGACTACTTGGCCAGCCGTGATGCGCAGTGGATGTCCCGTCTCTACAACTGGTTGGGTTTGTCTGTAGGTATCAATTTGCCACAGATGCCACGTGAAGAAAAGCAAGCGGCTTATCGCGCTGACATCACCTACGGTACCAACAACGAATACGGCTTTGACTACTTGCGAGACAACATGGTCTATGAAGTAGCTGACCGAGTGCAACGCAAACTCAACTTCGCCATCGTGGATGAGGTGGACTCTATCTTGATCGATGAGGCTCGGACGCCCTTGATCATCAGTGGACAAGCTGAAGACCACACTGAGTTGTATGTAGCCATCAACCGCATCGTGCCTGCGCTGACGCGTCAAGTGGGCGAAGAAGACATACGCACGGGCGAGGGCATCATCACACCGGGTGACTTCACGGTGGACGAAAAATCTCACCAAGTTTTCATGACCGAACAAGGTCACGAAAACGCAGAGCGCATCTTGAGCGCTAATGGTTTGTTGGCCGAAGGTGCGTCGCTTTACGATCCTGCCAACATCAGCTTGGTGCACCATCTTTATGCAGCTTTGCGTGCCAACCACCTCTACCACCGCGACCAACACTACGTGGTACAAAATGGTGAAATCACGATCGTGGACGAATTCACTGGCCGCTTGATGTCAGGTCGCCGTTGGAGCGATGGTCTGCACCAAGCGGTGGAAGCCAAAGAGGGTGTTCAGATTCAAGCCGAGAACCAAACCCTCGCGTCCATCACGTTCCAAAACTATTTCCGCCTGTACAGCAAACTCGGCGGTATGACCGGCACTGCCGACACAGAAGCCTACGAGTTTCAAGAAATTTACGGTTTAGAAACCGTGGTCATTCCACCTAACCGTATCAGCAAGCGAGATGATCAGTTAGACCGCGTTTACAAAACCACCGCTGAAAAATACGTGGCGGCAATTGAGGATATTCGAGAGTGTCACGAGCGCGGGCAGCCTGTGTTGGTGGGCACCACATCAATTGAGAACTCTGAGCTGATAGCAGAGATGTTGGAAAAGGCCAAGTTGCCTCACCAAGTGCTCAACGCCAAGCAACACGCTAGCGAAGCCACCATCATTGCGCAAGCTGGCCGCGCCACGATGATCACGATCGCCACCAACATGGCCGGTCGCGGGACTGACATTGTTTTAGGCGGCAACGTAGAAAAAGCCATTGCTGAAGTGGAAGCCAACGAGTCGTTGGATGCAACCACAAAGCAAAAACAAATCGATGCCTTGAGAGTGCGATGGACCAAAGACCACGAGTATGTAAAGTCTTTGGGGGGCTTGCGCATCATCGCCACTGAGCGTCATGAGTCACGCCGCATTGACAACCAGTTACGTGGCCGTTCAGGCCGTCAAGGCGATCTGGGATCTTCACGCTTTTACCTGAGCCTGGATGACTCGTTGATGCGCATCTTTGCAGGTGAGCGCGTCAAGTCCATCATGGACCGCTTGAAGATGCCAGAAGGTGAAGCCATTGAAGCAGGCATCGTCACACGAAGCATTGAAAGCGCCCAACGAAAAGTTGAGGCGCGTAACTTTGACGTTCGCAAGCAACTGTTGGAATACGACGATGTGTCGAATGACCAGCGCCGTGTGATCTATCAGCAGCGCAACGACATCTTGGACGCCACTGATTTAACCGCGCAAATCGCTAATTTGCGAGAAGGCAGCTTTACAGATTTGGTGCGTCAATACGTGCCAGAAGAATCAGTGGAAGAGCAGTGGGACATTGCAGGCTTAGAGCGTTCTTTGATGCAAGAGTGGCTGATTGAATTGCCTTTGCAGGCAACGGTGCAGGAAGCCACAGCCATCACCGATGAGGAAATTTTGGAACACGTGGTGGCGGCTGCCCATGCGGCATTTCAAGAGAAATTAGACCGCGTGGGCATCGAGCAATTCACCCCCTTTATGCGCGTGGTGTTGTTGCAAAACATCGACAGCCATTGGCGTGAGCATTTGGCAGCTTTAGACTATTTGCGTCAAGGCATCCATTTGCGCGGCTACGCGCAAAAGCAGCCTAAGCAAGAGTACAAGCGCGAGGCGTTTGAGTTGTTTGGCCAGTTGCTCGACTTGGTGAAGAACGAAGTCACGCGGGTGTTGATGACTGTGAAGATTGAATCCACCGAGCAAATCTCTCAAGCTGCATCTGAATTGGAAGACCGCGCAGAAAACTTGCTTAACGTGACTTACACAGCGCCTGACGGTTCAGGTCAAGCGGTGACCACGACAGACGAAGCTACTGTTGTTGCTCAAATGCCAGCTGTGGGTCGCAACGAACCTTGCCCTTGCGGCAGCGGAAAAAAATTCAAGTTCTGTCACGGAAAGTTGGCTTAAATTTATGGCTGTCCATCTGAATCCTCCAAGTCCTGCAGATTTGCATGCCATTGCAGGTGTGCGCATTGGCGTGACCCAAGCAGGCATTCGTAAATCAGGCCGCAAAGATTTGACCGTTGTCTTGATTGACGAGGGTGCATCGGTCGGCGGCGTTTTTACTCAAAATAGGTTTTGTGCAGCCCCCGTGCAGGTTTGCCGAGAACATTTGGATGCTGGTCAAGGTATTCGTGCGATGGTGGTCAACACGGGCAACGCCAATGCGGGTACTGGCGAAGAAGGTCTGAAGCGTGCGCATGAAACCTGCAAGGCTTTGGCTGAAGTCTTGCGCATTTCGCCCAATCAAGTGTTGCCGTTTTCCACCGGCGTCATCATGGAGCAATTGCCACACGACCGCATCATCGCGGGCATGCCAGCAGCCATTGCCGCTGCAGGCAATACGGGCAGTGCCCAGCAATGGGCGGATGCTGCTGAAGGCATCATGACCACAGACACTGTGCCAAAAGCAGCCAGCACACAAGTGCAAATTGGCAACGCCGCGGTGAGCGTGACAGGTATCAGCAAAGGCGCAGGCATGATTCGCCCCAACATGGCCACGATGTTGGGCTATGTGGCCACCGACGCATGTGTTGCACCTGCCTTGATGAAGGCGCTGTCTTTGGCATTGGCCGAAGGCTCGTTCAACCGCGTCACGGTGGATGGTGACACCTCGACCAATGACTCCTTCGTAGTCATTGCCACCAACAAAGCGCAACACGCGCCCATCACCAGTTTGCAAAGTGCAGAAGGTCAAGCCTTGCTGCAAGCCATGCTGCAAGTGGCACGCCAATTGGCGCAAGCCATCGTTCGCGATGGTGAAGGTGCTACCAAGTTCATCACTATCCAAGTAGAAGGCGGCAAGACCAGTGCTGAATGCCGCCTAGTGGCCTACGCCATTGCACATTCGCCCTTAGTAAAAACAGCCTTCTTCGCCAGTGACCCTAACTTGGGCCGCATCTTGGCCGCTGTGGGTTATGCGGGCATTGCTGACCTAGACCAAACAGGCATTGATTTGTATTTGGACGATGTGCATGTGGCCATTCAAGGTGGCCGTCACCCAGCGTACCGCGAAGAAGACGGACAGCGTGTCATGAAGCAATCAGAAATCACCGTGCGCGTGGTCTTGGGCCGTGGCACGGCCAGCGACACTGTTTGGACCTGCGACCTGAGCCACGATTACGTCAGTATCAACGCCGATTACCGTAGCTAATGACAGAAGAGCTTCACCCTCTAGAACGCTTGGTGCAACGCGCCGAGGCTTTGATGGCTCGCATTGAACAGGCGCTGCCGCAACCCATGACAGAGCCCGATTGGTTAGCCAGCGTGGCCTTTCGCTACCGCAAGCGGAGTAGCGGTCGCGGTGGCTTAGAGCCCGTGCGACATGTGGCTCCGCTGGGACTGGCTGATTTGAAAGAGATTGACGGTCAGAAAGAAAAAATCCGGCGCAACACTGAGCAGTTTGTCAAAGGCTTGCCCGCCAACAACGTGCTGCTGACGGGTGCGCGTGGCACGGGCAAATCGTCCCTCATTAAAGCGTGTTTGAACGAGTACGGCCCGCAAGGCTTGCGTTTGATCGAAGTCGACAAAGACGACCTGACAGACTTGCCCGACATCATTGATTTGGTATTCGATCGCCCCGAAAAATTCATGATCTTTTGTGATGACTTGAGCTTTGAAGATGGCGAGCCGGGTTACAAAGCGCTCAAGTCCATCTTGGATGGCTCTATTGCTGCAGCTACACCCAACGTGTTGATTTACGCCACCAGTAACCGACGTCATTTGTTGCCCGAGTACATGAAAGAAAACCTCACCTACACGCACACTGATGACGGCGAAGTGCATCCGGGTGAAGTCGTTGAAGAGAAAATCTCCTTGTCCGAACGCTTTGGTTTGTGGGTGAGCTTTTACCCCTTTAGCCAAGATGAGTACCTGACTATTGCCGCGCAGTGGCTCTCGTCGTTTGGCTTCAAGCCCGCCGAGATTGAGGCTGCCAGGCCCGAAGCTTTGATATGGGCTCTCGAGCGTGCCTCGCGCAGTGGTCGTGTGGCGTATCAATTTGCACGCGACTACGCTGGCAAACACGCGTCCTGAACCCATGAGCAACGAAGATGTGCGCGTGGTCGATGCCGACCAACTGCGCTCTGCCGACCGCAGCTTGGTACAAGTGGCGGTTGGCGTTTTGGTGCTTGATGATGGTTCTTTTTTGCTCACCAGTCGCCCCACGGGCAAAGCTTACGCGGGATATTGGGAGTTTCCGGGCGGCAAGCTTGAAGCTAACGAGACGGTTGAAGAGGCATTAAGACGTGAGTTGCATGAAGAAATTGGCATCACCATTCACGACTGTACGCTGTGGAAAATTGAGCGTATTGACTATCCACATGCCTTGGTACAGCTGAACTTTTGCAAGGTCACGCAGTGGACGGGTGAATTGCAAATGTTGGAATCTCAGTCGTTTGTGTGGCAACAGTTGCCAGTGACTGTGCAGCCCGTGTTGCCCGGCACTGTCCCAGTTTTGCAGTGGTTTGCAAAAGAGCGTGGGTTTGAGGGTGACACGCACACCGCTTAAGCTAGTTTAGGAAAATGAAAAACCGTCTGCGACTTTGAACAGGCGTTTTTTATTGCAACGGTGTGTTCTCAAAGTCAGCGTCATCTTGCGGTGTTTGATCGGGCAAACGGTGCTCCTCGTTGGCCCAAGCGCCTAGGTCAATGTTGCGGCAGCGCTCACCGCAAAAAGGTCGATACACGTTGGCCGCTTCGAAGCGGCTTGGGCCACCGCACTGCGGACAAACAACGATGCGAACCTCAGAGTCAGCCATGGCCTAGATGCACAAAGCCATTTCAAATGGCACGTCGTCTGTGCTGTGCTGCAAGCGACCATCGCCGTCATGGCGCATCATGCGCACCCAAATCATCAAGCGGTTGCCGCTTATTTCTGGGATGAAGCCCAAAGCTGGGTCCATCGCCACACGCATGAGTTGAAATTTACCTTGCGCCAATGATTGTTGGAATTGACCGCCCATGGCCATCATCTTTTGCGTGGTGCCTGTGTCGCGCATGAGTGAAAGTAGCAGGTTGACCGAGGCTTTCATGGGTTGGAATACATCGAACCAACGCATGATGTCGGCTCGACGCAGGTCGGGGCTTTGTTGTTGCCATGCGTGGTAAGCAGGCAAGTCAAAGCAGCAAGTGCCTCCCGGTATTGCAACGCGGTTACGTAAAGCTGAAAGCCATTCGTTATCGGTGATATTTTGACCAATTTTTCCCATCGGACCGCTCAGTCCGCTGTAGCAGCGATCAAGGTTTTCTAGCAACTGCTGCAATGCCGTTTCAGAAACAGAAGGGTTGCCGTGCAGGGAGTTGAACTGTTGCTTGTGGCGCTCTAAATCTTTGAGCACGTCCGACTTCAGGTCGGTTCTTCCACCTGCTTCTACCAATTCAAACAAAGTGGCGAGAGCAAAGTGGTTGTCTACCGGGTGGTCGCGTGTGGCGAGTTCGTCGAAGCGTTGAAACAAATGTTCCAGACGCAAATAAGTGCGTACACGTTCGTTGAAGGGATGTTCGTACAGAATCACGCGAAATACAGGTCAGTTATGGGGATCAAGAATTCTAATGATCATACCCGTACATCAATTGGGTTTAATGGGTCTAACGCGTTCGAATGGGTAGCTGTGCGACGGCTTCTTGCAAGGATTCTTTGCTGATGTTCTCGTTGTAAATCACCCAGTCGGCGGCTGACAGTTTTTGGGCGCGAGAGGCTTGCGCAGAGATGATGGCTTGAATAGCTTCGCGGCTCATCGCATTGCGTGCCACGACCCGTTGAATTTGGGTTTCTACCAGGCAATCCAACACCAAAACACGATCCACCTGAGCACGCCAGCGACTACCCGCCTCAATGAGCAGTGGAACGTCAAAAATCAAGGTGAGGTAGCCAGCACTAAGGGCAACTTGGGCTTGCCGCTGGGTTTCTTTGGCCACCAGTGGGTGGATGATGGCTTCCAACGCATCTTTGGCCTGCGGATTACTAAACACATGGGCTCGCACTTTTTCGCGGTTGAGTGCGCCTTCAGGGGTGATAAACGCGGCACCAAAGGAGCGTGCTATGTCCACCATGGCGGCACCTTGCGGAGCGGTCACGCTGCGGGCGATGGCATCAGCGTCTATTACTGCCGCGCCACGCGCCTGTAGCATTTGGCTGACGGTGCTTTTGCCGCTGCCAATGCCGCCTGTCAAACCAATGCGAAGAGGTGAGGGCTTGGGTGTCATGACGTCGAGTCTATTCAATAAATCACCAACCCATCCACAGCGCTACCACGTCGATGCCGATGACGGCCACGCAACCACCGGCAACCGCTAAGAATGGACCAAAAGGCACGTAACCGTCGTCACGTAGACGGTGGGTGAACTTAAGAGTCAACCCAACCACGGCTCCGCTCAAACTAGCCAGCATGACCACCGGCAACAAAGCCAAAGGTCCCAGCCAAGCCCCGAGGCCCGCGAGCAGTTTGAAGTCCCCCGCGCCCATGCCTTGTTTGCCCGTGACGCGTTCAAACGCAGCGGCCACTGCCCAGAGTGAGGCGTAGCCAAACACTGCACCCCAAACAGACTGATGCAAAGGCAATGGCAGCCAATCCAAAGCGCTGGCCATGAGGCCGCCCCACACCAAGCCCTGTGTCAGGTCATCAGGCAGCAGGGTGGTTTGCCAGTCGATCACAGACAAAGCCAGTAGCACGGTGGCAAAACCGGCCCAGCAAAAGCCTGCTGAATTCAAGCCCCAATGCCAAGTGCAGAGTAGCCAAATGAAGCCTGTCATGAGTTCGATCACAGGATATTGCAGACCGATGGCATGGCTGCAGAAGTTGCAACGACCTTTGAGCCAAACAAAGCTCACCAACGGAAGGTTTTGCCACACTTTGAGTGGTGTTTGGCAGCGTGGGCAGTGTGAGGCGGGCCAGCACAAGTCGTAGCGCTGCGAATTACCCTCGGCTGCGTGCTCGCCCATGATCATGCGTGGCAATCGGTGGATCAACACGTTCACAAAGCTGCCGATCAGCAAACCCAATCCAAACACCCAGGCCATGTGCCACGTCATACCACTTGCCCCAGTTGAAAAATTGGAAGATACAAAGCCATCACCAAGCCGCCAATCAGCAAACCTAGCACCACCATGATGAAAGGCTCTAAGAGTGTAGACAGTCGCGCGACGGTGCTGTCGACTTCACGTTCGTAGTGCTCGGCCGTTTTCTCCAGCATGTGGTCAAGAGCGCCTGACTCTTCGCCAATGGCGCACATTTGCACGACCATGGGCGGGAATAAGCCTTCAGTGCTGTCGAGTGCGCGCGACAAGGCTTGACCTTGAATAAGCTGCGCCTGAATGGCTTGCGTTGCAGCTTGAAACATCAAATGGCCGGTCACGCCCTGCACGGCTTCTAGTGCTTCGGTCAGCGGCACGCCAGCCGTAAACAAGGTGGCCAGCGTGCGTGTCCATCTGGCCGTACACGCATGGCGAGTGAGGGGGCCCGCAATTGGAAGGAGAAGCAGCAGTCGGTGCAAGGTGCGCCGCCAGTTGATGCGTTGCTGCACTTGTCTCCTCAGCCACCAAGCCGCTAAAGCAGTCGCTGCCAATAGCCAAAGCCCGTGCTGCTGAAGGCCATCGCTGAGCGCGATCACGCCCCGTGTGAGCCACGGCAACTCAGCCCCAAAAGAGGCAAAGATGTTTTGAAACGCAGGCACGACAAACACCAAGATCAACACCAATACAAGACCCGCAATAGACAGCACAGCGCTGGGATAAATGAGGGCTGAGCGGATGGTGGTTCGCAAGGCTTCTGACTTTTCAAGGTGGTTTGCCAATCGCTCCAACATGGTGTCGAGCAAGCCGGCTAATTCGCCCACGGCGACAAGGTTGCAATACAGCGCATCAAACGCGGTGTGTTGCCGCAAGGCTTGGTTTAAGGCAACCCCACCCTCGACTTGGGTGCGAAGCTCGCGAATGAGGATTTTTAAGGCGGCGTTGCTTTCGCCACGATCCAAAATATCAAAGGCTTGAAGCAAGGGAACGCCAGCGTGCAACAGTGTGGCCAGTTGGCGCGTGAATTGGGTGATGTCACGCGCGTACACGCGGGGTTGGAGGTTGAATTGAAGCCAACTGGGCAGATCGAATTGACGCTGAATCCGTGTCACACGAATGCGTTGCTGTTTAAGTTGCTTACTGACGTCTTCTTGGGTGATCGCGTGAATCACGCCTTGTTGAATATCACCTTTGCGGTCAACGCCGCGCCAGGCGAATCGGCGCTTAGCCATGATGTGTCAAGGCCATGACTTCTTCGGTCGACGTGATGCCTTGCAGCACTTTGAGCCAGCCCGCTTGGCGCAGGGTACGCACACCGTCTAAGGCAGCTTGACTTGCAAGTGCTTGTGCATCGCTGTCACGCATGATGAGGGCTTGCATGCCTTCGCTGATGGGCATGACTTGGTACAAGCCGATGCGCCCTTTGTAGCCCCTGTCACATGCGTCACAGCCCACCGCTTTGTGGGGTAATGCTTGAGTTCGTATGTGGGCTGGAATAACTTGTTGGTCTTGCGCGTTGAGCTGGCTGAAAAAGAAATCAACTTCTGTCGCATTCATGGGGCGCTTGCAGTGTTCACACAAGCGCCGAACTAAGCGCTGTGCAGTGATTAAGCTCACACTTGCCGCCACATTGAAGGCCGCCACGCCCATGTGGCGCAAGCGTGCCAAAGTTCCCGGCGCGTCGTTGGTGTGCAAGGTGGATAAGACCAAGTGACCCGTTTGAGCGGCTTGTATGGCGATGTCTGCAGTTTCTAAATCGCGAATTTCGCCCACCATGATCACGTCTGGGTCTTGACGCAACAGCGCGCGCAACGTGGTGGCAAACGTTAAGCCTGCGCGGTCATTGATGTTGACTTGGTTTGCGCCGGGTAAGTGAATTTCAGATGGGTCTTCCACCGTGGAAATATTTACCTCGGTGCGATTAAGTAATTCAAGGCAACTGTACAAAGACAAAGTTTTGCCAGAGCCCGTGGGCCCTGTCATCAGAATTAAGCCGTGCGGCTGCCCCAAGGCTTGAACCAGTTTGGCGCGGTCGTCTGGTTCGTAGCCGAGCGCTCCCAAGCCGGGGCGCTCTCGGCTGAAATTTAAAATACGCACCACGATTTTTTCGCCATGTAGCGTGGGTAAAGAACTGACGCGCAAATCAATCAGGCGGTCGAGGTGCGGGTATTGAATTCGTCCATCTTGCGGCACTCTCTTTTCGGCAATGTCCATACGTGCCAAAACTTTGAGCCGCGACACGATAGCGTCTCGCAGCGTCTGTGGGGGCGTTGCTGTCACGCGCAGCAGGCCATCGATGCGAAACCGTATGCGAAAGAAATCTTCTCCGCTTTCAAAGTGCACATCTGATGCGCCTTGGGCCAAGGCCTTATGCAACAAGTCGTCGAGTGTTTTGACAGCTGAGTCAGGAGGCGTCACCATACAAATTCCTTTAAGGATAGATGGCCAATTCTTGGATGCCCAGAGCTGATTGGGTGAGAGTGAGTGTTACAAAAGAGAGTGTCCTGAATACGCCAATTGGCGTATTTCCAAGAGTGATTAATTTAATTAAACTTTTGAAATCAGAACTTCTGATATCCAAGTTAACAATAGGACCAAAAACGTGAACAAGACTGAATTGATTGAACATATTGCAGCCAAATCTGACATTTCTAAAGCAGCCGCCACGCGCGCTCTGGCTTCCATCATTGAGGCAGTTAAGAAGACCCTCAAAAAAGGCGACACCGTGACCTTGGTCGGCTTTGGCACTTTCAGTGTCACCAAGCGTGCTGCGCGTATGGGTCGCAACCCTCGGACAGGCGTTGCTTTGAAAATAAAAGCCGCCAAGGTGCCACGTTTCAAGGCGGGTAAGGGATTGAAAGATGCTTTGAATTAATATTTAATTCAGATCAAATCAATAAAGGCCCGCATTGCGGGCTTTTATTTTTCTGGAGTATGTATAAAATAAGGCTCTTTCATAAAATATTAACTAGGAATATCTCACATGGCACGTACTACCGTCGCAAATCAACTCGCTTCAATTCGTAAGCAGCGCGAGCTTTTAGACAAAAAAGAGCAGGCTTTGAAATCAAAGTCACATGAAAAAGTATTGGCTCAAATCGTCACTATGGCCAAAGAAGCTGGCTTGTCAGCGGCTGACATTGCCAAAGCGCTTAATTCAGGCAAGCCTGCCAAAGCGGCAAAGGCCCCAAAGGTTGCCAAAAAAGGTGCATTGGCTGGCAAGAAAGTGGCTCCTAAATACAAAAACCCATCCAACACAGACCAAACCTGGACTGGTCGTGGCGTATCACCAACTTGGGTGCAAGCTTTGAAGGCCGCGGGCACGCTTGATACAGCTTTGATTGCACCCACTGCAACGGCTGCGGCCGTTGCTTAATTGGCGGATGGCTAAGGTTAAATCATGCATTTATTGAAATATTTGGTTTGTGCCTTGGCGTTGATTGGTTTTACCGTTTCGGCAAAACCAATTGGCCAATACCCCGTAATGCAAGTTAGCGAGCTACCTGACCCGTTGCGTTCGCAGTGGAAAATAGTAAAGCCAGAGATGACAAAGATGAGCCATTGCGCTGCTGCTTTTGACAGCCACACGGATGGCGAAAAAATGGCGTGGCATTGTTCTATATATATAAAAATGTCAGCAGAAGGTGAGCGTCGCGCCATGCATTCTTGCGAAGAAAAACGCGTAGCTAAAGGCATCAAAATGCCCTGTAAGCTGATCGAGGAATAAGCATCTGGCGCGCAATATTCAGCGCGTCAGATGTAATTTATGCATGATTTTCTGCGTGGCTTGAATAATTGGCGCAGCCGCATCTGCTAACTTGGCAGTATCTGTCGATTGGTGTGCCCACTGGTCTGCGCGGTCTAGTATTAGGTAGAAATCGTCCATATTGCCAATTTCAAAAGCCTCGTCTTTGGCTTTCATGATTTCTAGCAGCGTTATATAACCCAAGAAATACAAAGCGAACATCAGTGAGATGGATGCATTTTGCGATAACGCGGAGTCGTCAACGATTTCGGCAAACATTTCACGGATGGTGTCGATCGTGACAATTTCATTGGGGTCGAATTTAAATTCGGCTTTGAAGCAATCGCAAGCAATATCCCATTGCTGAATGCTGTCGGTATAGGGTTTGTCTAAATCGTGCATTCGGTGGGCTTTAAAGATTAATTGCGTCGGTCAAGCAACTGCGCAGCCAAGGCGTGCATGGCATCGCGGTAAGGGCTGGCGGGCAAAAGGCCCAGTGCGGCAATGGCGCGCTCGGCTTCTGCGTTGGCCGCAGCGCGTGTGGCATCCAGTGCGCCTGTGCCGCGCACAATTTCAATAATGTCGTTCAAGGCATCCATCTCGCCATTTTCAATGGCACTTTTGATCGTTTGGCGTTGCGCTAACGTGCCGCGTTGCATGGCAATGATGAGTGGCAGGGTGTTTTTGCCCTCGCGCAAATCGTCGCCTAAGTTTTTGCCTAGTTCTTTGGCGTCGCCGTCATAGTCCAGCACGTCGTCAATCACTTGGAAGGCTGTGCCGAGCGCTTGGCCATAGTCCGCGCAGGCGGCTTCGACATCGGGTGTGCTTTTGGCCAAGATGGCGGCTAAACGTGTACTAGCTTCAAACAGCTTGGCGGTTTTGGAGCGAATCACGCGTAGATAGCCAGCTTCGTCTAAAGATGCGTCATGCATGTTCATCAACTGCAGCACTTCGCCTTCTGCAATTACGTTGGTGGCTTCGGCCAGCACTTCCATGATGCGCATTTCGCCGGAATCCACCATCATTTGGAAAGCGCGGGAATATAAAAAGTCGCCTACCAACACGCTGGCGGGGTTGCCAAACGATTCGTTGGCGGTAGGGCGGCCACGGCGTAAGGTGGACTCATCCACTACATCGTCGTGCAACAAGGTGGCTGTGTGGATGAACTCAACTACGGCTGCTAAATTGTGACGCTGCGCATCGGTGTAGCCCAAAGCGCCGGCCATGAGCAGGAGCAATGCAGGGCGAATGCGCTTGCCGCCCGCTGAGATGATGTACTGCGACACATTTCCTACCAAGGGCACGTCCGAGTCCAAGCGTTGCGCGATGACGCGATCAACTTCTGCCATGTCGGCAGCTATCAAAGCTAGTGGGTTAGAGTCGCTGGCAATCAAAGCGTGGCTAGAAAAAAGTGTGAAAAGCGTTGAAAAGACTGCTGATTATAGGGATTGGCGCTACGGCTTAATCGCTGCTATACTATTGGGCTCTGCGGAAATCCGTCCGTAGATATCCAAATAGATTCTTATCTAGAGGTCTCACATGTACGCGGTCATAAAAACCGGTGGCAAACAGTATCGTGTTGCTGCTGGTGAAAAAATTAAAGTAGAACAGATTGCTGCGGACGTAGGCCAAGAGATTGTGTTCGATCAAGTGTTGGCAGTCGGTAACGGCGCTGAACTCAAGGTCGGCACACCCTTGGTGTCCGGCGCAACTGTCACAGTGACAGTTTTGTCTCACGGTAAGCACGACAAAGTGCGCATTTTTAAAATGCGTCGTCGTAAGCACTACCAAAAACGCCAAGGGCACCGTCAGCAGTTCACTGAACTGCAGATTGCTTCCATCAACGGCTAAGGAGCATTTGACATGGCACAGAAAAAAGGCGGCGGCTCTACGCGAAACGGGCGTGATTCCAACCCAAAAATGCTCGGAGTTAAGGCTTTCGGCGGTGAGTTGATCTCCGCTGGCTCCATCATCGTGCGTCAACGTGGCACTAAGTTCCACCCCGGCGTCAACGTCGGCTTGGGCAAAGACCATACGTTATTCGCATTGGTTGACGGCCACGTCTCGTTCGGCGTTAAAGGCGCTTTGAACAAGCACATGGTCAACATCACACCGGTTTGATTTTTTCAAACTGATGTGTGACAAAGCCCCGACTTGTCGGGGCTTTACTACT
Source organism: Limnohabitans sp. (assembly GCF_040401135.1). Taxonomy (GTDB): domain Bacteria; phylum Pseudomonadota; class Gammaproteobacteria; order Burkholderiales; family Burkholderiaceae_C; genus Limnohabitans. The sequence continues at coordinate 23,193 of NZ_JBBAOV010000016.1, read as the reverse complement.
TTAAGACACCCATGAAATTTGTAGACGAAGCCTATATCGACATCGCCGCTGGCGATGGGGGGAACGGCTGCGTCTCGTTCCGTCATGAAAAATACAAAGAGTTCGGCGGCCCCAACGGTGGCGACGGCGGGCGCGGCGGCCATGTGTTTGCTGTGGCAGACCCCAACCTCAATACCTTGGTCGACTTCCGCTACTCACGCCGCCACGAGGCCAAACGCGGCCAGCACGGTTTAGGTTCCGACATGTTCGGCCATGCCGGTGACGACATCACTTTGAAAATGCCCGTGGGCACCATCATCACCGACGTCGAAACTGGCGATGTCTTGTTTGAACTTCTGGTGCCGGGTGAAGTCATCACCATCGCCAAGGGTGGTGACGGTGGCTTTGGCAACATGCGTTTTAAAAGCGCGATCAATCGTGCGCCACGACAAAAAACACCAGGTTGGCTGGGTGAAAAACGTGAACTCAAGCTCGAGTTAAAAGTCTTGGCTGACGTCGGTTTACTGGGTATGCCCAACGCGGGCAAGTCCACCTTGATCTCTGCTATTTCCAACGCACGCCCCAAGATTGCCGACTATCCCTTTACTACCTTGCACCCCAACTTAGGTGTGGTGCGTGTGGCCGCAGAGCAAAGCTTTGTGGTGGCCGATGTGCCTGGCTTAATTGAAGGAGCGTCTGAAGGTGCTGGCTTAGGCCATCAATTCTTGCGTCATTTGCAGCGCACTCGTTTGTTGTTGCATCTTGTGGACATTGCACCGTTCGATGATGAGGTGGACCCTGTGGCACAAGCCAAGGCCATCGTCAATGAACTGAAAAAATACGACAAAGCCTTGTACGACAAACCGCGTTGGTTGGTACTTAACAAGCTCGACATGGTGCCAACCGATGACCGCGCTGCCGTAGTTGCTGACTTCGTCAAACGCATGAAGTACAAAGGCCCGGTGTTCCAAATCTCGGCGCTCACGCGCGAGGGATGCGAGCATCTGATCAAAGACATTTACAAACACATCAAAGCGCAACAGGTGGCTGAACAACCGCCTGAGTACATTGATCCACGCTTTGTTGAGCCCTCGCCTGAATAAGTAGCATGACGATTTCCAATTCCACCGTGTTGCGCGATGCACGCCGCATCGTGGTCAAGGTCGGCTCTAGCTTGGTGACCAATGACGGTCGTGGCTTGGATGAACAAGCCATTGGCGAGTGGTGCCGACAGCTCAGCGCCTTGGTGCGCGATGGCCGAGAGGTCATCATGGTGTCCAGTGGCGCAATTGCCGAAGGCATGAAACGCCTAGGCTGGACCACTCGCCCCCAGGAACTGCACAAGCTACAAGCCGCTGCCGCAGTAGGACAAATGGGCTTGGCCCAGATGTACGAAACCAAGCTGCGCCAAAACGGTTTGGGCTCGGCTCAAGTCTTGCTCACGCATGCTGACCTCGCTGACCGCGAGCGTTACCTCAACGCCCGGTCCACCTTGTTGACGCTGCTCACGCACGGCGTGTTACCCGTCATCAACGAGAACGATACGGTGGTGAACGACGAAATTAAGTTTGGTGACAACGACACCTTGGGTGCCTTGGTGGCCAACCTGGTCGAGGCCGATGCGCTCATCATCTTGACTGACCAAAAGGGGTTGTACACCGCTGACCCACGTCTCGACACGAAGGCCACCTTTGTGCACGAGGCCTTCGCTGGCGACCCTTCACTAGAAGACATGGCAGGCGGCGCAGGCTCTAGCCTTGGTAAAGGCGGCATGATCACCAAAATTTTGGCCGCTAAACGTGCGGCAGGTTCTGGCGCATCCACCGTTATTGCCTGGGGCCGTGAGCCCGATGCTCTGGTGCGTTTGAGCCAAGGTGAAGCCATCGGCACCTTGCTGGTGGCACAAACTCAAAAGCAGCAAGCTCGCAAACAGTGGATGGCTGACCATCTGCAACTGCGAGGCTCTGTCACCATCGACGATGGCGCAGTGCACAAACTTAAGGGTGACGGCTCTAGTCTTTTGCCCATTGGCATGATCACAGTGGACGGCGATTTTTCGCGTGGCGAAGTGATTGCTATTTTGGATGGTCAAGGGCAAGAGGTGGCCCGTGGACTGGCTAACTACGCTGCCGCTGAAGCGCGTATGTTGTGCCGTAAACCTTCTGGGCAAATGACCGAACTGCTTGGCTACGCAGCCGAGCCAGAAATGGTGCATCGAGACAACATGGTGCTGACCAAATGAAAAACGCCCACCTAGGTGGGCGTTTGCAATTGTGCATTGGCTTTAACGCAACCCTGCTTGTGGGTCAGGGTCAAACGTGGCTCCGGGTGGAAGCTCCATGTTGATTGACCCACTAAATTGCTTAGCCATGCCACCGTTGTCTGGCGCATTGTGGTGTGGACCGCCACGCAAAAAACGGCCACGCGTCTCTGGGCGCGGTAAAAAGCGTGACAGCTCGGTCAGCGCCATTTCGTAAACACCGCGTTTGAACTCCACCACCGCGTCTAGGGGAACCCAGTAGTCGCTCCAACGCCAAGCGTCAAACTCTGGATGGTCGGTGGCACGCAGATTCAAATGGTGGTCAGGCGCAGCCATTTGAAGCAAAAACCAAATTTGCTTTTGGCCTTTGTAAAAACCACGCGCATCGCGTCGGATAAACCGGTCTGGCACCTCATAGCGCAACCAATCACGGGTACGGGCAACAATGCGCACATGCTCTAGCTTGAGCCCCACTTCTTCGTGCAATTCACGAATCATGGCTTGCTCGGGAGTCTCTCCTCGATCAATGCCGCCCTGAGGGAATTGCCAGCTGTGGGTGCGGATACGTTTGCCCCAAAAAACCTGATTTTTCTGGTTGAGCAAGATGATGCCGACGTTGGGTCTGAACCCTTCTCGGTCAAGCATAATCAAACCTCAAATTTTTAAACTGAGTTGATTATGCACAGAGCTGCAGGACTTCACTCAGAATTTGCCCTAATTCCCCCACTAAATTGACAATTCGATTGCACGCATGAAAGCCTCCCAGTTTCTCATTTCCACGCTCAAAGAAGCCCCAGCCGACGCCGAAGTGGTGAGCCACAAATTAATGATGCGCGCGGGACTGATCAAAAAGCTCGGCGCTGGCATTTACAACTACATGCCCATGGGCTTGCGCGTGATCCGCAAGGTCGAAGCCATCGTGCGCGATGAAATGAACCGCGCTGGCGCGATTGAGCTGAGCATGCCTGTCGTGCAACCGGCTGAGCTGTGGCAAGAAACCGGTCGCTTCGACAAAATGGGCCCAGAATTGCTGCGCATCAAAGACCGCCATGGCCGTGACTTCGTGGTGCAACCCACCAGTGAAGAAGTCGTGACTGACATTGCCCGCCAAGAAATTCGCAGCTACAAACAGTTGCCTAAAAACTTCTACCAAATTCAAACCAAATTTCGCGACGAACGTCGCCCACGTTTTGGTCTCATGCGCGGTCGCGAATTCATCATGAAAGACGCATACAGTTTTGACCGCGATCAAACCAGCGCCAAACAAAGCTACCAAGTCATGGCGGGTGCTTACCGCAATATTTTTGACCGTTTCGGCTTGACCTACCGCGCAGTGGCCGCTGATAGCGGCGCCATTGGTGGCGACTTGAGCGAAGAGTTCCAAGTGATTGCAGCCACGGGCGAAGACGCGATCGTTTATTGCCCCACCAGCACCTACGCTGCCAATATGGAGAAGGCCGAGGCATTGGCCCCTGCACACCCACGTGGCGCGGCCACACAAGCCTTGGCCAAAACCGCCACACCTGGCAAAAGCACCTGTGAAGACGTGGCTGCTTTGTTGAACGTGCCGTTGAATACCACCGTCAAATCTTTGGTGCTGGCCACCGACACGCTCAACGACAAATGCGAGATCGTCAAGTCACACGTTTGGCTGCTGCTCTTGCGTGGTGACCACGAGATGAACGAAGTCAAGGTCGGCAAGCTACCTGGTTTTGAAGGCGGCTTTCGTTTTGCCACACTGTCTGAAATTGAAGACCACTTCGGGTGCAAGCCAGGCTACCTCGGCCCACTCAATTTAAAGCAGCCCTTAAAAATCGTGGCAGACCGCGATGTGGCCGTGATGGCCAACTGGATTTGCGGCGCCAACGAAGTGGACTTCCACATGACCGGCGTCAACTTTGGCCGCGATGTGGCCGAGCCAGATTTCATCGCTGATATTCGTAACGTCGTCGCGGGCGATGCATCCCCAGACGGCCAAGGTGTGCTCGCCATTGAGCGCGGTATCGAAGTGGGCCATGTGTTCTACCTCGGCACCAAATACAGCCAAGCTATGAACGCCACATTTTTGGACGTGAACGGCAAACCGCAATTCATGGAAATGGGTTGCTACGGCATTGGTGTGACCCGTTTGCCCGCTGCTGCCATTGAGCAAAACCACGACGAGCGCGGCATCATTTGGCCCGACGCGATTGCGCCATTCACGGTCGTCATTTGCCCCGTCAATATGGACCGCAGCGAAGAAGTCAAGACCTCAGCCTTCAAGCTTTATGAACAGCTGTTGGCCTTGGGCGTGGACGTCATCTTGGACGATCGCGGCGAGCGCCCTGGCGCGATGTTTGCCGATTGGGAACTGATCGGTGTGCCGCACCGCGTGACCATAGGCGACAAAGGCTTGAAAGACGGCGTGGTTGAGTATCAGCACCGTCGCGACAGCGAATCGACCAAAGTGGTTGTGGCCGATGTGTTGGCGCATGTGAAGGCCAAGCTCGGTTTGTGATGCAGCGTGCCGCCGCTTTGCTGTTCTGCATGGCGGTGTTGACCGTAGCGCATGCTGGCAATCAGCGCGAAGAACCTTTGATCGACTCGGTACGCACAGCGCTCAGTGCTGCAGTGCATCAGTCAGGTCCGCCGAGTTTGGTCCATACCGATGCAAAGGGCGCCAATGCGTTTGGGCAATGGTTGTCGCAAAACGAAGCGCGGCTCGAAAAGCAACTGCAACGTCGCAAGAGCAGCCCCGCAGCGACGAACGCAGCAAACGTCGCCATTGCAGCCGCCTCAAGCAGTCCAAATGCGGCGCCTGATTTATTGGCGCATGAATTGGCCAATTCACATTTGCGCCGCGAGTTTTTGCAAACTGTTTGGTACGAAAGCCAACGTGCGGGCTTAGACTCAAGCTTGGTACTGGGTTTAATTCAAGTCGAAAGTGGTTTTCGTAAATTTGCCATCAGCAGCGCGGGTGCGCGGGGGTTCATGCAAGTCATGCCGTTTTGGACGCGGGTGCTGGCCGAAGGCGATGCCAGCGTACTATTTCAAGCGCAAACCAATTTACGCTTTGGCTGCGTCATCTTGCGGCACTACCTGAACGTTGAGGGTGGAGACCTGACTTTGGCACTGGGCCGCTACAACGGCAGCCGTGGTCAGACGCAATATCCAAATGCCGTCCTTGCGGCGCAAAAGGGGTGGCAATGAAGCAGTGGATTGTGATACTCGCGGCAGTGCTGTTGTCGGGCTGTGCCACCCAAGCCTATCGCGCGGTGGAGGGGGAGTGTGCGCCGCAAGCTTGGGCCGATTACCCCCAGAACAAAGTGCAAGTGGTGCAAACGCGTCAGCGCGTCATCCATGTGTCCACGGGCATGCGCAATTGCTTCACTCGCCAAGACGGCAACCACCTGCGCACCTTTTGCAGCGACATCACACGCCCCGAGTTCATCAACTATCAAGAGTTAGTGGTGGTCGATCAAAACGAGGCCGTGCGCAACATGGCCATTGCCTCATGCTCGGCCAATTTGTGTGTGCAGCGTTACGGCAATCCTCAGTGCAAAACTGAACAATTGCTGGTGCCGCTGCCTTCGCCGGCACCATCACCATCACCATCTCCTGAGCCCTTCACTGTGAAATGAAAAAGCCCGCTATAAAAGCGGGCTGCCATTCATCCCACATGTCTTCAGCCGTTGATGACCTTTTGCAACTCACCCGACTCATACATTTCCATCATGATGTCTGAGCCACCCACAAACTCGCCCTTGATGTAGAGCTGTGGGATGGTGGGCCAGTTGCTGTACTCCTTGATGCCGTGACGAATTTCTGCATCGTCCAGCACATTCACGGTTTTGATGGCTTTGGGCTCAACGCCGCAAGCCTTCAACACTTGTATCGCACGACCCGAGAAGCCACACATGGGAAAGCTTGCGCTGCCCTTCATGAACAGCAACACCTCGTTGCCTTTTACTAGTTCGTCAATGCGTTGTTGTGCGTCGCTCATGGGTTAACTCCAAATCAAAAGGTAATTATTTCATTGTCTGCCATTGTCCACCCGTGCAGCGCAAGATTCCCGCAAGGTCAGGACGGCTTTGTACGTTCACAAAACCTTGGTTGCCCAGCAATGTTTGCACAGCCAGGGCTTGGTCAAAACCGTGTTCGAGCAGCAGCCAGCCGTTGGGCTTGAGGTGCCGCACGGCTTCGCGCACGATGACGCGAATGTCGTCCAGCCCATCTGCGCCAGAAGCCAGGGCTGTTAAAGGCTCGTGCTTCAACTCTGCCAAGTGCGCGTCATCGCTGGCCACATAGGGCGGGTTGGAGACGATGGCATCGAAGGTGTGCCCGTTCAGAGGTGCGAGCCACGAGCCATGATGAAAGGTGACGGCTAGCCCTAAGCGTTTGGCGTTTGCGCTAGCCAAGACCAACGCATCCGCGCTGGCATCCACTGCGCGCACAGCAGCATCGGGCCGTGAATGTTTTAGTGCCAAAGCAATCGCACCGCTGCCTGTGCCAAGGTCAACCATCTCGGGTGTGAGCGTGTCGGCCATACAAGACAAAGCCCATTCCACCAAAGTTTCTGTGTCTGCGCGAGGGTCTAGCACGCGTTTGTCCACCTGCAGCGTTAAGCCGAAAAACTCTTTTTGGCCTGTGATGTAAGCCACGGGTTCGGTGTTCAGGCGGCGTTGTGTGGCGTCGGCAAAGGTGGTTTGCGCTGCTGCGTCTAGCGCGTCATCACCATGCGCCAACAACCAAGCGCGGTCGTGCGGTGCGCGGCCCAAGGCGTGCAGCAACAACACTTGGGCATCTAAGCGTGGCAGTCCTAATGTTTGGGCCCAACTAGCGGCTTGAGCCACGGTCAACACATTCATGTGTTGCCTTCCAGCGCCGCCAGTTGCTCGGCCTCGTGTGCATGCTTCAAAGCTTGCATCGCCTCGCTCAAATCACCTTCCATGATGAAGTTGAGTTTGTACAGCGTCAGGTTGATGCGATGGTCGCTCCAGCGCCCCTGCGGAAAGTTGTAGGTGCGAATGCGGTCGCTGCGGTCGCCGCTGCCAATCAGGCCCTTGCGCGTGGCCGCGTCTTTGGCGGCGCGCTCAGAGCGGTCTTTTTCTTGGATGCGAGCCGTCAGCACTTTTAGCGCTTGCGCTTTGTTGCTGTGTTGGCTGCGCCCGTCTTGGCATTCAGCCACGATGCCTGTTGGCAAGTGGGTGATGCGCACCGCAGAGTCTGTTTTGTTGATGTGCTGACCCCCCGCACCACTGGCGCGGTAGGTGTCGATGCGCAAATCAGACGGGTTAATTTTGATCGCTTCCGCCTCGTCCGGCTCGGGCAGTACCGCCACCGTGCAAGCGCTGGTGTGGATGCGGCCTTGTGTTTCGGTGGCAGGCACGCGCTGCACGCGGTGACCGCCCGACTCAAACTTGAGCCAGCCATACACACCGTCGCCCGATGAGCCGCCGTCCATGCGTACCACCACTTCTTTGTAGCCGCCCAGCTCGCTTTGCGATTCGCTCACGATCTCCGTGCGCCAGCCTTGACGCTCGGCATAACGCATGTACATGCGTAGCAAATCGGCAGCAAACAAAGCCGACTCATCGCCGCCCGTACCTGCGCGAATTTCGATAAACGCAGGGCGTGCATCGTCGGGGTCTTTGGGCAGCAGCATGCGTTGCAGCTCGGCTTCGAGTTGCAACAACTCAGCTTGGGCGCTGGTCATTTCTTCTTCGGCCATGGCTCGCATGTCGGCGTCATCGCCTACGTCTTGCAGCATGTGTTGTGCGGCTTGCACATCGGCTTCGCGTTGTTGGTAGCGTGCGAAGCGGCCCGCTGTGGCGGTTACCTCGGTGTGTTCACGTGACAGGGCCAAGAACTGCGTCATGTCCTTCATGATGTCTTCGCGAGACAGCAAGAAATCGAGTTCGTGCAAGCGTTGGGTGTGGCGCTCTAGTTGAGCGCGCAAAAAGTCTTTCATAGGGTCAGCGCCTAACGGTTGCCGCGCAAAAAGAAATGCTCAATGGCATGGCGTGCGCGTTCGCGCGATTCGACGTCACCCGCGTGCAATTCGGCCATCGCACCGTGCAGCATTTTTTGAGTCAGGCCGCGAGACAGGGCTTCCAGTGCCGCATCCACATCGTCGCCTTTGGCAATGGCTTTGCGGGCGCGGGCCAGCTCAACATTGCGCCAGTCTTCGGCTTGGGCGTTGAGCTGTTGTATCAGCGGCACATGGCTGCGCTGGTCCATCCAATGCTCAAAACTTTGCACACCTGCATCGATGATGGCTTCGGCTTGCGCTACCGCTGCTTGTCGGTTGGCTTGGCCGGTTTGCACCACGTCAGACAAATCGTCCACCGTGTAAAGGTACACGTCTTCTAGCAATTTCACCTCGGGTTCGATGTCGCGCGGCACTGCCAAATCGACCATAAACATGGGGCGATGTTTGCGTTGTTTCAGTGCTTGCTTCACCGCGCCCAAGCCAATCAAAGGCAGGGTGCTGGCCGTGCAGCTGATGATCACATCAAATTCATGTAGTCGCCCTGGCAAGTCCCCCAAGCGCATCACCTCGCCGCTAAATTGGGTGGCCAGCTTTTCGCCACGTTCGAGAGTGCGGTTGGCAATGGCGATGGATTTGGGGTTCTTGGCCGCAAAGTGTGTGGCACACAGCTCAACCATTTCGCCTGCGCCCACAAACAGCACGCGGGTTTCGCTCAGGTCTTCAAACAGTTGGCCGGCCAATCGCACAGCGGCGGCGGCCATGCTGATGGAGTGCGCGCCAATCTCGGTGGAGCTGCGTACCTCTTTGGCCACGGCAAATGAGCGTTGGAACAGCTGGTTGAGCGTGGTGCCGAGCGCGCCTGCCTCAGACGCGGCACGCACCGCGTCTTTCATTTGCCCCAAGATTTGGGGCTCGCCCAACACCATCGAGTCCAAACCACTGGCCACACGAAACGCGTGACGTGCGGCATCGGCTTCTAGCAGGGCGTAAGTGTGGCCTTTCAGGTCATCTGCCGACACGCCACCCGACTGGGCCAACCAAGCCATGGTCTGTTGCATTTGGGCCTCGCCGCCCGCACAGTAAATCTCGGTGCGGTTGCAGGTGGAGAGAATGGCCACCTCGCTGTTGGGTGCAAAAGAGTGGCGCAGGGTCGCAAGGGCCGGACCCATTTGTTCGACCGCAAAAGCGAAACGGCCCCGCAAATCAAGCGGGGCTGTCGTGTGATTGAGGCCTAAAGCCCAGACTGCCATAGCGCACATTATAAAATTTACTCGCATGGGTCCCCTAGAACAAATCATTCACACTTTTAACTTCATTGCGCCAGCATGGGGCGTAGCCCTTTTTTGCGTGCTGTTTGCCCGCCTGACCGCTCGTTGGTGGCTGCCTTTGTCGAGTTGGAGCCTGATAAAACAGACGGCGGTGAGTGGTGTTTTGGGCACAGCGGTTCTAGCGGGCGGCTTGGTTTTATGGGGTGTCGACGGAAAAATGGCCACCTATTCGGCCTTGGTCATCGCTTGTGGCACGGCCCAATGGTTCATGTGCAAAGGCTGGCAGCGTTGATGTGAAGCGCTCAAGGCGAGCTGCCTGTATGCACGTTGGCTCCTCTTTGCTGCGCTCAGAATGTCGCTCAACGCGCACACAGGCAACTCATCTTGAGCTTTGGGTTGTCGAATAACCCTAAAAGCCGATGTCGTTCAGCCCCAACCCCAGTAAGTGCTCTAAGCCCCTAGCACCTAAGCCCCAAGCCCCCTGCGGTAAAATCGGTCACTTATTTCGCGCCCCATGCGCCTTAGCGCGCACATCACACCATGAATGCTCCAACCTCGCTAAACCACTTGCTCGCCACGGCTGAAGAAAGCCCGCGACTGCGCGAAATCCCCTACAACTACACCTCTTTCTCTGACCGAGAAATTGTGCTGCGTTTGCTGGGTGCTGATGCGTGGGAGCTTTTGCTGCGCTTGCGCCAAGAGCGTCGCACAGGCCGTTCGGCCCGCATGTTGTATGAGGTTTTGGGTGACATCTGGGTGGTGCAACGCAACCCGTATTTGCAAGACGACTTGCTTGACAGCCCCAAGCGTCGCCTGCAGTTGGTTGAGGCTTTGCATCACCGCTTGGGCGAAGTTCAGCAGCGCCGTACCCCAGATACCGACACCGAGCGCGACGCCTTGGTGGGCCAGTTGTTGCAAGCGGCCAGCCGCGCGGTGGCAGACTTCAGCATCCAGTTTGATGCAATTGCAGCCTTGCGCAAAAAAACCGCCCGTTTGCTCAAAAAGCACACCGCCAACCACAACATCAAGTTTGACGGACTCTCACGCGTCAGCCACGTGACCGACGCCACCGACTGGCGTGTGGAATACCCCTTCGTTGTGCTGACCCCCGACACCGAGGCAGAAATGGCTGGCTTGGTCAAAGGCTGTATCGATCTTGGCCTCACCATCGTCCCTCGTGGCGGCGGCACGGGCTACACCGGTGGCGCAATTCCGCTGACGTGGAAGAGCGCGGTCATCAACACCGAAAAGCTCGAGGCCATGACCGAAGTTGAGATGGTCGACTTGCCTGGCATTGCACACAAAGTGCCCACCATTTACACCGAAGCCGGTGTGGTTACCCAGCGCGTGGCCGATGCGGCCGAGCGCGGCGGTTTTGTGTTCGCGGTCGACCCCACGTCTGCCGAAGCCTCTTGCATCGGCGGCAACATCGCCATGAACGCGGGTGGCAAAAAAGCCGTGTTGTGGGGCACGGCCCTCGACAACTTGGCCAGCTGGCGCATGGTCACGCCAGATGCTGAGTGGCTTGACGTCATTCGCGTGGATCACAACATGGGCAAGATCCATGATGCAGAGATGGCCAGCTTTGAGCTGAAGTACTACCAAGCCGACGGCAAAACTTTCATACGCCAAGAGCGTCTTGATATTCCCGGCAAGTCCTTCCGCAAAGAAGGTTTGGGCAAAGACGTGACCGACAAGTTTTTGAGCGGACTGCCCGGCATTCAAAAAGAAGGTTGCGATGGCTTGATCACCAGCGCACGTTGGGTGCTGCACCGCATGCCGGCGCACACGCGCACGGTGTGCATGGAATTTTTTGGCAACGCCAAAGACGCGGTGCCCAGCATTGTGGAAATCAAAGACTACATGTTTGCCGAGCAAAAGCGCAGCGGCGTGTTGCTGGCGGGCCTTGAGCATTTGGACGACCGTTACTTGCGCGCCGTGGGTTATGCCACCAAGAGCAAACGCGGCGGCCTGCCCAAGATGCTGTTGGTGGGCGACATCGCCGGTGACGATGCCGACGAGGTGGCACGCGTCACCTCTGAAGTTTCGCGCATGGCCAACACCCGCAGCGGTGAGTGCTTTGTGGCGGTCAGCCCCGAGGCGCGTAAAAAGTTTTGGCTAGACCGCAAGCGCACAGCGGCCATCAGCCGCCACACCAATGCGTTCAAGATCAACGAAGACGTGGTGATTCCCTTACCTCGCATGGCCGAGTACACCGACGGCATTGACCGCATCAACATCGAACTCAGCCTGCGTAACAAGCTGGAGTTGTGTGACGCCCTGGACGACTTCTTGGCCAAAGGCAACTTACCCTTGGGCAAGTCAGATGACGCAGCCGACATTTCCACGCCCGAGTTGCTAGAAGACCGCGTGCAACAAGCGCGCTCGCTGGTGGCCGAGGTGCGTGGCATGTGGCAGCAGTGGCTCAACGACTGCGATGCACTGTTCCCTCAGTTGCAAGACCACACTTTGCGCGCCAGCTGGAAAACACAAATCCGTGCGGTGTTGCAAAACATCTTCACGGGTGCGCAACTTGCGCCTATCTTGGACGAGTGCACCGCCATTCACCAACGCGTGCTGAAAGGCCGCGTGTGGGTGGCCTTGCACATGCACGCCGGTGACGGCAATGTGCACACCAACATTCCCGTCAACAGCGACAACTACGTCATGCTGCAAACCGCGCATGAGGTGGTGTCCCGCATCATGGTGCTGGCGCGTTCACTGGATGGTGTTATCTCTGGCGAGCACGGCATTGGCATCACCAAAATGGGCTTTTTGACGGATGCTGAGTTGCAGCCGTTTGCAGACTACAAAGCCAAGGTTGACCCAGAAGGGCGCTTCAACAAAGGCCATTTGCTGCGCAACCAAGACACCGATCTGTCCTTGCGCCACGCCGACCTGAGCCAGGCCTACACGCCTAGCTTTGGCTTGATGAGCCACGAGTCACTCATCATGCAGCAAAGCGAAATTGGTGCCATTGCCAGCAGCGTCAAAGACTGTTTGCGTTGCGGCAAATGCAAGCCCGTGTGCGCCACCCATGTGCCACGCGCCAACTTGCTGTACAGCCCACGCGACAAAATTTTGGCCACTTCTTTGCTGGTCGAAGCCTTCTTGTATGAAGAGCAAACGCGCCGCGGTGTGTCCATCAAACATTGGCAAGAGTTTGAAGATGTGGCCGACCATTGCACGGTGTGCCACAAGTGTTTGACACCTTGCCCAGTCAAAATTGACTTTGGCGATGTGACCATGAACATGCGTAATTTGTTACGCAAGATGGGCCAAAAAACCTTCCGTCCTGGCAACGCGGCGGCAATGTTCATGCTCAACGCCACCAACCCTGAGACCATCAAGTTGGCGCGCTTCGCCATGGTGGACGTGGGCATGAAGCTGCAACGCTTCGCGCACGGCCTGCTCAAAGTGGTGGCTCGCAAACAAACCAAGGCGCCGCCTGCCACTGTGGGCACTGCGCCCATCAAAGAACAGGTGATTCACTTCATCAACAAGAAGATGCCGGGCAACCTGCCCAAGAAATCGGCCCGTGCCTTGCTCGACATCGAGAACAACGACTACGTGCCCATCATCCGCGACCCAAAAACCACCACCTCAGAAACTGAAGCGGTGTTTTATTTCCCCGGTTGCGGCTCTGAGCGTTTGTTCAGCCAAGTGGGTCTGGCCACGCAAGCCATGTTGTGGCACGCGGGCGTGCAAACCGTGTTGCCACCTGGCTACCTGTGCTGCGGTTATCCGCAAAAAGGTTCGGGCCAGTTCGACAAGGCCGACAAGATCATCACTGACAACCGCGTGTTGTTCCACCGTGTGGCCAACACGCTTAACTACCTCGACATCAAAACCGTGGTGGTGAGCTGCGGCACGTGCTTTGACCAGTTGCAAGGTTACGAGTTCGACAAAATTTTCCCTGGTTGCCGCATCGTCGACATCCACGAATATCTGTTGGAGAAGGACATCAAACTCAGCGCTGACCAACAGGCGGGCTATTTGTTCCATGACCCTTGTCACAGCCCCATGAAGCAACAAGACCCGATGAAAACGGTCAAGTCGCTGGTGGGCGATCAGGTGGTCAAGAGCAGCCGTTGCTGTGGCGAGTCTGGCACTTTGGGTGTGACCCGTCCAGACATTGCCACCCAGGTGCGCTTTCGCAAAGAAGAAGAGCTGCAAAAAGACGAAGCCGCTTTGCGTGCCATGACTGGCCAAGCCAAAGGCGACATGAAAATCCTCACCAGCTGCCCCAGCTGTTTACAAGGCCTGACCCGCTACGGTGACGACTTGCAAAACGGTTTGCTCGAAGCCGACTACATCGTGGTCGAGATGGCGCGCAAGATTTTGGGCGAGCAATGGATGCCCAACTACGTGGCCCAAGCCAACGCAGGTGGTATTGAGCGCGTGTTGGTTTAATTAGAAAGACACCTATGGCCGGCTTAGAAAAACACACGCCTACACCCCAAGACATCACGGTGCATGGCGCATCGCGTGTGTTGGAAGTCAGCTTTGCCGATGGCGCAAGTTTTCGCATTCCGTTTGAGTTGATGCGCGTCTACAGCCCATCGGCCGAAGTGCAGGGCCACGGCCCAGGCCAAGAGGTGTTGCAAACTGGCAAGCGCTTGGTTGGCCTTGAGGGCCTCGAGCCCGTGGGCAACTACGCCATCAAGCCCACCTTCAGCGATGGCCACGAAAGCGGCTTGTTCACTTGGGAATACTTGTATTTTTTGGGTTCCGAACAAGACCAGTTGTGGGCCGACTACGAACGCCGTTTGCAAGCCGCAGGCATCGAGCGTGACGCGGCTATGCCTGAAAAAGGCGGCGCTGGCTGCAGCAGCCACGCACATTGATACCATTACAAATATGAGCAGTACCCATTTCGGTTTCAAAACCGTCGACGAAAAAGAAAAAGCCAAGCATGTGCGTGGCGTGTTTGACTCGGTCGCCTCCAAGTACGACGTGATGAACGACCTCATGTCAGCCGGACTGCACCGCGTGTGGAAGCGCTACACCGTTATGGTGGCCGACTTGCGCGAGGGCTCGCAAGTGCTCGACATCGCAGGCGGCACGGGCGATTTGGCGATGGCCTTTGCCAAGAAAGTGGGCAACACGGGCCGCGTGGTGCATACCGACATCAACGAAGCCATGTTGCGCACCGGCCGAGACCGTTTGCTCGACGACGGCATGGCTTTACCCACCTTGGTGTGCGATGCCGAAAAGCTACCTTTTCCCGACAACCACTTTGACGTGGTCAGCGTGGCCTTTGGCCTGCGCAACATGACCCACAAAGACGTAGCCCTCAAAGAAATGTGCCGCGTGCTCAAGCCCCAAGGCAAGCTGCTGGTGTTGGAGTTTTCCAAAGTGGCCAAGCCACTAGAAAAAGCCTACGACTGGTACTCCTTCAACATCTTGCCCAAGTTGGGCCAGATGATTGCGGGAGATGCCTCTAGTTACCAATATTTGGCCGAATCCATTCGTATGCATCCGGGCCAAGAAGAGTTGAAAGCCCTTATGAAGCAAAATGGCTTTGGTCATGTGGACTTTCACAACATGAGCGCCGGCGTAGTGGCGCTTCATGTTGGAATCAAGTGCTGAATCATTGACACAACAGGAGACGATGCGATGAAAAAACTTTTGACAGCTATTTTTGTGGTGGCCATGGGTATGGCCACCATGCATGCCGAGGCCGCTAAGCGCTTGGGCGGTGGTAAATCGACGGGCCAGCAGTCGAGCAACGTGACGCAGCGCGATGCTGCCAAACCTGCGCCTGCTGCCGCACCTAATGCTGCTGCAGCCCCTGCTGCTGCACCCAGCCGTTTTGGTGGCATGGGCGGCATGCTCGGTGGCTTGGCCGCCGGTTTGGGCCTTGCTTGGTTGGCAAGCTCCATGGGCTTTGGCGCCGAGTTTGGTCAGTTCCTCATGTTTGGTTTGTTGGCCTTGGTGGTCATGGTGGTGATTGGCATGATCATGCGCCGTCGCCAGCAACCCGCAGCTGCTAACCCCAGCCCCTTCGCTTTTGAAGGTGCGGGCGCACCAGCCAACCCATCCAACTTGCCGCAGTACAACCCCAAGAACGTGGGCAACGACTCGTCAGCCCGTCCGATGGACACGCAAACCAATTTCACACCTGCTGCTGGCGGCTCCATGATTGGATCCGCCATAGGCGCCAACGCAACTTGGGGTGTGCCTGCTGACTTCGACACCTTGGGCTTTGTCAACGCTGCCAAGCAAAACTTTATGACCTTGCAGCAAGCTTGGGACCGCTCTGACATCAGCGCCCTGCGCGTCATGATGACCGACACCATGTTGAGCGAAATCCAAGCCCAATTGGCTGAGCGCGAAGCCACATCCAATGGCCAAGTCAACCACACCGAAGTGGTCATGCTTGATGCACGTCTGTTGGGCATCGAAGAGGTGGGCACCACCTACATGGCTAGCGTCGAGTTCTCAGGTCTGATCCGTGAAGAGCCATCCTCTAGCCCCACACCTTTCCGCGAAGTGTGGAACATGACCAAGCCCAAAGACGGTAGCTTGGGTTGGTTGGTGGCAGGCGTTCAAGCCTTGCAATAAACCGGCATAAACAGGGAATAATTGGGGACTATGGCAACACAGTCCCCTTTTTCTTGGTTAGTCGATGCAGCAAACACGCTGCGCGCCAAACTCCCCGCAGATTTACCGCAATCGTTCACCCCGCCCGCATGGGCGGTGGCTGAAGTGCAGCAGCGTGTAGTCCTCTTTTTAAACCATGTGCTCATGCAAGAGCCCGCTGCCCGCGACCGCTTGCAACGTCAACGAGGGCGTCAAGTGCAAGTGTGCTGGCGCGATCAAGTGTTTCAATGTGCTTTTACCCCCGCTGGTTTGATCGAGTTCATCGCGCCCGATGCCAGCACTCATGCCAGCGCCAAAGCCCCCGATCTTGTGCTGCGCGTGAACGAGCCTTCGCCGTTCGAGCTGGTCAAGACAGTGGCGCAAGGCGAGAAGCCCGCTATTCGCATTGAGGGCGATGTGCAATTGGCGGCCGAAGTCAATTGGCTTATTGACCACGTGCGCTGGGACCCCGAAGAGGACTTGTCCCGCCTCATAGGCGATGCACCCGCTCATACCCTGGCGCAAAACGCCAAGCGAGCCGTGGACGCGCTTCGCAGCTTTGTAAAGCAGCAAGCCTCGAAAGCCGCGCCATGATGACCCGTTTGTTACGCGGTATCTACATTGTCTTCATCGTCTTGCGCTATGGCCTGGATGAACTGGTGTTGACTAGTTTTCAAAAGCCGGGCCTGCGTTTGTTGGCCCGCGTGGTGTCTATCGGTCGTGATTTGTCTGCGCCTCGTGGCCAGCGTTTGCGCGAAGCGCTAGAGCACCTCGGCCCTATTTTTGTGAAGTTCGGACAGGTGCTGTCCACTCGCCGTGATTTGTTGCCGCCCGACATTGCCGATGAGTTGGCGCACCTGCAAGACCGCGTGCCTCCGTTTCCGTCAAATGCCGCCGTGACCATCATCGAGCGTGCGTTTGGCCGCCCATTGAATGAAATTTTTGTCGACTTCACCCACACGCCCGTGGCCAGCGCATCTATTGCTCAGGTGCACTTTGCCGTCATCAAAGACCGCAACGGCATGACGCGCGAAGTGGCTGTCAAGGTCCTGCGCCCCGGCATGTTGACCGTGATCGACAAAGACCTCAGCCTGTTGCGCATGATGGCCGTTTGGGTCGGCCGCTTGTCAGCAGACGGCAAACGCCTGAAGCCCCGCGAAGTGGTGGCCGAGTTTGACAAATACCTGCACGACGAGCTGGACTTTGTGCGCGAAGCCGCTAACGCCGCGCAGCTGCGCCGCAACATGGAAGGCCTCAACCTGGTGATGATTCCCGAAATGATTTGGGACTTTTGCCACACCGAAGTCATCGTGATGGAGCGCATGAAGGGCGTGCCCATCAGCCAAGTCGACCGTTTGCGTGCGGCGGGCGTGGATATTCCCAAGCTGGCTCGTGATGGCGTGACCATCTTCTTTACCCAGGTGTTTCGCGATGGTTTTTTTCATGCCGACATGCACCCCGGCAACATCCAAGTCAGCCTCGACCCTGCCACCTTTGGCCGCTACATTTCGCTGGACTTTGGCATCGTGGGCACGCTCACCGAGCACGACAAAGAGTATCTGGCGCAAAACTTTACCGCCTTCTTCCGCCGCGACTACAAGCGCGTGGCCGAGTTGCACGTGGAGTCGGGTTGGGTGCCTGCTGACACACGCGTGGACGAGCTTGAGTCAGCCGTGCGCGCTGTCTGCGAGCCTTACTTTGACCGACCGCTGAAAGAAATTTCTCTTGGCTTGGTACTGATGCGCTTGTTCCAAACCTCGCGCCGTTTCAATGTCGAAATTCAGCCGCAATTGGTGCTGCTGCAAAAAACCCTGCTCAACATCGAGGGCCTGGGCCGCGAACTAGACCCCGATCTGGACCTTTGGAACACCGCCAAACCCTTCTTAGAAAAATGGATGATCGAGCAAGTGGGGCCCAAAAAACTCTGGCAACAACTGGTGGCCGAAGCCCCGCGCTATGCCAAACTATTGCCCGAGTTGCCTCGCTTGATGCATGACTTTTTGAAGCATCGTCCAAACGACAGCAATCCCGAATTGCAATTGCTCATCGAAGAACAGCGCCGCACCAACCGTCTGTTGCAGCGGCTCATTTGGTCTGGCGCTGGCTTCTTGTTGGGATTGCTGGCCATGCAGGTGTTTGTGCGTTCGCACTCTTTTTATTAACCTCTTTGCGGAGTTGACCCGTGCTGCTCACACTCGTCATCGTCTATTTGTTGATCACCATTGCCATCGGTTTGATGGCAGCCAAACGCGTTCAAAACTCGGCTGACTTTGCCATTGCGGGCCGCCACCTGCCCATGGCCATGATTGTCACCACCACGTTTGCCACGTGGTTTGGCTCTGAAACGGTGCTGGGCATTCCTGCCAAGTTTGTAAACAGCGGTTTGCACGGTGTGGTCGAAGACCCATTTGGCGCAGGTTTTTGCCTCATTTTTGTGGGCTTGTTCTTTGCCGCCAAGCTCTACCGCATGACGCTGCTCACCATCAGCGACTACTTTCGCGAGCGCTACGGTCGCGTGGTCGAGGTGGTGTGCTCGATCATCATCATGGTCAGCTATCTGGGTTGGGTGTCAGCGCAAGTTACAGCCTTAGGCCTCGTGTTTAATTTGTTATCCAATGGCGTGATCAGCATGGAACTGGGTATGGTCATTGGCGTGGTGTCTATCTTGGCCTACACCCTGTTTGGTGGCATGTGGTCGGTGGCGATCACCGATTTCATTCAGATGATTATTTTGGTCGTGGGCTTATCTATCTTGGCCGTGTATGCGTCGGATCAAGCGGGCGGGGCCGACAAGGTGTTGGCGCTAGCGATTAGCCAAGACATGTTTAAGTTTTGGCCTGAGCCCCACATGAAAGACATTTTGTTTTTCTTTGCCTCCGCCATCACCATCATGCTGGGCTCGATTCCGCAGCAAGATGTGTTTCAGCGCGTCATGTCGGCCAACAGCATCAAGGCGGCCACGCGTGGCCCCGTGATTGGCGGCATTTGCTACATCTTGTTTGCTTTTGTGCCCATGTTTTTGGTGGTCAGCGCCATGCTTATCATGCCCGAGCAAGCGGCAGCGCTGATTGCTGACGACCCACAAAAAGTGCTGCCCACCTTGGTGATGACGCAAATGCCGTTTGTCATGCAAGTGCTTTTTTTTGGTGCCTTGCTGTCAGCGATCAAGTCTTGCGCCTCCGCCACTTTGCTGGCACCTAGCGTCACATTTACCGAAAACATTTGGCGACAGTTCTACCCCCATCAAACCGACCAACAAGAGCTGCGCGCCATGCGCGTTACCGTGTTGGTGTTTAGCGTGTTTGTGCTGGGTTACGCCATTCGCATGCAGGGCACGTCGATCTACGAAATGGTGTCGGGCGCCTATCAGGTGCCGTTGGTGGGCGCTTTTGTGCCGCTTACCTTTGGTCTTTATTGGAAGCGTGCCACCACTCAGGGGGCGATCTTTGCCTTGACCTTTGGCTTGCTCACTTGGGGCTTGTTCTTGGTCACGCCAGCGGGTGAAGAGTTTCCGGCGCAGTTGGCGGGTGTATTGGCCAGTTTGACGGGCATGGTGCTGGGCTCGTTGGGGCCGCAAGCCATTCGCAACGTCCACAGCGGCCACCACAAACTGGTTGGCACGGCATAGCCAACACGGGTGGGCTGGGCCTTGAAATAGGTGGCGCACGCCTATAATTCAGGGTTTTACCCAACCCTCCTCGCCATGCCAATTTACGCCTACAAATGCGGGTCCTGCGGCCATGCCAAGGACGTCTTGCAAAAAATTGCAGATGCCCCACTGACCGATTGCCCCGAGTGCGGCAAGTCCACGTTTTCCAAGCAGCTCACGGCTGCGGGCTTTCAGCTCAAAGGCTCGGGTTGGTACGCCACCGACTTCAAAGGCGGCGCTGCTGCCCCCGCCGCAGCGGCTGCCCCAGCTGCTGCAGCCTCGGCCACTGACAGTGCATCGACCAGTAACAGCAACAGCACCGACACCGCCTCTAGCAGTCCTTCTGCCCCAGCCGCATCAGCCGCCCCCGCTGCCCCAGCTGCCTCAGGCGGTTGCGCTACGGGCTGTGCCTGCCACTGAATTTTCAAAACCCAAAGGTCTTTTATGCCGATTAAAAAATACCTGCTCGCAGGCCTCTTGGTCTGGACGCCTTTAGCTATCACCGTTTGGGTGCTAACTTGGCTGGTGGGCATCATGGACGGCATCTTCATCGATACCCTCTCTAAGTTCCGACCTTTGGTGTCGCAAAGCACCGTCACCGCTTTGCGTGACATGACCGGCCTAGGCGTGATCCTGGTGCTGTTGGTTTTGTTGATCACGGGTGCCTTGGCCTCCAACGTGTTGGGTAAATGGATGGTGCGCCAATGGGACAAGTTGTTTACCAACATTCCCATCGTCAAATCCATTTACGCCAGCGTAAAAAAGGTGTCTGACACTTTGTTCTCCAGCAACGGCAATGCATTTCGCCAAGCCCTGCTGGTGCAATACCCGCATGCAGGCATGTGGACCATCGCGTTCCAAACAGGCACGCCCGTGGGCGAAGTGGCTGCCAAGCTGCAAGGCGAACACCTCAGCGTTTATGTGCCCACTACACCCAACCCCACCAGCGGATTTTTTTTGCTGGTGCCCCGCAGCGATGTCATCGAGCTCGAGCTGAGCGTCGACGAAGCGCTGACGTATGTCATCTCCATGGGCGCTGTGTCTCCTAGCGCCCCAGCAATCAACGAAAAGAGAATCTAAAAAATGGCAATGCGCTCCCACTATTGCGGTCTGGTGACCGAAGCTCTCAATGGCCAAACCGTCAGCCTGTGCGGCTGGGTCAACCGTCGTCGTGACCACGGCGGCGTGATCTTTATCGACCTGCGTGACCGCGAAGGTTACGTGCAAGTGGTGTGCGACCCAGATCGCCCAGACATGTTCCAAGTGGCCGAAAACGTGCGCAATGAGTTTTGTATCCAAGTCAAAGGTTTGGTACGTGCCCGTCCTGACGGCACGGCCAACGAAGGCTTGAAGAGCGGCAAGATTGAGGTGCTGTGCCACGAGCTGATTGTGTTGAACGAGTCCGTCACCCCACCGTTCCAAATTGATGACGACAACCTGTCCGAGACCACGCGCCTCACACATCGCGTGCTCGACCTGCGTCGCCCGTACATGCAAAACAACCTCATGCTGCGCTATCGCGTGGCCATGGAAGTGCGCAAGTACCTCGACGAAAACGGTTTTGTGGACATCGAAACCCCCATGCTCACCAAGAGCACCCCCGAAGGTGCGCGCGATTACCTCGTGCCTAGCCGCGTGCATGACGGCCAGTTTTTTGCGCTGCCCCAATCGCCTCAGTTGTTCAAGCAGCTGCTGATGGTGGCCGGTTATGACCGCTACTACCAAATCACCAAGTGCTTCCGCGACGAAGACTTGCGCGCTGACCGCCAGCCCGAATTTACCCAGATCGATATCGAAACATCCTTCCTCACCGAAGAAGAAATTCGTGACATGTTCCAGGGCATGATCAAGCACGTGTTCCAAAAAACCATCGGTGTTGACTTGGGCGAGTTCCCCGTCATGACCTACCAAGACGCCATGCACATCTACGGCTCTGACAAGCCCGACCTGCGCGTCAAACTGCAGTTCACCGAGCTGACCGACGTCATGGGTGATGTGGACTTCAAAGTGTTCTCGGGCGCTGCCAACATGAAAGGCGGCCGCGTGGTCGCTCTGCGTGTGCCTAACGGTTCGGTCGAAGGCGGCGGCATCAGCCGTGGCGAAATTGACGCGTACACCGAGTTCGTCAAGATCTACGGCGCCAAAGGCTTGGCCTACATCCGCGTCAACGAGTTGGCCAAAGGCCGTGACGGTTTGCAGTCACCCATCGTCAAGAACATCCATGACGCAGCTTTGGCCGCCGTGCTTGAACGCACAGGCGCACAAGATGGCGACTTGATTTTCTTCGGTGCAGACAAAGCCAAAATCGTCAACGACGCTATCGGCGCGCTGCGCATCAAAATCGGCCACAGCGAGTTCGGCAAGAAAAACGGTTTGTTCGAAGCACGTTGGGCCCCGATGTGGGTGGTCGACTTCCCCATGTTCGAGTTCGACGAAGAAAACCAACGCTACACCGCCGTGCACCACCCCTTCACTGCGCCCAAAGACGGCCACGAAGATTGGATGGTCACCGCCCCCGAGAAGTGCATCTCCAAGGGCTACGACATGGTCTTGAACGGCTGGGAAATGGGCGGCGGCTCGGTGCGTATCCACCGCGCTGACGTGCAGCAAAAAGTGTTTGATGCCTTGAAGATCACGCCCGAAGAAGCACAGCTCAAGTTCGGTTTCCTGCTTGACGCTTTGCAATACGGTGCGCCTCCGCATGGTGGCTTGGCATTTGGTTTGGACCGCATCGTCACCATGATGACGGGCGCTGAATCCATCCGCGACGTCATTGCCTTCCCCAAAACCCAACGTGCTCAGTGCTTGCTTACCCAAGCCCCAAGTCCGGTGGACGAAAAGCAATTGCGCGAACTGCACATCCGCTTGCGCACCTTGGATGCAGCCAAGGCTTAATCTAAGTTCAGCACACGCGCCAGCGGCACATCGCTAGGCGCTTCATAGTCCGCCACGATCCATGCACGGCTCGTGTGCGCGGCGGCATCACTCAAAAACTCTTTGATGATGCGAATGGAGCCAAAGTCGAGCGCCGCAAACGGTTGGTCTAGCAAGGTCACCGCCGCGCCCGAGGCCAGGGCAGCCACCACCATTACCTTGCGGCGGCTACCTGCCGACAACATGTTGAGGCGCTTCTCCAAGTGCTCGGCCATGTTGAGTTCTTTGGACAAGTCTTGCAGCAGCGCCTCGTTCCAAGACGGGTAGCGTCCGCGCAGCGTATCCCAACAGTCCTGCACCGTGGCGGCATCGTGTGCGGGGCCCTGCAAATCCACCCAAAACACACCGCCCTCCGGCGCAGTCACCGTGCCAGCCGTGGGCTGCACATCGCCCGCCAGCAAACGCAGCAAAGTGGTTTTGCCTTTGCCTTCGTCACCGCAAATCCAGCTCACGCCTGCGGGCCAAGAGAAGCTGAGGTTGTGGATGGGTCCGTGGGTGAGGGCTTGGGTTTGAATCAGAAATGGCGTGAGCATGACGTCATCGTAGT
>NZ_JBBAOV010000015.1:0-48404 GCF_040401135.1 Limnohabitans sp. | reverse complement strand
GGGAACCAAGCAGCCCTAACTGTGGAGCCAGTGCTGGGGGTCGGGCCCGTCACCTATTTAAAACAATCTGAGTGCTCATAGGCCTTCCTAAAATTTGGAGCCATTGAGAAACTCATTTTGTAGAGCCATAACAAGCTTATCAACGCAAAACATCAAAAAGATTGTTGTAGTTATCAGTCCAAACCTTGAGCTTTGGCAAGGTTTCAATCGGCTTGTAGTCTTGGCCCTTTTTCAATTCAGCGATTAATTTTTTGTTTTGGGTAACCACTACAAAATCCGTGCGGTAAAGGTCTGGCTCTGAAGGCCTATTGGCAATTAAAACGGCTTCCATGCCTTCCTGTTCTGCAATCAACTTGACCATGGGGGCTAGATTGATTAAGCGGTTAGTGACGTTATAAACAATCGCACCGTCATCTCTGATTTGTTTTTTGTAGCTTTGCAAAGCTTCAACTGTCATGAGGTGCATCGGAATCGAGTCTGAAGAAAATGCATCCACACTGAGCATATGAAACTGATTGGATGGTTCTCTTTCCAAACTCAAACGCCCATCACCTACCAAATAATCAATTTTTGATTTAGAAGAGGTTAAATACCAAAAATACTTTTTAGCAATATCAATCACCGCGGGGACCAACTCGTAAATACGGAAACTATCCGCCTCTCGACCATAGGCGGTCAAAATGCCGATCCCCAATCCCAGAATACCAATGCGAATAGAGGGCTCGTCTTTCTGGTAAAAAGTAATTGTTTTAGCGATACCGGTGTCTGGACCAAAATAACTGACAGGCTTAGAGCGCAGTGGCTCATATGTGTGTTCCCAGCCATGGCTGATGACGCCGTGATACAGATCACGCACAGATTCAGGCGTCATGTTTTTGTCAGATTCTGCAACCCGTAAAGTTCCATAGAAATCTCTGTGCTGCAACAGCGTTCCTTCTGACGTTTTGGACTCTTGCCACAACAACCAGCTCATGGAACAAGTTAGAGCAACGGCGCAGCCCATGAAAGCCGTGTTGGCCTTAGCCGTAATGCCAAGCGAAGGCGCTTTCCACATCACAAAGATGGCCAAAAGTCCGCAAGAAATAAGCGCCAATGGAAGTTCAGCAAATGTATTGAACACCAAAGGGGCTAACAGTCCCACCATCAAACCACCCGCAGCGCCGCCAATCGACAAGCAGAGATAAAACTGGGTGATGAACTGGGAATCAGGACGAAGCGCAGCCAACTCACCGTGACAAAACATACAAGCCACAAAGAGCAAAATGCAAAACAATGGCAATGCAAGATAGATATTCATGGTGGAGGCATAACCGTCGTAAATGCCGTACGTGGTGATGACCAGCAAAGCAAATAACAAGGGTATAAAAACTGACCGTGAATACCAACCACTTTTACCCCGAGAACTGCCCACATCAAATACCAAAATAAACGTGACCAAATACAGCACCAGAGGCACGATCCATAAAAACGGAACAGAAGCAATGTTTTGTGTAATGTGATTGGTAAAAGACAGAAGCAAGACTGAGCCCAAGGTCGCTAGCAAAAGCCAAAGCGTGTAATCTTGTTTGGTAGGCGCTTTGACACCTATGCCTGATGGTGTGGCAGATGAATAAGATGGTCCGCCCACAACTTGGTGGCGATTAGAGTGCCATGCAGACACAATGATGAGCAAGGCATAAACAACATAAACACTACTCCACAGCCACGCCTGGCTATGTAAATCAATGTGCGGCTCAATCAAAGGCGGATAGGCTAATAAAGAGAGAAGTGAAGCAAAGTTAGACAGGGCAAACAGCCTATACACCTTGGCTTTCGGATAACAACGCGCAAACCAAGCTTGCACCAATGGCCCCGTGGTCGACAGCAGCAAATAAGGCAAACCTACAGTGACCAAAAGCAGCAACAAAATTCTTGTAGATGGCTCTGTATCAGCGGTAGGTTTCCAAACATCACTTGCAATGATGGGAAGACAAATTAAAGAAATGACGACGATCACCGAATGAAAAATGGCTTGTGTTCGGTTGGACAGTTTGCGCACTACAAAATCTGCATACCAGTAACCCAACAGCAAAATCATCTGGAAGAAAACCATGCAGGTGGTCCAAACAGCGGACGAACCACCAAACCAAGGAAGAATTTGTTTAGCAATGATGGGCTGCACCATAAACAAAAGAAAGGCACTCGTGAAGATGGTGACTGAAAAATAAATCATCAGGTAGATTTTTTAAAAGAGAGGGAGATTTCAACTCAAAAAAAGACCCCAGCAATTTGCCAGGGTCTTTTACTTCATTGAGTCTTATTTAACAAGAATTATGAATAGACATTAAAAATAAGCAAGTTCTTTAAGGTCCATCAAAATTCGTTGGATCACCGATTGGGAGCTGTAGCTCTCTTGAATGACATCACGGTTGCGAAGACGCATATACAAGGTGTTGTCTTTTCTCAGTCCAGTCAACACTTCATCCATCACGGTTTGGTTTGATTGAAGATCCATAAATTCCTGCACTTGAGCCGCCAGTTTATGGCCGTTGATTGTGCCCGATGGATTTTTTGCAAGATAGGCGGAGTCACTGTCATCAACCAACCGGCGAACCGTCACCAGGGTCAAAATTTGACGATTAAAGTCAATCTTCACACTCTTTGAAAACAAATTTTGAATAATAGGAATATCCATCAAAAGTGGCACGCCAGAGTTGACGTTGTCTTTTTCACGTTCAATCATCCCATTCAAAACATAAGTTTGACCAAACTTCACTCTGGCGCTGGCATTGACTGCATTCCTTGATTGAACAAGAGCGATTTTGGCGTCTTCGCTAGGTTCAATGAATGAACGACTGGACCTGATGGATAACAAAACATTTTCATCATCAACGAAAGTAGGCGTGATGGATAAACTGGTACCCACTGACTTGTCTGACAATGTAAAACCAGTATTCACTGTACCGCTTGCAATTGATACAGTACGGCCGCTGAAAAATACAGAAGGCAAGCGGTCAACAGCCGAAAGGCTTGGACGTGCAATCACTTCATTTTTAGCAAACAGGGAATTTGCGATGTTTAATGAGTAGACCAGTGATGCTGCGCTAGTGGCTATAACATCGTCGTTGCCAATGACTCTTCCTCTATCAGCGTACAGAAATGTGTCTTTGATCATTTTCAAACCATCCAACAAATTGATGCCTTGATTTCGGGTCATTGATTCTTCGGTCCGAATCATTGTCACTTCGATCATGGCCATTGGTGGCTTCTCACCCGCACAAGGTTTAGGCAAGGTCAATGTGGTGGCGTTTTCTTCTGTGGTTGGCAATTGAAGTTGTGGCAACCCGTCCTTTTGCAAAGTCAAACCAGGATTAGGATCGCAACGCCACCACAATTGATGCTCCGCGGTTTTAGCCGCTTCAGGAGCCGCTTCTTTAGGCACTTCTTTTGTTTTATTACCCGTATCCGCTTGCGCTAATAAAACGCCGTTCAAATCTGAAGAACCAAAACTTGTTTTCATAGTCAGCAGTTTGTCAACACGAGAATTGACATAGTCTGCATCTTCTTTAAGGCCCTGACCCTTTGCTGCCAGCTCATACTGTCTAGCGAACTCCTTGGCTGCTTGTGGGCTTTGTGCCAATGCTGCTTGTATGGCCTTGAGCCTCAAAAATTCAGGGCTCTTAAAATTCATGGCGTCCAATTGAACCGTTGCCCAATAACCAGATTTCATGTCGCCAGCTAAGATTGATGCTTGCGCCAACCCCATTAATGCTGGCGTTGAATTTGAATTCCTTTGGTAAGCTTCAGAAAAAGCCTGTTGAGCTAGTACATATTTTTTGCCAACAAGATTAAGTTTTCCCAACTGGAGAAGCGCCGGCTCTAAATTTCTATCCAGTGAAAGTGCCGTGTTGTAACCAGCTACAGCCAAGTCATAGCTTGCTTCATCACCCGCTTCATACATCATCTGGTAGGTCAACCCATTGAGAAAATGAAGCCCCGCGTTATTGATGTCAAGTTTTAAAGCGACACTAAACACGCCGTGAGCTTTTTGCAAATCACCTTGTTGCAAGTATTCGGTACCACTTCGCAACAACATTTGAGCATTGGTAGGGTCAGCTTTTTTAGCAAAAGTGGGTTTGACGTAATCGGCGGGCTTCAGGGGCGCAGAGTTAAAAGCACTTTTTGGGTTGTCCATCGTTGAGCAGGCGCTCATTGCCAAGACAATCAACGTAACTGGAAGCAAGCGG
The DNA here is from genome assembly GCF_040401135.1 of Limnohabitans sp. GTDB lineage: Bacteria > Pseudomonadota > Gammaproteobacteria > Burkholderiales > Burkholderiaceae_C > Limnohabitans. Next base: position 44,178 of record NZ_JBBAOV010000015.1, on the reverse strand, counting down.
AAAGGAACTTTCATGGAAACCTTAATGAAGTTTAAAAAAATCTCCACCCAATGTAGCCGTCTTAGACAAAATAATAGTGACGAAATAAATTACAAAAAGGTCATTTTTTTATACGCCTGATTTATAAATACTAATTAATATTTTTTTAAATTTAGAGTATCTTTTTTTATTAAAAAAAATTCAAACTTAAATAACCCTCAATTTTTTGCGTGTTAGCACATAGGCCTTGGGGACAAATACAACTGCAAAGAGATCGAAGAACTTTCCGATAAAGATGGGGATCGAGCACATCACCTTTAAATTTTCGTGGCGGACTCAAGAAACGCTCAATTCACGCCGATACCGTTTGATGGCCGAAGAAAACCTAAAAGTAACACCAGACCCAACGAGCACCACCGAAGTGCCCGAAGGTTCGGTTCCGCCCGACGAAGCCACGCTTGCTAGCGAAGCACAAGCTGCTCCTGCGGATGCAGAACCAACAGATCCCGCCCCAATAGGCACGTTGCCCGAAACGCCGCTCAGCCAAGACGCTCAAGACACCCAAAACACCTCAACCCCACTCAGCGCGTCAGAAGCTCCCCAAGAACCAGATGCTATTCAGCCCTTTATCGACAAAGCGTTTGAAACCATCCAGCATGAGGTTGAGGACGAAGAGCTAGGCAAGTTTTTGCGTGCCCACATCAAAACATTCCGCGAAGAATGGGATGCGTTGTCAGACAACGCCAAAGACGCTTACGTCCACATGATGACCTCGCAGCTGCTGCAACGCAAAGGCGCAGCAACGCGCATCAAAAATTACGAAGAATACACATTGCCCGTGCCGTCGGCGCAAGCCACTTTGTTCGAGTCGATCAAGCAATCACAGATCAAACCGAAAAAGCGCCAGCCTGTGTTGCTGATGCCGCCTAACTTACGGCCTACTTATTCTTTGAAGAAGTAGTTTTGGCTTTTAAGTAATCGGCCAATCCCGCGTTATTCAGTCGCACACCATCGCTGCTGTCTTTGGCCACCGCGCCACGAATTTGCTTAATCAACAGGCCCTTCACATCGCCTTGCAACGCAAGCGTGCGCAGCGCCACGTAGCGCACTTGCGCTTTGGCGGTGTCCATCTTGGCTTCTGACATGGCTTGCAGCCACAAGCCATCGTCACGCTTGCCTGCTTCTAGCTCGCGCAACACCAAAGCGCGAACCATGTTGGAGGATGAATCAGACATCGGCGTGCTCCGAAAAAAATTAATTCTCAGTGGTGGCGTTCATCGCCTCCACCATGCCTTGCAACAAAGTTTCGCCATCATGTGCGCCAGACAGCCCCACTTGACGGTTAAAGATGAAAAATGGCACACCCGTGATGCCCATTTCACGCGCGGCCTTATCGCTGTCGATGGTTTCGCTGTGCAGGTCTGAATTCTGCAAATGTGCTTGCGCCTCTGCGCGGTCCATACCAGCAGACACAGCAATTTCAATCAGCACAGAAGCTTCGGTCAGATCGCGGCCCTCTAAAAAATACGCTTTGAACAAGGCCTCGACCACGGCGTCTTGCGCCATGCCGGGCTCAGACATGGCAATCAGGCTGTGCGCCACCACGGTGTTGGGTTGTCGGGTGATTTTGTCAAAGGCAAACGAAATGCCCATGTCCTTGCCCACCGAAGCAATGTGTTCGTATTTGGCAATGCCGCCAGCACCAAATTTGTTAAAAACATAGTCAGCGCGTGGCATGCCCTCGGGCGGTATGTCGGGGTTGAGTTGGAAGGTGTGCCACTTTACTTCCGGGTCCACATCGGGGTACTGAACTGCCAAAAGTGCTAAAGCGCGTTCTAAACGTCGTTTACCGATGTAGCACCAAGGACAGACGACATCTGACACAACATCGATGGTGAGAGTTTTCATGGGGTTACTTGCTTTCTGCCACAATGCCTAACTGTAGCTCTATCGCCAACTAAAAGAGGAACAAAAACCATGGCCAGCGATTTGATCAAACACATCACCGACAGCAGCTTTGAAGCAGACGTTCTGCAGGCTGACACACCTGTTTTGGTGGACTATTGGGCCGAATGGTGTGGCCCTTGCAAAATGATTGCCCCTATCTTGGACGAGGTGGCCACTGCCTACGAAGGCAAACTACAAATCGCCAAGATGAACGTGGACGAAAACCGCGACATCCCTGGCAAGCTAGGTATCCGCGGCATCCCTACCTTGATGGTGTTCAAAGGCGGCCAATTGGCTGCTACCAAAGTAGGCGCCATGAGCAAAGCCCAATTGACTGCCTTTATTGACCAACAGTTGGCTTGATCCACTGAGCTAACTTAGTGGTCTGATGTAACAGCCCAAAAGAGTACCCTGAAAGCCTGCAGATTCTTTAATCTGCAGGCTTTTTTCCTGCCATAATCACTTTTGAATTCACCTTGCAGCCTATCCGGCCACTCGGTTCCCCATCAGGGCTTGAATTCCGGTCTAGAGGTGTTTCTCTCCTCGCTACGACCTCCCCCCTATTTTTTTAACGAACTCCCTACTGGAGTCCCAAGATGCATCTGAACGAACTCAAGGCACTGCACGTGTCCGAAGTGCTGAAACAAGCCGAAGAACTCGAAATCGAAAACACAGGTCGCATGCGCAAGCAAGAGCTGATGTTTGCCATCATCAAAAAACGCGCCCGCGCGGGCGAGCAAGTATTTGCAGACGGCGTGCTCGAGATCCTGCCCGACGGCTTTGGCTTTTTGCGTAGCCCAGACACCAGCTATACCGCCAGTACTGACGACATCTACATCAGCCCCAGCCAAGTACGCCGCTTCAACCTGCACACTGGCGACATGATTGAAGGCGAAGTGCGTATTCCCAAAGACGGCGAACGCTACTTTGCACTGACCAAACTCGACAAGGTCAACGACGACCTGCCTGAGAACAACAAGCACAAGGTCATGTTCGAAAACTTGACCCCACTGTTTCCCCGCGAACAGATGAAACTTGAGCGCGAAATCAAAGGTGAAGAAAACATCACCGGTCGCATCATCGACATCATTGCGCCCATCGGCAAAGGCCAACGCGCCCTGGTTGTGGCCCCGCCCAAAAGCGGTAAGACCGTGATGATGCAGCACATTGCGCACGCCATCGCTGCCAACTACCCCGACGCCCACATGATGGTGTTGCTGGTGGACGAGCGCCCTGAAGAAGTGACCGAAATGCAGCGCTCGGTGAAGGCCGAAGTGATTGCATCTACCTTTGACGAGCCCGCCGCCCGCCACGTGCACGTGGCCGAAATGGTGATCGAACGCGCCAAGCGTTTGGTGGAACTGAAAAAAGATGTGGTCATCTTGCTCGACTCCATCACCCGCCTCGCCCGCGCTTACAACAACGTGGTGCCTTCATCGGGCAAAGTGCTGTCTGGCGGCGTGGATTCCAACGCTTTGCAACGCCCCAAGCGCTTCTTTGGTGCAGCCCGCAAAGTAGAAGAAGGCGGCTCACTCACCATCATTGCTACAGCCTTGATCGACACCGGTAGCCGCATGGACGAGGTTATTTTTGAAGAATTTAAGGGAACGGGCAACTGCGAGATTCACCTCGATCGCCGCTTGTACGAAAAGCGCGTGTTCCCAGCCATCCAACTCAACCGCAGCGGCACACGCCGCGAAGAGCTGTTGCTGCCGCCCGAAATCTTGTCTAAAACCCGCATTCTTCGCCAGTTCATGTACAACATGGACGAAATCGAATCCATGGAAATGGTCTTGAAGAGCATGAAGGCGACCAAGTCGAACGTCGAATTCTTCGACATGATGCGTCGCGGCGGTTAACAAGCCCTTAAAAGTTGTGATGCCAGTAACGTGGCCTTTGATTTCGCTCGCACTGCACCATTTGGGGTTGCTCACTGCGCCAAGTCGATGCACCACAACGAGGCGTCTGCACCACTTGCACACCCAAATCGCTGTAACGCTGCAACACATCAGAGCGTGGATGCCCAAAGCGGTTGCGGTAGCCCGCTTGCACAACGGCAACGCTGGGACCAACCGCCTCTAAAAAAGCTTGCGTCGAAGAGGTGGCACTGCCGTGATGGGGCACCAGCAACCAATCGGCTTGCAGCGTTTGGTCGCTTTGCACGAGGTTTTGCTCTTGCGCAGCTTCGATGTCACCTGCCAACACGGCAGAGGCATTGACAGCGCTGATGCGCAACACGCAACTCAGCGCATTGGGTTTGAGTTTGCGCTCGTAGTCAGCCGCGCTCGGATGCAAGACCTCCAACCTCACGCCATCCCACAGCCACGATTGGCCGCGCTCGCATCGCTGCATGCGGCCCAACTGTTGCAGCGGGTGTTCTGCGGGCATGGAAGTCAAAACATCCGCCTGCGGCTGCATGGCCATCACCGCTGGTGCGCCTCCGCTGTGGTCGCTGTCTTGGTGGCTGATGACGATTCGGTCTACCCGCTCGCCCCATGCCCGCAGCAGCGGCACCAGCACGCGTTGGCCTGCATCGGTCTCAGCAGAGTAACGCGGCCCCGTGTCGTAAAGCAAGCTGTGCGTGGCAGTGCGCAACAGCACCGCATGGCCCTGCCCCATATCAGCAGCCACCAGTTCAAACGTGCCGTGCGCGGGCCGCGCCGTTTGCCAACTGAGCACGGGTAAAACAAGAACCACGCCGAACAGCCTCAGCCACATGGGCACACGCATGGCCCACGTGCCCATGCCTATCAGTGCTGCTGCGCCCGCCCACAGCGGTACAGCAGGTGCCGACCATTGCGCCCACGACACAGCTGCGCACGCTTTGAGCACCCACACCAACCCCTGCAAAGCTTCAGCCGCCAGGCTCCAAGCGAATGGCATCACCAGCCCCAACATGCACAGCGGCGTGACCACCAAGGTCACCCACGGGACGGCCAGCAAGTTGGCAAACAAGCCAACGACCGACACTTGGTGAAAGAAAAGCAAACTCAGTGGTGCCAAGCACACACTCATCAGCCATTGCTCTCGCCACATGCGTTGTACAGCGGCCCATAACGAGCTTGTGTGCTCTTGCACGCCAGAGGCAAACAACACGCCCACTGCGACAAAGCTCAACCAAAACCCTACTTGCATCAGCGCCCACGGGTCAAGCGCCAACACTACCGCGCACACGGTTAGCCACACTTGCATCAAAGGCCAACGTAGGCCGTAGCAACGCAACAAAGTAACCACACCCAACATCCACACCGTGCGCTGCGCAGGCACGCCCCAGCCGGTAAAGACGGCGTAAGCCAAAGCCAGCAAAACTGCACACACACTGGCTGCAATGGGCGCAGGCAACCACAAGCTCCAAGGCCTACGGGGCCACAACACATCGCTGCGCCGCCACACCCAGCCCACACACAAAGCTGCTAGCCAAGCAAGGCCTGTAATGTGCAAGCCCGAAATTGCCATGAGGTGAGCTACACCTGTGGCACGAAACACATCCCAGTCGCCTCGCTCTATGGCTGCCTGGTCACCCACCAACAGTGCCGCCACAATGCCCGCCATCGCGGGCTCTGCCACCTGCGCGTCGATGGCGCTGCGCACACGCTGGCGTAAGCGCTCTACGGGGTGCGTCCATGTTTGTCCCAACCATTGCGGCGATACATCTTTGGCCCCGTTGCGCACATAGCCCGTGGCTTGCAAGCCCTGCTCCCACAACCATAGCTCGTAGTCAAAACCATGTGGGTTGATGTGGCCGTGTGGTGTTTTGAGGCGCACGGCCAATTGCCAGCGGTCGCCTGGGCGTAAATCGGCTGGAGGTGGTTGTACTTGATCGTCGCTGCCGTTGTGCCCTCCATGGGCATGGCGTCGATTGCCATACCACCCCAGCAACAACTGTGGTGGCAGGTGCACCTGTGTGCCATCCATCCCACGGGCAGATTCAACCTCAAACTTAAACCGCGCACTGTCCTCGCTGCGCTGCGGCAAGTTGGCCACGATACCCACCACCTGCAAGGTGCGGCCTTCGAGCGCAGGGTTTAAAGCAGTTTGTAGAAAGTGGCCCGCCCTAACTCCAGCAAGGGTGAAAGCCAAGGTACAGGCTAACACGCTCCAAAAAGCGGTTTGCAACCAACTTTCAGCCAACACACGCAAGCGCCATAGATAAAAAAGTGCACAAGCCAAAACAACCACAGCACCCAAACCACAATACATGTCTGCCGGCCACAACTGCACCTGCTGCAACTGCAACGCAGTACCCGCTATCCAGCCCAAGGTAAATGGTGTGATGACAGAAAACATATCCACATGTTCAGTGCAACACTGCGGCATGTGTGAGATGCCCACTCACAAGTTAAAAAGCCCCAACCAATAGGCAGGGGCTTGATACATCCAAGGCGTTGTCGGGTCGGGTTTAGCCCGCTGCTCCCTTGGCCCCGCATACTTCTTTTTTCAAAGCAGCCAAGTAGGTGTTGGGGCGAATCGGAAACTCGCGTGGGCGAAACTCGGCCACATCGTCTGAAGCCACTTCTTTGCCCTTGCCCATTTGTTTGTCAAAGTAGCTCACGGCCAAACGCACCACGGTGTCGTTCTTGCAATACATGCGCACGCGCAACATCATCGACTTGTAGTTTTCCCCGCTGGGCGTTTTGTCGCCCTTGGGTAAATCAGTCAGCACCCAGGCATAGCGCGACACGTGCACCGGCATGACGGTTTCTTTGTCAAAGTAGTACGTGACGTCCTCATCCTTCACCAGCTCGCTCCACTCGGCCGAAGCAGGCGTAGCCCAAGCCAGCAAGCTGGCAACCACGAAAGCAACAACAGAGACATGGCGTAAATGCATGGAAGGCAATAAAGGTAGTTTGACTTGCCTAGGGTATCGGCGGGGCTGCAAAAAACTTGAGCCAACACACTTGCTAGACTAAACCCGATCAAGCCATGACGCACTTCACGAAGTCACCGCGACACCCACTCAAAATAAGGAATCCCACATGAGCGTTTACGACCAACTCCAAGCCCTGAACATCACCCTACCCCCCGTGGCCGCGCCCGCCGCAGCCTATGTGCCGTTTGTGCAAACAGGCAACTTGGTGTTTTTGAGTGGTCACATCGCCAAAATTGACGGCAAAGTGTGGACTGGCCAATTGGGCAAGACCATGCAAACCGCCGAAGGCGCTCTGGCGGCCCGAGCGGTGGCAGTGGATTTATTAGGCACGTTGCACGCTGCCGTGGGCGACTTGAACAAAGTCAAGCGCATCGTCAAAGTGATGAGCTTGGTCAACTCCAGCCCCGACTACACCGAACACCACTTGGTCACCAACGGTTGCAGCGATCTGATTGGTCAAGTGTTTGGTGACAAAGGCGCACACGCACGCAGCGCGTTTGGCGTGGCGCAGCTGCCTTTGGGCGCTTGCGTGGAAATTGAGTTGATTGCTGAGCTGGCCTAAGCCTAGCTAGATCAGCGCAACGCGGCTGTGCAGGTTTTGAACTGCGCCATCGGTGGCTCGGTCTCTTTGCCTGAAGGGCCAAACTTAGACAAGTCAATCACTACCGGGGGTTGCTTGACGACCAGAGGAAACAGCAGGCTTAAGTTTTTCTTCTCGTCGCTCACCCAAGTTTGCAAGTCGTTCTTCTTGGTGTCTTTGTATTCTGCGCAGACATAACCCTTTTTGCACTTTTGCTTGTGCTCTGTGTAGCGTCGAACACTGACATCTGATACGCCTAGCTCAATGCGCGGAATAGGAAACGGTTTAATGTCTTTGCCACCTGGGGTGAGCTGATGATTTTGCCCGACGACCGTCAACACCATGTCTCTGCCTTTTTCACGCTTGGCCACAAGTGAACCAGTGAACGCAAACTGGGTATGTTTTTTATTAAATTTGCTGGTGTAAACATGCATCAGGGTGAGCTGACAGGTGGGCTCTTTTTTGTTCTTGGCGTTTTCTTTGAACACCATGCGCGATGCATCGCCCGCCATATTGGAAGACTGCATATTGCTTGCAGCCTGCGCAGGCATTGCAATCGCAATTACACCAATCGATGCGCAATAAGCAAGCAAAGTCCAAAGACTCTGCGCCTTGAACAACAAACGCATCAGTCTGCTGTAAAGATGCCGCTGACGCTATGCAATTGATCCAGTGCCATTCCGCAGCCACGTGCAACGCACGTGAGCGGGTCTTCGGCAATGAGCACGGGCAAGCCGGTTTCTTCTGAAATCAAACGGTCCAAGTCTCGCAGCAATGCACCGCCGCCCGTCAACATGACGCCCCGCTCTGCAATGTCAGAGCTCAGCTCAGGCGGGGTGCGTTCTAAAGCGATTTTGACGGTAGACACCAAGTTGTTAAGCGTGTCGGTCAAGGCTTCCAAAATCTCGGTTGAGCTGATGGTGAAGCTTTGGGGGATACCTTGGCTCAGGTTACGCCCGGTGATCTCCATCTCCATCACCTCGCCGGTAGGAAATGCGGTGGCAATTTCTTTTTTGATGCGCTCAGCCGTTTGCTCGCCAATCAGCATGCCAAAGTTACGGCGTATGTAGTTCACGATGGCTTCGTCAAACTTGTCACCCCCTATGCGGGCGCTGTTTTTATAAACCATGCCGCCCAAGGACACAATGCCCACCTCGGTGGTGCCTCCGCCAATGTCCACCACCATCGAGCCGCAAGGCTCGGTCACGGGCAAACCCGCACCAATCGCTGCAGCCATGGGCTCTTCAATCAGGTACACCTCAGAAGCGCCCGCACCCAAGGCTGATTCGCGAATGGCACGACGTTCAACTTGGGTGGAGCCGCAAGGCACACAAATCACAATCCGTGGACTGGGCTTGAAAAGCATGTGCGGATGCGCCAGCTTGATGAAGTGTTTGAGCATGACCTCGGTCACGGTGAAGTCGGCAATCACGCCGTCTTTCATGGGACGAATGCATTCAATGCCTGCTGGCACGCGGCCCATCATGGCTTTTGCCTCGTTGCCGACAGCCAAAACGGAAGTTTTGCCGTAAACCTTACCGTCTTTTTTAATGACTACCACCGAAGGTTCGTTGAGCACGATGCCATGTTCTTTGGTGTAGATGAGCGTGTTGGCTGTACCCAAATCAATGGCAATGTCGGTCGAGAAAAATTTGGTAAAACTAGGTAACAACATAACCTCGCGTAATTTAGTTATCGCGGGAAATTATCTTTAATTCGATGCAGTCAGTCTATACACCTCATGGCATATAGAAATCATTGACTTTGATTAAAAATTAACTATTTAGAATACAAATAAAAAGAGCACCTTAAAGGTGCTCTTTTAAAATAACTGAGTTGGATCAGGCTTTGACAGCTCGAAATCCTGAATACATGCGCGAAGCTGGGCGACTGCGCTGCTCGGCTTCTTGAACCAACTGAGCACGAATACGATCAAAGGTTGCTTTGATGCCTGTGTTTTCGCAGGACACGATTTTGAAGCGACGCTCCACAGCAACATTAGGCGATTCGATCTGAACGACTGATTTATCCAATTTAGGCTCCAAAGAACTTAGTCAGAAATCAACGCATCAGACTTTCATTTGGTGGACACAATTTAGAAATAAATGAAGATCAAATTGCAAAATTAATAACAAGCCCTTGATTTATATGGACATAAACTACAAAAAGGGCGAAAAAAAACCACCCGAAGGTGGTGTTCCCGTTACCTGACCACTGCAATTTGGTCGCGCTTACCCGCCTTGAAGGTGTACAGCGTCAAAGCGCCGTTCTTAATATCGCCTTTGGCATCAAAAGAAATCGTACCAGTCACACCTTTGAAGCCTGTGGTTTTGGCTAATTCTGGCAAGTATTTGGCGGGTTCACTGGACTTGGCTCGTTGCATGGCATCAACCATCACAAACACCGCGTCATACACATAGGGCGAATACAACTTCACGTCGTCGTTAAAGCGTTTTTTGAACTTAACGCCAAAGTCTTCCATGCCCTTCTTCAAGGCACCGTCCACACCGCCTGCTTCAGCGCACACCACTTGGCCGTCAGCCATGGCGTCACCGGCGAGTTTGATCATCTCGTTGGTACAAATGCCATCGCCGCCCATAAACTTGGCTTTGATGCCGAGTGATTTCATTTGCTTCATCATCGGGCCGCCCACCGCGTCCATGCCGCCAAAGAAGATGATGTCCGGCTTCTTGCCTTTGAGCGTGGTCAAGATGGGCATGAAGTCGGTGGCTTTATCGGTGGTGAACTCATGGCCCACCAAATTACCGCCCGCGGCTTTGACGGCTTTTTCAAACTCTTCAGCCACACCTTGTCCGTAAGCCGTGCGGTCATCGATCACAGCAATGGACTTGCCTTTAAGTTCTTTCACGGCGTAGCGGCCTAAGGTACCGCCCAAGTGCACATCGTCAGCCACCACGCGGAAGGCGGTTTTGTAGCCTTGGCGTGTGTACTTGGGGTTGGTGGATGAGGGCGAAATTTGGGGAATTCCCGCATCGCTATAAATTTTGGAGGCAGGAATGGTGGTGCCTGAATTAAGGTGGCCAATCACGCCGCTGACTTTGGCGTCCACCAGCTTCTGTGCAGCGGCGGTGCCTTGCTTGGGATCGGCAGCGTCATCTTCAGCCACCAATTCGAGCTTGACCTTTTTGCCGTTGATGCTGACGCCTTTGGCGTTGAGTTCTTCAATGGCCAAACGAGCACCCAACTCGTTGTCTTTGCCCAAGTGCGCGATAGCTCCGCTCACGGGCCCCACATGACCGATTTTCACCACTTGTTCTTGCGCGAGGGCTAAGCTGCCAATAGCGGCCAAAGTTGCAACGGCTGTCAATTTGAAAGAGAGATGCATGCAAGAACTCCTAAGGGTTGGAAAAACGATGAATTCAATCGTAACTCCAAAACAAAGAAAGTTCTTCAGTCCTTCAATTTCAAATCATGCCGCGTGATGGAATACCCTCGATCCGCATAGTGCTTCCAGCGTTGACGGGCCTGCTGACGGTCCTCGTCATCCAGAGTGACAACTTCAATGGTGCGCTCAAAGCGCGCGTAGCCGGCTACAACCTCATGGCCCAAATTCAACAGCACTTGGTAGTGCGGTAACTCGGGGCCCCCTTCAATTTGAGCGGCCAGCACCACGGGCGATGCCATCAACTGCTCAGCCGGACTGCCCGCGCGGCAATGCGCCACAAACTCCAACGGTGAAAAAGTCCACAACAGGGTGTCTAGATCTTGCAAAGATGCAGGCGCCCCCGATACCACCACGCGTGCGCCGCTGGCCACAGCCTTGCGCAGCAAGCGGCAGGCATAGGCCAACTTATCAGGTGCATTAAAGTGAAAAGCAATCTCTGTCATTCGCAGACTTAGGCTTTAACGGCAGACTTTTTAGCAGCTGTCTTTTTAGGTACTGCCATTGGCTTAGCTGCCTTTGACGAAGCTGCAGTTTTAGCTGTACCCAACAAATAATGCAGCAGCAAGCCCACGGGCCGGCCAGTTGAGCCTTTGGCGGCACCGCTCTTCCACGCCGCGCCTGCGATGTCCAAATGCGCCCAAGGGTAGTCTTTGGCAAAACGCTGTAAGAACTTGGCAGCCGTGATAGCGCCGCCATCTCGCCCAGCCACATTGGCCACATCGGCAAAATTGGACTTGAGGCCTTCGGCGTACTCCTCGTCCAAAGGCAAGCGCCAGCAAGGGTCAAGCGCCGTTTCGCCAGCCTCGAACAAGGCATGGGCCAAATCGTCTGAAGGGGAGAACAACCCACTGCGCACATGACCCAAAGAGATCACGCAAGCACCCGTGAGGGTGGCAATGTCAATTACGGCGCTGGGTTTGAATCGTGTCGCGTAGGTGAGCGCATCGCACAAAATCAGGCGGCCTTCGGCATCGGTGTTGAGCACTTCAATAGTTTGACCGCTCATGCTGGTGATCACGTCACCAGGCTTCAAAGCCGTGCCGTCTGGCATGTTTTCGCAAGTGGGGATCAGCCCTACCACGTTGATGGCAGGTTTTAAGTGCGCCAGCGCCTCAAAGGTGCCCAACACACTGGCTGCGCCACACATGTCAAACTTCATTTCGTCCATCGCCGGGCCAGGCTTGAGAGAAATACCGCCTGTGTCAAAGGTGATGCCTTTGCCCACCAAAACAGTGGGCGCGACTGTTTTGGCCGCACCGGTGTACTGCAAGATGATGAAGCGCAAAGGCTCTACCGAGCCACGCGCCACAGCGGCGAACGAGCCCATGCCTAGCTTCTCAATGTCTTTGGGGCCCAGCACTTGGCAATGAATACCAGCCTTCTTGCCCAAGGCTTTGGCCACCTCGGCCAAATGCGTGGGCGTGGCGTGGTTGGCGGGACGGTTGCCCCACTCTTTAGCCAAAGACACACCGGCCACTAGGGCGCAGGCGAGGTCAAAGTCGTGCTGAGCTGCTTTGGTTTGATCGGCCGAAGGCAACGCCATCGTCACCCGCTTTAAGCCAGAGGCTTTGGCCGAAGGCTTGGTGGCGGTGTAAACATAGCTGCTATCGGCCACGGCCTGGGCAGCAGCTTGTAAACGCTGTTCGTTGGCGTCAGCCAAACACACCGTGATGTGAACAGGCTTGGCCGCTTTGAGCGAAGCCACAGCAGCTGTGACGGCTTGGCGAACCAAACGGGCGCTGCCGTCGCCAGAAGACACTAACACCACGCGAAGAGCGCTCACGCCTTGGTGGCGCCACACGCTGAGGAGCTTGGCGGGCGACTCGTCTAAGTCGCCGCTTTTGCGTGCCTCAGAAATAAGTTGCGCCAAAACGCTTTGGGTGGGTTTGTCCTTGGCAGATACCAAGATAATCAACGCATCGGTTTTATGCGTGGCTGCTGCGTGTAAATCTAGGGTCTTGAGCTCGAAGTTCATAATTGCGGTTTTCCTCTGTCGCTGATGTTATTCCATTCCTCCATTCGTAAAGAGCTGGCCCGCAGTTTTGGCGCCACGCTGATCGTGCTGGTCACCATCGTGATGACCATGATGCTGATCCGCACGCTGGGCCAAGCCTCCCTTGGCAGCGTCAACCCCGCCGAAGTCACCTTAATTCTTGGCTTCACCATGCTGGGGCAATTACCCATTTTGCTAACCATGAGCTTGTTCATTGCGTCTGTCGGCACCTTGTCACGCATGTATCTTGAGAGCGAAATGGTGATTTGGCTGGTCAGCGGCAAAGGCCTACGCGCATTGGCAACTCCTATGCTCAATTTTGCTTGGCCCATGTTGCTGAGCGTTTTTGTGCTGATGCTGCTGATCTGGCCTTGGTCTAACCAACAGATTGGCGAATTGAAAAACCGCTACGAACGCAGAGGCGACCTAGAGCGCGTAGCACCTGGCCAATTCCAAGAATCTGCCAGTGGAACACGGGTGTTTTTTATTGATAAAGAAAGCCTCGATAACAAAGAAGGTAAAAACGTTTTCATTTCTTCGACGGATCACAACAAACAATCCATGACATCGTCCAAGACGGGACATATTGAAATCCTTGAGGATGAACAGTATTTGGTACTTGAAAACGGCCAGCGCATTGAACAAAACAATGGCAAGCCCGACTTGAAAATCACCCAATTCAAAAGCTACACCACGCAACTCAACCCGTCCGCCAAGGTGGAGGACAAAACGCCACTCAAAACCGTCTCAAGCTTAGATCTGATACAAAACCCAACCAACGGCAATCTTGGTGAGTTGGGTTGGCGCTTGGGTGTGGCGTTTTCCGCCTTCAATGTCATCATCATTGCCTTGGCCATCACCAGCGCCAACCCGCGCGTGGGACGCGGCGGCAATTTGGCCCAGGCCTTGCTTATCTTTGTGGTGTATTTCAACTTGATCAACTTAGGGCAAAGCTGGGTGGGCTCGGGCAAAGCGCAGCTGCTGCCCTTTTTTATCGCCTTGCATGGTGGGGTTTTCGTGTTGGCTTACACATGGCTCACGGCTCGTCATTACAACTGGAATTGGCGCCAACTCTTGGGACGTGCTGGCGTTTAAGGCCCCTTGACTTATGAAAACTATTCGCAAGCTCATTCACCATGAAATCTGGGTCTCTGTGACGTTTGTCACACTTTGTTTTTTAGCACTGTTCTTTTTCTTTGACTTCATTGACGAGTTGCCCAATGCAGGCGGCAACAACAACCTCTACCAACTCAGACACGTCTTTGGTTTTGTGCTGCTATCCGTTCCCAGCCACTTGTATGAGTTGCTGCCCATCACCGTGTTGATTGGCACCATTTTTGTAATGTCACGGTTGGCCAAAAGTTCAGAGTTCACCATTTTGCGCACCAGCGGACTCACACCGCTCATAGCGCTGCGAAATCTGATGGGTTTGGGCCTTGCTTTTGTGCTCATCACATTTGCTGTTGGCGACTACCTGGCCCCCGTTTGCGATCGATATGCGCAGTTTCTCAAGTCCAAATACTTGGGCACTCAAATCAAGGTAGGCCAGACCGGCGCTTGGCTACGAGAAAGCCAGCCTGAGAAGAAAGTGTTTCTCAACATCAACCGTCTGTCTGCCGATGGTTCACCACAAGAGATTCGGATCTTTGAATTTAACGCAGCAGGTGAATGGGTTTCGCTCAGCAAAGCCGCAGGGGCTCAGATCGAAGACGATGCATGGCTTCTTCGCCAGGCTGAACGGCAAGCACTGCAAGGCACCGCTGGCACCCAGAGGCTGCAAGTCACGCAACAAGATACGCTTCGCTGGCCCAGTGAGATCACGAGCGAAATGCTCGCCGTTGCCATTCTCAAGCCTGGGCGAATGGGCACAGTGGACTTGTTCCATTACATCAAACACTTGAGCGCTAACGGGCAAGCCACACAGCGCTTTGAAATTGAATTTTGGAAAAAAGTCTTTTACCCGCTCAGTTGCTTGGTCATGGTGGTGCTGGCCTTGCCCTTCGCCTACTTGCATTCCCGCAGCAGCAACATTGCAAGCCAAGTGTTTGGCGGCGTGTTGGCCGGCATCAGTTTTTTCTTGCTCAACAACGTCTTCAGCTATTTGGGCAACATCAACAACTGGCTACCTTGGTTTGCCGCTGCTGCCCCCGGTTTGCTCTATACCTTCGCCTCGCTGGCCGCTTTTGGCTGGTTGGTGATTCGTCAATAAGGTTTTTATGCACGCCATTATTTTATTTGCCCACGGCTCGCGTGACCCGCTCTGGCACAAGCCCATACAGGCAGTGGCCGAGCGTATCGTTCAGCGCTCCCCCACCACCGTGGTGCGTTGCGCCTACCTAGAGCTGACCGAACCCGATTTGCCGCAT
This sequence comes from Limnohabitans sp., assembly GCF_040401135.1. Classification (GTDB taxonomy): domain Bacteria; phylum Pseudomonadota; class Gammaproteobacteria; order Burkholderiales; family Burkholderiaceae_C; genus Limnohabitans. The sequence goes on along the minus strand of NZ_JBBAOV010000015.1, from coordinate 29,037 downwards.
GTCGCCAATGCTTTGGTGGCCGATGGAGCCACTAGCCTAAGTGTGGTTCCCATGTTTTTAGGCGTGGGCCGCCATGCGCGTGAGGACTTGCCTGAGTTAATCAGAGCCTTAAAAGTTGACCATCCCGCAATAGATATCACCTGCCAACCTGCGGTTGGCGAGCAGGGCAAGCTTTTAGATTTACTCGCCGATATCGCGTTGAGTTAGGCCGCTGGCTGAGAGGGGCAAATGTTAGAATCACCGATCCAAACAATTGCGTGATAACTTATGAAAATCGCCATCGCAGGCACAGGTTACGTCGGTCTTTCTAACGCAGTTTTACTTGCACAACGACATGAAGTTGTGGCTCTCGATATCGTCGATGAGCGCGTCAAAGCCATCAATGACCGTCACTCCCCCATCGATGACCGCGACATTGAGGCCTATTTGGCTGAAAAAACGCTAAATTTGCGTGCCACTTTAGATCCTGTCGACGCTTACACGGGCGCTGACTATGTGATCATTGCCACGCCCACCGATTACGACCCGCAAACCAACTACTTCAACACCCGCTCAGTCGAGTCGGTGATCTCCGATGTCAAGCGTATCGCACCCAAGGCGGTGATGGTTATCAAGTCCACCATTCCTGTGGGTTTCACTGAAAAAATTCGTGCTGAGCTAGGCACTGAACAAATTCTCTTCAGCCCAGAATTTTTGCGCGAAGGCAAAGCCTTGCACGACAACCTCTACCCCAGCCGCATCGTGGTGGGTGAAGTGTCTGATCGAGCGCGGGTGTTTGCTGGCTTGCTGCAAGAAGCATCCCTCAAGCCCGAGGTGGAGGTACTCTTCACCGGCAGCACCGAGGCTGAAGCCATCAAACTGTTTGCCAACACTTACCTTGCCCTGCGCGTAGCGTATTTCAACGAGCTTGACAGCTACGCTGCCTCGCACAACCTAGACACCCGCCAAATCATTGACGGCGTTTGCTTAGACCCCCGCATTGGTAACCACTACAACAACCCCAGCTTTGGCTACGGCGGTTATTGCCTACCCAAAGACACCAAGCAGCTGCTGGCCAATTACAACAAGGTGCCGCAAACGCTGATTGGCGCCATCGTGAGCGCCAACAGCACACGCAAAGACTTTATTGCCGACGACATTTTGCGTCGCAAACCCAGCACTGTGGGTATCTTCCGTCTCATCATGAAAGCAGGCAGCGACAACTTTCGCGCCAGCAGCATTCAGGGCGTCATGAAGCGCCTGAAGGCCAAGGGCGTGCGCGTCATCGTGTACGAGCCTTTGTTGGCGCAAGAAGAGTTTTTCAAATCTGAGGTCACGCACGATCTTGCTGCATTCAAGTCGCAATGCGATGTGATCGTGGCCAACCGTCAAACGCCTGAGCTTAACGATGTGGCAGACAAGGTCTACACGCGCGATTTGTTTGGCAGCGACTAATTCAGAACAGCCGCGTCAAACCCCACATGCAGGAAACTGATTCGCAGCCACCTAAAGCACGTTTTTGGTTTGCGGTAGCTGCTCTGCTCATTGGGGCTGGCGTCTTGGCTCATCATTCAGAAAGTCACCCCAGCTGGATGCTTGGGCTCAACCATGCGGCACAGCTGATGTCTGATACGTTTTGGTCTTGCATCACAGTTTCAGGCTTGGGCTGGGCGGTGCTGATCTTGGTCAGCATCATGAGTCGGGGCGACTTGGGCGCGCGTGTGGTGATCACGGGCTTTATCCTCGGCGGCGTCGTGACGCACACGCTCAAACCTTGGCTTGGCCTACCAAGGCCCGGCGCGGCTCTGGATATTGATCTGATCCACTTCATTGGCAATCCAGTCATCAACCACCACTCCATGCCATCGGGCCACGCTCTCGCTGCCCTGTGCATGGGCACGCTTTGGGTCTGCTTGATCCGTGCGCATGCCTACCCACGATGGTTGCAAGGGTTGTCGTGGGCAATTGCCTCAACCATCGCGGCATCGCGCATCGCCGTGGGGGCGCATTGGCCCGCTGATGTTCTGGTGGGCGGAGGTCTAGGTCTGATGGTGGGCTGGCTGGCTTGGCGTTTTCCTTTCCCTTGGCCGCGTAAAAAAGAGTTTGCCTTCCCTTGGCTGCCAGTTTTGTTAGAAAGCCTGGGTGCTTGGGCTGCCTTCACGTTTGACGAAGGCATGCCACTGGCCTTGGTTTGGCAGTGGCTGTTAGGCGGCCTAGCCTTAGCGAGTGTGCTTTGGCGCATTCAAGCGTGGTGGTCGCGCCCAACTTTTAAACCCACCGCATGAAAAAATCTTCTAAAAAACTCTGGGCATCTATTGGCGTCACCCTGATCGCCATCGCCATCATGGCGTGGATGCTGCAAGCCGTCGATTGGCCTGTGGCCATTGAAGCCTGGCAGCGCGTGCCGCTTTATGTTTGGCTAGTCAGCGCGCTAGGCATGGCAGGCAGTCATCTGCTTCGGGCTGGCCGCGTTCGCACGGAATGGCGCGACACCCTGAACATGGGCTGGCGCGAAGCTTGGGGCCTGATGGTGCGTCACAGTGCTTGGGTCGTGCTCGTGCCCATGCGCGGCGGTGAAGCTATTTATGTGTGGGTCCTGCACAGGCAAGGTGGCATTTCTATCCGCGAAGCCAGCATCAGTTTGCTTAGATTGCGCGTGCAAGACATGGCCGTGTTGGGTGGTTTGTCCGTTGCATTGTTTGCCCCGTTTTCACTGGAAATCAGTTTGGCATTGGCGGTGGCCATGATGGCGCTGGCCATCTGGATCTTGCCCTTGAGCTGGACTTGGCTGATGTACCGCATGTCGCGTAAAGAAGGCACCGAGCCCTTCCAAGCACCACCGCCCGCTTGGGAAAGCTGGATTTACGCCATTTCAAATTGGATCGTCAAAGCCTGCGCCATCGCTTGGCCACTTTGGGTCATGCTGCCCATCGATTTCCGCACTGCCTTGCACGGGTCCGTGGGCGGTGAGCTCGCCGCTACACTCCCTTTGCAACCGCCAGCAGGGTTTGGGCCCTACGAAGGCGGTGTTATTTTTGGCATCCAATGGACAGCTTCTTTGCCTTGGCCCGATATCGCCGCCACTGCTTTGGCCGTCCATTTGATGGCCTTGGCCGTCACGGTTGGATCAGCCACATTGGCTCGCATTTTGGGCTGGAGCCAAAAGCCCTTGCATCGCCTGGACGGGGCGCCAGCCACATTTTCTCAATAAGGTTTTTACATCATGTCAGACGCCATCGCCCTCATGCCACAGCACACCTTGTCGGTGGTTGTGCCCATGTACAACGAACAAGAAAACGCACCTTTGCAAATTGATGCGGTACAAGAGGCGCTCAGCCACTACCCCATGCCATGGGAATTGATCTTGGTCGACGATGGCAGTTCAGACAACACCGTGCCCGCCTTGCTCAAGCGCGCCAAAGAAATTGGCCCACACATCCGCGTGGTCGAGCTGCGCCGCAACTTCAAACAAACCGCCGCCATGCAGGCCGGCATTGATGCAGCACGGGGCGACGTGATCGTCACCATGGACGGCGACTTGCAAAACGACCCGCGCGACATCCCCAAGTTGGTGGCCCGTTTGCTGAACGAAGACCTCGACATGGTGGCCGGTTGGCGTCAAAAACGACAAGATGGATTTATTTTGCGCAAGCTCCCCTCCATGATTGCCAACACCCTGATTCGCAAAGTCTCAGGTCTTGACTTCAAAGACCTGGGCTGCAGCCTCAAAGCCTTTCGCGGAGAAGTGCTGCGCAAAGTGCGCCTGTATGGCGAAATGCACCGCTTCATTCCCGCATGGTTGGCCACGGTCACCTCCCCACGTCGCATGGCCGAAGAGCCTGTGCGTCACCACGCACGCATGTTGGGGGAATCCAAATACGGCATTTCACGCACCTTCCGTGTGATCGTTGACTTGCTGGCCATGTACTTCTTCTTGCGCTTTGGCACACGTCCTGGCCATTTCTTTGGCGGCATTGGCCTCGTCTTTTCGGCCATAGGCAGCTTGGTCTTGGCCTATTTGGGACTTTTAAAATTGTTTGGCGAGCAAGTGGGCGGCCGTCCTTTGTTGTGGCTGGGCTTCTTTGCCTTGCTGGCTGGCGTGCAAATGCTAACCACCGGTGTGTTGGCAGAGATTTTGATGCGCAGCTACTTTGACCAAAGCGGCGCCCGCTCATACCACGTGATGCACAACCAAACGCCCGAGCCCACTGAAGGCTGGCATACCGCACACGCATGATCCAATATTGCAACCCCCTTCGCTGGACCCATGCGGCCTGGGTCGCACTCTCGCTCCTGAGTTTGTATTTGGTTCGTCTAGCAGGCGCACCCCTGTTTGATGTGGATGAAGGGGCCTTTGCCGAAGCCTCGCGCGAAATGCTGGCTTCCGGTGATTGGGGCCACACCACCCTCAACGGTACCGACCGTTTTGACAAACCCATCTTCATTTATTGGTGCCAAGCGGCTTTGATGACCGTGCTCGGCCCGCATGACTGGGTGGCTCGCTTGCCATCGGCCTTGGCGGTGCTGGCCGCCACCGCTGGTGTGTGGCGATTTGCTGCACAGCAATGGGGCGAGGCCGCGGGGCAACGCGCCGCGTTCATGCTGGGCTCAAGCTTGGGGCTGTTGGCCATTGGTCGCGCTGCCACCGCCGACGGCATGCTCAACGCCTTGCTGATTGCCACTGGCTTGTGCTTGTGGACCTTCGCCTCAACCGGCTCGCGTTCAGCCTTGCGTTGGGCCTATGTGTGGTGCGGACTGGGCTTGCTCACCAAAGGCCCAGTGGCGCTGCTCATTCCTGGCGTCACATTGCTGATTTGGTCTTTGATCACTGACCGCGGTCGTACCGCCTTGCAAGCACTTTGGGAACCCAAGGGTTGGCTGTTGCTGCTCGCCATAGCCGTACCTTGGTACCTTTACGCCTTGCAACGCCACGAAATGGCGTTTGTACAAGGCTTCTTTTTAAAGCACAACGTCGAGCGCTTCACTGGCACGCTAGAGGGGCACAGTGGCAATCCTCTTTATTACGTGATGGTGTTGCCACTTTTGTTGTTGCCATGGTCGCCTTGGTGCATACGTTTACTAGGCAGTCCGCGCACGCAGTGGGCTGACCCCTTTCAGCGCTTTTTGTGGATTTGGGTGCTGTTCGTGTTGGGCTTTTTCTCGCTCTCGGGGACCAAGTTGCCGCACTACATGTTGTATGGCCTGGCGCCCTTGGTCTTGTTGATCGTGGCTCAGTCTGTCAAGCGTCCAGCCTCTGTAGCTTGGCAAGCCGCACTTTGGATCTGCACTGCGCTGTCTTGCGCGCTTGCTTTCGCCATGCCATTCATTGCGGCTTGGGGCGCCACCACCGTCACAGACACATGGGTGCAACCTTTGTTGGCCAGTGCACCTAGTGGTTTGACGGTTCAAGTGGCTGCCGCTTTCGTGGCCGTGGTGGGTGTGTGGTTGGCCATCAAGCGGCACAGTGACGCTTGGGCTCGGCTTATGGCTTGTGTTTGGTTGGTCAGCATGCTGTGGGTGGGCGTCGTCATTCCTTGGCTGGGCCAAGTGTTGCAAGCGCCATTTCAAGAGGTGGCTACTTGGGCTCGCCAACACCATCCAGACGCGCGCATCGTTCAGTGGCGCATGCACCAACCCAGCTTTGCTTTTTACTATGGTGAACCCACCACGCAGCAGCCACCCGCAACCACTGACTGGGTCATCGTGCGCCAAGACCGGGTGGAGGGCCTGCCCGTGAACCGCTATGAAACAGCACACAGCCACCGCGGCTTGTTGCTGCTTAAGCCTTTGCCATGAGCGACTTTTTAATCGCTGCCCTATGAATCGCCCCTCCTCCCCCTCCTCCTCTACGCTTGTCATCCTCGCGTTACTGTCGTTTGCTTTGCTAGCCTTACGGATGTTTGAGTTCTCGCTCAGCGGCGCGGGCTTGCATGTAGACGAGGCCCAATACTGGCTGTGGTCGCGCGACTTGCAATGGGGCTACTTTTCAAAGCCACCCGTGTTGGTGGCCCTCATCACCGCCTCCACCACCCTGTTTGGCGATTCACTGCTAGGCGTCAAAGCCTTTGCAATGACGTGCTGGATTCTCAGCGCCTGGGTGCTGGGCCGCTTGGCCTATCGCATCAGTGGCATGCGCACCGCCATCTTTGCAGGTGGGCTTTTTTCTGCCACTTTGGTGTCGGGATTGTTGGGTTTGAGTGTCACCACCGATGCGCCACTCACCTTGTTTTGGGCGTTTTGCATGCTCACCTTATGGGAAGCTGCTCACGCATCAGGCTACCGTGCCACCTTGTGGTGGATCGCTTGCGGCCTGAGCTTAGGCTTAGGTGTGTTGTCCAAATACAGTGCCTTGGCACTGGGTATTTCTGCACTGTGGCTGTTGGCAACGGCCCCCGCCAGGCACCGTCGTCAAGTGTTTTTAGGCGGACTGCTCGCCAGCTTGGTAGCAGTGTTGATGCTGCTGCCCCATTTGGCTTGGAACATGGCCAACCACTGGCCCACGGCGCAACACACGCTTGAAATTACCGTGCAAGAAACAGGCTCGACCGTGGCCCAAGGCGCGGGTGGCTGGCGTCGGGTGTTGGCTTCAGGCCTAGAATTTTCATTGGGCCAGTTGTTAATTTTGGGCCCGAGTGTTTGGCTGGTGTGCTTTTGGCTTTGGCGCAAGCAACGCGCCCATGACTTACCCACATTAGCATCGGGTGGCATGGGACAAGCGGCCGAACCCGAGACCATTCAGGCCCGTGTATGGACACCTGGCGCATACGCATTGGCTTTTTCATTTCCCATCTTGGCCTTGGGTTTGGCTCAAGCACTCAACTCCAAAGCCCTCATCAACTGGTCTGTGCCCATGGCCTTGGGCGTGTGCTTGTGGCTGGCATGTTGGGCTACTCAGCGCGCGCTTTCGCTCACACGTTTTGCCTGGGCCTGTGTTGCTGGTTTTGTGCTGAGCGGCTTTATTGCCACCGGAGGCGACATCAAACAATGGGTGGGTGTGCAAACTCAACCCAACCAATCCAAATGGGACATCTGGGGACGCATGCGCGGCTGGAATGCCTCGCTGCAAACCCTCAAGCCCGCACTTGAACCCTACCGAGATATACCTTGGCTCACGGGTGACCGCAGCACCTTGGTGCAAGCCGCCTACAGCCTGCGCGCACTAGAGCCCAAGCTGTATGCCTGGAACACAGACGGTGGGGTGCATCATCACTTTGAGTGGAAACAACCTTGGCCTATCGATGCATCAGACCCCGCGGTGCTGTGGATCAACCCTGGCGAGCCCCACCCCCTGCTGCTGAGCCGTTATCCGAATGCACGCCAACTTGCTGAAGCGCAATCAGGCCGCATCACGCTTCAAGTTTGGTTGCTGCAAACCCAACACGCCAAGCCATGACACGCCCGCAACGCCATGAAATGCAAACATGGTTTGCGCTCAGCCTAATTTGTATCTCGGTGTATCTGTTTCGGCCAGAGTTGGATCTGCAAGTGGCCCGTTGGTTTTACACACCTGGCGTTGGGTTTGATGCGGCGCAATGGCCATGGGTTCATCTTTGGCACATCAGCGTGCCGTGGGTGGGGCGTGGCATGTTGGTGCTGTGTGTGCTCTTGTTAGCCTTTGGCCGGGGTTGGATAACGCCTGCCACGCGCCGTCAAGCACTGGCCTTACTTGTCTGCTTGGTCGTGGGCTTGTGGCTTGTCTTGCATGTAGGCTTTAAAGACAATTGGGGCCGCGCAAGGCCCAGCCAAATCACCGCCTTGGGTGGCACAGAAACCTACACCTCACCCCTCGTACCTAGTTCAGGATGCGACACCAATTGCTCCTTCATGAGTGGCCATGCGGGCACGGGCTTTGTGCTGATTGCCGTTGGCGCACTTGCCACCACACGCACGCGTCGCCGCTGGCTCGCCATTGGCTGGACGGCAGGGTTGGTGCTGGGCTTTGTGCGCATGGCACAAGGCGGTCACTTTTTAGGCGATGTGTTGTTTGGCGGCTTGCTGCTGTGGGCTTGTGCGTGGGCCACACGCTGGTGCTACGTGACGTGGCACGCGCGTCGCAGGCTCAAAACTCAGCCCTGATTTAGCCTCACTTTTTGCGGGACAATGGCCGCATGAAAGTTCTTCTCACTGGTTGCGCCGGCTTTATCGGCATGCATGCGGCCCAACGACTCTTAGCCCGTGGCGACGACGTGGTTGGCATTGACAACTTCACCCCCTATTACGACGTCAAGCTCAAGCACGCGCGCATGCAGCAACTGCTGGGACAACCCAACTTTCGCTTCATCGAAGAAGACTTGGTCCACATGTCCGCTATCGAAGCCGAGTTGGGCAGTTGGCGTCCTGATGTCATCCTGCACCTCGCCGCTCAGCCTGGCGTGCGCTACTCCATCGATCACCCCCATGTGTATGCGCAGTCCAACTTGGTGGCGTTTTTAAACATTCTGGAATGGTCACGTCACTGGCAAGTCAAGCATCTGGCCTACGCCAGCAGCTCCAGCGTTTATGGCGGCAACGAAAAACTACCCTTCAAAGAGTCTGACCCTGTCGACCACCCCGTCAGCCTGTACGCCGCCACCAAGCGTGCCAACGAGCTAATGGCCCACACCTACAGCCATTTGTACGGCACACCCACCACGGGCTTGCGCTTCTTCACGGTCTATGGCCCTTGGGGCCGCCCCGATATGGCCCCCTTCAAATTTGTGGACGCCATCATCAAAGGTCAAACCATAGAGATCTACAACCACGGTCAGCAGATGCGCGACTTCACCTATGTGGACGACATTGTCGAATCCGCCCTGCGTGTGCTCGACCGCCCACCCGTCCCACAAACCTTTGCCAAAGGCCAAGAACCCGGATGCGCGGAAAGCTGGGCGCCCTACCGTGTGTTGAACATTGGCAACTCGGACCCCGTGCAGCTCATGGACTTTGTGCACACCATTGAGCAAGCCGTGGGCGTGGAAGCCACCAAAATCATGAAGCCCGCTCAACCCGGCGACGTGACCGCCACCTTTGCAGACACCACCCAGCTGCAAGCCTGCATCGGCTTTACGCCTGCCACGTCTTTGAGCACAGGCATTGCTAGCTTTGTCGCGTGGTACCGTGACTATTACAAAGCATAAAGAAACGATTGGTTAGATGCTTAAGGCATAATGAAATGGCTACCAACAAAGCCACGCCATGAACCTGCATCAATTCCGTTTCGTCCAAGAAGCCGTTCGCCGCAACCTCAACCTCACTGAGGTGGCCAAATCTCTGCACACCTCGCAGCCAGGTGTGTCCAAAGCCATCATTGAGCTGGAAGAAGAGCTAGGCATCGAGATTTTTTCGCGTCACGGCAAACGACTTAAGCGCGTGACCGAGCCAGGCCAGCATGTGCTGCGCAGCATCGAAGTCATCATGCGCGAAGTGGGCAACTTGAAGCGCATTGGCGAACAGTTCAGTGCCGAAGACAGCGGCACGCTGTCAATTGCCACCACCCACACCCAAGCGCGCTATGTGTTGCCCATGCCCGTTGCCAAATTGCGCGAGGCCTACCCCAAAGTCAACATCAGCCTGCACCAAGGCGCACCTGCCCAAGTCGCGCAAATGGTGATGGACGAAGTGGCCGAAATTGGCATTGCCACCGAGTCGCTGGCCGACTACCCCGAGCTAGTCACGCTGCCTTGTTACGAGTGGGAGCACATGTTGGTCATCCCCAAGTCGCATGCGCTCGCAGGCAAAGTTCGTATCACGCTGGAAGACTTGGCGGCCGAACCCATCATCACCTACCACCCCTCCTTCACCGGCCGCACCCGCATCGACAAAGCCTTTGCTGCCAAAGGCTTGACGCCGCGCATCGCACTTGAGGCGATTGACTCTGACGTCATCAAAACCTATGTCGGCCTTGGACTGGGCATCGGCATCGTGGCTGAAATGGCTGTCAAAGATAGCCTAGACGATAGCCTGGTGGCCCGCCCTGCCTCGCAGCTGTTTGGCAAAAACGTGGCGCGCATCGCTTTTAAACGCAGCGCCTACATCCGCCACTTTGTGTATGACTTTGCCGCTCTGCTGAGTGACCGCCTCGACCGCAACCTGATCATGAAGGCCCTCGATGGCCAACCCACCGACTTCAATATGTGAGCCATGCCATGACCACACCGCACCTAGCCACCAAATACCCCAACATCGGCACTACCATCTTCACGGTGATGTCGGCCCTAGCTGCTGAGAAGAACGCTGTCAACCTCGGCCAAGGCTTCCCCGACTTTGACTGCGACCCCAAGCTGGTTGCCTGCGTTAGCGAAGCCATGAGCCGCGGCCTCAACCAATACCCGCCCATGACTGGCGTGCCCGCCCTGCGCGAAGCCGTGGCCGACAAGATTGAATCGCTCTACCACTACCGCTACGACCCCACCAGCGAGATCACCATCACCGCGGGTGCCACGCAAGCCATCCTCAGCATCATCTTGGCCGTGGTGCGTGCGGGCGATGAAGTGATTGTGTTGGAGCCCTGCTACGACAGCTACATCCCCAACATCGACATGGCCGGCGGCGTGACGGTGCGCGTGCCACTCACCCCCGGCACCTTCCGCCCTGACTTCGACAAAATTGCCGCGGCCATCACCCCCAAGACCCGCGCCATCATCGTCAACAGCCCACACAACCCCAGCGCCACCGTGTGGACACGCGAAGAAATGCTCAAACTGCAAGAGCTGCTCGCCCCAACCAACATCGTGCTCATCAGCGACGAGGTTTACGAGCACATGGTTTACGCCCCGCTGAAGCACCTCAGCGCTTCTAGCTTTCCTGGCTTGGCCGAGCGTGCATTTATCGTGTCGAGCTTTGGCAAAACCTTCCACGTCACCGGCTGGAAGGTGGGCTACGTGGCCGCCCCTGCGGCGTACAGCGCCGAATTCCGCAAAGTGCATCAGTTCAACGTGTTCACCGTCAACACACCCGTGCAACACGGCTTGGCCGCTTACCTCAAAGACCCACAGCCCTACTTGCAACTGCCCGCCTTCTACGCCGCCAAGCGCGACCTGTTTTGCCAAGGCTTGGCCCAAACCAAGTTTGAGCTGCTGCCATCTGAAGGCAGCTACTTTCAATGTGTGCGGATCGACAAACTCAGCGTGCCCGAAAAAGACCTGAGCGAAGCCGACTTCTGCAAATGGCTCACCTCTGAAATTGGCGTCGCCGCTATTCCACTCTCAGCCTTTTACGCCGATGGCTTTGACCAACGCGTGGTGCGCTTTTGTTTCGCCAAACAAGACGAGACTTTGAAGTTGGCGCTGGGGCGGTTGGCGCGGCTTTGATCAATCGAACTCAATAACTCAACTGCTGCCAAGCCTTATCCAACCGCTTCACACTCACCGGCTGGGGCGTGCGCAGCTCTTGTGCGAAGAAGCTCACGCGAAGCTCTTCCAGTAGCCACCGGAACTCTTGCATGCGCGCATCGGTCACGCCTTTGCGCTCGGCCACCAGACGCCAATATTTTTGGTCTAGCGGTTTGAGTTCAGCCAGCTTGGCCGCATCGCGCGCGGCATCGGCGCGCAGTTTTTCTAGGCGCAGCACCACGCCTTTGAGGTAGCGCGCAAAGTGCTGCAGCTGTGTGTAGGGCGTGTCGGCAATGAAGCGTTTGCCCACTAATCGTTGCAATTGCTGCGCGGCGTCAGCCACGCTGTCGGGGCTGGATTTGGTGTCTTTGACTTTGCGGTTGGCGGCTGCAAACTCGGTTAACACGGTGCTGGCCAAGCGAGCAATTTCATTGGCGATCAGCGTCAGCCGTCCTCGGCCCTCTTCTAAGCGGCGTTTGAAATCAGCCTCGCTCGTAGGCAGTGGGTCGAGCAAGAAGGCACGGTCTAGCGCGACATCCAAAATTTGCTGCCTGAGTTCTTCAGCCGTACCCCCACCCGAGCCATCTGGCGACTTGCCCACCATCATGTAGACCACGGACATTTTTTGCAGGTCGGGCAAATTCTTCTCAAGGTACTTGAGCGAGTCTTTGATTTGCATGGCAAACAAGCGGCGCAGGCCCGCACGGTGTTTGGTGGCTGCCACTTCGGGTTCATCAAACACTTCTATGCAAACAGCGTCGCCCATGTCCACCAACGCCGGAAAACCAATGAGGGTTTGCTTGCCTTTGGTGATTTCCATCAGCTCCGGTAGCTCGCCAAAGGTCCAACTGGTGTAGCGCTGCTCGGGGAGAGAAATGGGGGCCCCCATTTCTGACGCCGCCCCACCAAAAGGCGTTGAGCGATGAGGGGCAGCGGGTGACGATTTCTGATAAGCATGGGGAGCCCGCTGCCCCTCATCGCTCAACGTCGCTGCATCGTCAACACCCATACCCACAAGAGTGCCAGAACCCGAAACAGTGCCCACACCTTTCAAAGCAGCCAACGCCTGAAACGCCCCTCGAGCCTGACTCCCCAACTCAGCCTTCAAAGCACCCAAGTTGCGCCCATGCCCCAACTGCCGCCCATGCTCATCCACCACACGGAAGTTCATAAACAAATGCGGCGGCAACATGTCCACCTTAAAGTCTGCACGCTTCACATCCACTTGCGTGGCGTCGCGCACCAGCTTTAGCAAAGCATCCACCAAAGGGCCAGCGCCAAACACCGTGTCTGCCGACACAGCCTCTGTCAAACGTGCTGCGCTCTCGGGCAGCGGCACAAGGCGCGATCGGGGGCGCTGATGCAAGGTTTTGAGCAAGGCATGAACTTTTTGGTTCAGCATGCCGGGCACCAACCACTCGGCACGCTCTTCACTCACTTGGTTCAACACAAACAGCGGCACTGTTACGGTCAAGCCGTCTTTGGTGTCGCCGGGTTCGTGCAAATAGTCAGCCGAGCAGTCCACACCGCCCATGCGCAATGTTTTGGGAAACGCTTGCGTGGTGATGCCTGCGGCTTGGTGGCGCATCAGTTCTTCGCGGCTCAGGCACAAAAGCTTGGGCTGGCGTTTCACCTCTTCGCGATACCAATGCTCTAGCGTGACCAAGCTACACACATCATGGGGCAACTGCTGATCGTAAAACGCAAAGATGAGCGCGTCGTCCACCAACACATCTTGGCGGCGCGATTTGTGTTCCAGCTCTTCCACTTGCGCAATCAGCTTTTGGTTAGCCGCGAGGAATGTCAACTTGGTGTCTAGCTCGCCCGCCACCAAAGCTTCGCGAATGAAAATTTCGCGCGCGCCCACCATGTCTACTTTGCTGTAGCTCACGCGGCGGCCGTTGTAGACAACCAAGCCATACAAGGTGGCGCGCTCTAGCGCTTTGACTTCGCCAGCTTTCTTTTCCCAATGCGGGTCGAGCAATTGTTTTTTCAGCAGATGGCCGCCCACTTGCTCGAGCCACTGCGGCTCCATCGCGGCAATGCCACGCCCAAACAGGCGCGTGGTTTCGACCAGCTCGGCCACCACGATCCAGCGGCCGGGCTTTTTACGCAAGTGCGCGCCGGGGTGGCGGTAAAACTTGATGCCGCGTGCGCCCAGATACGCCTCTTCGTCTTCAAGTTTGTAGCCTACGTTGCCAAGCAAGCCGGCCAACATCGACAGGTGCAATTGCTCGTAGCTGGCGGGCAAGGTGTTGATGCGCCATTTGTGCTCGGTCACCACTGTCAACAGTTGGGTGTGGGTGTCTCGCCACTCGCGCACACGGCGCACGTTGATGAAGTTTTGGCGCAGCAGCGCCTCGTATTGGCGGTTACTCAGTTTGTGTTCGTTATTTTTGCCACCGCGTGAGTTTTCTAGCCACTTCCACAAGTTCAGGTAGCCGCTGAATTCACTTCGGTCGTCGTCAAACTTGGCGTGCGCTTGGTCGGCTGCAGCTTGTGCTTCCATCGGACGGTCGCGCACGTCTTGCACGCTTAAGGCGCTGGCAATGATGAGCACTTCGTCTAAAGCGTTGCGGTCACGCGCTTCCAAAATCATGCGGCCCACACGGGGGTCTAGCGGCAAGCGAGACAGTTCGCGTCCCATAGGGGTTAGCTCGTTGTCGTCATCCACCGCGCCAAGCTCGCTCAGCAGTTGGTAGCCATCGGCAATCGCTTTGGGTCGCGGTGCTTCGAGAAACGGAAACTGCTCCACGTTTCCGAGGTGCAGTGACTTCATGCGCAAAATCACACCGGCCAAAGATGAACGCAAAATTTCGGGATCGGTAAATTTGGCACGACCGTTGAAATCCACCTCGTCGTACAAGCGAATACAAATGCCATCCGCCACACGGCCGCATCGGCCTGCGCGTTGGTTGGCCGCCGCTTGACTGATGGGCTCGACCATCAACTGCTCCACCTTGCTGCGCCAGCTATAACGCTTGACACGGGCATTACCCGCGTCAATCACATAGCGAATGCCAGGCACAGTGAGAGAGGTTTCAGCCACGTTGGTGGCCAGCACAATGCGACGGCCGCCACGGGTGTCAAACACACGGTCTTGCTCGGTGCTGGAGAGGCGTGCAAACAGGGGCAGCACTTCGGCACTGCGCATCACGGGGGAGTGGCTTAGGTGCGCGCGCAAGTGGTCTGCCGCTTCTCGAATTTCACGCTCGCCAGGCAAGAACACCAAAATATCGCCCTGTTGCGATGGTTTGCTCCATAGCTCGTCCACGCCGTCTGCAATGGCATTGTTGAGGTCGTAGTCGCGCTTTTCTTCAAAGGGTCGGTAGCGCATCTCTACAGGGAAGGTGCGGCCCGACACCATCAACACAGGCGCTGGCCCTTTGGCAGACGCGAAATGCCTCGCGAATCGGTCTGCATCAATCGTGGCCGAGGTAACGATGATTTTCAGATCGGGCCTACGCGGCAAAATTTCGCGTAAGTAGCCCAGCAAAAAGTCGATGTTCAGGCTGCGTTCGTGGGCCTCGTCAATGATGATGGTGTCGTAGGCTTTGAGCAGCGGATCGTTTTGCGTCTCGGCCAACAAAATACCATCGGTCATCAGCTTGACCGACGCGTCTTTGCTCAAACGGTCTTGAAAGCGCACCTTAAAACCCACCACCTCGCCAAGCGGGGTTTTGAGTTCTTCAGCTATGCGCTTGGCCACAGAGCTAGCGGCAATGCGGCGCGGCTGCGTGTGGCCGATGATTTGTTTGCGCTGACCAGGCTTGGAGTGTGGGCCCAATTCCCGCCCTTGCCCTCTTCCCAAAGTAAGCGCCATTTTGGGCAACTGGGTAGTTTTGCCAGAGCCGGTTTCACCGCACACGATGATGACCTGATGCGCCTGCATGGCAGCCATGATCTCCTCGCGTCTGGCCGAGACAGGCAACGATTCTGGAAATTCAATCTGGAAGGGAACGGACGTAGACAAAACAGGCGCTGACATGATGGACAATCCGCAATTATCCTCGTCCGGCCCGCCTCAGGCCGCCCACACATTTACCCGTCACCCAACCGCCCACATGTCCGCTGTTTTTGACTTCACCTTTGTGCCTTGGTTCCGTTCGGTCGCACCCTACATTCACATGCATCGCGGCAAGACGTTTGTGGTCGGCATCGCGGGCGAGGCCATTGCCGCTGGCAAGCTGCCAAACTTGGCGCAAGACTTGGCGCTCATCCAAAGCATGGGCGTACGCATTGTGTTGGTGCACGGCTTTCGCCCACAGGTGAACGAGCAACTGCTGGCCAAAGGCCATGTGCCGCAGTACTCGCACGGCATGCGCATCACCGACGGTGTGGCCCTTGACTGCGCACAAGAGGCCGCAGGCCAACTGCGATATGAGATTGAAGCCGCCTTCAGCCAAGCCCTGCCCAACACGCCCATGGCCGGGGCTACCGTGCGCGTGATTTCTGGCAACTTTATTACCGCCCGCCCCGTGGGCATCTTGGACGGTGTGGATTTCCAACACTCAGGCCTGGTGCGCAAGGTGGACGTGGCTGGGATCACGCAAACATTGAGCGCTGGATCGATGGTGCTGCTCTCGCCATTTGGCTTCTCGCCGACTGGCGAAGCGTTTAACTTGACCATGGAAGAAGTGGCCACGTCGGTGGCTACCGCGTTGCAGGCTGATAAGCTCATTTTTGTTACCGAGACACCGGGCATTCGCATCACCCCCGCAGAGCCTGCTAGCGAAGACAACCCCGTCGACACAGAGCTGCCTTTGGACGCCGCCAAAAAACTACTAGCCACCCTGCCGCAGACCAGCAACCCGTCTGACATCGCGTTTTACTTGCAGCATTGCGTCAAGGCCTGCGAGACGGGTGTGGAGCGCAGCCACATCTTGCCGTTTGCGGTGGATGGCTCGTTGCTGCTCGAGGTCTACATGCACGACGGCATTGGCACCATGGTGGTGGACGAAAAACTCGAAGAACTGCGCGAAGCCACCCACGAAGACGTGGGCGGTATCTTGCAACTCATTGAGCCGTTTGAAAACGATGGCTCACTCGTCAAGCGTGATCGCAACGAGATTGAACGAGACATTGGTCAATACACCGTCATCGACCATGACGGCGTGATCTTTGCCTGTGCCGCGCTGTACCCCTACCCCGAAGCCAAAACAGCAGAGATGGCGGCTCTTACCGTGTCTCCCCAATCGCAAGGTCAAGGCGATGGCGAAAAGGTGCTCAAACGCGTCGAACACCGCGCCCGCAACAAGGGGCTGAGCAGCATTTTTGTGCTCACCACACGCGCCAAACATTGGTTTTTGAAACGCGGCTTTGTGCAAGTCGACCCCGACTGGCTTCCCGAAGCCCGCAAGCGCAAATACAACTGGGACCGCAGGAGCTTGGTGCTGGTCAAAAAGCTTTAAGCCTCGCTGCCAGACTGAGCGGCCATCGACTTAGGACGCAAGACGCGCAACGTGGTCACAAGAGCCAGAGTGCCCATCACCAAAAAGGCCACGAAAGACCAGTTGGCAATCGAGCCACCTAAAAACAGCCAATCGACAGTCGTGCAGTCACCGCTGCCTTTGAAAATCATGGGAATGGCTTGCTTGAGCGGGAAGGTTTCAATCATTCCGTAAAAGTCGCGACCACACGACACGGTCTCGGGCGGGTTCCACTGCAACATGCTTTGACGGGCCGCTACATAAGCACCGCCTTCGGCCAGCAACACCACACAACCACCCACCATCAAAGTCGGGGTGCGACTTGATACAAAAGTGCCCAGCAATGCCACAAGCCCCATCAACACCATGGCATAGCGCTGCACAATGCACATGGGGCAAGGAGCTAGGCCCACCACATGTTGCAAATACATGCCAAAGGACAGCAGGCCAAGGCAGGTCAGCGCAATACCAAGCCAAACACGACGGGGGTTATTCAAAAGTTTTACGCTCACAAGTATCTCCAAAGGGACTGAATTCGATTGTCGCTGTGAAACAATGATAGAAATGGCCTGAGCGCCTAAAAACCAGAGATAAGCCATGACACTTCGCACACCTCGGCTCGCAGATACGCCCCGACTTCATAAGTTCGTGACTCAACTCGATGTCCTGCTTAAAAGCACTGTCGATGAAGCCACCATCTTGGCGAGTGGCAAAACCCTGCTGAGCGAATTGGTAGGCCAAGACGATTGGCTGCCCAACGAATACGCCCAGCCCAACCCCGACCGTTACCAACAATTCTTGCTCTACGCCGACCCCGATGACCGTTTTTCAGTCGTGAGCTTTGTGTGGGGTCCTGGTCAAGCAACGCCCATCCACGACCACACGGTGTGGGGTTTGATCGGCATGCTGCGCGGCGCAGAGTTGTGCCAACCCTTCGCCAAAAACGCACAAGGCCACTGGCTGCCCAGCGGCGAACAAAGCAAACTTGAGGCAGGCACCGTAGAAGCCGTGTCGCCCACCATTGGCGATGTGCACCGCGTGTGGAACGCACTGGCCGATCAAGCGTCTATCAGCATCCATGTCTACGGAGCCAACATCGGCAAAGTCAACCGCCATGTATTTCATCAAGACGGCACGGTAAAAGAATTTGTGTCTGGCTACAGCAATCACAAGTTGGAAACGCCGAGTGAGTCTCCCCTCACCTCGGGTGAGTTTCCCCACGCGTCGTACAGCCGCATCCGCGAAACTCTGCTGCAACGCCAAGAAATCGCCATCCTCGACGTGCGCGAGGAAGACCCATTTGCCCAATGCCACCCGCTGTTTGCAGCTAACCTACCGCTGGGCCGCATCGAAGCGGATGCGTGGACGCGCATCCCTCGCTTGGACACCTTCATCGTGGTGTATGGCGCAGCCTTGAACGGCGACGACCTCTCCCTGCCAGCTGCCCGCACCTTGAAGCGCATGGGCTATACAAATGTGCATTTTCTCGCGGGTGGTTTGCAAGGCTGGCAAGACGCGGGCGGAGAAGTATTTCGCGATGTCAACGTACCCAGCAAATCGTTTGGCGAGTTGGTGGAGTCCAAACGCCACACACCGTCTCTGTCGGCGCAAGAAGTTAAAGCTCTGATTGACGCCAAAGCCAATGTGGTGGTGATGGACGCACGCCGCTTTGACGAGTACCAAACCATGAGCATTCCCAGCGGCATCAGCGTGCCAGGGGCCGAACTGGTGTTGCGTGCACGAGCCCTGGCACCCAATGCTGCCACTCGCATCATCGTCAACTGTGCGGGTCGCACGCGCAGCATCATCGGCACACAGTCGCTCATCAACTCGGGTATCCCCAATCCCGTCAGTGCGCTACGCAATGGCACGATTGGTTGGACGCTGGCGGGACAAGAACTGGTCAAAGGCGCAAACGACCGTTTTCCAGAAGTGGACGATGCCATCCGCACCAGAGCAGCAGCCAGCGCCTTTGCCGTGGCGATGCGTTCAGGCGTGAAGCGCGTGCACTTAGACGAGCTGACAACATGGCTGGCCGATTCCACACGCACCACTTATTTCTTTGATGTGCGCACGCCAGAAGAATACGCGGCAGGTCATGTGGCTGGCGCACGCAGCGCCCCAGGTGGCCAACTGGTGCAAGAGACCGACCACCAAGCCGCCGTCCGCGGCGCGCGCTTGGTGCTGTGCGATACCGATGGCACGCGCGCCCACATGAGCGCTTCGTGGTTGGCACAAATGGGCTGGGATGTGTTTGTGCTGACAGGTCTCACCGCTGAAGACTTTTCTCACACCGACCTACCAGCTTTACGCTTGCCCGAACCAGAAGGCAAAGTGACCGCAGTCGAAGTGGCCCAAGTCAAGGCTTGGTTGGCTGATCGCAACAGCCACACCGTGGTGCTTGACTTCAGCACCAGCGCCCAATTTACACAAGGTCACATCCACAGTTCATGGTGGGTAATGAGAACGGAACTGAAGGCTTCACTGTCGGCCGCCCACAAAGGCGCACGTTATGTACTGACCTGCCAAAACGGTAACGTGTCGCGTTATGCGGTCACAGAAGTGCAAGCCGCCGTCAAAAAAGGCGTAGAGGTGGTGTGGCTCGACGGTGGTAATGCCGCTTGGCTGGCCAAGGGCGGCAAGCTGCAAACTGGCGACCACCAAATGGCTGTAGAGCGCGTGGACCGTTACCGCCGCCCGTATGAGGGCACCAACAACCGCGTCGAAGCCATGCAGGGCTATCTTGACTGGGAGTTTGGTTTGGTCGATCAGCTGGCTCGCGATGGCACACATCACTTTAAGGTAATCTAAACATTGCTACAGTCTCGTCTTTCGTTTTTTCATCTTCATCACAGAGAAGCACACACATGTCACGCACCGTTCAATGCATCAAACTCGGCACCGAAGCAGAGGGACTTGATTTACCACCGTACCCAGGCGAGTTGGGCAAGCGCATTTGGGAAAGCGTCAGCAAGCAAGCTTGGGCCGATTGGATCAAGCAACAAACCATGTTGGTGAACGAAAACCGTTTGAATCTGGCTGACCTGCGCGCCCGTGAATACCTGAAGCGCCAAATGGAAAAACACTTCTTTGGCGACGGCGCTGATGCCGTGCAAGGTTACGTGCCGCCAAGCCCTTAAGCTGCGTGGCTCTGACGCCATCCGCACAAACTTGGACCGGCTTCAGCAACTGGTGCCACACCCAAGCCAGCTTTGACGAGCTGGCTTTTCTTCGTCTGTGGCACACGTGGGCGGCAGATGCGCATCGCCCCACGCACCTGCATGTGGTGGCACAGACCGAGCAGCCTTTGCAAGCAGATACGCTGCTTAAGGCCGCAGCATCAGACCCCAAACTTTTGCCGCTCGCCCAACAACTGGCTGAGCAATGCTGGGGTTTGTTGCCTGGCATACACCGATTGCGGTTTGCGCTAAAAAGCGACGAGCCTTATGAAAGCGCGAACGACGACGCACGCTTGATGCTGACGCTGTGTGTAGGCAAGCATGAAGACTGGCCCGAATTTGTCGACGTGCTGTGCGCACACACCACGGGCCCCTGTGCCACACCGATCGACGTACCCGCCTTGAACGCGCGCACCGTCACCATCATTGGCGCAGGCATTGCAGGTGCAGGCACGGCACGCGCTCTAGCCGAGCGTGGTTGGCAAGTCACCGTTTTAGATGCAGGCACTACCCCAGCCGCTGGCGCATCGGGCTTGCCTGTGGGCGTGGTGGCCCCTCACACCTCGCACGACGACAGCGGCGTGTCACGCCTCTCGCGCGCAGGCTTGCGACTGATGGAACAAACCATGCAAGCGCTGCTGACTGAGGGCGTGGACTGGGGCCGCACGGGTGTGCGCGAGCGTCGCTTACCCGGCAAAACCAGACGCGGCGGTGTACCGCTGAGCTGGCTCAACGAACACGCCCACACCGCCAACAACTGGACGCACAAAGCACCAGCGCCCGCGCCTGACGATGCCTTTTGGCATCCACGCGGTGCGTGGCTCAGGCCAGCACAACTGGTGCGTGCGCTGCTTAACCACCCCAATATTCGCTGGCAAGGCCATGCGAAAGTGGATGCACTCCAACGCACAGAGACGCAATGGCAAGCGCTACAAGGCAACACCGTCTTAGCGCAATCCTCGCGCTTGGTGCTGGCCGCAGGCCCTGGCTCTGCGGCGCTAATCGCCACCGCCACAGGTAATGGCAGCGCCCCGCGCATCAACCCGCTGCGCGGACAAATTTCTTGGGGCTTGATGGCCGACCTGCCTGCAGACGCGCACATGCCCGCTACACCTGTGAACGGCAATGGCAGCTTTGTGCACAACATCACCACACCCGATGGCCTAGCCTGGTTCGCAGGTGCCACGTATGACCGCATCCACGGCGACGCCCGTTTGCTTGACAGCGACCATACCGAAAACCTAGAACGCTTGCATGCCTTAGAGCCGCAAACAGCAGCTGCACTTGCCCCCTTGTTTGCCACCGTGGGCACAGACGCGCCACGTGTGCACGGCTGGGCCGGTGTGCGCTGCGGCGTGCATGACCGCTTGCCCATGACGGGCCGCGTACCCAATGCGCCCGAAGGCCTGTATATGAACACGGCCATGGGCTCGCGCGGTTTGACATTGGGCTTGCTCTGCGGCGAATTGCTGGCTGCGCAATGGCATGGCGAGCCGTTACCCGTTGAAGAACGGTTGGCTCAGTTTTTAAATGCCACACGATTCAGGTCAAATGCTTGAGCCACAGACCGCTAACACACACAACCACGCATGACTGACACAACGCCCAACACACCTCGCCAAGAAGATGTCAGCGGGTCCGTAGCTCCGACAGCTGTGAGCATGACCGAAGCATTTTGGTTTTGGCTCAAGCTTGGCTTCATCAGCTTTGGTGGGCCTGCGGGGCAAATTGCCATCTTGCATCAAGAACTGGTGGAGCGACGACGTTGGTTGTCTGAGCGACGTTTTTTGCATGCTCTCAACTACTGCATGGTGCTACCAGGGCCGGAGGCGCAGCAGCTGGTGACCTACATCGGCTGGCTCATGCACAAGCGTTGGGGCGGTGTAGTTGCAGGCGCTTTGTTTGTGTTGCCGTCGCTGGCTATCCTCATCGCGCTGTCGTGGGTGTACATCGCGTTGGGCGATGTGCCTTGGGTGGCGGGCATTTTCTTTGGCATCAAGCCTGCGGTCACGGCCATCGTGGTGCAGGCTGCGCATCGCATCGGCTCGCGCGCCCTAAAGAACAATGTGTTGTGGGCTATCGCTGCTGCATCGTTTGTGGCCATCTTTGCGCTCAATGTGCCCTTCCCGCTGATCGTGGGCATGGCCGCTGCAGTGGGTTATGTAGGGGGGCGCGTGTCACCGCACACCTTTGAAACTGGCGGCGGTCATGGCTCATCCAACGTATCGCATGGCCCGGCCATGATTGACGACCACACACCACCACCAGCGCATGCGCATTTCAGTTTTGCCGGATTGGCGCAAGTTCTGTTCGCAGGCGCAGTGCTGTGGGCAGTGCCCATGGGTGTGTTGTATGCGGTCTTTGGATGGGAGCACAGCTTCACGCAAATGGGGTGGTTTTTTACCAAGGCGGCTTTTCTCACGTTTGGTGGTGCGTATGCCGTGCTGCCTTATGTGTACCAAGGCGCAGTCAGCCAGTTTGGCTGGGTCACGCCGACGCAAATGATGGACGGCTTGGCCTTAGGCGAAACCACACCCGGGCCGCTCATCATGGTGGTGGCGTTTGTGGCGTTCATCGGTGGTTACGTCAAGGCCTTGCTAGGGCCTGAGAGTTTGTTGGCTGCAGGAGCGTTAGCCGCGTGCCTCGTGACGTGGTTCACCTTCTTGCCTTCGTTCATTTTTATCTTAGCGGGCGGCCCCTTGGTCGAGAGCACACACCGCAACCTCAAGTTCACCGCACCGCTCACCGCCATCACCGCAGCCGTGGTGGGCGTGATCTTGAACCTTGCCTTGTTTTTTGGTTATCACCTCTTGTGGCCAGAAGGGTTTGATGGCGCATTTGATGTGCGCTCGGCACTCATTGCTGTGGGTGCAGCCTTGGCGCTTTTTAAATACAAGCGCGGTGTAATGGAAGTGATTGGACTTTGCGCCTTGGTAGGGCTGGCTGTCAAACTGATTCCGATTTGAGTGCTTAAACCTCAAGTTGATGCCAGCGACATGACATATATTTGTCATGAATAAACGGTAATATTATTTACATGAAAAACGGTACTCTCCTCGCAGCCATTGATTTGGGCTCCAACAGCTTTCGTCTCGAAATTGGTCGCTACGACCACGGACAAATTCAACGCGTCGCCTACCTAAAAGAAACAGTTCGACAGGGAAACGGCCTCGATGCCGAACGCAACCTTACCCCTGACGCCATGGAACGCGGCTGGGAGTGTTTGGCACGTTTTGCAGAACGCCTGTCAGGTTTCAAAAAAGCTCAGGTGCGTGCTGTGGCGACGCAAACTTTGCGCGAAGCCAAAAACCGTGAAGAATTTTTAAAGCGCGGTTGCGAAATTTTGGGCTTCCCCATCGAGGTGATTGCTGGCACCGAAGAAGCCCGCTTGATTTACCAAGGCGTGGCCCAGATGCTACCCACCGACAACGAACGTCGGTTGGTGATAGACATTGGCGGACGATCCACCGAGCTGGTGCTTGGCCAAGGGCTGAATGCCTCTGAAACTGCATCGTTTCGTGTTGGCAGCGTCACGTGGTCGATGAAATACTTTCCAGACGGTGTGTTGACCGAGCAAACTTTTTACCGCGCCGACATCGCCGCACAAGCCGTGTTGGAAGAAGGTATTTCTGCCTACCCGCGCAGCCAATGGAACAAAGCTTATGGGGCATCCGGTACGGTGGGTGCCGTGGCTGAAATCTTAGAGTTTGCAGGTTTCCCTCATGGCGAAATCACACTCGATGGTTTGGACTGGTTGGTCAAATGTTTGGTCCGCTCAGGCAGCGCCAGCAAGGTACAACTCGAAGGCTTGCGAGATGACCGACGTGCCGTTATTGGCGGCGGCGTGAGCATCTTGCGGGCATTGATGACCATTCTGCAAGTCGACACTTTGTACGTGGCACAAGGCGCTCTGCGCCATGGCGTGCTGTACGAAATGGTGGAGCGCGAGGACCATGACACCGACATGCGCGACCTATCGGTGCAACGCTTGGCGCTCAAATTTGCGGTGGATGTGCAACAGGGCCAACGCATCAACCAGGTCGCCCAACATTTGCTGCACGACATGTATGCAGCCGATCAAATCGAGTCCTCAAAAATTGACCGTCTGCGCCGTAAGCTCAACTGGGCAGCGCAACTGCATGAGGTGGGCGTTTCCATTTCGCACAGCGATTACCACAAGCACGGCGCTTACATCTTGGATAACGCTGACTTGGTGGGCTTCAGCATGTTCGAGCTGCATCGCTTGGGCTTGCTCGTGTTGGGGCAACGCGGCAAACTTAAAAAACTTGAAAACGAATTAGAAGAAAATGAATTCGCCAAGATGCTGATGGCCTTGCGTTTGAGCCTGATTTTGTGCCACGCACGCAAAGACCCAGACCACCAATCTCTGCACTTGATATGCGACGAAGCCAAACAATGCATCACCCTCACCGCCCCCGATTCATGGGTAGTGGACTACCCGCAATCCACACATTTGCTGAAGCTAGAGATGACTTCATGGCAAAAAGCACCTTGGCTGTTTGAGTTTGTGACAAATTAAAAACTTATATGACATTAGGTTTTTTTAAATAAACGATATAAACTGTTTATTCGATTAATTCTCAAGGAACCAACAAGTGAACACCGCTGCTCAAAAAGAACTCGTCCAAGCTGCTGTAAAAGCACCTATCGTCAAAGCTTCAGTGGCCAAAAAGCCCGCTGCTAAATCACCAGCATCCAAAAAACCAGCCGCTAAGAAGCCGGTCGCCAAAAAAGTCGGCTCCGCAGTCACTACCAAAGCGGTGACAAAAACTGCAGCAAAAAAAGCCCCAGCTAAATCAGCTGTGACCAAGACCGCGCAAGCTGTGAAGACCGTCAAGCTCGCCAAAGTGAAGAAGCCAAAATTGGTGCGTGACAGTTTCACCATTCCTAAAGACGAATACGTTGTCATCGATGCACTCAAGATACGCGCTGGCAAATTGGGTCAAGCTGTGAAGAAAAGCGAATTGCTGCGCGCAGGTGTCAAAGCCCTCGCCGCCATGAGCGACATTCAGTTCAAAGCTGCCCTGAGCAATGTGCCGACCATTAAGACCGGTCGTCCCAAGGGTTCGAAATAAGCTCAGGACAAGCGACGGTCAGCAACACTGTTTGTAGCTGGCCGTCGCGTAAACGTGTGCGCAGCCACCACACGCCGCCCTTACGCACAGGGCACATGGCTTCTTTCATCTCTAGCAGTTGCGCCAGCAACTGCCCCAAGTAAGGCTGATGCCCCACCAGCAACACAGGCCCTTTCAATTGGGGTCCTGTTTCTGGATGCCACTTGAGCAAAGCCAACACATCGGCCACCGATGTTTCGGGCACCAATTCATCGCGTAATTTAAATTTTCGTTCTAAAGGTGCCACGGTTTGTTGTGTACGAACCGATGGGCTGACCAACACCCGCGTGCCCTCAGGCAAATGCATGTCTAACCACGAGGCCATTCTGGCCGCTTGTTTCTCGCCTTTTTTAGTCAACGGACGAGACAAGTCATCCCCACCTTCGGGGGCAACCTCGGCTTCGGCATGACGCCACAAAATCAAGTCCATCTTGACTCCTTCATGAAGCATTACGTCTTAGAAGCATAAAGCGCCATCAACACGGATTGCGCACCATGCGTTTTCACTGGCTTAGGTGCTTGCGTGGTTGAGCTTGTTGAGCGTCTTGGCTTAGCAGGCTGCACGCGGGTGTAGTGCCCATGGGCATCCATATTCCAAGCGTCTACGTTGTCGTGCAAATAGGCCGACAAGCATTCATCCATCAAACGCCTGCGCATGGCGGCATCTTCCACCGGCCAAGCCAGCTCGACACGGCGCAACATG
This sequence comes from Limnohabitans sp., assembly GCF_040401135.1. GTDB lineage: Bacteria > Pseudomonadota > Gammaproteobacteria > Burkholderiales > Burkholderiaceae_C > Limnohabitans. The sequence goes on along the minus strand of NZ_JBBAOV010000015.1, from coordinate 3,303 downwards.
TTGCGACTCATCCAATCGGCACTAGATAAATACATAGACTCGTCATTGCCTGCGCAGAAATAAAAAACGCGCGAATGTTCTAAGAATCGACCAATGATGGATCGCACACGAATGTTATCGGTCACGCCCGGGCGTTGCGCAGGCAACATACACGCGCCGCGAATGATCAAATCAATTTGCACACCCGATTGGCCCGCATGTACCAACGCTTCCATGAGCTTCTCATCGGTGAGTGTGTTCATCTTCAAGATGATGCGACTGGCCACACCTTTGGCTGCGGCCAAAGCTATTTTCTCAACCTTGTCGATCAAGCTGCGTTGCAAATGAAAAGGCGCAATCATTAGCTTGTTCAATCGTGGAATCTTGCTTTGGTTGGCCAGCAGGCTGAACACACTTTCCACATCTTGGGTGATCTTGGGGTCACAGGTGATGTGACTTAAATCGGTATAGAGCTTGGCCGTCCGAGGGTTGTAGTTGCCCGTAGACAAATGCGCGTAGCGTCGAATGGTGCGGCCTTCGCGGCGTGACACCAACAGCATCTTGGCATGAGTTTTCAAACCCACCACGCCGTACACCACCTGAGCGCCAATGTATTCAAGCTTCTCAGCCCAATTGATGTTGGCCTCTTCGTCAAAGCGGGCCTTGAGCTCCACCACCACTGTCACTTCTTTGCCTCGCTGCACTCCTTCTCGCAGCAACTCCATCAGTACCGAGTCAGCACCTGTGCGGTAAATGGTTTGCTTGATGGCCAACACATTGGGGTCACGCACAGCTTCGCGCAAGAAGGACAGCACACCGTCAAAACTTTCATAGGGTTGGTGAATCATCACGTCGCCTGTTTGCAAGCGATCAAAAATGGAGCCATTTGAGACCAACTGTTCGGGGTAACTGGCGATATAACTTGGAAACAACCACTTGGGGTTGTTCACCAAATCAATCAGCTGGTTCAAGCGCACCAAATTAACTGGGCCATGGACGCGGTAAAGGGCCGAAGGTGGCAATTCAAACTGCTCTAATAAAAAGTCAGACAAATAGTCAGAACAACCCGACGACACCTCTAGGCGCAAAGCTTGTCCGTAGTTGCGATGCACCAAACCTTGACGCAATGCCGTGCGCAAGTTCTTTACATCTTCTTCGTCCACCGACAAGTCCGAATGACGCGTCACCCGGAATTGAGAAAATTCACCCACGTCGCGCCCAGGGAAAAGGTTGATCAAGTGGGCGCGGATCACGCTGGAAATAGACACAAAGAGCTGGCGTTTGCCACACAGCTTTTCTGGCAAGGCAATCAAGCGAGGCAAGCTACGTGGCACTTTGACAATGGCAATTTCGTTGTCGCGGCCAAACGCGTCTTTGCCCGACAACCGCACGATGAAATTAAGCGACTTGTTGGCCACTTGCGGAAACGGGTGTGCAGGGTCTAAGCCAACTGGCAACAACAAGGGGCGCACTTCGCGCTCAAAGAATGACTTGACCCATTGATGCTGCGCCAAGGTGCGCTCGTTGAAAGACAAAATGCGCACGCCTTCTTTGGCAAAAGCTGGCAGCAAAACATCGTTGTACAAGGCGTATTGCTCGTCCACCAATTCATGCGCCACTTTGCTGAGAGAGTTTTGCGCCTCCACACCAATAGCGTCGAGTGGGGCCAATGGACGGCTTAAGCTGGCGTAAAGCGCCGCACGGACCTCAAAAAATTCATCGAGGTTGGAGGACACGATACATAAATAGCGCAAGCGCTCCAGCAATGGCACTTCCGGTCGCTTGGCCCAATCCAACACACGCTTATTAAATGCCAACAAGCTTTGGTCGCGATCTAGCCACTGCACCTTGACGCTCTTTGACGTTTGTGCCTCGGTAACCTTTGTTCCAGTTGTCATTGCTTTACCTGCTTATGTAGAGGGCTAGTGTCACAAATTAAACTGACGAAAATGTGACATTTATGATAAAAAATCAACATCTCAACTCGCGACAGTCATTAAGATGTCTTAATGAATTCCCAGACATCTTATATTGGGCTAATCACGGCTATAAGCACAGGCCTGCTCATTGGCACAGTCCGTGAAAGGTTACATAAACCCGGCCCCATGAAAGCGGGTGTGCGCACGCATGCCATCGTGGCACTGCTGGGTGCAATCACTTTTTCCTTAGGGCCAAATTTTTTCATCGCCGCCTTGCTGGTGACTGGCCTCCTGATTGCAGTAGGTTATGGCCAATCTGCACGAGAAGACCCAGGCATGACAGGCGAATTCACGCTGCTGCTGACTATAGTTTTGTCGGGGCTAGCCATGCATGACCCATCGCTTGCGGCGGCCATGGGTGTGGTGGTGGCTGTACTGTTGTTTGTGAAAAAAACTTTACGCCGCTTCAGCCAAGAAGTATTGACCGAGCTAGAACTTAAAGACGCCTTGATGCTTTGTGCGGCGGCTTTGGTCGCCCTGCCACTTCTTCCTAAAGAGGCGATAGATCCGTGGAATGCAATCAAACCCTATGTGATGTGGAAGATTGTGGTGCTGATCATGGGCGTGGGCATGCTGGGGCACATCGCGATGCGCGCCTCTGGCGTGACTTGGGGCTTGCCACTCGCGGGCTTCTTTTCGGGTTTCATTTCTTCTACGGCTGCAGCGGCTGAATTTGGGCGCAAAGCGCTTGTCAAACCTGAGCTCTCATCCATCGCCAGTGCTGCCGCGTTGCTTGCTACGCTGTCGTCGCTGACGCTCTTTGCCATGGTGCTGAGTGCCTTGGCTCCTGCATTGATGATGTCACTGGTTATCCCTCTGGCCGTAACAGGACTCACCTTGTTACTGGTAGCCATGTTCCTCATTCGCGGAGCAAACAATACCCATCCCTTTGAGCTGCCCGCTAACCAGGGCGCCTTTCAAATTTCGCATGCTTTATTAATTGCCGCGGCCATCAGTGCGGTCAGTTTTTGTTCGGCATGGCTCAGAACCATGTATGGCGACCCTGGCGCCCTAGCTACCACCATCGTGGTCGGCTTGGTTGAAATACATGCTGCAGCGGTGGGTATCGCGCAACTTAGCCCAGAACACACAGAACCTTCTGCCACAGCTCGCTGGGGCGTGATTGGAATTTTGGGCGCAAGCTTCAGCTCAAAAATATTGCTAGCCTTTATAAGCGGTGGCAAAACCTACGGCATAAAAATATCTCTAGGTTTGGGGCTTGGTATAACAGCGGCTATTGCGGGCATGCTGATCATGGACTGACATAAAAAAGGGAAGACTTCTTTCGGTGTCTTCCCTTGCACTCACGCTCTGATACGTGTGTCGTTGTTAGCCACCCAATATC
>NZ_JBBAOV010000014.1:0-49213 GCF_040401135.1 Limnohabitans sp. | reverse complement strand
TGCCCCAAACAAAACCTCTTTCGCCTTGTCGTCATACAAAGGCTTACGCAAATCAGCCAACACCTGAACCCCACGCTGAACGGCGGGTCGAGCGGAAATCAAATCAAACCAAGCCTTGAGGTGAGGGTAGTCGGCCCAATCAATGCCCTGGTTTTGCCAGCTGCGTAGCCACGGAAAGATGGCGATATCTGCAATGCTGTAGCTGTTGCCTGCAATGAACTTGGTTGTTTGCAGTTGCTTGTCCATCACGCCGTACAAACGTTTGGCTTCGTTGGTGTAGCGGTTGTAAGCGTATTCCACTTTCTCTGGCGCGTAGATGCGAAAGTGGTGCGCCTGACCCAACATCGGGCCAACGCCACCCATTTGAAACATCAACCATTGCAGCACTTCAAATTTGGCGCGGTCGCTCTTGGGCAAGAACTTGCCCGTCTTGGAGGCGAGGTACAACAAAATGGCGCCCGACTCAAAAAGGCTGATGGGTTTGCCATCTGGGCCGTGCGGATCGACGAGAGCCGGTATTTTGTTGTTAGGGCTGATCTTCAAAAAATCGGGCGTGAACTGGTCACCCTTGCCAATGTTGATGGGGTGTGCAAGCCAGTCGCGGCCTAAGCGCAAGCCACATTCCTCCAGCATGATGTGGACTTTGTGGCCATTGGGCGTGGCCCATGAATAAACGTCAATCATTGTTGCTCCTTAGCTGCCGCGGGTGATGGGCATTTCTATGTCTTGTGGCACTGTGGCGATGTGCCTTGCCAACTCGAGTTTAGCGATGGATTGGCGGTGCACTTCGTCAGGTCCATCCGCCAAGCGCAGCCAACGTTGCGTACAGTAAGCGTAGGCCAGAGGAAAGTCGTCCGAAATGCCCGCTGCACCATGGGCTTGGATGGCCCAGTCGATCACTTGGCTGGCCATGTTGGGTGCAATCACCTTGATCATGGCAATCTCCGCGCGAGCGTCTTTGTTGCCTACAGTGTCCATCATGTAGGCAGCTTTGAGGGTTAGCAAACGGGCTTGTTCAATCATGATGCGTGCATTGGCAATGCGCTCGTGCCACACGCCTTGGGCCGACAAAGGTTTGCCAAAGGCCACACGGCTGTTGAGGCGCTGGCACATCAGTTCTAACGCCCGTTCTGCCGCGCCAATCGAGCGCATGCAGTGGTGGATGCGGCCTGGTCCTAAACGGCCTTGGGCAATCTCAAAGCCTCGGCCTTCGCCCAGCAGCAGGTTTTCAGCAGGCACACGCACGTTGGTGAGGGTGATTTCCATGTGGCCGTGAGGCGCGTCGTCGTAGCCAAATACGCTCAAGGCGCGAACCACTTTCACGCCTGGGGTGTTGGCAGGCACAACCACCATGCTTTGTTGAGCATGCTTAGGCGCGCTGGGGTCTGTCTTGCCCATCACGATGTAGACCGCACAGCGTGGGTCGCCCGCACCAGAGCTCCACCATTTGGTCCCATTGATCACATAGTCGTTGCCCTCTCGGACGATGCTGCATTGGATGTTGGTGGCGTCTGAGGAAGCCACAGCAGGCTCGGTCATCAAAAACGCAGAGCGAATGTCGCCGCGCAACAACGGCTCAAGCCATTGCACTTTCAGTGCTTCGCTGGCATAGCGCTCAAAGGTTTCCATGTTGCCTGTGTCGGGGGCAGAAGAGTTAAATACCTCTGCAGCAAACGGTACGCGACCCATGATTTCGCAAAGAGGTGCGTATTCCAAATTGCTCAACCCATCGGGCACGCGTGGGCTGTGAGGAATGAATAAATTCCACAAACCTGCGGCGCGGGCCTTGGGTTTGAGTTCTTCCACAAGCGCTGTGGGCACCCATGCATTGCCCTTTGCGCGGTTGGCTGCAATCTCTTCAAAGAAGCGCGTTTCGTTAGGGTAAATGTGCGCGTCCATGAAGGCAAGCAGTCGAGATTGCAAGCCTTTGACTTTGTCGCTGTAATCGAAGTTCATGTGGTGTTTTCCTTGTTTTTCTTTTAGGCTTGTTGCGCAAATTTCCATGCCAGCTCTGCCATAGGGCGCGCACCTGCACCGTTGACTTTGGCTTCGTCGCTCGATGCTGTTCCGGCTTCCACGCGTTTGGCAATGCCTTGCAAAATGGCCGCGATGCGAAACATGTTGTAGGCCAGATAAAAGTTCCAGTCGGTTTTGAGGTCGGCTGGTGTGGCCAACCCTGTGCGGTCGCAATAGCGGTGGATGTTTTCGCTCTCGCTGGGGATGCCGAGTGCGGCAACGTCCACGCCGCCAATGCCCCGAAACGTGCCGGGTGGAATGTGCCAGCTCATGCACAAGTAGCTGAAGTCAGCCAGTGGGTGGCCCAGCGTTGAGAGCTCCCAATCGAGCACGGCCAACACGCGGGGTTCGGTGGGGTGAAACATCAGGTTGTCAAGGCGATAGTCACCGTGCACGATGCTTACCTTGCTGGCATCCAGTGCACTGGATGGCATGTTGGCCGGGAGCCATGCCATGAGGTGGTCCATCTCTGGAATGGGCTGTGTGACGGAGGCCACGTATTGCTTGCTCCAGCGTCCAATTTGGCGTTCAAAGTAATTGCCAGGGCGACCGTAGCTTTCGAGCCCACGTTCGACAAACTTCACCGTGTGCAGCGCGGCCATCACGCGGTTCATTTCATCGTAGATCGCAGTTCGTTCTGTGTTTGTCATGCCAGGCAAAGTTTGGTCCCACAAAACACGACCTTGCACAAATTCCATCACATAAAAAGCGCGCCCAATGATGGACTCATCTTCACACAGCACATGCATCTGGGGCACGGGCACATCGGTGCCTTGCAGGCCTTGCATGACCCTGAACTCGCGTTCAATCGCATGGGCTGATGGGAGCAGATTGGCCACAGGGCCTGGTTTGGTCCGCAGCACATAACTGCGCTTGGGCGTGATGAGTTGGTAAGTAGGGTTAGATTGCCCACCTTTGAAGGCCTCAATGGACAGTGGGCCTTCAAAGCCACGCAGATTGGCGAGCAGCCATGTGGTGAGCGCCTCCGTGTCCACGGTATGCGACGTTTGCATGAGCTGGGATGTTGTTGTCTCGTCCCGGCTCATGCGTGAGCTCCTGTCAGTGGTCGGCTTCGCTGATTTGAAGCAAAGCGTTGCGATTGCGAATGACCAAACCGCCTTGTTCGATGCGAATGGCTTGCTCGCGCTCCATGGATTTGAGTTCTTGGTTCACACGTTGACGTGAAGCTCCCAAGAGTTGGGCTAACTCTTCTTGCGCCAGGTGCAACCCAATGCGAATTTCTTGCCCATTGGCCAAGCAAGGGACGCCATAACTGCGGGCCAAGTGCAGAAGCTGCTTGGCCAAGCGCGAACGCAAGGGCAGGGTGTTGAGGTCTTCCACCAAACCGAACAGTTGGCGAATGCGACGCGCTTGTAAGCGCAACATGGCTTCGTAAAACTCCACATGTTGGCTGAGAATTTTTTGGAAGTCTGCTTTGGCAACGCAAAGAATGGTGGTCTCGCCATGTGCGTATACATCGTGTGTGCGACGGTCTCCATCCAGAATCGCCACGTCGCCAAACCAAATGCCCGGCTCCACATACGTGAAGGTGATTTGTTTGCCCGACAAAGACGTGGAGCTCACACGCACTGCGCCACGCGCACACGCCATCCACTCTTCGGCAGGGTCGCCCCGGGCGGCGATCAAGTCGCTGTCTTTGCATCGTTTGACGTAAGCGCATCGAAGAATGTCGTGTCTTAGTGAGGGTGAAAGGGTAGAGAACCAACGACCTGCGTTGATAGCCTCGCGTTCTTCGATGTTAAGAATTGGATCGTCCATAGCCTGTCTTTTGTGTGACCTGAAATTGAAAGTTTGTCACGCGCGAGACCCAATAAAAAGCGTCTTGCGCATTAAAACCATGAATGGTTTGAATTTAAATCTCAGCGCCGTACTTGTAATGCACCTGGATTCACGATATTGGTCGGTGTGCCCTTGATGAAGTTCACAACGTTTTCAAAGGCGGTACCGAAATACAGCTCGTAGCTGTCTCGCTCAACATAACCGATGTGGGGTGTGCAAATGCAGTTTTCTAAACGCAGCAGCGAATGGCCTTGCATGATGGGCTCGCTTTCAAACACATCAATGGCAGCCATGCCAGGGCGGCCACGGTTCAGTCCTGTAATCAGCGCATCTGGTTCAATTAGCTCGGCACGAGAGGTGTTCACCAGCAGCGATGTTGGTTTCATACGAGCCAAGTCAGCTTGTTTGACAATACCGCGTGTCGCATCCACCAAGCGAAGGTGCAAAGTTAGCACGTCAGACTCTTCAAAGAACGCTTCTCGAGAAGTTGCTATGTTTAAGCCATCTTTAGCGGCGCGTTCACGCGAGGCTTCGCTGCCCCACATCATCACATGCATGCCAAACGCTTTGCCGTAGCCAGCCAGCAACTCACCGGTTTTGCCATAACCCCAAATGCCCAATGTCTTGCCACGCAAGACTTGTCCCAAACCAAAGTTGGTCGGCATCGAGCCAGATTTGAGTCCCGATTGTTGCCAAGCGCCGTGCTTGAGGTTGCTAATGTATTGAGGCAGGCGACGCATGGCCGCCATGATCAATGCCCATGTCAATTCGGCGGGCGCCACAGGCGAACCAAAGCCTTCTGCCACAGCGATGCCGCGTTCAGTGCAAGTAGCCATATCAATGTGACTGCCTACCTTGCCGGTTTGAGAGATGAGTTTGAGTTTCGGTAGTTTTTCAAGCAACTGACGGTTGAGTTGCGTGCGTTCACGAATGAGAACCAGCACTTCTGCATCTTTAAGCCTAACGGACAACTGACCAACACCTTTGATGGTGTTGGTGTAAACCTTGGCGGGAAAAGCTTCTAATTTGGAGGCGCAATTGAGTTTTCGAACGACATCTTGGTAGTCGTCAAGGATGACAATATTCATCCCCCAATTGTGCCTTGTGAAATACAGGTCAGTGGCGGTTTTCGAGCTCGGCCATACGGTCGAGCTCGGCGCATACGTCCGCCATGCGGCCAGAGATGACCATGCGACCCGCATGGCTGCGGTTGTGATGTGCTTCCATGACACGCGCGACGCGCAAAGGCAGGGGGCGGCGGGTGCTTTGCAGGGCTTGCGCGGGCATGAAGCTGCGGGCCACGTTTTGCAGAGGGTTCAAGATGCGGTAGGCGCTAAAAAGTGCGAGGCTCATGGTTGTGACTTTCTTTACATCATCATGGTGTTACGGATCAGGCCGACGGCCAAACCTTCAATTTCAAAGGGCTCGCCTGGCTCGACCACGATGGTTTTGAAGTCGGGGTTTTCGGCAAGCAGCTCAATGTGGCTGGCGGTTTTGCGAAAGCGCTTGACGGTCACCTCTTCGCCCAAACGGGCCACCACGATTTGGCCGTTTTTGGCATCGCGGGAGGACTGCACTGCCAGCAAGTCTCCGTCCATGATGCCGGCGTCCCGCATGGACATGCCGCGCACACGCAGCAGGTAGTCGGGCTTGCGTTGGAACAAGCTGCTTTCGATAAAATAGGTTTGGTCCACATGCTCTTGCGCCAAGATTGGCGATCCAGCTGCCACGCGACCCACCAGTGGCAAAGAAAAACCAGAGGGCGACGCGCTGAAGATGCTTTCTTGGTAGTTGCGTTGGTTGGCACCTTTTAGGCGAATGCCGCGTGAGGTGCCGCTGACCAATTCGATGGCGCCTTTGCGAGCTAAAGCTTGCAGATGTTCCTCAGCTGCGTTGGCTGATTTGAAGCCGAGCTCGGTAGCGATTTCTGCCCGTGTAGGGGGTGAGCCGGTGTTGGCAATAGCAGTTTGGATAAGCTCCAAAATCTGCTGTTGACGGGCGGTGAGCTTTGGCATTTCGTTCATCGGTTTAACTCCTGCACAATGTGTTTTGGGAATTGCAACTGTTTGCGCATCCAGTAACTGTATTTTTAACCAGCTTTTTAAGTTTGGCAAGCTATGAATGCAAATAAAACTAAAAAAATCGTTGTTTTAGCCACAGGAGGCACGATTGCGGGGCTAGCAATTAACGCTACCAGGCCTCATGAGTACGCATCGGCCCAAGTGAGCGTGGAAAATTTGTTAAAAAACATTCATCAAAATGGCATTGAGCTGTTGAACGAGCAAGTGGCTCAAATTGACAGCAAAGACATGACGTTTGCCATTTGGCAAAGCCTATTGGGGCGTGTGGCGTTTTGGTTGGCGCAAGATGATGTGCAGGGCGTGGTCATTACCCACGGTACGGACACACTAGAGGAAACCTCCTTTTTCTTACAAACCGTTTTGCAACCGATCAAGCCCTTGGCTTTGACCTGCGCCATGCTGCCCGCCAACGTGCCAGGCAGTGACGGGCCCAGCAATCTCAATGACGCACTGTCTTGGGTGCAACAGCCAGATGCAACGGGTGTGTCGGTGGTGTGTGCAAACCAAGTGCATGCAGGCCAGGCTGTGCAAAAAAGCCATAGTCAACAGCGTAACCCGTTCACCTCGCAAATCGGCATCACTTACCCCCAAGCCTTGCGTGTGCCATCTGTAGCGCAAGTATTAGCTTGTCAGCATTGGCCACGCGTTGATGTTGTGCAAAACCATACTGGCGCTGATGGCCGCCTGGTGCGTAGTTTGATGGCACACGATGCCCCGCAGGGCTGGGTGGTATCAGGCACCGGCAACGGCACTTTGCATCACGACCTTGAAGCCGCTTTGCTTGAAGCTCAAAAGCAGGGCGCACACGTCTTACGTGCGTCGCGCTGCGCACAAGGTGGAGTGCAGTCGCGTGGGGCTGATGTGCTGCCACATGCGGGGGCATTAACGGCGGTGCAGGCACGCGTGGCTTTGTTGTTGCACTTGATTGCCCAGCAAAGATAGCCAAGATAAGCTCAAACATGAACCCAACAAAAAAGCCGCTCTACAGAGCGGCTTTTCATGGCAAAAAACGCTTGAAGCGGTTTATGCCGAGAGTGCTTGAAACGCGCGCTCTTTGATTTCTTCCACAGAACCAGTGCCGCTGATGGCGCGGTACTTGGGGGCTGCGGCGGCGTCGGTCTTGGCCCATCCCGAGTAGTAGTCCACCAGTGGGCGGGTTTGTGCGCTGTAAACGTCCAAACGCTTCTTGACGGTTTCTTCTTGGTCATCGGCGCGTTGAACCAGGGGCTCGCCTGTGACGTCATCAATGCCATCCACCTTGGGTGCGTTGAACTTGACGTGGTAGGTGCGGCCTGAGGCGGGGTGTGAACGGCGACCGCTCATGCGTTCGATGATGGCGTCAAATGGCACATCGATTTCCAACACGTACTCCAGTTTCACGCCAGCTGCTTTCATGGCATCAGCTTGAGGAATGGTGCGAGGAAAACCGTCAAACAAGAAACCTTTGGCGCAATCGTCTTGTGTGATGCGTTCTTTGACTAAGTTGATGATCAGGTCATCGCTCACCAAGCCGCCAGCATCCATTACCTTTTTGGCTTCAATGCCCAAAGGCGTGCCTGCCTTCACAGCCGCGCGCAACATATCACCGGTGGAAATTTGGGGAATGCCGTACTTTTGGCAAATGAAGGTGGCTTGTGTGCCTTTACCAGCACCGGGTGCGCCTAGCAAAATTAGTCTCATTCTTGTTCCTACTTAAATTTATACGTTTTATTACTTACGCGAGGATATCACGCGTTCGCTATCAAAAGCCTTACGCGGCCTAGCTCAGCAGAGCCCTTACCCTAGCCAAATCTTCGGGTGTGTCCACACCAGGACCGGGCGAAACCTGTGTGACATGCACCGCAATGCGGTGACCGTGCCACAGGGCTCGCAATTGTTCGAGCGACTCGGTCAGTTCCATAGGCGCTTGCGCCAACTTTGGGAATTCTCGCAAAAAGCCCACGCGGTAGCCATACAAGCCTACATGGCGCAGCGGTGCAGGAATGGGTAAGGCGGTGATGCCGCCATCGCGCCACCAAGCAATAGGTGCGCGGCTGAAATACATCGCCGTGTTACGGGCATCCAGCACCACTTTGACAACGTTGGGGTTAGTAAAGTCTTGCACACTCTCAATGGCGTGGGCGAGGGTGCTCATGCTGCAATCGCTGCGGGTTCGCAACAGGTGGGCTGCGGCGTCAATCGAAGCGGGATCAATCAGGGGCTCGTCACCTTGCACGTTGACCACTACGTCGCTGTCTTTCAGGCCGAGCAAATCACAGGCTTCGGCCAACCGGTCGCTGCCTGAGGGGTGATCGGTGCGGGTGAGCACCGCATCAATCCCGTGCGCTTGGCAGGCAACCACGACACGAGCGTCGTCGGCGGCAACCACCACGCGTGATGCAGCAGACAACTTGGCGCGTTGCGCAACGCGCACCACCATAGGTAATCCAGCAATGTCGGCCAAGGGTTTGTCGGGCAGTCGCGACGAGGCCATGCGTGCAGGAATAAGAACGCAGAACGACATTTATGCTTCTAGCTCGGCGTCGGTCAGGGGTCGGGCTTCGTTTTCAAGGAGCACGGGAATGCCGTCGCGAACGGGGTAAGCCAAGCGCGCGCTGCGTGAGACAAGCTCTTGCGTGTCGCGATTCATTTCGAGTGGGCCTTTGGTGACGGGGCAGACCAAGAGTTCAAGCAGTTTGGTATCCATGAGGAGATGATAACTTTGCGTGTTGTGCGGCTGCTAGATGCAAATCAATCGCGTCCAGCAGTTCGGTGGTTAAGGTGATTTGAAGAGGCACAGCCCATGCCTGAGGGTGGTAAGCCCAGAGCTTGACAGCGTCTTTTTCGGTACAAAACACATCGCCTTGTGAAGCGTCGATGTTCAGATGCTCGAAATCAGCGTGGTCAGCCAGTGCTAGGGTGTTGGGCACATTCATGCCTTGCTCAAGCAGCATGGCAAAGAATTTTTCGGGTTTGGCAATGCCCGCTAAAGCTTGCACGGGGGTCTGGCCCCAACTGCGAAGGGGGCGTTGTGTGCCATTGGCCTGCATGGCAAAGTCGGCTAAGTTGCGTTGCACGGCAAACTCATGGGGGCCTGAAAGGCCCGCAGTCTTCAGGACCAAACAAGGCACGTCTTGGCCACTTGTCGTGCGGCGCAAAGCCTTACGTGGCCATTCTTCACGCAGCGGGCCTGCGGGCAGTAGGTGACCGTTACCCAAACCGCGTTCGTCAAACACGCACAGATCTAGGTCGCGAGCCAGTTGCCAATGTTGCAGGCCATCGTCACACACCAGCACTTGCACATCGGGGTGCAGGGCAAGAAGCGCATGTCCTGCATCCACACGACTAGAACCCACAAATACAGGCACTTGGCAGCTTCGAAAAATCAGCAAAGGCTCATCACCCACGTCACTTGATTGGCTGTTGGTGGACACCGCCAGCGTGCGGCTAGTCTTACGCCCATAGCCGCGTGACAGCACACCCACGCTGAAGCCTTGCGCTTTTAAGTGGTTCACCAAGGCCATGGTGATGGGCGTTTTACCTACGCCACCCACCATCACATTGCCCACCACGATCACAGGCACGGGCAATGTTTCTTGTTTGTAAAACCCGCGTTGGTAGAGGGCGCGGCGAATTGCTACAAGTCCAGCAAACACCCAGCTAAGGGGTAACAAGGCGAGGGCTAAGAGTTGACCCAGTTTATTTTGGCCCCAACCGCCTTGGCCATTCCAAGCGCTCAACAAAGCGAGTGCAAATACCTCGGTCAGCCATGGGCGCAGGCCCCGCTTGCTGCTTGTATCCTGGGCGCGTATATCGCCACTGGTGCCACTGGTGCCGCAATTACCGCTGTTGCCAGTCATGCGCGTCAGTCAGCTTTGCCGACGGGCGATTGGGCAGCGAAGGTCAGTTGGTTCAAACCGTTGCGGCGGGCCGCTTCCATCACCATCATCACCGATTGATGGCTGGCCTGTGCATCTGCACTGATGATGATCATGGGGCTGTCAATGCTTTGCGTGGCTTTTGCCAGCGCTTGGCTCAGGCCCTGCACGTCACGCGTGTTGACCAAATTACGATTCACGCTGAATTGGCCTTCACTGCTGATGGACACAATCACTTCATGCGGGTGTTCTTTGGGCGCTGGGGCATCGGCCACGGGCAGGTTGAGCTGTAGCTCCGTAAACTTGCTGTAGGTGGTGGAAAGCATCAAAAAGATCACCACCACCAACAAAATGTCGATGAACGGAATCAGGTTGATCTCGGGCTCTTGGCTCTTCTCGCGGTGAAATTTCATAGCCATGGAGTTGCGCCAGTTATTTCAATCGTGCGCGCATGGCCAGCAGATGGCGCACAAAGCGCTCAGCATCCAGCTCAAAGCCAAGCACATACGCATCCACGCAGCCACGCAGGTAGCGCCAAAACATCAGGGCGGGGATGGCGATGATCAAACCAAATGCTGTGTTGTAAAGCGCAATCGAAATACCTTGTGCCAACTGCACAGGGTTGCTAGTGCCTGGTGCTTGAGAGCCAAAAATATCGATCATGCCAATGACCGTGCCGAGCAAACCCAGTAGTGGTGCGGCTGATGCAATGGTGGCCAAGGCGACCAAATACTTCTCCAGCTCATGCGCAGCTTTGCGTCCAGCAGACTCCATGCTGGAGCGCAAGTCTTCAGCGCTGATGAGCGGCTCGGCGTTTATGGCGTGTAAGCCAGAAGCCAAGATGCGACCCAGCACAGAGTGGTCGTGCAACTGCTGCATGGCCTCTTCAGAAGGCAAGTTGTCGCGCGAGGCTTTGATCGCTTGTTCCAGCAAGCCCTCTGGCGCCACCAAATGGCTGCGCAAACTCATCATGCGCTCAATGACCAAGGCCAAGGCCACGACAGAGCAGATTAAAAGGGGCCAAATCGGCCATCCAGCCGCTTGTATGATGGTGATCAAAGACAACACTCCAAAGAATTTTGTATGTCCAATTATGGCCTAGCCTTCCATCCACATAATCTGTGGATAACTTTGGGGATAAGCTTCTCTGCACCCCCGCTCAAGCCGCATGAATGGGCGGATTCATCAAATTGACTCAAAAATGAGCGCTAAAAATCTATTTAAAATCAATGACTTACTACGCCAATTGGTGATTTTGTTGATTTACAAATTTAAATGAGAGATTAAATTTTTTTGTGGATGAGTCTTTCATGCCAACCCAAGAATCGCTAGGTTTGACGCCCCGTATTTGGGCAGTTGGAGCTCTTTGCCGCGCCGTTGCTGAGGTCTTAGACAGCCGCTTTAACCCCGTGGCCGTGCGAGGGGAGATTTCAGGCTTCACGCGTGCGGCCAGCGGTCATTGCTACTTCACCCTCAAGGACGAAAGCGGGCAGCTGCGCTGCGCCATGTTCAAACGTGCCGCCCAAATGCTCGACTTTCGCCCTGTGGACGGTGAGGCGGTCGAAATTCGCGGCCGCTTGGGTGTATATGAGCCGCGAGGCGAACTGCAATTGATTGTGGAAAACATGCGTCGAGCAGGTCAGGGTGCTTGGTTTGAACAGTTTTTAAAACTCAAAGCTAGGCTTGAAGCCGAAGGTCTGTTTGACGCTGACCGCAAACGCCCCCTCAAAACCATGCCGCGCAGCATCGGCGTAGTTACCTCGCTCGGTGCAGCCGCGTTGCACGACGTGGCCACTGCCTTGCAGCGTCGTGTGCCGCACATTCCCGTGGTGCTGGCCCCGTCGCTGGTGCAAGGGCCAGACGCACCGCCTACCTTGGTGCAAGCTTTGCAGCAACTTTGCCAACTGCCCAACATGGATGTCATTTTGCTGGTGCGTGGAGGCGGTTCCATGGAAGACCTGTGGGCTTTCAATGATGAAAACTTGGCCCGTGCCATCGTCCTGAGCCCTGTGCCCATCATCAGCGGCGTGGGCCACGAGACCGACTTCACCATTGCCGACTTTTGCGCCGACCTGCGTGCACCCACCCCCACGGCTGCCGCTGAAATGTGCGCTTTGCCGCAAGCCGAGTTGTTCTCAAACCTGCAGTTGTGGGGCGCCGCAATGCAAACCATCGCGCACCGCCAACTCGACACCCAAGAGCAGCGCCTTGACCGCGCCCAAGCCCGACTGGGGCGCCCCTCAGAAAATCTGAGTCATGAAAAACTGCAACTCTTACGCCTGCAACAACGTCTGGGCCAAGCGGTACAAACCCGCAATCAGCGCTGCCAAAACGAGCTAGCCACACTTGCCAGCGGTCTTGCCCGTGGCGTGCAGCAAATCCCCGCCACGGCCCGAGAACGACTGCACCGCGCCGCATTACGTCTAGGGTTACTTGATCCGAAACTCGTCCTGCAGCGTGGTTTTGCCTGGCTCAGTGACGCCGATGGTCAAGCTGTTACTTCGGTGGCCCAAACTGCTGAAGGCCAAGCCCTCCAAGCAACCCTTGCCGACGGCGTGGTTGATTTAACCGTCGCTGCCAACCGACACATTTAGTTTTTACAATCACGTTTTTTACATAAGAGGACTTCATGGAACACACGCTCCCCGCACTGCCTTACGCCATCGACGCATTGGCCCCTCACTACAGCCAAGAAACTCTTGAGTTTCACCACGGCAAACACCACAACGCTTATGTAGTCAACTTGAACAACCTGCAAAAAGGTACCGAGTTTGAAGGCATGGCCCTCGAAGAAATCATCAAGAAGTCCAGCGGCGGCGTCTACAACAACTCAGCGCAAATCTGGAACCACACTTTCTTCTGGAACTGCATGAAGCCCCAAGGTGGCGGTGAGCCTACAGGTGCGTTGGCTACTGCCATCAACGCCAAATTCGGCAGCTACGCCGCCTTCAAAGAAGCCTTCGTCAAAAGCGCCGTGGGTAACTTTGGCTCTGGCTGGACATGGTTGGTCAAAAAGGCAGACGGCTCGGTGGACATCGTCAACATGGGCGCTGCCGGCACACCGTTGACCACAGGCGACACAGCCTTGTTGACCGTGGACGTGTGGGAACACGCTTACTACATTGACTACCGCAACATGCGTCCTAAGTTTGTTGAGACTTTCCTCGACCAACTGGTTAACTGGTCTTTCGCTGAAAGCAACTTCGCTTAATTCAGCCGGCTTTGGCGGGCTTGATGCCTGTTCAAACGTGAAAAAGCCGCCTCCTTGGGCGGCTTTTTTGTGGGTGAAAGCCTTAGGGCTTAAAAACAACGCCGATCAAGCGGCTGCCGGCCTTCAACCCTTTTTTAGCAAACCATCCTTGGTTCATTTCAAGCACAAAACGCACGGGCTTTTCAGAGCAATGCGAGTCGGTAGTTTGCGGTTTCATGTCCACCAAGTTCACAATGGTGCCGTCATCACCCACAAATGCCGCAGTTAGTGGAAGCAAGGTGTTTTTCATCCAAAAGCACTGCTTTGCTGGCTGTTCAAACACAAACAACATGCCTTCGTGAAGCGGCATCTCTTTGCGAAACATCAAGCCCATGCTGCGCTGGTCTGGCGTTTGTGCCACTTGGGTGTCAATTTGGTGCATGCCCGCTTGCAGCTTGATGCGGGGCAGGTTGGCTTGGGGTGTCTCTTGGGCCAAGGCCGAAAAAACCAAGCCAGAAAAAAATAAGGTGTGCAAAACGCGTTTCATACTTGTCACTGTATCGCAAGGGGCTGTTTCAGGTTATTCCACGCCCGATAGAATGATCCAATGTCAACGAAAAAACCAACTCCAAAAGTCCAATTACCCGACCGTGATGATGGCGGATCGGTCGTTTTAGAGCGCTTGACGCAGCGCACCAAGCCGCCGCAAATGTTTCGGGTCCTGATGCTCAACGACGATTTCACGCCCATGGAGTTTGTGGTGATGGTGTTGCAGGAGTTTTTCAGCAAAGACCGCGAACAAGCCACGCAAATCATGTTGCAAATTCACCTAGACGGAAAAGGGGTTTGCGGCATTTACAGCAAAGATGTGGCCGCTACCAAGGTGGACCAAGTGCTCGATGCCGCCCGTAAAGCTGGCCACCCGCTGCAGTGTGTGGCTGAGCCCATTGATTAAGCCTCAGCGCAAACAATACCTATCGTTTGCACTAAACAAACACACCTATTGAATAAACGGCTTTTGTTTCCATATACATTTGTATCTCAGTTGCAAGCCAGAAGGAAAACACATGATTGCCCAAGAACTTGAAGTCAGCTTGCACATGGCCTTTGTCGAGGCCCGTCAACAACGACACGAATTCATCACCGTCGAGCATTTGCTGCTCGCTTTGCTGGACAACCCCAGCGCAGCCGAAGTGCTTCGCGCTTGTTCAGCCAATATCGACGACTTGCGCAAGTCGCTCTCCAACTTCATCGCTGACAACACGCCTCAAGTGTCGGGCATTGAAGAGGTGGACACACAGCCCACGCTTGGTTTTCAGCGTGTGATCCAGCGCGCCATCATGCATGTGCAGTCCACAGGCAATGGCAAAAAAGAGGTGACCGGTGCCAATGTACTGGTGGCCATCTTTGGTGAGAAAGATTCGCATGCGGTGTATTACCTCCACCAGCAAGGCGTGACGCGCTTGGATGTGGTGAACTTCATTGCCCACGGCATCAAAAAGAGCGATCCACCTGAAGCCGTCAAAGGCAACGAAGCCACCCATACCGAGCAAGAAGAGGGCGCGACGTCTGAGAAGAACGAAAAAGCTTCGCCGCTCGAGCAGTTCACCCAAAACCTGAACCAAGCCGCCAAAGAAGGCAAGATCGATCCGCTGATTGGCCGTGAGTACGAGGTTGAACGCACGATTCAAATTTTGTGTCGTCGCCGCAAAAACAACCCACTTCTGGTAGGCGAGGCTGGCGTGGGTAAAACTGCGATTGCCGAAGGTCTGGCTTGGCGTATTACCCAAGGCGATGTGCCTGAAATTTTGGCTGAGGCTATCGTTTACTCGCTGGATATGGGCGCTTTGTTGGCGGGTACCAAATATCGTGGTGACTTTGAGCAACGCTTGAAAGGCGTGATTAAAAACCTGCAAAGCAAGCCCAATGCGATTTTGTTCATCGACGAAATTCACACGCTGATTGGTGCAGGCGCGGCTTCGGGCGGCACGTTGGATGCGTCCAACTTGCTCAAGCCTGCTTTATCCAGCGGCCAGCTCAAGTGCATTGGCGCCACTACCTTCACCGAATACCGTGGCATCTTTGAGAAAGACGCGGCGCTGAGCCGTCGTTTCCAAAAGGTGGACGTGGTCGAGCCCACAGTTCAAGAAACTGTGGACATTCTCAAAGGCCTCAAGTCGCGCTTTGAAGAGCACCACAACGTCAAGTACGCCGTGGCTGCGCTGCAAGCAGCAGCGGAGTTGAGCGCCAAATTTATCAACGACCGCCACTTGCCCGACAAGGCGATTGATGTGATTGACGAAGCCGGCGCTGCACAACGCATCATGGTGGCGTCCAAGCGTAAGAAAATTATTGGCAAGGCCGAGATTGAAGACATCGTGGCCAAGATTGCGCGCATCCCACCCGCCAACGTATCCAACGACGACCGCGGCAAGCTACAAACTCTTGAGCGCGATTTGAAGAGCGTGGTGTTCGGCCAAGACAAAGCCCTCGAGGTATTGGCCTCATCGGTCAAGATGGCCCGCTCAGGCCTCGGCAAAGCCGACAAGCCAATTGGTGCTTTCTTGTTCAGCGGCCCCACAGGCGTGGGCAAGACCGAAGCGGCCAAGCAGTTGGCCTACATCATGGGCATTGACCTGATTCGCTTTGATATGTCTGAGTACATGGAGCGCCACGCGGTGAGCCGCCTCATTGGCGCACCTCCTGGCTATGTGGGCTTTGACCAAGGCGGCTTGCTGACCGAAGCTGTGACCAAGAAGCCGCATTGCGTGTTGTTGCTAGACGAGATTGAAAAAGCCCATCCCGACATCTTCAACGTGTTGTTGCAGGTGATGGACCACGGCACGCTGACCGACAACAACGGCCGCAAGGCAGACTTCCGCAACGTCATTCTTATCATGACGACCAACGCGGGCGCCGAGACCATGAACAAGGCCACCATTGGCTTTACCAACCCGCGAGCGGCGGGCGATGAAATGGGCGATATCAAGCGCTTGTTCACGCCAGAGTTCCGCAACCGTTTGGATGCCATTGTGGGCTTCAAGGCTTTGGACGAGAACGTCATCATGCGCGTGGTCGACAAGTTCTTGTTGCAACTAGAAGGCCAGTTGACCGAGAAGAAAGTCGACGTCACCTTCAGCGATGCGCTGCGCAAGCACTTGGCCAAAAAGGGTTTCGATCCGCTCATGGGCGCACGTCCGATGCAACGCCTTATTCAAGACACGATTCGCAAGGCCTTGGCCGACGAGCTGCTGTTTGGTCGCCTCATCGACGGTGGCCGCTTGAGCGTGGACATCGACGACAAGGACGAAGTGTTGCTCGACATCACACCTTTGCCTAAGAAGGAAAAGGCCGCGAAGGGCGAGCAAGCGGCTTCAGAAGAGTCTGCAGCGAGCTAAGGTTGCTCTGCTTAGCTTAGCTTAGCGCCTGCGCCCACCCAAAATACTGCCCATCACGCCGCGCACAATTTCGCGACCCACGGTTGATCCGATGTTGCGCACGGCAGACTTGACCATCATTTGTGCCAAGCCTTGTCGCTGACCACCACGCGGGCCGGTGGAGCCAAACAGGGCCTCGCCTAAGCCCGACAACACTTGGTCAGTGACGGTGGTTTGCGCGGGCGATTGTCCAGCAGCATCTGGGGATGAATTGGCAGGAGATGTACCAGTCGCACTGTTAGCCACCGAATTGCCGGCTGCAGCGGCAGAACCTTTGAGGCGCTCATAAGCCGACTCACGGTCTAGCGTCTGTTCGTACACCCCCGCCACGAGCGAATTGGCCAACAACGCTTGGCGTTGCTCTGGCGTGATGGGCCCGAGTTGGCTGCCGGGCAGTAACACATACACCTGTTCGGTCTCGCTTGGCCGGCCTTTGGCGTCTAGCAAGCTAACCAAGGCTTCGCCTACCCCCAACTCGGTGATGGCTTTTTCAATATCCAGTCCGGCCTTGCCACGCATGGTTTGGGCAGTGGCTTTGACGGCTTTTTGATCGCGTGGGGTAAAAGCACGCAAGGCATGTTGCACGCGGTTGCCCAGCTGGCCCAGCACGGTTTCTGGCACGTCCAGTGGGTTTTGGGTGACAAAGTACACGCCCACCCCTTTAGAACGGATCAGGCGCACCAGCAGCTCAATGCGCTCAATTAACACTTTGGGCGCCTCGTTGAACAGCAAGTGCGCTTCATCAAAGAAGAACACCATCTTAGGTTTGTCGACGTCGCCAACTTCAGGCAGTTGCTCAAATAGCTCCGAGAGCATCCACAGCAAGAACGTACCGTACAAGCGGGGGGCGTTCATGAGTTTGTCTGCGGCCAATAAATTGATGACGCCCATGCCTTTGGCATCGGTTTGCATAAAGTCTTGGATGTTGAGCATGGGCTCGCCAAAAAACGAGTCGCCGCCTTGTGACTCAATTTCTAGCAAGGCACGTTGAATCGCGCCAATGCTGGCGGCGCTGACGTTGCCGTATTGGGTGGTGAAGTCGCGGGCGTGTTCGCCCACATGTTGCAGCATGGCGCGCAGGTCTTTGAGGTCCAGCAGCAGCAAGCCTTGATCGTCTGCAATTTTGAAGACCATGTTGAGCACGCCGGCTTGGGTGTCGTTCAAATTGAGCATGCGGCCCAGCAACAGCGGCCCCATGTCGGTGATAGTGGCGCGCACGGGGTGCCCTGTTTTACCAAACACGTCCCACAAGGTGGTGGGGCAAGCGAGTGGGGTTGGCATGGGTACACCCCGCTCTTGCAGCGATGCAGCCAGCTTTGGGGGCACGGCTCCGTGCTGGCTGATACCAGCCAAGTCGCCTTTGACGTCGGCCATGAACACGGGAACACCGATTTTGGAAAAGCCTTCGGCCAGTGTTTGCAGCGTTACGGTCTTGCCCGTGCCGGTTGCGCCTGTGATGAGCCCATGACGGTTGGCCAAGGCTGGCAACATGTGGCATTCGGTAGTCTTATGCAGCGCAATCAGCATTGGTTCAGCCATAAAAAGTTCTCCATCACTTGAAAAAGTAAAATAACCAGATAAGGTTAATTCAAATCACGAGGATTTTTGATGGCAGGCCACAGTAAATGGGCAAATATTCAGCACCGCAAAGGGCGGCAAGACGAGAAACGCGGCAAGATTTGGACGCGCATCACGCGTGAAATCATTGTCTCTGCCCGCTTGGGCGGCGGCGACCTGAGCCTCAACCCCCGCCTGCGCTTGGCCATTGAAAAAGCCAAGGCGGCCAACATGCCCGCCGACAACATCAAGCGCAACGTCGACAAAGCCACAGGCAACCTTGACGGTGTGGTGTACGAAGAAATTCGCTATGAAGGCTACGGTGTTGGCGGAGCCGCCATCATCGTGGACACCATGACCGACAACCGCGTGCGCACCGTGGCAGAGGTACGCTTTGCCTTCAGCAAAAACGGCGGCAACATGGGCACTGAAGGCTCGGTTGCGTTTCAATTTAAGCATTGCGGGCAACTGGTGTTTGCACCGGGCAGCCATGAAGACCAAATTATGGAAATCGCTCTGGAAGCGGGCGCGGACGATGTGATGACCGATGACGACGGCGCGATTGAAGTGCTGACACCACCTGCCAGCTTTGAGGCTGTCAAAAACGCTTTGGACGCAGCGGGCCTCAAGCCCGAAGTGGCCGAGGTGACTTACCGTGCAGACAACACCATCGAAGTCGAGGGTGATGACGCTGCGAAGATGCAAAAACTTTTGGACGCCCTAGAAGACCTTGACGATGTGCAAGAGGTCTTTCACAACGCAGCACTATGAACGTATTAATTATTGGCGGCGGTGGCCGTGAGCACGCTTTGGCGTGGAAGATTGCCCAATCCAACAAGGTGCAAAAAGTGTTTGTGGCTCCCGGTAACGGCGGCACAGCTCGCGACAAGCGATTGGACAACATGGACATCACCGATGTCAAAGCCCTGCGTGAATTTGCGCAAAGCCAGGGTGTGGAGCTAACCGTGGTTGGCCCCGAAACCCCATTGGCAGCCGGTGTGGTGGACGAGTTCCGAGCACACGGCCTACGCATTTTTGGCCCGACCCAAGCAGCGGCGCAACTGGAAAGCTCCAAGGCCTTCAGCAAGGCCTTCATGAAGCGCCACAACATTCCAACCGCCGATTACGACACCTTCACCGACGCACAGGCCGCGCACGACTACGTGAACGCCAAAGGTGCACCGATTGTGGTGAAGGCCGATGGTTTGGCTGCAGGCAAGGGCGTGGTGGTGGCGATGACTGCTGCCGAGGCGCACGAAGCGATTGACTTCATGTTGCAGGGCAACACCTTCGGTGTGAGCCACAACGAGGGTGAGGATGGACAGGCTTTGCCGCGCGTGGTGATTGAAGAGTTTTTGCAAGGCGAAGAAGCCAGCTTCATTGTGATGTGCGACGGCAAAACCGTGTTGCCATTGGCCACCAGTCAAGACCACAAACGCTTGCTCGATGCAGACCTAGGCCCCAACACCGGTGGCATGGGCGCGTATTCGCCAGCCCCCGTGGTGACGCCCGAGGTTCACGCTCGCGCCATGCGCGAAATCATCTTGCCCACGATCAAGGGCATGGAAAAAGACGGTATTCCTTTTACTGGCTTTTTGTACGCGGGCTTGATGATTGACCGCCAAGGCCAAGTCAAAACTCTCGAGTTCAACTGCCGCATGGGCGACCCCGAAACCCAGCCCATCATGGCGCGTCTAAAAACTGATTTGGTCGATGTGTTGCTGGCGGCGACGGCCACCAACGCCGAAGCCCGTTTTGACGACTTCGAGCTCGAGTGGGACCGCCGCACCGCCATTGGCGTGGTGTTGGCCGCGCATGGCTATCCCATGAACCCACGCAAGGGAGATGTCATTTCTGGTTTGCCACAAGACACCGACGATGTGGTGGTGTTCCACGCGGGCACACAAATGAAAGACGGTCATGTTTGCACCAGCGGTGGCCGCGTGTTTTGCGTAACAGCTTTGGGCGGCACCTTGAAGTTGGCGCAGCAGCAGGCGTATGACGCCATCAAGGGCATTCACTTTGATGGCATGCAGTACCGCAATGACATTGGCCATCGCGCGTTGTCACGCTGAGATGAGCGCCGAATTCACCACCCCCATGCCCGTGCCTTGCAAGCCTCAAGCTTGGGCGGCATGGCTCGTTAAGTTAATGGGCTGGAAAATAGAGTTTGATGGCCTACCCACTAAGCAAGGTGTGCTGATTGGCTACCCACACACCAGCAACTGGGACTTCATCACCATGATGCCTGTCAAATGGGCGGTGGGGTTGCCCATACAGTTTTTTGCCAAAGATAGCCTGTTTCGCATTCCGCTATTTGGCCGCTGGATTCGCTTTATTGGTGCAGTGCCGATTGACCGCTCATCCGCCAAAGGCGTCGTGGGCGAGATGGTCGATGCGCTTAAAACGCACAAACAAAACGACGAAATGCTATGGATCGCTCTGTCGCCCGAAGGGACGCGCAAGCTGACAGATGGCTGGCGCAGCGGCTTTTACCAATTGGCTTTAGGCGCCGACGTGCCCTTGTGCATGTTGCGGATTGACTACGGTAAAAAAGTGGCAAAGATCACCGACTTCATGCGTTTGACAGGCGATGTACAAGCCGACTACGCTCACATCGTCAAAGTGTATAAGGGCGTGCAGGGTTTCCACGTGAACCAAGCTTCACCCATTCGGCCTCTGCCCACTAGAAAGTCGTTGGCGAGCGACACAATGCAGTCCCACCAGCACATACCTTGACAAGAACGCGATGACCCACACCCACAACGAATCCAGCCATACACACTTGGTCGACGCTGTGCGCGGCTATCTCATGGGCTTGCAAAGCCGTATTACCAGCGCGATTGAAGCCAAAGACGGCCAAGCCAAGTTTTTGGTGGACGCCTGGGAGAAGGGCCCCAGTGAGCAACTGCAGGGCAATGGCATCACCCAAATCTTAGAAAACGGTCCTGTGTTTGAGCGTGCGGGCTGCGGTTTTTCGCATGTGCGTGGCCCCAAGTTGCCACCCTCAGCCACGCAGCACCGCCCAGAATTGGCAGGCGCACCGTTTGAAGCCATGGGCATGTCTCTGGTGTTTCACCCCCGCAACCCCTACGTGCCCACCGTTCACATGAATGTGCGCATGATTGCTGCCACGCCTGCCAATGGCCAAACCGTGGCTTGGTTTGGCGGCGGCATGGATCTGACGCCTTATTACGGCTTTGAGGAAGATGCCAAGCATTTTCATCAGGTCTGCCATGACGCGTTACAGCCCTTTGGCGAGGGCTTATACCCGCGCTTTAAAACTTGGTGTGACGATTATTTCTGCAACAAGCACCGCAACGAACAACGCGGCATTGGCGGTATCTTTTTTGACGACTTTTCTGAGTTGGGTTTTGAGCGTAGTTTTGAAATGCTGCAAAGCGTAGGCGATGCCTTGCTCGACGCCTATTTACCCATCGTCGATCGCCGCGTGAACACACCCTATGGCGAGCGTGAGCGCAACCATCAGCTTTACCGCCGTGGCCGCTATGTGGAGTTCAATCTCGTGTGGGACCGTGGCACGCACTTTGGCTTGCAGTCGGGGGGACGCACCGAGTCAATTTTGTTGTCCATGCCGCCCTTGGTGAGCTGGTCGTATCAGCACCAGCCCGAAGCGGGCACACCCGAGCATGCGTTGTTGCATGATTTTTTGGTGCCTCGCGATTGGTTGAAGTGAGCCAGGCCCGATGAACCAAGCCAAGCGCCTGGGAATTTTTGGCGGTTCGTTTGATCCGCCTCATACAGCGCATATCGCACTGGCCAAGCATGCGGTGGATCAATTTGATTTGGATGAGCTGCGCATCATTCCCACGGGTGACGCTTGGCACAAAGACCGTTCGCTTACCGCTTCACCGCATCGACTGGCAATGACGCGATTGGCCTTTGCCGGAGTGTCGCAAGCGTTGGTGGATCCGCGCGAAATCGACCGCCAAGGTGCCACCTACACCGTGGACACGCTTGAACAACTCAAAACCGAGCAGCCCGAGGCTCATCTTTACTTGTTCATGGGGGCAGACCAAGCCAATGCTTTTAAAACATGGCACCGTTGGCAAGACATTTTGCGTCTCGCCACGGTGGTGGTGGCCGACCGGCGGCAAAGCGACCCGAGCGGCCGAGTCAGTCAGTGGCACAATGCGGTATCCCCCGACGTACAACGCTTGGACATGCCAAGCCTGAATGTGAGTGCCACCGAGATACGTGCGCACCTTGCAAAAGGCCCACATCCAGCTGCCGATATGCTCGCGTGGTTGCCTGCCGCTGTGCAGCACTACATTGAAAAACACAGCCTTTACCGATAAAACAGATGACCGAAACCTCCGCCAAAAAAGATGTCCAAAAACTGCAACGTATCGTTGTGGATGCGCTGGAGGATGTCAAAGCTCAAGAGCTCGTGGTGTTTGACACCGAGCACTTGTCATCGCTGTTTGAGCGTGTCATCGTGGCCTCGGGCACGTCTAACCGTCAAACCAAAGCCTTGGCTGCCAGCGTGCGCGACAAAGTTCGCGATGCTGGGTTTGGCAAGCCCCGCATTGAAGGCGAAGACAACGGCGAATGGATCATTGTGGATTGCGGCGCCGTGGTGGTCCACGTCATGCAGCCTACCATCCGCAGCTACTACAACCTTGAAGAAATTTGGGGCGACAAGCCTGTGCGCTTGAAGTTTGGTGCACCCAAGCCAGCCAAAGCGTTTGAGCCTGAAGAGGCGCCCGCCAAGAAGTCGGCCGCTAAAAAACCAGCCGCCAAGAAAACAGCAGCCGGTGACAAAAAGCCAGCAGCTCGCGCAAACCTTGGCTCACGAAGTGATTCGGGCTCACACAGAGATGCAGCAAAGCCCGCCACGCGCAGCACCTCGACTCGCGGCCCAGTCAAGGCAGCGCCTGCTAAAACTCCAGCAAAAACCGCAGTCAAGAGCACACCTGCCAAAACCGCAGCAGCCAAAAGGCCAGCCGCAGCACCCGCCAAGTTGCCCGTCAAGACAGTGGGCCTCAAAGGTGCCAAGTCAACAGCCAAAGCCGCAGCGCGTAGCGCTTCGACCACAGCAGGCAAACCAACGGGCAAGCGTCCTCCTGCTGCTAAAAAGACCAACGCCCGCAACGCATGAGGCTGTGGGTCGTCGCAGTCGGCCAACGTGTGCCCGACTGGGCGCAAACCGCTTGGGACGATTACGCCAAGCGGTTTCCGCCTGAGCTCAAGGTTGAGCTCAAGGCCGTCAAAACCGAGCCGCGCAGCTCTAAAACTCTAGACACCATTTACGCCGCCGAACGCGAGCGCATTGAAGCCGCCATCCCGCGCGGCTGCCGCATCGTGGCCCTGGACGAGCGCGGCACGCACCTCACCACCGTGGCTTTGGCCGCCAAGCTCAAACACTGGCAGCTCGAAGCCGACGATGTGGCTTTGGTCATTGGTGGGCCCGATGGCCTCTGTCCAGAGTTCAAACAACAAGCGCACGAGCGCATCCGCATTTCTGATCTGACCCTGCCGCACGCCATGGTGCGCGTGCTGTTGGTCGAGCAGCTCTACCGTGCATGGTCGATCAACGCCAACCATCCTTATCACCGCGAGTGATTTATGAAATTCGTCTACCTTGCCTCCCAAAGTCCACGCCGCCGTCAACTACTTGATCAGTTGGGCGTGCGCTACGAGCTTTTGTTGGCCGACGACACAGAAGATGCCGAAGCGCTAGAAGTTGAGCTACCCAAAGAAGCCCCGCGCGCCTACGTGCAACGCGTGACTTTGCTAAAGCTAGAAGCGGCCTTGGCCCGCATGAAACGCCGTGGTTTGCCAACCGCGCCCGTGCTGTGCAGCGACACCACCGTGGCTTTGGGCCAAACTATTTTGGGTAAGCCGGATGATGCCAAGCATGCCGCGCACATCCTCGGCGCTTTGAGCGGTCAAACCCATCGCGTGCTGACCTCGGTGGCCATGGGCACGCTGACTAAAGCGGGCAAGCCGCTCAAAACTGAACAAGCGCTGAGCGTGTCCCATGTGCGTTTTGCATCATTGACCCGCACACAAATTCAAGCCTACGTCGCCAGCGGTGAGCCCATGGGCAAAGCCGGCGCTTATGCGGTGCAGGGCAGGGCTGCTGCGTACATCGAGCACATCAGCGGCAGCTACTCTGGCATCATGGGCCTTCCGATGTTTGAAACCGCGCAGCTGTTGCGTGCGTTTGGATTCAAGGTTTAAGCTGGGCTTGCACATGCAACAAGACATCCTCATCAACTGGTCGCCCCAAGAAACCCGCGTCGCGGTGGTGGAGTTTGGCGCGGTGCAAGAGTTGCATGTCGAACGCACGCTAGAGCGCGGCTTGGTAGGCAATGTGTACTTGGGCAAAGTGGCCCGTGTCCTGCCCGGCATGCAGTCGGCTTTCATCGACATTGGACTTGAGCGTGCCGCGTTTTTGCATGTGGCCGACCTCATGAGCAGCGTGGCCGCCCGTCATACCGACAACGACAAGGGCGAGCCAGCCCCCGTCGTGCCGATTGAAAAGCAAGTGTTTGAAGGCCAGGCGCTGCTGGTACAGGTCATCAAAGACCCCATTGGTACCAAGGGGGCGCGCTTGTCGTCTCAAATCAGCATCGCAGGGCGCTTGCTGGTGTTTTTGCCGCAAGACCAGCACATCGGCGTTTCGCAAAAAATCCCGTTTGAGCAACGCGAGGCTTTACGCCAGCGCTTGCTGGCTTTGGCAGAAGCTGCCGTGCAAGACGGCAAAACGGGTGGTCAAACCGGTGGTTTTATTTTGCGCACCAATGGCGAAGATGCCAGCGATGCCGAGCTGGGCGAGGACATTGCCTACCTGCGCAAGACCTGGACACGCATCAAAGAAGCGGCTGCCCGCTTGCCCCCCAAATCGTTGCTGCACCAAGACTTGAGTCTGCTGCAACGCGTGCTGCGCGATTTGGTGAGCGAAACCACACAAACCATCCGCATCGACTCGGCCGAGCAATTCAAAAAATTGCAAACCTTCGGCCAAGAGTTCACGCCCGGCGCGGTGGACAAGCTTCAGCAGTACAAAGGCGAGCGGCCCATTTTTGATTTGTTTAACATCGACGAAGAAGTGGGCAAGGCCCTAGGCCGCCGCGTGGAACTAAAGTCTGGCGGCTACCTCATCGTGGACCAAACCGAGGCACTCACCACAGTCGACGTGAACACCGGCGGTTTTGTGGGCGCACGCAACTTTGACGAAACCATTTTTAAAACCAACCTTGAAGCCGCAGGTGCCATTGCCCGCCAACTGCGCTTGCGCAACCTAGGCGGCATCGTCATTGCCGACTTCATCGACATGACGCGTGAAGACCACCGCGAAGCGGTGCTGGCCGAGTTCCGCAAGCAACTCGCCCGTGACCGAGTGAAGACCATGGTGAGCGGCTATTCGGCCTTGGGTTTGGTCGAGATGACGCGCAAGCGCACCCGTGAATCGTTGGCCCACATGCTGTGCGAGCCTTGTCCCGTGTGCGAAGGTAAAGGCAGCGTGAAAACCGCACGCACGGTGACGTATGACATCTTGCGCGAGATCTTGCGCGAAGCCCGTCAGTTCAACCCACGCGAATTCCGCGTGATTGCGTCACCCGATGTGATTGATGTGTTGCTGGATGAAGAAAGCCAGCACTTGGCTGGCTTGAGCGACTTCATTGGCAAGCCTATTTCATTGCAGGCTGAAGGGGCGATGTCGCAAGAGCAATACGACATCGTCCTTATGTAATTACGCCACCAGTTTGAAGTGCTTGCGACTGAAGTCCAAGCCAAACGCTTTTTCAAGCTTCATCAGCCAACGGTGTCGTTTCTCGCGCTTGGTCAGTTGGTAATCAGGGTCAATCGAGAAGCTCTTTTCGGCAGAGCTTTCTAGCCAAGGCTTGATCAGCTCAGGGTGCGTGCCCGTGAACGGTTGCAACACCTGGGCATCAAACTGGCTGTAGCGAATGGTGGGTGCGCCGTGTGACCAAAACTTGCTGACTTGCGCCATCTTCTTTTGCATGGCCTCGTTGCTGCGCACCCAGCCGTAGTGGTAAATGTGCGCATTGGCCAAGGCGGCTTGCGGGTTACGGCCTTTTTTGTGATCAGCCGTGATCAGCCAATACTGGCCATCAGGCGCATACGAGCGGATGGTGTTGCGAATCAGGCGGCACTCACGGCGGTACCACGCGGGGCTGTTGGCCACAAAGTCGGGCGTGCCGTAAAAGTGAAAGTAGTCAAACACCAAGGCTTCTACCGCGGGGTTGGCATGGTGTTGGTCCACGCTGGCGCGGATGTTGGCCAGCTCGGCCTGATGAACCAGCTCGTCGCCCTCAAGGTAGAAAGCCCAGTCACCGGTGCAAGCGAATTGCGCCATCATTTTTTGCTGGGCGTAAACAAAGCCACGGTCAGCCATGCGTTCGTTCCAAATGGTTTCGATGACGCGAATTTTGGGTGAGCCGATGGCGTGGATACGCGCCAAGGTGTCGTCGTTGCTTTTGCCCACCACCACCACAAACTCGTCCACCAAAGGCAAGAGTGAACGAATAGACGCTTCGAACGGGAAGCCTAGCTCCACGCCATTGCGAATGAAGGTGAAACCGCTGATGGATGCTTGGCTCATAGGGTGAATACGTTAGGTAGGAGAGGTTTCAGCAAATTGTTGGTCATGGCTTTGTGCGGCCACTTGGTACAACACGGCATACGCGCCACCTTTGGCCATGAGCTGGCTGTGTGTTCCCGTCTCCACAATGCATCCAGCCTGCATCACCACAATCAAGTCGGCGTGCTCGATGGTGGACAAACGGTGCGCGATGACCAGCGATGTGCGGCCTTGCATCAGCACCTGCAGCGCGTCTTTTACTGCTCTCTCCGAGGAGGTGTCTAACGCCGATGTGGCTTCGTCCAAGATCAGGATCGGCGCGTCTTTGTAGATGGCGCGGGCAATGGCTAAACGCTGGCGCTGTCCGCCAGAGAGCTGGGTGGCGTTGTGGCCCACCAACGTGTTTTCTTGGGCTGGCAGGCTTCGTACAAACTCGCTCAAGTTTGCGGCATCGAGGGCGTTCCACACGCGGGCGGTGTCCACGCTGTCGCCCAAGGCGATGTTTTGCGCCACCGTGTCGTTGAACATCACCACGTCTTGGCTGACATAGGCCACTTGGCTGCGCAGGCTGGCCAGTGACCATTCTTTGAGCGGCACACCGTCTAAGCGCACTTGGCCCGACGTGGGTTCAAGAAAGCGTGGCAGCAAGTTGGCCAATGTAGTTTTGCCAGAGCCCGAGGCGCCAACCAAGGCCACCGTTTGCCCGGGCTGGATGGTCAGGCTCACGCCGTTCAAAGCGGGTGATGTGGCCGAAGGGTATTGCAGCGTGACGTGGTCAAAGCTAATTTCGCCCTTGGCATGCGCTGAGGTGTGGGTGCCTTGGGTTTCATCGGCCACCAGGTCAAGCAGGTTGAGACCGCGCTCTAAGGAGGTCACGCCGCGCGTGAGCGTGCCCACCACTTCAGACAAATGTTTAATCGGTGAAATCAGCATCAACATGGCCGTCATAAAAGCGGCGAAGCTACCCACGGTCACATTTTGCGTGGCGCCTAACCCCGAGCTCTGGTAGAGCGCCATCACGATGACGGCGGACAAGGCCAGCGCGGCTAGCATTTGAATCAACGGGGTCATGACCGAGTTGGCCACCACGGCTTTGAGGGCTAATTGGCGCAGCTTGAGGTTGGACTTGGCAAACTTTTGCGTTTGGCTGCCTTGCGCGTTGTGCAAACGCACCATGCGGTAGGCCAGCACGTTTTCTTCCACCACATAGGCCAGCTCGTCTGTCGCGTCTTGGCTGGCCCGTGTCAAGTTGTCTAGGCGACGCGACAGGATTTTGACCACCCACGCGATGGGCGGGAAGATGGCAAACACAATCAAGGTGAGCTTCCAGTTGAGCACCAACAAATAGCCCAGCAAGGCGAACACAGTCACCAAGTCTTTGGCAAATGCCAACATGGTGGACACCAGCACAGACGCACCGTTGTTGACCTCATACACCATGGTGTTGGTCAAGCCACTGGTGTGTTTGTCGCTGAACAGCTTGGGGTCTGCATGCAACAGCTTTTCAAACAAGCGCTTGCGCAAGACCTCCATGGCGTTGTTGGAGACGCGAGCCAAGCAATAAGCGGCCACAAAGCCTGCCAAGCCGCGCACACCAAACAACAGCAACAAAACCACAGGAATCATCCAAAGGTCTAGGGTGCCGCGGTCAAAGCCGTTGTCCAGCAGTGGCTTCATCAGCGCAGGTATTGCAGGCTCGGTAGCTGCGCCCACAAAAATACCCACAATTCCCAGCGCCAAGGCAGCCGGTTGACCCGCAAACCACGGGACCACGCGTTTGAGCCTTTGGTACAAGGAATCAGACGACGCGGAGGGGGTGGTGGAGGTCATAAATGATGAGAGTGGCAAGAAACACAATACCGGTCATTATCGCCACTCGTTCGCCATTAAAATCTGCACAATATTTGGCTACCCCTCTCTGTATGACACATCACCTTTTGCGCTTCCCACTTGGGTTATTGATCGCCGGTTTGTTGGCCTTGCCCACTTGGGCGCAGTTCCGTGTAGAAGTGTCGGGTGTGGGCCTCACCCAAGTGCCCATTGCCTTTTCCCCCTTGCGAGGTGAAGAGGCCTCGCCCCAAAAAATCTCCACCATCGTGCAGGCCGACCTCGAGCGCAGCGGCCAGTTCCGTGGCGTCAGCGCTGGTGTGGTGTTGGACGAGACCCAGCGCCCCGACATCAGCGTCATGCGTCAAAAGGGCGCAGATGCCCTGTTGACGGGCAGCATCAGCCGCATGGCTGATGGCCGCTTTGATGTGCGTGTGCGCTTGTGGGACGTGGTGCGTGGTCAAGACCTAGGTGCCATGAGCTACACCGTGGTCACCGGCGATTTGCGCCTGGCCTCACACCGTATTTCTGACTTTGTGTACGAAAAACTCACGGGTGAAAAGGGGGTCTTCTCCACCCGCATTGCCTACGTCACCAAGGCCGGTGCCCGCTTCAACCTTTGGGTGGCTGACTCTGACGGCGAAAACTCACAGTCTGCTTTAGCCAGCCCTGAGCCCATCATTTCACCCAGCTGGTCACCTTCTGGCGGTCAGTTGGCCTACGTGTCATTTGAATCGCGAAAGCCTGTGGTGTACGTGCACGACGTGTCCACCGGCAAGCGCCGAGTGGTGGCCAACTTTCGTGGCTCCAACAGCGCCCCCAGCTGGTCGCCCGATGGCCGCAGCCTAGCGGTAACGCTTAGTCGCGATGGCGGGTCCCAGCTGTTTGTGATCGACCCTAGCGGCGGTGAACCTCGTCGTTTAACCCAGTCCTCGGGCATTGACACAGAGCCCGTGTTCTCCTCCGACGGCACCGCCATTTACTTTGTCAGCGACCGCGGCGGTGCACCTCAGATTTACCGCATGCCCGCCATGGGCGGCCCCGCCAACCGCGTGACCTTCAACGGCAATTACAACATTTCGCCCGCTCTCAGCCCAGACGGCCGTTGGCTTGCCTACATTTCTCGCATCGGTGGCGCATTCAAGCTGCATGTGATGGACATTGCCAGCGGCAACGTGGCCGCCATCACCGACTCAAGCCGCGACGAGCGCCCCAGCTTTGCCCCCAACAGCCGTCTGATTGTTTACGCGACACAACAAGATGGCCGCGAAGCGTTGATGACCACCACCTTAGACGGCCGCATCAAAGCCCGTTTGTCCGGTCAAAACGGTGATTTGCGTGAACCCCATTGGGGCCCGTTCATCAAAGCGCAACCTTAATTTCTTCTCTTTTTTAAAGCGTACTTATGAAAAAACTTCTTTTACTCCTTTCCATTGCGGCCGTGCTCTCTGGCTGCGCCTCTGGCGTCAAGCTGGATGATGTGCAGGTCGAAGACCGCTCAGGCAGCAACAACGCCAACGCCAGTGGTCAAAGCGCCGTGGCTGGCCTGAACTCTCGCAACCTCGGCGCCATGCAAGGCATCAAGGTAGGCCCTGTGGGCGTTGATCACATCATTTACTTTGAGCTCGACAGCTACAGCGTCAAGTCTGAATACCAACCCGTGTTGGACGCACACGCCCGCTACCTGCGTGCCGACCGCAACCGCCGTGTCAACCTAGAAGGTCACACCGACGAGCGCGGTGGCAGCGAATACAACTTGGCGCTGGGTCAAAAGCGCTCAGACGCAGTGCGTCGCGCTTTGACCGCTTTGGGTGTTCCAGAAAGTCAAATGGAAGCGGTGAGCTTTGGCAAAGAAAAGCCCGTGGCCCAAGGTTCTGATGAGTCGGCCTACACACAAAACCGTCGTGCGGCGCTGAACTACCAATGACACGTCAGTCTTCTTTTTCCCTCCGCGCTGTGGCCTTGGCCGCAAGTGTGTTGTTAAGCGCGAGTGCCAATGCAGCCTTGTTTGAAGACACCGACGCACGTCGAGCAATTTTGGATTTGCGCCAACGCATGGAACGTCAAGGCGAAGAAATTCAAAACTTCCAACGCAACTTGCTTGAGCAGCAAAACCAGCTTGAAGCCTTGCGTGCTGAAACAGCCCGCTTACGTGGTGAAAAAGAAGAGCTTAGCCAAGAGTTAAGCAAAGAGTTGCGCCGCGCCAAAGAACAGTCCCAAGGCGTGGATGACCGCTTGAAAAAGTTTGAACCCACCGCCGTCAAAGTGGACGGGGTGGAGTTTATGGCTGACCCCACAGAAACCAAAGCCTACGAAGAGGCGCTTTCCGCCTTTCGCAAAGGCGAGTTTGTGGCGGCTGCCAACTCTTTCACTGATTTCATCAAGCGTCATCCCAGCAGTGGGTATGTGGTGCCCTCGCTGTTCTGGCTAGGCAACGCCCAATATGCCAACCGCGCCTATGCCAACGCCATTGGCCACTTCAACGCTTTATTGGCCAAAGCTCCGCAACATCTGCGTGCGCCCGAGTCCATGCTGTCGGTGGCTAACTGTCAATTGGAACTAAAAGATAACAAGGCCGCCCGCAAAACCTTGGCCGATGTGTCCAAAACTTATCCACAAACTGAGGCCGCTGTGGCTGCTTCTGAACGCTTGGCCAAACTTAAATGACAGAGTTAGCCACGCTTACCCAAGAGGTCCTGGTGGCCTTTTTTTTAGGCGGCTTGCTGTTGGGGGCGATCAGCCAGCGCACTCACTTTTGCACCATGGGCGCCATCTCGGATGTGGTGCACATGGGCGATTGGACCCGCGCCCGTCAGTGGGTCTGCGCCATCGGCGTTGCCATGTTGGGCTTTAGCGCTTTGTCTGACTTTGGTCTCATTGACCCAAGCAAAACCTTGTACGCCAGCACCCGGCTGATGTGGCTGTCCACCCTGGTGGGCGGTGCGATGTTTGGCTACGGTATGGTCATCGCTTCGGGCTGCGGCAACAAAACCTTGGTGCGCATCGGTGGCGGCAACCTCAAATCGTTGGTGGTCATGGTGGTCATGGGCGTCAGCGCCTTTGCCACGCTCAAAGGCATCACCGCTGTATTACGTGTCAGCACAGTGGATACCGTGTTTGTCGACATGCCCTTGGGGGCCAACCTCAATGCCTTGGGTGTTCCACACTTGGGCTATATCTTGGGTGCGCTGCTGCTGGTGTTTGTACTGCGCCACAAAGACTTTTGGACCTTCGACAACCTGTTGGCTGGCCTAGGCGTGGGCGCCTTGGTGGTGGCCATGTGGTGGGTCAGCGGTCATTTGGGCTTTGTGCCCGAACACCCCGAAACTTTAGATGCGGTTTACCTGGCCACCAACTCAGGCCGCATGGAAGCCCTCAACTTTGTCGCCCCCGTGGCCTACACCCTGGACTGGTTGATGTTTTACAGCGACGCGTCCAAAGTGCTGAGCGTCGGCATTGCGGCTGTGGCCGGCGTCTTGGTGGGCTCTGCCGCCTCGGCCTTGCTAAGCAAAAGCTTTCGTTGGGAAGGCTTTGCCGACCCCCGCGACTTAGGTCAACACCTGCTGGGCAGCGTGCTCATGGGTGTGGGCGGCGTAACCGCCATGGGTTGCACCTTTGGCCAAGGCCTGAGCGGCATTTCTACCCTGAGCCTTAACGCGTGCGTGGCCTTGGCCGCCATCGTGCTGGGCGCGGTGGTGGCTCTGCGCCTGCAGGCCGCACGCCATGAGCGCACCTCTTGTGCTTGAAGCTGGCTTCCAAGCCCCCTCGTTAACCCAGCGACGTTTTGGCGGCCTAGAGCGGTTGTACGGCGTTAGCGGCGCTGCCCGCATACGCGCTTCCCATGTGGTGGTAGTGGGCGTGGGTGGCGTAGGTTCGTGGACGGTTGAGGCCTTGGCGCGCAGCGGGGTGGGGCGCCTGACATTGATCGACCTTGACCACGTGTCCGAGTCCAACATCAACCGACAAATCCATGCGCTGGACAACACCTTAGGTATGGCCAAAGTTGAAGCCATGCGCCAGCGCATTGCCCACATCAACCCTGACTGCGTGGTGACCTGCATCGAAGACTTTGTCGAACCCAACAACTGGCCCAGAATCTTGAACGGCGCTGATGTGGATGCCGTGATTGATGCGTGCGACCAAATCAAAGCCAAAACTGCCATGGCTGCGTGGGCCATTCAGCAGCGCGTGGTTTTTATCTCCGTGGGCGCAGCCGGTGGCAAGCGACAAGCGCACAAAGTGGACGTTGACGACCTGTGCCACACCAGCCACGACCCCCTCTTGGCCAAGTTGCGCTACAACCTGCGCCGCGAACACGGCGCAGCCCGTGAGGGCAAAATAATAGGGGTCGCCTGTGTGTTCAGCCGCGAGGCTGTGGCACCTCCAGATGCAAGTTGCGACATGACAAACAATGAGCAAGGCGATGGCTCGTTGAACTGCAGTGGCTATGGCTCGGTGGTCAGTGTCACGGCCACGTTTGGGCAGTGCGCAGCAGGCTGGGTGATTGACCAAATTTCTTCAAGTCCATTGCCAAAGCTGTAAAAAATACGCTATACTTTTAGGCTTCGCAGGGTACGTAACAATCGTTAAATACGCTGCGTGATGGGACCATAGCTCAGTTGGTAGAGCAGCGGACTTTTAATCCGTTTGTCGTGGGTTCGACCCCCGCTGGTCCCACCAAAAATCTTAAAAAGGACTTAGAGAAATCTAAGTCCTTTTTTATTTGCCCATTTACTTTCGATTTGTCATTTTTAACAAAAATACGATTAATCTTATGTAAATATAAAAATCAACAAAAAATAGACGCAAAAAAGCAGGGCCTAGCTTTCACTAGGTCCTGACAATTGAATCTTGTTTGGGTACTAGGCGGTTAAGCCATTGCGTTGTTGCCGGACAAATAACTGGCATAGTTATTAGTCAGCTCGTCATAGGCGCTGGCGGCTTCGTCAAACTTGTTTTGCTTTTGCAGCAGCCAGCCGTAGTTGAACCAGGCCACGTGTTTGAGTTCGTCTTTGCCATGCTTAAGCCACTGACGGTACAACTCAATCGCTTCTTGGTGCTGACCCGCGGCTTGCAACATTTCTGCTGCTTGCGTGAGTTCGCCCAGGGTGAAGCTGGTGAGCTTGGCGCCTGATAGGTGTTGGTTTGTCATGTCGTACTCCTAAATTCAAAAATTTAGTTAAGTGGAATGCATAATCTGTGCCAACATAATATTGACAGTGGTACTTTCAAAAATGAAAAGTTCAATCTTGCTTGTTGTGGCATTCATGGCATTTGCGCCGCAGGCTCAAGCTCAGGCGGCTAAGCTGTCCACGTTTGACGAGGTTCGCACCCAGTACAAAAACTACCGCGACCCAACGCGGCTGTCCTACCTTTACAACCGCTGCGCCGCACTGCAGCTTAATGTGTCGGCGCTTTTACAGCGCAAAGGACAAAACCAAGGCGCAAAAGACTTTGAAAACCTGGCCCAGCACTTCATGGTGTTGTCTGAAGCCAATGAACGCGAGATCGACAAAAAACGCGGCCTCAAAAGCAAAGACACCATGAAAACCGTGCAGCGCAACGTGGCCAACGTGTCCGAGGTCTACAGCAAGCGCCTGAAAGACAACTATGCCAAGCGCGGCGAGTTTATTGTGGGTGACGCCCAACTAGAAGCTGAACTGGCTGAATGCAACTTGCCTGAAGTGTTTAAGAAGAAGGCGTTGGCTGAATAAGCCTCAGTTGAAACGCACTTCTTGCGTCTGCATCATATTTGATGCAGAATCGATTCAATTTTAGTGATGCGAGGTTCTATGCGAACAACTGTAACGATCGATGACGCCCTCTACGAGCGGGCGATTGAGGTGGCTGAGCCCATGATGGACAAGGCCGACCTGTTTCGCGAAGCCATCAAAACCTTTGTGCGCGTTCAAGCCGCCAAGCGGCTGGCCGCTTTGGGTGGTGCCATGCCGGATATGCCAGAAGTCACGCGTCAACGAGGCGATGCGCAGGCATGAAGGGTGTTCTCGTTGATACATCGGTCTGGGTTGCCCACTTTCGGCAACGCAACGATGTGTTGGCAAACCTTTTAGACCTTGACTTGGTGATGGTGCACCCACTCATTTTGGGGGAACTAGCATGTGGTACGCCCCCCAATCGGCTCCAGACATTGGGCGACTTGGGTAGCTTGCAGCAGGTGCAACAAGCCAGCGTTCGTGAAGTGATCGACTTTATCGAGCGTGAGCGCCTGTTTGGCTTGGGTTGTGGCTTGTTTGACCTTCAGCTGTTGGCCTCCACCTTGCTGACGCAGGGGGTTGCGTTATGGTCAATGGACAAGCGGCTTTGCACACTGGCTGAACGTTTTGGTGTGATGCATCAACCCATAACTCATTGATTTAAAAGGAATATTTATGCGTCCAACCCCACTCACCTTAGCCGCCTTGGCCTTGCTTTTGGGCGCCAATCTTTGGGCGCAAACCATGCCTGATGCGGGTGCTTTGATGCGTCAAAGCGAGCAAATGTTCAAGCAAAGCCAGCAGCAGCGCATTCAGCCGCAGCGGGCTTCGTTGCCGCCCGAGATGGCGGTGAACGACACCACCGTGGTCACCGCGCAGCGCTTTAAATTCAACGGCAATCAGCTGTTGACCACCGGTCAGCTGCAAGCGGTGGCCCTGCCTTTTGCCAATCGGCCGTTGAAACAGCAGGATTTGCAGCAACTGACGCATGCCGTGTCTGAAGCCTATCGCCAAGCTGGCTGGCTGGTGCAGGCCTACATTCCGCGTCAAACCCTCACGGGCGTGGAGCTGACCCTGCAAGTGATTGAAAGTATTCCACCTAGCAAACCCGGCCAGTAACCAGTCCAGTAACGAGGCCAGCAAAGCCAAACGCTAGCCCCCCAAATCCCCCAGAAAAACCGTCAATAAAGCGGCAAGGCACAAATCTTGCACTGATACAGCCCTTATGGTTGTTTTAATGCTCATTTTGTGAAGTTAAGCCGATCGCGAATCATTGCCGCAATTGCCTTCCTGTGCCTTTTGGCCTGGTCGTGGGATACCTACGACCCTGTGATGCCAAAAACCGCAGGCACTGTGCTGCGCGCGATTGAGGACACTACCGATCTGCCCGTCACCCGTTGGGCTGAGGCCATCACTGGCAAAACCATCGCCAAAACCATCGCTAAACCCGCGCCGCGCAAGGCCGAACCCAAAACCATGGTCGACGCCGCCATGGACAAAATGGTCGAGCAGCAAGAGGTCGAAGAAGCCGCCAAAGCGCTCATGACCCTCAAAAACATCAAGTTCACAGGCGTCACCATCTTGGGCGACATGGAGCTTAGAGGCATCGTCGAGCCCTTCCTCAACACCCCCATGACCTACGAGCAAATGCTTGAAATCGGCATGGTGGTGGAGCAGTACTACCGCAAAAACAACTACCTTGCCCGCGCCATTTTGCCGCCGCAAGACCTGACAGACGGGGTTTTGACAGTCGATGTGATCGAGTCGGTGTTCTCCAAAGTCGAGATCGAGAAAGAACTGGAAGACCTGCCCAACACCCAAGCCCACGTGGAGGCCATCATTGAGGCCCAGCAAAAAACTGGCACGCCTTTGAACACCCAATCGCTTGACCGCGCCTTGGCCTTGGCCAACGACTTGCCAGGCCTGAGCGTGCAAGGCTCACTGCGCCAAGGCCGCGAGGCGGGCGAGACCGAACTATTGCTTAAGTTGTACCAAGGCCGCACTCGCCAAGCCGAGCTGACCGTGGACAACGCGGGCTCCCGCGCCACGGGCTTTATGCGCGTCATGGCCAGCCTGACATGGTTTAACCCCAACGACTTGGCCGACATGCTGAACGTGGTGGCCGTGCACACCCGTGGCAGCGACTACGCCCGCTTGGCCTACAGCCTGCCCGTGGGCACCGACGGCTGGCGCATGGGCCTGAACGCTTCAGCCATGAGCTACGAAGTGGTGGTGGGCGAACAGGGCATGGTGGGCGCCGTGGGCCGCGCACTGACCAAGGGCATGGAATGGATCTACCCACTGGTGCGTGCGGATGACCGCAGCGCCACCGTCACCCTGGCGGCGGACTCCAAACAGTTTCAAAACACCTCGGCTCAAGACCTGGTGATGTCCGACTACAAAGCTCAAGTTATGTCTGCGCAAGTGGCGGGCTTTTATCGTGACCCGAGCCCAAACCTTTCCATCTTCTATGACTAGCGACAAACCTAGATTTAGGCAGTGGCGCTTTCTATAGAGTCCATCGCCTCAGTCAGTTCCAGCCACC
The DNA here is from genome assembly GCF_040401135.1 of Limnohabitans sp. GTDB lineage: Bacteria > Pseudomonadota > Gammaproteobacteria > Burkholderiales > Burkholderiaceae_C > Limnohabitans. Next base: position 12,614 of record NZ_JBBAOV010000014.1, on the reverse strand, counting down.
GCAGCTCTAACGAAGCCAGTTCGTCTTCCACCGCTTTGAGGCGTTTGCCGGTTTCAGCAATGTCGGCAGGGGGCAAGGGCTTGGCGAGTTTGTCATGCAATGCGGTTTTTTCAGACTCTAGGGTGGCCATGGTTTTTTCCACACCATCCATCTCTTTTTTCAACGGGCGTTTTTTCTCGTTGATGTCTTTGCGCTGCTGGCTGTTGTCTTTGGCCAGCACGACCGGCGCAACAACCACTGGTTTCAGAACAGCTGCATTGGCCTCTGCCACGGCTTCGGCACGCAATCGCTTACCTTCGTCGAGCAGGTAGCGTTGGTAGTCGTCCAAGTCACCATCAAACGGCTCGATGCCGCCGCGAGAGACCATCCAGAACTCGTCACACACGGCGCGCAACAAGGCGCGGTCATGGCTGACCAGCATCACGGTGCCTTCAAACTCGTTGAGCGCCATGCTCAGTGCTTCGCGGGTGGCGAGATCCAAGTGGTTGGTTGGCTCGTCCATCAGCAAGAGGTTGGGGCGCTGCCACACCAGCATGCACAACACTAGACGGGCCTTTTCGCCACCGCTCATGCTGCCCACGGCTTGCTTGACCATGTCGCCACCAAAGTTGAATTGGCCCAAAAAGCTGCGCAAATCTTGTTCGCGTGTGGCTTGGCCAGCGAGCTTGCCATCGGCTGTGAGTTTTCGCGCCAAGGCGATCATGTGCTCCAACGGGTTGTCGGCTGGGCGTAACACGTCGAGTTCTTGTTGCGCAAAGTAGCCAATGTTGAGGCCCTTGCCTTCTGTCACTTCACCGCCCAAGGCGCCTAGGTCACGGGCAATGGTTTTCACCACGGTCGATTTACCTTGGCCGTTGGCTCCCAAGATGCCAATGCGTTGACCGGCCAACACAGAGCGGCTGACATTTTTCACGATCACCGTGGGCGGTGTGCCCGCGGGTGCGTCGGCTGGGGGAGGGTAGCCAAAGCTCACGCCCTGCATTGAGAGCATGGGGTTGGGCAAGTTGGCGGGTTCTTTGAACTCGAAGCTGAAGTCGGCTTCGGCCAACAGGGGCGCGATCTTTTCCATGCGGTCGAGTGCTTTGACGCGACTCTGCGCTTGCTTGGCTTTGCTGGCCTTGGCCTTGAAGCGGGCAATGAACTTTTGCAAGTGTTCAATCTTGTCTTGCTGTTTGGAGAAAGCGTTTTGTTGGAGCTCCATTTGCTCGGCACGCATGTCTTCAAACTTGCTGTAGTTGCCGCCGTAGCGCATCAGTTTGCCGGCGTCGATGTGCAGGGTGACGTTGGTCACCGCATCCAAGAACTCACGGTCATGGCTGATCACAACCATCGTGCCTTCGTAGCGCTTGAGCCAGGCTTCGAGCCAGACCAAGGCGTCCAAGTCCAAGTGGTTGGTGGGTTCGTCCAGCAGCAGCAAATCTGACGGGCACATCAAAGCGCGTGCCAATTGCAAGCGCATGCGCCAACCGCCCGAGAAGCTGTTCACGGGGTTGTCGAGCTCGGTCGTTTTAAAGCCAAGGCCCAAGATGAGCGCCTGTGCGCGTGACTGCGCATCGTGCTCACCCGCGTCGTACAGCGCCATGTAGGCGTTGCCCAAGCGTTCGCCATCTTCCGTGGTTTCTGCGGCTTTGACTTCGGCGCGTGCGTCAAAGAGGATGGTGTCACCCTCAATCACAAACTCGGTTGCGCTTTGGTCGGTCTCTGGCATGTCCTGAGAAACCTGGCCCATGCGCCATTGCGAAGGGATGTAGAACTCGCCCGAGTCCTCATGCAAGTTGCCGTTGAGCAGGGCGAACAGCGACGATTTACCCGCGCCGTTGCGACCGACAAGGCCTACTTTTTCCGTGGGGTTGAGCGTGACCGTTGCCCCTTCGAGCAAGACTTTGGCGCTGCGGCGCAAGGTGACATTTTTAATCGTGATCATTTTGTAAAAGCGCTTTCAGCGATAGCTTGGCGAGTAAGGAGTAAGACCTGGTCGTCACCAGCACTGGTCGATAGCCACACGACATCTAAGTTAGGAAAGGCTGTTTCAAAATAGTCGCGTTCATGGCCAATCTCAAGCACCAAAACCGCGTTTTCGCTCATGTGTGCTGGGGCGTCGCGCAGCATTTGGCGAATGAAATGCATGCCGTCGTCACCACCCGCCAAAGCGAGCGCAGGCTCGGCTTTGAATTCGGCGGGAAGTTCGTACATGCTTTGTGCGTTCACATAGGGTGGGTTGCACAAGATGAGGTCAAACACACCGTCGGCCTTGGCCAAGCCATCCGATTCGGTGAGCGTCATGCGGGCTTCAAGGCCGTGACGTTCGATGTTGATATGGGCCACTGCCAAGGCGTCTGTGGACAAGTCCAAACCCTGCACCGTGATGTCGGGGAAGGCAAGTGCCGCCAAGATGCCCAGGCTGCCGTTACCTGTGCACAGGTCGAGCACGCGGGTGGTGTTGGGGTCTAGCCAAGGGTCAATATTGCCTTCGGCCAAAACCTCTGCAATGAGCGAGCGCGGCACGATGGCACGTTCGTCGATGAAGAACGACACCCCTTGCAACCACGCCTCTTGCGTGAGGTAAGCCGCGGGCTTGCGGCTGCTGATGCGCTGGGCGATGAGCGCTTGCGCTTCGGCCACTTGCTCTGACGTGAGTTCGACATTGAATGCGTCATCTGACACATCGGTGTCGAGTGGCAAACCCAATGCCCACAGCACCAACCATGCAGCTTCGTCGGCGGCATTGGTGGTGCCTTGGCCAAAGCTAAGGCTGCCTGCGGTATGCGCAGCGTCAAGCTGCTGCGCGCTCTGCGCAATGAGCGTGCTGAGATTCAAAGAAGGGTTCATTGTGCGGACGAGTTGGCCTGTGAGGCCAAGCCGTGTAGCTTTTCCAGCACACGGCGATAAATGTTTTTCAAAGGGTCTAAATCAGCCACGGCCACACACTCGTTAATTTTGTGGATGGTGGCGTTGGGTGGGCCAAGCTCGATGACTTGTGTGCAAATTTGCGCAATAAAGCGCCCGTCGCTAGTGCCACCGGTGGTGGACAGCACGGTGTCAATGCCAGTTTCGTCGTGAATAGCGACTTGAACGGCATCGACCAAATCACCAGGGGTGGTCAGAAAGGGCAGGCCGCCAATGGTCCATTTGAGGTCAAAGTCGAAGCTGTGTTTTTGCAGCACAGCGGTCAGGCGTTGTTGCAATTGCTCGGGCGTGGATTCGGTACAGAAACGGAAATTAAAGTCCACCACGCATTCGCCTGGAATGACGTTGCTCACACCCGTGCCCGAATGAATGTTGCTCACTTGCCAGCTGGTGGGTTGGAAGAAATCGTTGCCTTTGTCCCATTCAATTGCCACCAACTCGGCCAATGCAGGGCTGAGCAAATGGATGGGGTTTTTGGCGAGTTGCGGGTAGGCGATGTGCCCTTGCACGCCTTTGACAACGAGCTTGCCGCTCATGGTGCCGCGACGGCCGTTTTTGATCATGTCGCCGGTGCGCTCTACCGAGGTGGGCTCACCCACAATGCACCAGTCGATTTTTTCGCCACGTGCGGTGAGGGCTTGACACACTTTGACGGTGCCGTCTAACGCCGGGCCTTCTTCGTCGCTGGTGAGCAAGAAGGCGATGTTGATGGCTGGATCTTTGCAGGCGGCAGCAAACTCTTCACACGCCACCACCATCGCTGCCAACGACGCTTTCATGTCGCTGGAACCACGGCCAAACAGCTTGCCGTCGCGGTGAGTGGGGGTGAAGGGGTCACTGGTCCACTTGTCAATAGGGCCAGTGGGCACCACATCGGTATGGCCTGCAAACACCAAAGTTTTGGCATGGGCGCGTGAGCTGCGCAGAACAGCCCACAGGTTGCTCACGCGGAAGGCGTCAGGGCCGCTGTCGATGCGCTCGCACTCAAAACCGATGGGCGTGAGCCGAGCGGTGATGATGTCCAAACAGCCCGCGTCATCGGGGGTGACCGAAGGGCGCGATAAAAGCTGCTCGGTGAGCTGGAGGGTGCGAGACATTTAATCGCGTAACAAGTCGTTGATGCTGGTTTTAGAGCGGGTTTGTGCATCCACGCGCTTGACCACGATGGCCGCATACATGCTGAACGGCGCGCCGTTGGCAGCCACTTTAGGAATGTTGCCGCTCACGACCACAGAGCCAGAGGCCACGCGACCGTAGCTGATTTCGCCTGTGGCGCGGTCAAAGATGGGGGTCGATTGGCCGATGAACACACCCATGCCAAGCACAGAGTTTTCTTCGATGATGACGCCTTCCACCACCTCAGAGCGAGCGCCTATGAAGCAGTTGTCTTCAATGATGGTGGGGTTGGCTTGCAAGGGCTCCAACACACCGCCAATGCCCACGCCGCCTGACAAGTGAACGTTCTTGCCGATTTGTGCGCATGAACCCACAGTGGCCCAAGTGTCGACCATGGTGCCGCTGTCCACATACGCGCCGATGTTCACATAAGAAGGCATCAAGATCGCGCCCGATGCGATGAAGCTGCCACGACGCGCCACGGCAGGTGGCACTACGCGCACGCCAGCGGCTTTCATTTCTTCTTCACTCAGGTGTGCAAATTTTGTTTTGACTTTGTCGTAAAAACCCAAGTCGCCCGCTTTCATGATTTCGTTGTCGTTCAAACGAAAACTCAATAACACGGCTTTTTTCAGCCATTGGTGCGTGGTCCATTGACCCACGCCATCACGGGTGGCCACGCGCAAGCGGCCTGCGTTCAATTCAGCAATGACGTGGTCAACCGCTTCACGCACGTCGTGTGTGGCGTTCGCACCGTTGATGTTGGCGCGGTTGTCCCAAGCGTTGTCGATCACGTGCTGGAGTTGATGTTGAGTCATGGTTGTCTTCTCTGCGTTGAAATGAATGAAATAAATTTAGACGGGGCTGTTTTTGATGAACGCCATGATGCGTTGCGCGGCTTCTAAGCACTCGGCGGTTTCGGCCACCAAGGCCATGCGAATTCGACCAGCGCCAGGGTTAAAGCCTTTGGTATCGCCAATGCCGTGACCCTCTCGGGCCAAATAGCTACCTGGCAACACCGTGACATTGTATTGAGCCAGCAAGTCTCGGGCAAAGGCCACGTCATCCCCACCGGGAACTGCAGCCCACAGGTAAAAACCAGCGTCAGGCAAGCGCACATCCATCACGGCTTCGAGCAGTGGGGTCACAGCGGCAAACTTTTTTCGGTACTGCTCACGGTTGGCCACCACATGCGCTTCGTCGTCCCAAGCCGCAATGCTGGCCGCTTGCACCATGCCGCTCATGGCGGAGCCGTGGTAGGTGCGGTAGAGCAAGAACTGCTTGAGGATGTGGGCGTCACCGGCCACAAAACCACTGCGCATGCCCGGCACATTGCTGCGTTTGGACAAGCTGGTGAAAGCGACCAAGTTTTTAAAATCGCTACGGCCCAACTTGGCTGCGGCTTCAAGCCCTCCCAAAGGCGCTTCTTCTCGAAAATAGATTTCGCTGTAGCACTCGTCGCTTGCAATGACGAAGCCGTATTTGTCGCTCAAGGCAAACAACTTTTCCCAATCGCTCAAGGGCATCACGGCGCCTGTTGGGTTGCCGGGCGAGCAGACAAACAGCAGCTGGGTTTTGGCCCACACATCGGCCGGCACGATGCCCCAATTGACGTTGAAGTTCAACGCTGGATCGCTAGCGGCGTAATAGGGCTTGGCACCGGCCAACAACGCGGCGCCCTCGTAGATTTGATAGAACGGATTGGGGCACACCACCACGGCTTCACGACTGGGGTCAATCACTGTTTGGGCAAAGGCAAACAAAGCTTCGCGTGAGCCGTTGACAGGCAGCACTTGTGTGGCAGCGTCTAGCTTCAAGCCATAACGGCGTTGCACCCAATTCACGCAAGAATCGCGCAACGCAGGCAACCCGGCTGTGGCTGGGTAGGCAGACAACTGCGCCGTGGCATTGGCTAAAGCATCCAGCACCAACTGCGGCGTCGCATGGCGCGGCTCACCAATACCGAGGCTGATGGGCGCATATGCGGCGTTGGGGGTGACGGTAGAGAAAAGATGCTTCAGCCTCTCGAAAGGATAGGGCTGTAAATTCGAAAGAAGGGGGTTCATGGCTGATATTATCCCTGCGCTAACTTGAGAACTGATCGCAATGCCCACTAATCCCCTGCTTGACCTGACCCGTGCCAAACAATTTGCTTTCGAAGCCGACCAACTCAATGAGTTGATGGTGACCTTTGAACAAAGCTTGACCCAAGAAATGGCCATCATCCAAGCGGGTTTGGCCACTGGTGATGCTTTGAAAGTGGAGCATTCGCTGCATGCCCTGAAAGGCTTCATGCCTTTGTTTGCTCATGAGTCTTTGGCCCAAGCTATGACCGATCTTTACCAAACCAGCCGCGACAAGCCGCTGCAAGTCACGGGTCCTATCTTTACTTCATTAGTACCTAGTTTGTCGGGCTTGTTGGTCGAAGTTCGCGAGAGCCTCAGCGCTTTATGATTCAAGCTGTGTCTAGAGAGGCTTTTCAGTGCGTCTGAATTCAATCAAGTTATCGGGTTTCAAGTCCTTTGCGGAGCCCACCAATTTCCTGCTTCCTGGCCAATTGGTTGGCGTGGTGGGGCCCAATGGTTGCGGCAAATCCAACATCATGGATGCCGTACGTTGGGTGTTGGGCGAAAGTAAAGCGTCCGAGCTGCGTGGCGAGTCCATGCAAGACGTCATTTTCAATGGCACCAACACCCGTAAAGCGGCCAGCCGAGCCAGTGTGGAGCTGGTGTTTGACAATGCTGACCACCGTGCGGGTGGCCAGTGGAGCCAGTTTCCAGAGATCGCGGTCAAGCGTGTGTTGACGCGTGATGGCGGCTCTAGCTATTACATCAACAACCAACCTGTACGTCGCCGAGACGTGCAAGACGTGTTCTTGGGAACAGGCCTTGGCCCACGTGCCTACGCCATCATTGGCCAAGGCACGATCAGCCGCATCATTGAATCCAAGCCCGAAGAGCTGCGTTTGTTCCTCGAAGAAGCGGCGGGTGTTTCCAAATATAAAGAGCGCCGCCGCGAAACCGAAAACCGCCTGAGCGACACCCGCGAAAACCTCACCCGCGTAGAAGATATCTTGCGTGAGTTGAACGCCAACCTGGAAAAGTTGGAGAAGCAGGCTGTTGTGGCCCAGCACTACCACGCGCTCAATGCCGATGTGACCTTGAAGCAGCAACAGCTTTGGTTCTTGCGACGCGCAGAGGCTGAAGCCGACCAAGTGGGCATCAAAACCCAAGCAGACAAAGCGGTGAACGACCTTGAGTCACGGATTGCCGACCTGCGTCACATCGAAGCTGACCTTGAGACTGTTCGCCAAGCCCACTATGCGGCGGGCGACCAGGTTAACCAAGCGCAAGGCGCTTTGTACGAAGCCAGTGCCGAAGTGGGCCGCTTAGAAGCCGAAATCCGTTTTGTGGTGGAAGGACGCCAACGCGCTGAAGCCCGTCTGTTGCAAATCAAAGAACAAACCGAGCATTGGGCCACTCAGAGCGAGCAAGCGCAGCAAGAGATTGAAAACTTGGCCTCCATGGCCATGGACGGCGAAGAAAAAACCATCATGCTCGCCGCGCAAGTGGAAGAGCAAGCCATGCAGCTGCCCGAGTTGGAAGAAGTCCTGCGCGTCGCCCAACAGCGCAGTAACGAACAACGTGGCAGCGTGGTGCAAGTGCAGCAGCAAATTCAGGTCTTGGCCGCTGACCAGCGCAACATCGAAGAGCAAAGCCGCAACCTCAACGCCCGCCAAGAGCGCCTAAGCGCCGACAAAAATGCCTTGGCCGCACCTGATGAGCTGCGACTAAACAAGCTCAATGAGCAGCTCCAAGAAGCGCAAGCCCAAGCGGAAGTGACAGCGGCTCAGCTTGAAGAGCTTCAAGCCCAAGTGCCCGTGCTGGAAGATGCACGCCGCACCGCACAGCAAGCGGTGAATGCCGAACAAACCAAGCAGGCCGATTTGTCGGCCCGTTTGGAAGCTCTCAAAGCCCTGCAAGAAAAAGTGCAAACCGACGACAAGCTCAAGCCTTGGTTGGTCAAGCACGGCTTGGATGGTCTGCAAGCTTTGTGGAGCCGTATTCATATCGAAGCAGGCTGGGAAAACGCACTTGAAGCCGCATTGCGCGAGCGCATGGCTTCGCTCGAAGTGTCTCGTTTGGACATCGTGCGTGCTTTCCAAACGGACGCGCCGCCTGCCAAGCTAGCGTTTTATACGCCACCCAGCGCTGCAGCTCCCGCGCCACAAGTTGCCTCCAATGACTCGCAAATTCCATTGCCAAGGCTTTCAGACCTTTTGCGTATCAATGATGCCGGTCAAAAAGCGCTGTTGACCGACTGGCTGCATGGCTGCTTGACTGCGCCCAATCTCGATGAGGCCATGGCCAATCGCAGCAGCTTGCAACCCAGTCAAGTGATTTATGTGCCAAGTGGCCACGCCATCAGCGCACACAGCGTGAGCTTTTATGCACAAGACAACGCGCAGTCGGGCTTGTTGGCCCGTGCCCAAGAGATTGAAAACCTCGACAAAAGCAGCAAAGCGCAAATCTTCATCGCGGATGAAGCCCGTAACACCTTGATCCGCGCCGAGGCTGCCTACAGCGAATCTTCTCAGCGCTTGGTCAGCATCCGCGCTGAAGCCACTGCAGCCCAAGCTTCAGCCCATGTGTTGCAAGTGGAGACCTTGCGCCTAAGCCAATTGGCAGAGCAAACCCGCGCTCGCAGCGAGCAAATCAGCGGTGATTTGTCTGAGGTCGAAGCCCAATTGGCTGACTTGCAAGAGCGCCGCGCCACTGCAGAAGCCCGTTTTGAAGAGCTGGACATGCAACTGGCCGACAGCCAAGAGCGCCACGCCCAGTTGGACGATGCTGTCATCAATTCCCAGCGCCGTTTGAACGACAGCCGCGAGCAACAGCGCAGCTTGGAGCGCCAAGCCCAAGAGGCGCAGTTTGCCCAACGCAGCTTGGCCACCCGTGAAGCCGAGCTCAAACGCATCATCGACACCGCTACGCAACAAGCTGCCTCAGTCGCCACCGAAGAACAACGTGTGCAAGAAGACCTCACACGTTTGACCGATGCTGCCGCGCAAGCCGGCTTGCAAAGCGCCTTGAACGTCAAGATGGAGCGCGAAGCCGCCTTGGGTGCCAAGCGCAGCGAGTACGACGACCTCACCACCAAACTACGTGCCAGCGACGAACGCCGCTTGAAGCTCGAGCGTGAGCTTGAGCCTTTGCGTCAACGCATCACCGACTTCCAACTTAAAGAGCAAGCCGCTCGACTGGGTTTGGAGCAATACACACAAATGCTCACGGATGCCCAAGCCGACTTGGAAGCCGTGTCAGCCTCTGTCCTTGCCAACAACGTGCGCTTGGGTGGTTTGCAAGGCGAGATTGACCGCTTGCACCGCGAGATTACCGCCTTGGGAGCCGTCAATTTGGCTGCTTTGGAAGAGCTGACCAGTGCCAGCGAACGCAAGCACTTCTTAGACGCGCAAACCAAAGACTTGACCGATGCAATGAACACGCTGGAAGACGCCATTCGCAAGATTGACGGCGAAACGCGCGAGTTGTTGGGGGGCACCTTCAAGGTCGTCAACGAACACTTTGGCCGCATGTTCCCCGAGCTGTTCGGTGGCGGTAATGCCCGTCTGGTAATGACCGGTGACGAAATTCTGGATGCTGGCGTGCAAGTGCTGGCCCAGCCGCCTGGCAAGAAAAACCAGACCATCCATTTGCTGTCTGGCGGCGAAAAAGCGCTGACTGCGATTGCCTTGGTGTTTGCGATTTTCCAACTCAACCCAGCGCCCTTTTGTTTGCTGGATGAGGTGGACGCGCCCCTGGATGATGCCAACACCGAGCGTTATGCCAAGCTGGTGTCGAGCATGTCCAAAGAAACACAATTCCTTTTCATCTCGCACAACAAGATTGCCATGGAAATGGCCGAGCAACTCATTGGTGTGACGATGCAAGAACAAGGTGTTTCCCGCATCGTTGCAGTGGACATGGAGTCCGCAGTGACCATGGCAGATACCGTTTGATAGCAAAATAAAAACATGAGCACTCTTCAAATCGGTTTAGCAATTGCAGGTGGCGTTGTCCTTGCAGCCGTTGTCGCGCACAGCGCTTGGACATCACGCAAAAACAAACCGCGCCAGGCCGAGCCCCAGCCACAAGAAACGCTGTCTGCACCTGCGTCTTTTTTGCCTAATCACGACCAGCCTCAAGAGCCGTCGTTTGATACAGCGCCTACCTCAGAAGTACAACATGGGTTTGTAGTGTCTGGCAGCCTAGATCCTGTCACTGACATTGCACGTAGCATGATGGAAGAAGCCACAGCACACGCCCAACGCGTGCCTGATGAAGCTGAATTGGCACGCATTGCTGAGACCAAAGCCGCTGCCGCCAAAGTCGCCGCCGAGCGTTCTGCGCATCACGCTGCCCATGACATCAATTCGCCCGCCATGTCGCCCGCGGCAGCCAAAGTTATGGGCACGGTGGGGGTTGACCTGCCGCAACCTGAAAAACGTCCCGCCCTAGACGCGTTGATTGACGTGATTGCTGCGGTTGAGATTGATGCGCCTATTTCTGGTGACGCTGCTATTTCAGGGTTGCCCGCCACACGTCGTGTCGGCAGTAAGCTGTTCAGCGTAGAAGGCCTCAACGCAGACACCGGCCTGTGGGAGCAACCCCGCCAAGGTTTGCGTTACAGCGCATTTCAATCGGGCGTGCAGTTGGCCAACCGCATGGGGCCATTGAACGAAATTGAGTTCTCTGAGTTTGTTACCAAAACACAGCATTTTGCAGACGCCATCAACGGCGCGCCCGAGTTTCCAGACATGCTTGAAGAAGTGGCCCGCGCTCGCGAGCTTGACAGCTTTGCCAGTGCCCACGACGCACAACTGAGCTTCACCCTCAAAGCTATCAAGGCTGCTTGGAGCCCTGGCTACGTGCAACAAAACGCTTCACGTTTGGGCTTCATCGCGGGTGTTTTGCCAGGCCGCATGGTGGTGCCAGCGCCCGTGCATGGTTTGCCGCCCATCTTGCTTTTGACCTTTGACTCACAGGCTGCGATGTCCGAAGACCCCACGCAATCGGCCATTTACGAACTTGCCTTGTCACTTGATGTGCCACAGGTGGACCGCAAAGAAGAGCCTTACGCCCGCATGATTCAAACCGCCTACGAACTGGCGCGTGTCATGGACGGCGCCATTTCCGATGACAACGGTCAGCCTTTGTCTGAGGCCGCCATTGGGGGGATTGCCCGCGACTTGCTAGCCTTGTACGACACACTCGATGCCCGCGACTTGGCGGCTGGGTCGCCGCAAGCGCGTCGCTTGTTTAGCTAATTTCAAGGTCACGCTGCATGAGTACCGCTGACTTATTTGGCAGCGATGCCACTGCCCATAAAGCTGTGGTCACACGCGTAGCCGAATTGCACAAACAGCTACATCACCATGGCCACCAGTACTACGTGCTGGATGCGCCCACCATTCCTGACGCCGAATACGACCGCTTGTTCAAAGAGCTGCAAGCGATCGAAGCTGCGCACCCCGATCTCATCTCGCCCGATTCACCCACGCAGCGCGTGGGCGGTAAGCCGCTCGATAGCTTTACCAGCGTCAAACACGTGGTGCCCATGCTCAGCATCCGTACCGAGACAGATACCGAAGCCAGCGGCGCTGAAGCCTTTGACACGCGCATCCGCAAAGAGCGGGGCCTGACCGAAGCCGACCCGCTGATGGACTACGTGGCCGAACTGAAGTTTGACGGCCTGGCCATGAGCTTGCGCTACGAGAACGGCGTGTTGGTGCAAGCCGCGACACGCGGTGACGGCGAAATGGGTGAAGAGGTGACACAAAACATCCGCACCATTGGTCAAATTCCTTTGCGCTTGCCAAGCGACGCACCCAAGGTGCTGGAAGTGCGCGGCGAGGTCTACATGGCCCGTGGCGACTTTGAAGCCTTGAACGAGCGCCAACGCGCCCGCATAGCTGCAGGCGAGAAGGGCGAGAAAACCTTTGTGAACCCGCGCAACGCCGCAGCGGGTGCCGTGCGTCAGCTGGACCCCACGATTGCTGCCCAACGTCCTTTGAGCTTCTTTGCTTATGGTTTGGGCGATATCACGCCTGCAGAAGACGGTGGCCCCGTTTTCAACATGCACTTCGAGTTGTTGATGGCGCTTAAAAAATGGGGCTTCCCTGTGGCCGAGCAAACAGCTTGTGTGCAAGGCTCTATGGGCTTGGTGGACTTTCACCAACGCATGGGTCAAGCGCGTGATGCGCTACCTTTTGACATTGATGGGGTCGTCTACAAAGTCAACAGTTTGACCGCGCAGCGTCAGTTGGGCTTCGTGACCCGCGAACCCCGCTGGGCCGTGGCACACAAATACCCAGCGCAAGAACAACTCACCACCGTGCAAGCCATTGAAGTGCAAGTAGGCCGCACGGGCAAACTGACACCCGTGGCCAAACTTGCGCCCGTGTTTGTGGGCGGTGTGACCGTGACCAACGCCACGCTGCACAACGAAGACGAAGCCCGCCGCAAAGACGTGCGTGTGGGCGACACCGTGGTGGTGCGCCGCGCAGGTGATGTGATTCCAGAAGTGGTGTC